>JAGFJP010000065.1 GCA_024102665.1 Thiogranum sp. | reverse complement strand
GCGCGGCGTTTCCTGACGCTGGCACGCGCCCAGGCCGAACGCGAACTCGCCACGCAGCGCGTCGCGTTGATGCAGCGCACGGTACGGGCGGTGGAACAACGCCATCGCCTCGGCAAGGCGCCGGCCGGCGAACTCGGCCGGGTGCAGATAGAACTGGCGCGTGCCGAACTCGCCCTGGAGGAAACCGATCATCTGCTCGGCAACGGGCGGCGCCAGCTGGCTGTCATGTGGGGCGCGTTTGAACCGGATTTCGCGCAGGTGCGGGCGGAACTCTACACGCTGGAAACGGACCCCGATTTCGCGACGCTCGATCAGTCGATCGAACGCAATCCGGCCATCGCACGTCTGGCGACGGTCGAACGCCTGGGAGCGGCGCGCACATTGCTGTCGCGCACGCGCAGCCGTACCGACCCTGAGGTCAGCGCCGGCCTGCGTCATCTGAACGAGGGGGACGATCTCGGTCTGGTGTTGTCGCTGCGCATGCCGCTCGGCGGCGCGCGCCGCGCAAGGCCCTATGTGGACGAAGCCGAGGCGCTCGCCGCGCGTGAGCCGCTGCTCGCGCGGGACCGGCGCCTGGCCGTGCGCGCCACCCTGTATGGCCTGCATCAGGAACTGCTGCATGCGCGCGACCGTTTCGACACCTACCGGAACCGCGTAATCCCCGCCGCCGAACATTCGTTGGCCGACTACAGCCAGGGCTACGCCGCCGGCCGTTATTCGCTGCTGGAACTGAGCGCGGCGCAGAACACCTTGCTGGACGCGCGCAGCGAAGCGTTGTCAGCCGTCGTCGAACACCATGCCGCCCGTATCGAGATCGACCGTCTCGTCGGCGTCGAGCCTACGAATGGAGCCAACCCATGAGCCGCAATAGTTTCGGAAGTGTGTTGACCGTCTGCGTTCTGCTGGGCGTTATACCGTTCGGGACCAGCCGCGCGGCGGGCGACGATGCGCACCAGCACGGCACGGCAGCCGTCGCAGCGGAAATCCCCAAAGGCCCGCACGGCGGCAAGCGGTTCGAGCAGGACGGTTTCGCCATCGAGCTGGCTCTCTACGAAACGGGTGTGCCACCCGAATTTCACGTCTATGCGTACCGGAACAATGCGCCGCTGGCGCCCGACACCCTCGACGTGACTGTCGAACTGACCCGCGTGGACGGGCAGGTGGAGCGTTTCGATTTCAAACCCCTGAAGGGGTTTCTGCGCGGGCAGGGCGTGGTCGCCGAGCCGCATTCCTTTGATGTCGCCATCACGGCGCGGCATGACGGCAAGACCTACCGCTGGAACTTTTCCAGTTACGAAGGCCGCACTGCGATTCCGGACGAGCTGGCACAGGATGCCGGCATCGAGACCGAAATCGCCGGTCCCGCCATTATCACCGAGACGCTCAGCCTTACCGGCCGTGTGCAGGTCGACCCGGAGCGGCTGGCGCAGGTGCGCGCGCGTTTTCCCGGCGTCGTTCAGAGCATCGATGCGCGATTGGGCGAACACGTGCGCAAAGGATCGGTGCTGGCACGCGTCCAGAGCAACGAGAGTTTGCAAAGCTACACGCTGACCGCGCCCATCGGCGGCGTGATCCTGAAACGCGATGTGCAACCGGGCATGGCGACCGGCGAGGCGCCGCTGTTCGTGATCGTGGATCTCTCGCGAGTGTGGGTAGAACTGGATGTGTTCGCGCGACATATAGGCCAGGTGAAAGCCGGTCAGCCGGCCACCATCGAAACCCTGAACGGCGAGCGCATCAGCGGACGCATCGACTGGGTGGCTCCGCTGACCGCGCACGCCAGCCAGAGTGTGCAGGCGCGGGTGGTTCTGGATAACGCCGAAGGCCGGCTGCGCCCCGGCCAGTTCGTGCGCGCCGGGGTGACGGTCGCGCAGCATGCCGCGGCGCTCGCCGTGCGCCAGTCCGCCCTGCAGCGTTTCCGGGATTTCCAGGTGGTGTTCGCGCGCTTCGGCGAGACTTATGAAGTGCGCATGCTGCAACTCGGCAGGCAGAACAGCGAATGGGCCGAGGTGCTCGGCGGTCTCGGGCCCGGCAGCGAATACGTCACCGGCAACAGCTATCTGATCAAGGCCGACATCGAGAAATCCGGCGCCAGCCACGATCATTGAGGAAACGCCATGCTGAACCGCATAATCGCCGCCGCGCTGGCGCACCGCTGGCTGGTGCTGATCCTCACGCTGGGCGTCGCCGCGCTGGGCGCCTGGAACTTCAACCGGCTGCCCATCGACGCCGTGCCGGACGTCACCAATGTCCAGGTCCAGATCAACACCGCGGCGCCCGGCTATTCACCGCTGGAGGCCGAGCAGCGCATCACCTTCGCCATCGAAACAGCAATGGCGGGCCTGCCGCGGCTGGCCAATACGCGTTCGCTGTCGCGCTATGGACTGTCGCAGGTCACTGTGGTGTTCGAGAACGGCACGGACATCTACTGGGCACGCCAGCTCATCGGTGAACGCCTGTCCCAGGTGAAGGCGCAGTTGCCGGCGGGCATCGAACCGGCCATGGGACCGATCGCCACGGGCCTGGGCGAGATCTTCATGTACACGGTGACGGCAACTGATCCGGGTATCACGCCCATGGACCTGCGCACCGTGCAGGACTGGATCGTGCGCCCGCAACTGCGCCAGACGCCGGGTGTGGTGGAAGTCAACACCATCGGCGGTTACACCCGGCAGTTCCATGTTCTGGCCGATCCCGACAGGCTGCTCGCCTTCGAGCTGACCCTGCAGGATCTGCTGGCCGCGCTGGCGCGCAACAACCTCAATACCGGCGCCGGTTACATCGAGCGCAATGGCGCCCAGTACCTGGTCCGTTCACCCGGACAGCTCGCCAGCATCGAGCAGATCCGCGGTATCACCGTCGCCAAACGCGACAGCGTGCCGGTCCGCCTGGACGATGTGGCGGAGGTGACGCTCGGCAGCGAACTGCGCACCGGCGCGGCGACCCAGGACGGCAAGGAGGTGGTGCTGGGCACGGTGTTCATGCTGGTCGGGGAGAACAGCCGCGTAGTCGCGCGCGCCACGGCCGAACGGCTGGAGAGCATCAAGCCATCGTTGCCCGACGGCGTGGAGTTGAATGCGCTCTATGATCGCACCACACTGGTCGACAAGACCATCGCCACGGTGCAAAAGAACCTTGCCGAAGGCGCGCTGCTGGTGATCGCCGTGCTGTTCCTGCTGCTCGGCAACTGGCGCGCGGCCCTGATTACCGCAGCGGTAATCCCGGTGGCCATGCTGATGACCATCACCGGCATGGTCGAATCGCAGGTCTCGGGCAATCTCATGAGCCTGGGCGCGCTGGACTTCGGCCTGATCGTCGACGGTGCGGTGATCATCGTCGAGAACTGCCTGCATCAGCTGGGCGTGTATCAGCGCATGCACGGCTCGATTCCGGATCTGAAGGAACGGTTGCGCATCGTGCGCGAGGCTACGGTCGAGGTGATCCGGCCGAGCGTGTTCGGCGTGATCATCATCCTGATCGTGTACATCCCGATCTTCGCGCTCACCGGCGTCGAAGGGAAAATGTTCCACCCCATGGCCTTCACCGTGGTGACGGCGCTGCTGGCGGCGCTGGTGCTGTCGATCACTGCCGTGCCGGCGGCGGTGGCGTTGTTCGTCAGCGGCAAGGTCGAGGTACAGGAAAATTTCATCATGGAGCGCACGCGCGGATTCTACGAACCGGTGCTGCGTGCCGTGCTGCTCCGCCGCTGGACGGTGGTGATCGCGGCTGCCGTGCTGGTTCTGCTGTCGGCGGCGTATGCCACGCGCATGGGCACGGAGTTCGTGCCCCAGCTCGACGAGGGTGATATGGCTGTGCACGCGCTGCGCATTCCCGGCACCAGTCTGACCCAGGCCGTCGGCATGCAGGAGATGCTGGAGGCGCGTTTGATGGCGTTTCCCGAGGTCTCGCACGTTTTCGCCAAGCTCGGCACCGCCGAGGTTGCGACGGACCCGATGCCACCGAACGTCGCTGACACCTTCGTGATGCTCAAGCCGCGCCCGGAATGGCCGGACCCGGGCAAGCCCAAGGCGCAACTTGTCGCGGAAGTGGAGGCGGCTGCCCGCGCCATCCCCGGCAACAACTACGAATTCACACAGCCGATCCAGATGCGCTTCAACGAACTCATCGCCGGCGTGCGCGCCGATCTTGCGGTCAAAGTCTACGGCGATGATTTCGATACACTGGTCGGGATTGCGGAACGCATCGAAGCAGTGGTGACGAACGTCGCCGGCGCGGCTGACGTCGGCACCGAGCAGGCCACCGGACTGCCGATGCTCACAGTCACGCCCCGGCGCGAACGGCTCGCGGACTACGGTCTGCATGGCGCGGACGTGCAGGAGATGCTGCGCATCGCCGTCGGTGGCGAGACGGTAGGGCAGGTGTTCGAGGGCGACCGGCGTTTCGACCTGGTCGTGCGCCTGCCGGAACGCCTGCGCACCGATCCCGAAGCCATCGCGCGTCTGCCGATCGCGCTGCCGCCGGACACGGGGCGGGAAGTCGCCGGTGACGCGGACATGCTCGGACTGACGCGCAGCGCGCCGCACAGTATCCCGCTGGGCGAGGTAGCCGATATCGCCTTCACCGAGGGCCCCAACCAGATCAGCCGCGAGAACGGCAAGCGCCGCGTCGTGGTGACCGCCAACGTGCGCGACCGCGATCTGGGTGGATTCGTATCCGATGTGCAGGCGGTGGTGCGCGAGCAGGTCGATTTGCCGGCCGGGTACTGGGTGGACTATGGCGGCACTTTCGAGCAGCTCATCTCGGCGGCGAATCGCCTCTCCGTCGTGGTTCCGCTGACCCTGCTGATCATTTTCGGCCTGCTGTTCATGGCCTTCAACTCGGCCAGGGACGCCGCCCTGGTGTTCAGCGGCGTGCCGCTCGCCCTTACCGGAGGGGTGGCGGCCCTGGCGCTGCGTGATCTGCCGCTGTCGATCTCGGCGGGTGTGGGCTTCATCGCGCTGTCCGGCGTGGCGGTGCTCAACGGCGTGGTGATGCTGTCCTTCATCCGCGACCTGCGCGAACACGGCATGGCGCTGGAACCCGCGATTGTGCAGGGCGCGCTGCGCCGTCTGCGACCCGTGCTGATGACCGCGCTGGTGGCGAGCCTGGGATTTGTGCCCATGGCCCTGAACGTCGGCACCGGCGCGGAAGTGCAGCGCCCGCTGGCGACTGTCGTGATCGGCGGCATCCTCTCGTCGACGCTGCTCACGCTGCTGGTGCTGCCGGCGCTGTATCGCCTGGCGTACCGCGATGCCGTTGAAAACTGACAATGCAACAACTTCGTATCGCATCCAGCGATACGCGCAAAACCGGGGAGAGACAAACGATGAAATATCTGCTTGTGATACTGACGCTCCTGACCCTGACGGGATGTGCGACGCAAAACGGAGAACGCGCAGATCGGGACAACCTCGCCATTGAAAAGGTAGACTCGGCGATTGCCAGAATCGGCATCGTCACACTTGCCCGGGACGGATCTGATCTGCACGTGCGCGGCACCGTGCTGCGACGCTTCGGCGAGAGGGGTTCGGTTGATGGGTACGTGCATATCGAGGCTCTTGGCGCCGATGGTGGCATTTTGTCTGCCATCGATACGGATTATGGACGCATGGGCACCAGAGCGCGGTCCGCCAGCTTTTCCGCGGTGCTGAAAATCGACCACGCCAGCGTCACGCGTATCCGGGTTATCCATCACGGATCGTGACACTGTTATCCTGATGACAGGACCGCGACTTGCGGCGAATGGCGGTGCGCAATACGCGCTAGCGCATTTTCGATTTCAGCTTGATGGTCGGTCCGTCCACGACGAAAGTGCCGTAGCCCTGGTGATGAATGGTCCTGGGCCGCTTCTGCGCCGGATCGCGCCAGGCCTTGAGCACCTCAAGGATGAAGAGGTTGTATTTCGGAACGAGGCGTGTGTCGCGCACCCTGCATTCGAGGTTGGCGAAACATTCGGTGATCAGCGGCGCCGTCACTTGCGCGGCCGGCGCTGGCGTCAGACCGAACTCCGTGAACTTGTCGACGTCACGCCCCGACGCGTTGCCGATGTTCACCACGATGGCTGCCAGCTTGCGCGCCGGGATGGCGATCACGCACTCGCCCGTCGCGCGCAGTGCCGCGAAGCTGAAGTTCGCATCGCTGACGACGCAGGCGACGAGCGGTGGTTCGAACTCGACCATCATGTGCCATGACAAAGTCATCGCATTCGCGCGGCCCTTGTGCGCGGTCGTCAGCAGCACAACGGGTCCGGGTTCCAGCAACTGGTAAACCCTCGACAGCGGGAACGTTCTCATGGTGATTTCCCGAGAGCCCTCGTCAGCGCGGGCTGAAAGCGGCCGGATTCCCGCGCGCGATCAGCGGGCCGGCGGCTCCTGCGGCTCCCGGTCGAGAATCCACTGTGCCATCGCGCGGGTCTGTTCGTCCGACAGCTGCATGTTGGGTGGCATCGGAATGCCGCCGGTCAGAGCGGTCCATTTGCCCGAGCCGCCGTTCTTGATGCTGTTCATCAGCGTTTCGAGAGCGTTGGCATCGTCCTGGTAGCGGTGAGCCACCCAGGCATACGCCGGACCGAGTTTCTTCTGCTCGACTTCATGGCAGGCAAAGCAGCCGGCGTTGCGCATGGCGGTTTCGACATCGCCACTACCCGTGGCCGCGCCCTGCGTGGCGGCGCCTTCGGCGGCCTGGGCCGTTGTCGGCGCCTGCGCCATGGCGCTTTCGTCCTGTGCGGCGCTGGTCGCCGGCTCTGTGGCGGGTCTTTGCTGCTGCGGCGGAGCCAGCGGCGTCGGCGCGACCTCTGGCGCAGTAGATTGCGCGGTTTCCTCGGCCTTTTCGCAGCCTCCCAGCATCAGGAGACTGGCGGCGAGCAGTACGGCGGTTGTGCGGGTCTGAGTTGAATTGCTCATGGTCTGTCCTTTGTGGCGTCAGTGACGGGTGCCCTTTAACATATAGCAGCGGATCGATAAATGTGCAGAGAGGGCGCCGATCGGGACGGGCTGTGACCGAGCCCCGCCGGCGCCGGTACTCCGCCTGCGTGCTGTCGAAATCGAATCCCGATGCCTGTTTCAGGTCTCGCGGTGCCAGATCCGCTCCCCATTCCTGTACACATCGCGCACCCGGTGCAGCGGTATGCTGTGGCTTTCGCCTTCTGCATCGATGAGCTGAAACGCGAAGTGATCGCCCGGCTCGAAGCTGATCTCCTCGAAGGGCACGACGATGACACGGTCCGCCACGCGGTCGTAGTAACCGATGGCGAAGCGGCCCTGTCCGAACTGCGGGTCCCAGCGAATGCGATTCAACAATTCATGAACGGGAATCACTGGCTGTGTGCCCCCGGCAGGTTCAGCAGCACTCAGCGCCAGCGCGGGATTGCGGCGCACGTCTGGCGTCCAGTATAGAGCATTTGATCTGTACTAGACTGGTGTTCCCAAAAGTGGTTTTTCCGTGCGATCCGGCAGCATCACGCCACTGCGCCCGCGAACCAGCCGGCGGCGCAACCATCGACCCCCCAAGGGTAGACGCATGCAGATCACCGAAATTCATTGAGAAGGCGCGTCCATGCCGACAACGATCCCGGCCCTCGCCATCGCGGGCATTTTTGCCCTGATATGCGTTGCTCCGACCGCTGCGCGGAACGGCGACTCGACCTGGGTTTTTATCTGTGAAGACAAATCGGAGTGGCTGATTCACGGAAACGCAAACAGTGTCTGGGTGTTCGGCCCCGCGGGAACGCGTAAGCTCGCCGCGGCTTTCGCGGAGGCGGGTTGTCACTACACGGACGGCCAGCTGGAGATTCGCATCGAAGCGGAAAACGCCTGGATCGGCGAAGCCGGCGCGGCGGCGCAGCAATGCCGCAATGACCCCAAACGCGCCGTCTGGGAGCACGCGAAGCTGCAAGGCGCGGACTTCCGCGCGACCGGCAACGAGCCGGGATGGACGCTGGAGATCCGGAAGGGCGCTCGCATCCTGTTCGTCGCCGACTATGGCGCATCGCGCGTGGAGGTGGCGTTGCCCGAGCCGTCGGTCGATCCTGTGAAGCGCACCACCCGCTGGGACGCCGGTGAAATCATTCTCGAAGTCAGCGCAACGCGCTGCATCGATTCCATGAGCGGCGATGCGTTCGAGTCAACCGCAGTCGTGACCTGGAACGGGCGCGCCTTCAAAGGCTGTGGCCGCGCCCTGCATTGACGGGGGCTGATCGAGGTCAGTTGTCGCGCTTCAGGATGATCTCGCGCAGGCGTTCACAACCGTCCGGGTCGCTGGTGTCCGCCTCTGTAGGACCAAAGTCCACTATAATTCCGCTCGCCGCAGTGCTAGTTTTGCCAATTGCAGCAGTGTGGGCTGGCGGCAATCGACTATGCGCTTCTCCATGGCGATCTGCGCATTGCTCGTCGGACTCCAAGACTCACCTGAATACAGAGGTATCCGGTTATGCAGAAAATGCTCGCAGTCTTCGCTATTACACTCACCAGCACCGCCGCCCTTGCGGGTGGCCTGGGAGACCTTGCAACGCTGCCGGATAGCAAGCCAGGAGTTGACGGTGATTTCACCGGAATGATCGGCCTCGGCGCACTGGTCCGCCCCGAATATATCGGATCCGACAATAATGAAACCAAGGCGGTACCCCTTATCAATCTCAACTACCGGGATATCGCCTATATCAAGTTCAACCGGGCCGGTTTATGGTTCTGGAAACCCGAGGAGACCGGACTGCGCTTCGGCGCATTGGTCAAACCGCGCACCGGCTGGCGAAGCAATGACGGTTCGCGCCTGTCAGGAATGGACACGCGTGGCGATTCGCTCGAGGCCGGCTTGAACGTCGCCTGGCGTTTTGACCGGGCGGCCGTGGAAGCCGCCTACCTTACCGATATGTCGGATGAATCGGATGGCGACTCCGCGTTCGTGAACGTCAGTTACAGTTTTGTTGACTCGTCACAATGGCAGGTGCGCGGACAGATCGGTTTCGAGTATCTCGATGATGATGTCACAGGCTACTATTGGGGCGTTCCCGCGGCCGAAGCCACTGCGACACGGCCCGTCTATTCGCCGGATGAAGCATGGAATACATCGGTGGGCCTGATTGCCACATACCACCTGACAGACAGCTGGGCGCTGATGGGTGGTGCGGTGCATACCATGCTCGGTGACGAAATCGCAGACAGCCCGATCCTCGAGGAAGACAGTGCCACGACGGCATTTGCCGGCGCGGTCTGGAAGTTCTGAGTCCGGGCCGCGGCGCGTTTCGGTTGCGTTGCCGGCGCATCGACCGCTCTCGAGGTCGATGCGCCGCGGTCAGTCTCTGACGCAGCTTGTCCAGCTGCTATCCGGTCCGGCGCGGAATTCTGTCTGACCAGGCCGCTGTGTTTCGTACGCCTCAACCGGCCAACGCCTTTTGGCGCAGTGCCAATGCTCGGGATGCTTGCGTATCCACTGCTCAAAACAGGCGTTGACCTGCCGGGTGACTTCAATAGCCCGGTTCCTGACATGCGCGATATCGGCGCGCGTATCAATGGGGTCGTGAAAAACCGCGCGGAAACGGTTCTGACCCATACGCTCGATTTCCACCGGTATCAGCGGGCAGTTCATTTTGATGGCCAGCCAGGCAGGGCTGGTGGTCGTCGGGGCGTCGACGCCGAAGTAGGGAACAGGCTCTCCTTCATCGATTCGCTGGTCCGGCAGCATGCCGACAGAACGACCGTTGCGAAGCTCCGTCACCAGGTGGCGCAGCGCATTCTCTTTCGCAACGAACCTTAGACCCAATGCTTCCCTGATCGATTGCACCATCCGGTCGATCAGGGGATTGCTTTGCGGGCTGTAGATGGTCGTAATCGGTATCTCCAGCCGCGCCACGGCCGCGGCTGCAATTTCCCAGTTTCCAAGGTGGGGCGTTACATATACCGCGGGTTGCCTGTTTTCCACCACCGGCTTGCTTGCTGCGCTGACTCGTATATCGGTATGTGACTCTGGTCCGGTATCGACCAGTTTATGCAGGCGCGGATACTCGGCCAGCACACCACCCAGATTACCCCAAACCCTGATTGCCAGTGCCTGGCGCTGTTCCTGACTCAGCTCCGGAAATGCGATCTGCAGATTGCCCAGGACGTGCCGGTGTTTTTTCATGCGGGGCCCGAGCCGGCTGAATAAACGGTAGCCTTTTTCGTAAGCCCTTTCGCCACCGAAAGTTGAACTCCAGTGCCAGAACAGCTTCAGCACGCCGGCTTCCAGCCACCAGCCCAGCTTGCCCAGCAAGGGAATGCGCGTTGCAGTTTTTGCAAATAACAGACGAGCCACGGATCACCTCGTACGCCAACGCAGACCACCGCTGCCTGTAAGTCAACGTGTCACCGGCATTGTGAACAAGCATAGTCCACCGCAAGGGTGGTCACAGCTTCGCACGATGGTACTTTCACCGATCGGACCGGTTACTTTTCGATATCGAATTCCCGTTTTTTCGTAACTAGGAAGCGCACATACTCATACTCGAACGGTGAACCGGTGTCGTAATACTCGAACGGCACATGGCTGCGGGTATCCAGTCCCTTGAACAGGTAATAGACAGCTTCGCGGTCGGGGTGTTCATCGAAATTGAACGGATCCAGTGCGGTGTAGAGCACAGCGCTGTCGGTAAACAGTCCCGTTGTATCGCGCAGGTTCGATGGCCCGAAAATGGGTAATACCAGGTACGGGCCATTACCGACACCCCAGCGGCCCAATGTCTGCCCGAAGTCCTCGGGGAGCCGCTCGATACCCCAGCGAGTTGCCGGATCGAACAGGCCCAGTATGCCGACGGTGCTATTGATGGCGAAACGCGACAGGGTGATCCCTGCGGATTTCGGCCTGGCCTGAAGAACGGAATTGATGAAGTTGGTGATCTCGGACACATTCATGAAAAAGTTGTGAACACCGTCTTCCACGAAATCCGGCGTCACAAACTTGTACGCGCGCACCGCAGGCAGGAACAGGTAGCGGTCGAACCGGTAGTTGAATTTGTACACACGGCGGTTGAATCCTTCCCAGGGATCGTAAACCTCCTGCACCGCATAGATGACATCGGGATCGATGTATTCAGCCGCCGGGAGTTCGGCAGGAACCACCGGGCCTTCAAGTTTGGGTGCCGTGCTGCAGCCGGCAAGCAGGGCGACCAGCATCATGGCCGGCAGGACGGACGCGGCGCTTTCACCTGTTGTCAAAGTTTTCAACTATCGACCCCTTTATTACTTGAAGAAATTGACCATGTAGGCCACGTTATCGGGGTATTCCATGTTGCCGCAATGCCCGCCCCTGGGGTAAATCTGCGCGCGCTCACCAAACGTCTCGCGGAGAAACTCGATCTCTCCCGGCGCGAGGATGATGTCATCCTCATTGGTCATCATGCCGATTTTTTCGGAATGCCTGAGATAGTCGCTGATGCTGTTCAAGGTGATGTTGTGGAACAATTCGTCTTTTGTCAGACCAGGCTCATGCGCCTTGAAATACGGATACGCGTAGCGGTCCACATAGTCCATGAAGGATGCCTGGTGTGACACAATGAAATAGTCGGTCAACGGGGTTGTGGTTCTCAGGATTTCGTTTTTCGGTTTTATGTAACCGAAGTTATTCATCACGTCCGACGTGAACGCCATATTCGCGGCGGAGATGCGGAATGAAAGCCCGATCAGCGCCTTGACATTCTGTTCCTGTGCCTTGCCCTGACGCTGACGGTATTTGTAGACTTCGTAGAGAAAGTTCTCGTCGAAACGCACTTTCGGCTGTTTTCGGACCACCTCGGAAAAGACGGTCAGGACATTGTGAATGAACTCGGGCCCGCCGCCCGGCGGCAGGCTGTCTTCCAGCATTGCGTCGAGAATGGTGACTGAATTGATCAGGCTGACCGAAGGATTGATCAACAGCACCTTGCGGAAGTTGAACAGCTTGCGTTCCTCATCGAGCCTGGCGACGAATGCCGAATCAGAGGCGCCAAGGCTGTAGCCGGTCAGGTAGAACTCAGACACCTCGATGTGTTTTTTCTCCTGCGCCTGTTTGAGCGCCAGTTCCATGACCCGGTAGAGATCCGCGGCATCGTCGGCGACGCGCCCCGGCACACTGCTGCTGGACGCCGAGGTCAAAAACTGCGGGTGGGTAGGGGAGGCAATACTGATGACGTGGAAACCGGCCTGGTAAAACGCCCTTTCCATGAAACGCATCTTCTGGGAATCGAAGTTGGCGCCGGTGCCCGCAATCATGAAAATCAGCGGCGCCCTGGTCTCCTGGTAGACCAGGGCATATTTCAACTTCCCGGCGTAAAACAGCGCGTCGGGATATTGCCGGTCCGGAAACACCTCCAGCTGATAAACCTTTCGCGGTATGTCTACCGGAACTTTTGCCCTGAATTCCTCGGGTGTGCCCGCAACCGTGGCGACGTAACGGTCAGTGAATGGATAGTCATAACCCTGCGCCGTGGTGTTGAACTGAAACGCCATCAACAGGCCGGCCAGGAAGCCCGGCAGGGCTGGGTGTCTCATGATGTTTCTCCTCGAGATTGCGTTAGCGGGTCTCGGTGCCCTGGAAGCGGATTTCCACGCGGCGGTTCTGTGCGCGGCCCTCCTCGGTATTGTTGTCCGCAACCGGCTCGAATTCGCCTTTGCCCGTGGCGTGGATAATGCCGGCATCGACACCGCGGCCGATCAGGAACTGCTTGACGGCTTCGGCGCGGCGCTCCGACAGTGCCTGGTTATAGCTTTCGGCGCCAACGCTGTCGGTATGGCCGACGATGTTTACCGATTCGATTGAAGCCAGGGCTTTCACGCGCTCGGCCAGGGCGTCAAGCTGCGGTTGCTCACGCTTGAAGTCAGCGCTGTCGAATCCGAAAAGCGCGGCAGAGGACAAGGTGATCTCTTCACTGACGACTTGCGGCGCGTAGGCGACTACCGGTTCGGGTGCCGGGGCCGGTGCGGCTTGTTCAATAACATCGCCGCAGGCTTCGTCGGCCAGATCCCTGCTCCAGGAGGATGTGCCGACGCAGTCACCGAAGCCGTCGGTCACCACCCGGCCGGACGAGTCGCCGACAATAGCCTCATTGGCCATGCCTTTCTCGGCGCCGAACGTCGGCGCGCTCAGGACCAGCCCGGCGATTACGGAAAGATTCATCAGAGTATTTTTCATCGTTTTTGCTCCATTCAATGGCCCGGCATCGGAACTGCCACAGGCGGGCGGAGGCAAGCAACGGCAACATCGCTCGCGGCCTCCGATGCGAAGCCTGCTTTGCGGGCCTCGTTGTCGCAATTGGACTTTGTGCTTATATGATAAACGCGCGGACAGGGGTAAGTTCGGGTTCCCGCGTTTCTGCGCAAACCGGATCCCCTGTGATACGGTCGGTTGGCACTCAAGCAGTAGCGCGATAATTCACGGAGGCTGAAAATGAACAAGGTGAAAACAGGCTTTGCCGCAGGACTCATGAGCATGCTGCTATCGGTTGCGGTGGGCGCGGCGGAAACGCAAGGCGCCGCCGAAGCGGATCGCGAACATCCCGGTGTCCTGACGACGGCTGAAGCGACGGTGACTGCAACCGTTGAAGCCATCGACATGGAAAACCGCGTGGTAACGCTGCGCAAGGAAGATGGCAGTGTCGTCGATTTTGTGGCCGGCGACGAGGTGCGCAACCTGGCGCAGGTTGAAGTGGGCGACAAGGTCGTGGTGGAACACACGATCGGGCTCCTGATGCTGCTGGGTCCGTCCGGCAGCGGCGTGCACGAGCGCGTTGACACGCTGGAAGCCGGCCGTGCGGAGCTGGGAGAGAAACCGGGAGGCATCGTGCGCAAAACCGTTCAGGCGACCGGAACGGTGGTGGGAGTGGACCGCGAGGCGCGCACCGTGACCCTCAAGGGTCCGCTGCGCACCGTGACGCTGCAGGTGGCCGATGACATCGACCTGGATACCGTCAAGGTCGGCGATCAGGTCGATGCCATATTCCAGGAATCGCTTGCGATCAGCGTGCAAGCGGCGCCGGCGGACTGATGGCCATGCGCGACACGACGGTCTTCGCCATCATAGCCGGTCTTGGGGTCACCCTGGGCCAGGGCGGTGCAGCGGCGGAAACCGATCCCTGGCAGTACGAAATCACGCCGTATTTCCTCGCCGCCGGGCTGGACGGCGAGGTCGGTGTCCGTGGCGTGACGGCGGACATCGATGTGCCGTTCAGCGATGTCTGGGACAGCCTGGATGCGGGTTTCATGGGCTTGTTCACGGCGCACAAAGGCCCCTGGTTCTTCGGTCTCGAGGCCGTGTATTTCAGGCTGGAGGATGAAGGTGCGAAGACGGTGACGGGCCCCTTCGGCCAGGTCTCTGTCACCGGTGCGTTGGACGTTACGACCTCCATGTCGATCTATCAGGGCTCGGTCGGTTACCGCTTGCTGGACAACAGACCGACGCTGGATCTGATCGGCGCCCTGCGTTACACGAAGCTCGAGGTCGACGCGGATGTCAGGATCACCACTGTACCGGCTGTCGTCTTTCCAGGCGGCAGCAGCAGCGAGGACGGTTCCGACAACTGGACCGATGCGGTGATCGGATTGCACGCGTTGCTGCCGGTCGCCAAAAACTGGTCGCTGCTGGGCTATGCTGATATTGGAGCGGGCGGTTCCGATCTGACCTACCAGTTTATCGCCGGTGCCAACTGGGAATTCTCCGACGGTTTCAAGGCCAAGGCCGGGTACCGGTACATGTACTGGGACTATGAAAACGATGGCGTGGTCTGGGATATCGCCGCGAGCGGCCCCTATCTGGGACTGGGTATCAGTTTCTGAAACGGCGTTCAGCTACCCCAATGCGTAGCATAGGTGGTTGCGCTATCGGCCTTAAGGTGTTTTCGCACCGGGGAGAAATCATGAAAAACATCATCAGTCGTTTGTTGTTGATTGCGGGCGTCCTGGGGCTGTCTTTGCAGTACGGGCCTGCACTCGCTTCCGAGTTCATCGAAGACATGCCACCGCTGGCGCAGGATCCGGATCGTGCCGGTGCCATGATCTGGGAGAAGCCCGGCGTAAACCGCGCGCAGTATACGAAGGTTATGCTGGAACCGATCACGATTTTTGTCAGCCCTGATTCCGAATACAAGGGCCTCTCGGCTGAAGATCTGCAGGCGCTGTCGCAGGAGTTTCACGAGACGCTTGCCAAAACGCTGGAACCGGAAATCCCGATCGTCAGCCAGCCGGGGCCGGATGTCCTGCACCTGCGCGCCGGCCTCATTAACGTGAAACTGGCGAAGAAAAAGCGCGGTTTGCTGGGTTACACGCCGGTCGGTATCGTGATTACCGCCGCCAAGGATGCGGTGGGTGCGCGCGTCTCGCTCAAGGACGCGGCGCTCGAAATCGAGGCGCTGGATTCGGTGAGCGGCGAGCGGGTGGGGGTGCTGGCTGACAAGGCGCCCAAGGTCGCGGATACCGAGGACCTGTCCTGGGATTCCATCAGCAAGACGTTCGAATTTTATGCCCAGCGTTTCAAGGCCCGCATGCAGGCAGCGAAGTGACGTGGAGAATCCTCTCTGAGTCGTCCCGGCCCGGGCCGGCATGCAGAGACCTGGCGTGCGCGCGACAATGAGTTCGGCTATGCCAGGCGCCTTCGACGGCGATTGCTCGGGTTGATCGTCATCCTGGCCGGAACCTTCGCGGAAGGCGTGCTCGCCTGCACGTCGATCTGGTATACGCTGTCGCCGAGGTGCCATTCATGCAGTTGAAATCTTTTTTCAAAGAACCCCTGCTGCACTTTCTTGTGATTGGCGCGGCGATGTTCCTTTACTTCCAATGGAACAGCACCGGCTCCAACCCGACTTCCGGCGAGATTGTCGTTACCGCGGGACAGATCGAGCATCTGGCCGCGGGTTTTGCCATGACCTGGCAACGCCCGCCCACTGACGCCGAGATGCAGGGTCTGATCGACGACTGGTTGCGCGAGGAGCTTGCCGTGCGTGAAGCCATCGCAAACGGTCTTGATCGCGACGACACGATCATCCGCCGGCGATTGCGCCAGAAACTGGAGTTCCTGGCCGGGGACATTCTCGATACGGCCGTGCCGACCGAACAGGAGTTGCAGACCTGGCTGGAGAATCATTCCGGGTCTTTCCGCAGCGAGCCGCGGATTGCATTCCGCCAGCTGTTCCTCGATCGGGAGCGGCATGGCGCCGCCACGCAAGCAGACGCGGGCGCGCTGCTCGCGCAGCTTGAAGGGATGGGTGCCGACGCGGAGATCGACGACCTTGGCGATCCGACTCTGTTGCCGCGGGAGACGGGTTTGGCGCCGCGCAGCGAAGTCGCCGGCATGTTCGGCAGCGACTTCGTCGCGCGCATCGAGACGCTTTCACCGGGAACATGGGCCGGTCCGATCGAGTCCGGTTACGGACTGCATCTGGTGATGGTGCGCGAATACATCGACGGGTCGCTCCCGGAACTCGCCCAGGTGCGGCCGGCCGTGGAGCGAGAATTCCTGAACGACCGGCGCAAACGGCAGCTCGCCGCGATGTACGCGCGCCTGCTCGAGAACTACCGGGTCGTCATCGAAAAACCGCAAGGCGGCAAGCTCGCCGCCAGGACGGAGACGAACGGGTCGTGATCAGGCGTCTCCTGACATCGCTGCTGTTCGGAGCGGTGCTCACCCTCGGCGCGACAACCGTGGCACTGGCGCATGAAAGTCGCCCGGGTTACCTCGAACTGCGGGAGCGCGGACCGGACATATTCGAGGTTCTGTGGCGCCGGCCGGCGCGCGGCGACGCGGCGTTGTCGATGGCGCCGGTATTGCCGGGTCACTGCGCGCCGGTGGGTGAACGGACGCAGATGCTCCAGCCGGATGCGCTGCTGGAACGCTGGCAGATCGACTGTGGCGCAGGCGGGCTCGTCGGCCACGCGGTCAGCATCGACGGACTGCAAACGACGTTGACCGACGTATTGGTGCGCGTGGCCCTGGCGGATGGTGTCACCTACACGCGGATACTGCGACCCGATGACACGCGCTTCACGATCGAGGGCGCGCCTTCGCGCTGGCAGGTGATCGTCGATTATTCCCGGCTCGGTGTCGAACACATCCTCGGCGGCATCGATCACCTGCTGTTCGTTCTGGCGCTGCTCATCATCGTTGCGAACGGGCGCCGGCTCGTCGCCACCGTTACGGCCTTCACGGTAGCGCACAGCCTGACGCTCGCCGCCGCGACTCTGGGGTGGGTACAGGTGCCGCAGCGCCCGGTGGAGGCTGTGATCGCGCTCAGCATCGTGCTGTTGGCGGGGGAGATTCTGCATGCCCGCGAGGGGCGCTTCGGTATCACTCAGCGCTGGCCGTGGCTGGTGGCGTTTGCCTTCGGCTTGTTGCACGGCTTCGGTTTTGCCGGCGCGCTCGCGGAAGTCGGACTGCCGCAGAACGAGATTCCGTTGGCCCTGCTGATGTTCAACCTGGGCGTGGAGCTTGGCCAGTTGTTGTTCATTGCAGCCGTGCTGGGCCTCATCGGCGCGTTGCGCCGTGTGCGTATTGCGTTCCCACGCTGGGTGGAACGGGTTACCCCCTATGCCATCGGCAGCGTGGCGATGTTCTGGGTCATGCAACGCGTTGCAGCATTCTAAACTAAAAGGAGAACACGATCATGAAGACCAGCGTCATCCGCAACACGATACTCACCGGGTTGATGACAGCCGCAGCGGCGTTGCCGGTCCCGGCCTCCCAGCCAAGCCCTCCCGGTCTCGCTGCGCCCGACATGGATGCGGCACAAAGGGCGCATCCCGCCAACCCGTCGTACTCGCCCTACGTCGATCGCAACTATCCCACCCGTCCCTTTTTCGGCGACACGCACCTGCACACGTCCTTTTCGATGGATGCGGGCGCCTTCGGTGCGCGCCTGACGCCGCGCGATGCCTACGCGTTCGCCAAGGGCAATCAGGTCACCGCATCCAGCGGCCAACCGGTGAAGCTGTCCCGCCCCCTCGATTTCCTGGTGGTGGCCGATCACTCCGACGGCATGGGCTTCTTTCCGCTGATTTTCGGCGGCGCGCCCGCGGTCATGGCCGACCCGCAGGGACGCAAGTGGAACGAAATGATCCGCTCCGGCAAAGGCGCGGAAGCCGCCATCGACATCATTACCAACTTCGGCAAGGGAACCATCTCCAAGGCCATCATGCCGCTGCCCGGTACTCCTGCCTACCAGGGCGCCTGGCAGGAAACCATCAAGGCAGCGGAGGAAGCCAACGATCCCGGACGCTTCACCGCCTTCATCGGTTATGAGTGGACGTCGAATACCGGCGGCAATAACCTGCACCGCAACGTCATCTTCCGCGACAACGCCGACAAGGCCAGCCGCGTCGAGCCGTACATCACAATGAAACCGCTGGGCAGCGACAACCCGGCGGATCTATGGAAATGGATGGCCGCCTACGAAGAAAAGACCGGTGGCAACGTGCTGGCCATCGCGCACAACGGCAACCTGTCCAACGGCCGCATGTTCCCGACTGTCGAGGCCTTCGGCAAAAAGCTGGACCGCGACTATGTCCAGACGCGCGCCAAATGGGAACGGCTCTATGAAGCTACCCAGACCAAGGGCGACGGCGAAACCCATCCCTATCTCTCGCCCAACGACGAGTTCGCCGACTTCGAACGCTGGGACAAGGGCAACCTCGACGGCAGCGTGGCCAAGACGAAAGACATGCTGCAGTTCGAGTATGCCCGTGCGGGTTTGAAGTATGGCCTGCAACTCGAAAAGGAACTGGGCACCAATCCCTACAGGTTCGGCCTTATCGGCAGCAGCGATGCCCACACCGGCCTCGCTGCAATGGAAGAAGAGAATTTCTTCGGCAAGACCACGCCGCAGGAACCCAGCCCGGAACGCATGACCAAGGCTTTTTTCGACAATCCGAAGACCGGCGTGAAGGTCATGGACTGGGAGGTGTCCTCGTCCGGCTATGCCGCCGTCTGGGCGGCGGAAAACACGCGCGAAGCGATCTTTGACGCGATGGAACGGCGCGAGACCTACGCCACCACCGGCCCGCGCATGATCGTGCGCTTCTTCGGCGGCTGGGAGTTCGAGGCTGATGATGCGCACAATCGCCTGCCGGCGCAGATCGGGTACACCAAGGGCGTACCCATGGGTGGCGATTTGAGCGCCGCGCCGGCCGGCAAGGCGCCGGGCTTCCTGGTCGCCGCGCTCAAGGATCCCATCGGCGCGAACCTCGATCGCATCCAGATCGTCAAGGGCTGGCTCGACGCCAGGGGCGATGTGCAGGAAAAGGTCTATGACGTGGTCTGGGGCGATGCCGACAAGCGCAAGCCCGGTGCCGACGGCAAGCTGCCGCCGGTCGGCAGCACGGTGGATGTCGCCAACGCCACCTGGACCAACACCATCGGCGACCCGGAGCTGATCACCGTGTGGACGGACCCGGACTTCGACGCGCAGCAGCGCGCGTTTTATTACGCCCGTGTGCTGGAAATCCCCACGCCGCGCTGGACCGCCTACGACGCCAAACGTTTCGGGATTCAGCCGTTACCGGGTACGACCTTGACGTTGCAGGAACGCGCCTACACCTCGCCGATCTGGTACACACCGGGGACGTAGTTCGCGGTAGCGGGCGTTGCGGTCTTTCAGGCCGCCTTGCGGGACTTGCGACCGGCCGCCGTTTCCGAAGGCGTCTCGCCGAAAAGGGCGTGGTAGTCGACGGCGAAACGGCCCAGGTGCAGGAATCCGCAATCCATGGCGATCTGGCTGACGGTGGCTGTCGCGCCGCCCTGCAGCAGCGCCTGATGGGCTTCATTGAGACGGTGCAGCTTCATGTAATGTCCCGGTGGCATACCATAGGCCTCATGAAAGGCAAGATGCAGCGTGCGTGCCGGCACGCCCACTGCGGCGCAGAGCTCCTCGACGCTGACCGGACGATGACAGCGCGTGTGCAGGTAGGCCTGTGCGGCCCGTGCGATGCGGGTACGCTGCGTCAGTCTGCGCGGGGCCGCGTCCGCCTTCACGAAACGCGTCATCCCTTCCAGAAAGGCGCGTTCGATGCGACTTGCGCGCCCGGCATCGTTCAACAGATCCGGGCGGTTCATGATCAGGCTGTTCAGTTTGCGCCAGCGTCTCGCCAGACGGATACCGCCACCGGCGCCGAGCGCCACCCGCCCCTGAAGCGCCTGGGTCCAGAATGCGTCGTTGCGGGAAAGCTGCGCATGCGCCTTCAACCGCGCCGCGCAGACCGACACCGATAACCAGCGCAACGGGTCGTTTGACCACCAGTGAAAATCCTTGTCTTCCGGAATCACGCAGAGTTCGTCCCCGGCGACGGGGACCCCCTGCACGCGACCGCGCGTGCTGCCGCCCAGCGGCAAGACGAATGTCCAGCAGCGCTCGGGCGTCTGCCCGGAAATCGCAATGCCGGCGCTGAGACACTGCTCACCGGCCTGCAAATGGGCGGTGTTGGCGAGGCTGCCCCATCCCGCGCACGGACCGGGCCGGATTTTCCGATACAGCCGCCCCCAGGGCGGCGCGAGACTGACAAGTTCCCTGAAATCGTTTGTCGAATGGCGCGTTACAAATCCGGCAGGGAACAGCGCAGGATTCGGCATCTTCATGGCGACCGCCGTTATCAGTGGATGTCTGCCGTAAAGCCTGCTGCGCAGCCCCGGTCGTCGCAATTGGACTTTGTGCCTACAGGATTGCTGGCACCATGCGGGTAGCGAACAGTGGCCGGACATAACCGTATTGGCCTGACCTGGATCAAGGTGGTCAAGAGGTTGTCCTTCTAGTATGGTACGGCCGCGCCAGGCGGCCGCGCGCGAATCCTGTCCTACACTTGGGATAAGCGGCGCGGTTCGCGACGGGTGGTTGCAGAAATGAAAAAAATGACTGCAGAGGAGTGGCGTAACCTGCCTGGCGGTGATAATGCTTCGGATGACCTGGCCGTGGCTTGTCCCGCATCGGGGTATGCCGGTTGAATCGAGACTTCATCTGTTGACGGTCACGCGCACCCGACAGCAGGCGCGGCTGGCAGCGGCAGGAATATGAACAGCATTCTCATCCCTTTACTTTACGGCCTGACGGGCATAACCGCTTACACCGCAATGCATCATGCCATCATCGCATGGCGGCGCCCCGCTGAGCGCACTCACCTGTTGTTCGCGCTGCTGTGCGCGATCATTGCGGCCTACGTGGTGGCGAAGACCATCTCCTACCAGACCGATTCGGCGCAGGAACTGATCGATGCGCGGCGTGTGGAAGTTTCTTTCGCCGCGATCATTTTTATCATACTGCCCTGGTTTGTTCGCGCTTATACGGGGCAGCGTGCCCTGTGGTTGCCGGCAGTGCTGAATCTGTTACTGCTAACCGTGATGGTGGCGAATCTGCGCCTGCCTTACGGTCTGAGCTTCACAGGGTTTCCGGAGTTCAGCTACCTCGAGCTGCCCTGGGGTGAGCGCGTTGCGGACCTGCGGGTGCACCAGCACGGCGACTGGTACCAGATCGGCTGGCTCGGGATGTTTCTGGTTTTCGCCTACAGCCTGTATGCATCATGGCGACAGCTGCGACGTGGCGAGCGGCGTCAGGCGCTGGCGCTGGCCGGCGCCATAGCCGTGTTCATGGGCTTTGTTCTCTTCAACAGGCTGGTCAACAGCGGTGTCGTCCAGTTCACCCACACCGCCGAGTTCGGTTTTCTGGCCCTGGTGTTCATGATGAACCAGAGTCTGCTCCACGCCTTGCACGAGACGGAACGGCAAATGCAGGCCATGCTGGATAACGTTCCGGCGGTCGTCTATCTGAAGGATCTGCAGGGCCGCTATCTGCTGGTCAATCGCCAGTTCAGGGAGAGGTTCCACATCGGCGACGCGGCCGTGACGGGCAAGTCCGATTATGATCTTTTCCCGGCGGCGCAGGCCGAGACATTACGTTTCAACGACAGCCGTGTGCTGCAGGAATGCAGGCCTGCTCAGTTCGACGAAAGCGTCGATGTCGACGGCGAGACCCGGCACTTTCTCACCATCAAATTTCCCGTCCTCACGCCCGAGGGCATGCCGCAGGCGCTGGGCGGCGCATCCACAGACGTCACGCATGCGCGCCAGCTGGCCAGGGAGATGGACGCGCTGCGCGAACAGGTGCTGCACGCCGATCGCGTGGCGCGCGTCAGTGCACTCAGTACTTCGCTGGCGCACGAACTGAGCCAGCCCCTGACGGCGATGCTCAGCAATGCACAGGCGGGGCTGCGTTTCATGGAACAGGGCGGGGACGCCCTGGATGAATGCCGGGACATCCTGCAGGACATCGTGCGCGACGACGAACGGGCCATCGCCATCATCGGCGGACTGCGCGCCATGCTGCGGCAAAAAGGCGCTGCCCGCGAACCGATCGCGCTCGCCGACGCCGTAACCGAGGCGCTCGATCTCATGCGCGATGAAACCCTCAGGCGGGGCGTCCATTGCGAGTGCAGACTGGATGACGACTCGAAGGTGTTTGCGGACAAGGTGCAGATCGAGCAGGTTATGCTCAACCTGGTCATGAATGCTCTGGACGCGCTCGACGGGAGCCCCGCCGGTCAACGCCATTTACTGGTTTCCGTCGCCACGGACGGGGATGGGCAGGCGCGGGTCGCGGTGCGTGATTCCGGCCCCGGGCTGCCACCGAACCAGCACGACAGAATCTTCGACAGCTTCTATAGTACCAAGAGCCAGGGGCTGGGAATGGGGCTGGCGCTGTGTCGCTCGATCATCGAGTCGCACGGCGGGCGTATCTGGGCCAGTGACAATGCAGATCAGGGAGCGACCGTGCAGTTTGTGCTGCCGATCGTTGCGGAGAGACAGGTATGAACGTGACAACCCACCCGAATGTAGCCGTAATCGATGACGATGCGTCCGTGCGTCAGGCGCTTGTCCGCCTGCTGAGGTCGGCCGGCCATCAGGCGCAGACTTTCGCCTGCGCGCAGGAATTCCTCCAGTACCCGGATATGGACGACATCGGTTGCCTGGTGCTCGACGTGCAGCTGCCGGACCTCAATGGCCTGGAACTGCAGACCGCCCTGGAGCAGCTGGAGCACGGGCCATCCATCGTCTTCATTACCGGCCATGGCGATATCCCGATGACGGTGTGTGCCATGCGTGCGGGCGCCGTGGATTTCCTGACCAAACCCTGCGATGCGGATACACTTCTGGGAGCCGTCGCGAATGCGCTGCAGATCAACGCCGCTCAACGCAGCCGCGATCGGACGCTGGCGGCCGAGCGCGCGCGCATCAGCAGTCTCACGCAGCGCGAACGCGAAGTCCTGGGCGGTGTGGTCGCCGGTCTGCTCAACAAACAGATTGCCGCCGAACTCGGCATTTGTGAAAAGACCGTGAAAGTGCACCGTGCGCATATCATGGAAAAGACCGGTGTGAAATCAGTCGCTGAACTGGTGCGCATCTGCGAGCATGTCGGTCCGGAAACCGGCGCTCGCACCCGAAGCGCTGCCGAGCCGTCCCCGCCAGCCCGCACGCTTTCCTGAAGCTCCCGCCGACGCACCGGGCATTGGCATAGGACTAAAGCCCAATAGCCAACGCAGCCCGGCACTGATAGTTTCATTACCTTGTTGCAATTCTCACAAGGGTGACAGGGTTCTTCCATGCGCCTCCCTGATCTGCATGTCGCGTTAGTGGACGATGACGACTCCGTGCGCAGGGCCGTCAGCCGCCTGCTGCGCGTCGCCGGCATGGACGTCCGGGTGTACGACTCGGGCAGCGCGTTTCTGGATGGCGTCAAAAATGATCTGCCGGACTGCCTCATACTGGACTTGTACATGCCGTCCATGAGCGGGCTGGATGTGCAGTCCTCCCTGGCCGCACGTGGTCTGCGTGTACCGATCGTGTTCATAACCGCCCACGACGATCCGGACGCTGAACAGCGCGCCCTGGCGGCCGGCGCGGCGGCGTTCCTGCACAAACCGTTCTCCGAACAACAGCTGCTCTCGGCGATACAGGGTGCCACCAGCGCCGCGATACGCCTGCACTGAATGGAGGGCTTGCGCCGCGCCTGTCAGGCCAACATGACGCGCAGAGCATTGTGCTGATTGGACCAAGGTCCAATAGACTGGTGCCGGCATGCGCCGGAAACTGTTTGTCATCCACCGCGCCGCCTGGCTACCGTGGGCGTCACATCAGGACACAATGTGATTCCCTGCCAGGCATGATAGGGAGGTGCCCGGTCGTGCAATCCATGAGTGTGTTCCACAACGGATATCGGGAGCGAAGTCCATGCCGCTGACCGTTCTGCGTCCGCGGCGCGGGGCGGCTCGCGCCGCGCCGCTGTCATGTGCCTGCGGCCGGCGCGGCCGCGGGCGAATCTGTCTCGCGATGCTGTTGACCCTGCTGGGCACGCCCTTCACCGCACGGGCGAGCTTCCTGGCGGGCGAGGCGCTCGACAAGGCCGCGGATGTGCTTGCCGTCGTGGTGTTGTTAATTGTGCCGGTGGCCGTGATCGGCCTGTTCTGGATGGTGCATGTGCTGCCGGAAAAGATCGCCGAAAAGCGCCATCATCCCCAGCAGACGGCCATCAAGACGCTGTGCCTGCTGTCGCTGGTATTCGGCGGCATGCTCTGGCCGATTGCCTGGCTGTGGGCGTATACCAAGCCTATCGGCTACAAGCTCGCCTACGGCACCGACAAACACGAGAACTACTTCAAGGAGGCCGCCGAGAAGGCGCAGGAGGGCAAGCTCTCGCAAACCGAACTGGCGGTGGTTCGCGAGGAACTCGACGAACTCGCGGCGCGCGGCCTGCTGACACCGGAACTGCGCGCGGTACGCGACCGGCTCGCCGTGCCGGGGGCAGCGGCGCAGCCGGGCCAGCCAGACCAGCCGGGGGGGGCGGTCTGATGGAAGTCATACTCCTTGGCATCTACTCCTTCTTCGTCTGGCTGATCTTCATCAAGTTCAAGTGGCTGCCCTGGAACACTGCGTCTCAGGTCATCGTAGCGATCATTCCCATCGTCGGGCTGACGGTGCTGATTCTGCTGCTCAACGTGTTCGCGCCGTCGTCCGCCGACGTGCGGGTGATCAAGTACGTGGTGCAGATCCTGCCGCAGGTGCGCGGCCGGGTGATCGACGTGCCGATCGAGGGCAACCGTCTCTATCAGAAGGGCGAGGTGCTGTTTCGCATCGACCCGACGCCCTACGAGCTCGACGTCAAGTCGCTGGAAGCACAGCTGTCGGAAGCCGAAGGCCAGGCCGAGCAGCTGCGCGAGCAGCTCAAATCCACGGTGGGCAGCACCGCTTCCATCAAGGCCAGGCGCAATTTGGCGCGGCTGCGGGTGGCGCAGAACAAGGAACTGGTGAGTTCCGGCGCCGGCAGCCAGTTCGATCTCGACTCGGCGCAGGCGGAACTGGCGGAACTGGACGCGCAGTTCACCACGGCGCTGGCTAACGAAGCCCAGGTGCGCGCGCAACTGGCGGCGATCGTCGACGGCGATCAGGCGTCGGTGGCCAAGCTCAAGGCCGATCTTGCCAAGGCGCGCTGGGACCTGGAGCAGACCACCACCTATGCACCGGCGGATGGCTACGTCATCAATCTGCAACTGCGGCCGGGATCGGTGGTGGTGCCGTTCCCGGTGGCGCCGGCCATGAGCTTCGTGGAACAGGACTACCAGGTCATCGCGCTCTACCACCAGAATGAGCTGCACCAGGTGGCGCCGGGCAATGAGGCCGAGATTTCACTCATCACCCGCCCCGGCGAGGTCATCAAGGCGAGTGTGGATTCCATCGTCTGGGCCCAGGGACAGGGGCAACTGACGATGAGCGGTGTTGTGCCGCAGACCGGCGTGCAGCCGGACGCGCCCGGGCGCTTCGCGGTCAAGCTGGACATCGATCCGCGACACCAGGATCTGTTTCTGGCCGCGGGCGCCAGGGGGCATGCGGCGATCTATACCGATCAGCTGGCGGCGATCCACATCATCCGCAAAGTAATCCTGCGGGTTGATTCCTACACCAACTACATCATTCCCAAGCTGCACTGATGAGGTACACACGTTCCCTCGGCCGGGCCTGCAAACCACTGTGCATTGCACTGGTGGTACTGCCCGGCCTGCTCGCCTGCGCGCTTAAACCGGTGCCGGAGGAAGAACTGCGCCAGCAGGCGCTGAAGCATGCCGCGATCCCGGAACAATGGCGTGCGCCGGAGGCCGCGACGGCGCCGCTTGCGGACAGCTGGCTGTCCAGTTTCGCCGATCCGCAACTCGAGGCGCTGGTCAACGAGGCACTGATTTACAACCGCGATCTGCGCGCGGCCGCTGCGCGCGTCGAACAGGCCGCGGGCTATCTGAAGACCGCGGGCGCGCAGCTCAGCCCGACGGTGTCGGTGATCGGCAAAACCGGCAGCAAGTCCGGCGCCGACGGTGGCCTCGACCTCGGCGTGTTGAAGGCCGCCTGGGAACTCGATGTGTGGGGTCGCATCCGTGCTGGCCGCAGTGCTGCGCAATACCAGTACATGTCGAGCGCATACGACTTCAGCTATGCGCGCCAGTCGCTGGCTGCGTTGGTGGTGAAAAGCTGGTACACCGCCACCGAGGCGTGGCTGCAGCGCGGTCTGGGCGAGGAAACGGTGGACGCTGCGCGAGAACTGCTGCGACTGGCCCGGGAACGGCAGCGCATCGGCGCGGGCGACGCCCGCGACGTGGCCATTGCGCAAGCGAATCTGCACCTCGCGCAGGATAGCGTTTTTCAGCTTGAACAGAGTTACACCCAGGCGCTGCGCGCGCTGGAGCTGCTGCTGGGGCGTTATCCCGCCGCCGAGATCGAAGTGCCGCACCAGATGCCGGCCGCGTTGCCGCCGGTGCCGGCGGGTCTGCCTGCGGCATTGCTGGAACGGCGTCCGGATGTGATTGCGGCGGAGCGGCGCGTTGCCGCGGCTTTCAACCTTGTTGAGGAGGCCAGGGCGGCGCGCCTGCCGAGCATCAGTCTCACGGCCAGCGCCAGTTGGGTCTCCAGCGATCTTCTGGTGTTGAAGGACCGCGACGATCCGCGCGGAAGCTTCGGCGCCTCGCTGCTCGCGCCGCTGTTTCGCGGCGGCGAGCTGCAGGCGCAGGTGGAAATCCGCACCGCCGAGCAGCAGGAGGCGGTGGCGCAGTACGGCGACGTGGCGCTGGCCGCTTTTGGCGATGTGGAGAACGCATTGACCGGCGAATTCATTCTGGCGCGACGCGAGCCGCTGCTTGCGGCCGCCGTGCAGGACAACGAACAGGCGCTGGTGCTGTCCGAGACCCAGTACCGCGTCGGCAAAATCGATCTGCGCGCGGTGAAAGTGCAACAGGTCGAACTGTATCAGGCGCGCATGCAACGCCTGCGTCTGCAGAACGAACGCATTGCGCAGCGCGTGAATCTTTATCTGGCATTAGGTGGAAGTTTTGATAATTAACCCCGTCGTTGCGGGTCGCGATAACACAAGCACAATGAGGCCAACGGCGAGGACAATCGTGACGGCAGCAACGACAAACTGAGACCAATGCCGACATGCTGCGCTACACGCGCGATCTGATTGCGCTGCGCCGCCGTCACGCCAGTCTGACCGCTAACCGCTTTTCACCGGCGCGCCGCCGCCCGGTGGCGACAGGCCCGACATCGTCTGGCATGGCATGCGTCGGCATGAGCCGCTGTGGAACGATCCTGGGGTGCGGGTGCGCTGAAATCCGTTTCATAGCAGGAGTCACTCATCATGAAGAAAAAACAATCGAAGAAATCCGCCGTCAAGGAAGCCAAAGCGGCCGAAAGCAGAACGGAAAAGCTCAAACGCAAGGACTACGAAAAAGCCCTGCGCGAACTGCAGGCGGAGTTGTGCGCCTTGCAGGAATGGGTCAAAAGCACCGGGCAGCGCATCATCCTCGTGTTCGAGGGCCGCGATGCCGCCGGCAAGGGCGGCACCATCAAGGCCATCACCGAACGGGTGAGTCCGCGCGTGTTCCAGGTCGTTGCGTTGCCGGCACCTTCAGACCGCGAGAAGTCGCAGATGTATATACAGCGCTACATGGCGCATTTTCCCGCAGCGGGAGAGATCGTGATCTTCGATCGCAGCTGGTACAACCGCGCCGGCGTGGAACATGTCATGGGCTTCTGTACCAAGGAGCAGCACCGCCGTTTTCTCGATCTGGCCCCGTTCGTCGAGAAGCAGATCATCGATAACGGGATCCTGTTGCTCAAGTACTGGCTCGAGGTCAGTGACGAGGAGCAGGAGCGGCGGTTCCGCGCGCGTATCGACGATCCGGTCCGCCAGTGGAAACTGTCGGCCATGGACCTGCCGTCACGTGAGCGCTGGTACGACTACTCTCGCGCGCGTGACGAAATGCTCGATGCCACCGATACCGATTTCGCGCCCTGGCACATCGTCAGCTCGAACGACAAGAAACGCGCGCGCCTGAATCTCATCAGCCATCTTCTGGAACAGATTCCCTATGAACGTCAGCCGAAAAAGAAGGTGAAGCTGCCCAGGCGTTCGATGAAGAATGCCTATGACGATGAGGTGACCATGACAGAGCGTCGCTGGATCCGGGAGCGGTATTGAAAATGAACGCTACGAAGCCACCACAGCAAGGTCCAAAGATCGTGCGCCTCGACGACGAGGAGAACGTCAAGCGCATCCTCGTCGATACAGTGTTCGGGCTGTGGCCCTGGCGGTGCAGTTCGCGGCCGTGGCAACGCGCCCGCAAGCGGTGCAGGCGCGGCTGGATCGATTCGTCCAGGGCCGCCTGCTACCAAGCGAGCGCGGGATCATTGCCGCCAGATTTCTCGATCCTGAGTGCAACGAGGTTGCGCTGCATGTGCACTTCGCGAACGGCGTCAACGACCATCCGCGACAGGTCCTGCGCGACATTGTCGTTCGCGATTTCAAACAGGAACTGGAAACACTGCTGTGAACGGAGACCGGATGACTACTGAGACCGCGCTGTCTGACGATTCTTCCGTCGCGCCGGGAGCGACCACCCGCAGCTATCGCTACGCGGACTACTACCGCGCCAGAGGTGGCGGGGCGCTGCAGATCAGCTGCAACGGCCTGGCGCCGCGCATCGAATACGGCGCCGACGGCCAGCCGCTGCCCTGGCGGCCGCCTGCGGTCAAACTGCACCCGAGCGAAGTTGTGCGCGTGCTGCAGCCCTATGTGTCGGTCCGCTTCAGGGACCAGGTGCGCGCCGTGGTGCCGCTGGCCGTCTACCTGGCGCTGTTCCCGATTGCCGGTGTGCTGTTCCTGGCGCTGTACGTGGCGGGTTCGGTGTCGCCTGCCGAGATCGTCGAAGCGGCGCGGCAGGCCGCCACCGTTGCCGGGGCGGACACAGGCGCGTGGTATGAACGCAGCCCGGGCGTCGAAATCATCGCGGGGATACGCGCCATTCTGCCGCTGGTGATTTTCCTGTTCCTGGTGCTCACGCTCATTCTGCGCGAGCGTCTCGCCAACCAGGCGGAGATCTTCCTCGGCATCGGTCTGACCATCCTCGGCATGTGCATCTTCAATCTCGGTCTGACCTACGGTCTGTCGTTGCTGGGCAGCAGCGCCGGCAACCTGGTGCCGACGGCATTCATGGATGTGCCGGCGGTTGCCGCGGCGCCACTCTACGATTTCCAGATCGGTCTGACACTGGCGCTGGCCTTCGCCTGGTTTCTCGGCTTCGGAGCCACGGTCGCGGAACCGGCGCTGTCGGCGCTGGGATTCACGGCGGAGACTTTGACCAACGGTGTGTTTAAAAAGAAGACCCTGATCATGGCGGTTTCCGCGGGCGTGGCTTTCGGCATTGCGCTCGGAATCGCCAAACTGGTGTTCGATCTGCCGTTGATGTGGCTGCTGCTCGGCGGTTATTCGGTGGCAGCGCTGCTGCGCTGATTTCGAACGAGACTTTTGTCAATGTGGCCTGGGACAGCGCCGGCGTCACCGCCGGTCCGGTGACCGTGCCGCTGGTGCTGGCCATGGGTCTGGGTTTCGCCAACGCCAGCCAGGCTGCCGAGGGTTTTGGCATCCTGTGCCTGGCCTCGGTCGGCCCCATCATCAGCGTACTGCTCTCCGGGCTGTGGTCACGCTACAAGAGCACGCGCGAGGCACGCGCAGCGGCCCGCACGGAACGCGGTTCGGCAATCGCTACCGTACAGGAGATTGTATGAGCACGAGCGGTATTACCTATCTGACGGACGTGGTCATGATCACCTGCATCGTCGCGCACGGGCGCGGCGACGAGGCGATCAAGACAGCACGCGAGTCCGGCATCGCCGGCGCCATTCTCTACCATGCGCGCGGCACCGGTATCCGCGAGCGGCTCGGTGTGCTTGGCATTGCGGTGGAAGCCGAGAAGGATGTGGTGACCATGATCGCCGCCGTCGATCAGCGCGACCTGGTGATGCACAACCTTTATACGCAGCTGAACCTGGACAGACCGGGCGCCGGCGTCATCTACGCCGCACCGCTCGACAAGATGGCGACCTACATCCCCGATGACGTGCGTCGGCGCCTGGAGGAAACCGGCGCATGAGCGCATCCGAAGCCAGCCTCGCGACAGTGCCGCTGGAAGACGTGCGGTTGATTCTGTGCGTGCTGCCGGAGGACGGTACCGACCGCGACCTGATCCGGGCGCTGCGGACCGAGCGCAATATCCAAGTCGCCGACAGCATCGCCTGCCGCGGCGTTTCGGTGCTGCGCGCAGCGAAGACGCGCCGCGCCGGCCAGCTGCCGGAATCGGTGTTCGTCCGCTTCGTGCATATATTGGTTCCCGAAGCTGCGGCGGCAGACTTGTTCGACTATGTTTTTGCAACCGCGCGTATCGGCCGCCCCAACGGCGGATTGGTGATGCTCAGCCAACCGATTCGCGCGACGCCTTTCCGACTGCCCGATGATGTACCGGACGAGAGCGAGTGAATTCCATGATTGCTGCGAAACACCTGAAATCGCTGTTCCCCGCCCTGCAATGGATCAAGGGCTATCAAGCGGACTGGCTGCGTCCCGACCTGGTCGCCGGACTCACGCTCGCCGCGTTCATGCTGCCGGAATCGTTGGCCTATGCCACGCTTGCCGGTCTGCCGCCTCAGGCGGGCCTGTACGCCACCATGCTCGCCGGTCTGGCCTTTTTCCTGTTTTTTTCCGGGCGCCATACCGTCATCGCCGTGACTTCGGCGATTTCGCTGTTGCTGGCCTCGGAGCTGGGCGCGATGTCGGGCGGCGATCCGCAGCGCTACTACTGGCTGGCCAGTATCACCGCGATCTATGTGGGCGTGATCGCCGTTATCGCGCATGCGGTGAAAGCCGGCGGTGTGGTGGCTTTCATTTCCGACACGGTGCTGGCCGGTTTCAAGGTGGGCGTGGCACTGCACATCGCCGTCTCGCAGTTGCCCAAACTGTTCGGCATCGAAGGCGGGCACGGGCATTTCGTGGCAAAGACGGCAGCCCTGGTCGGCGGGCTGCACGAGATCCACTGGCCCGCCTTCGCGGTGGGCGCGGGGGCCATCGCGCTCATGCTCCTGGGCGAACGCTTCCTGCGCAACAAGCCGGTGGACCTGGTCGTGGTGATCCTCGCTATCCTGCTCGTCGCGTTCACCGGGGTAGGGCAGATGGGCATTCATATCCTGGGCCAGTTGCCGAGCGGTCTGCCGGACTTCGGCATCCCGCCGGTACGCGCCCGGGATGTGGACGGTCTGTTCGCGCTGGCGCTGGCCTGCTTCCTGCTCGCCACGGTCGAAACCAGCGCCGTGAGCCGTACCTTCGCCAACAAACATGGCTATCGCATCGACGCCAATCAGGACTTCCTCGCCATCGGCGCCGCCAACCTGCTGGTGGGCGCGGCACAGGGTTATCCAGTGAGCGGCGGCATGTCGCAGTCGGCGGTGAACGATAAAGCGGGCGCCAAAACGCCGCTGTCGCTGGTCTTCGCCTGCCTGCTGTTGCTGCTGGTCGCGCTGTTTCTCGGTGATGCCTTCCGCAGCCTGCCCGAACCGGTGCTGGCCGCCGTGGTGCTGATGGCGATCAAGGGTCTGATCAAGCCCGAGGTGTTCCGCGATCTGTTTCGCGTCAACCGCCTGGAGTTCGCAGTGGCCGTGGTGGCGCTGCTTGCGGTGCTCGGTTTCGGCGTGCTGAAGGGTGTGCTGCTGGCCGCGGTGTTTTCATTGCTGCTGCTTATCCATCGTGCCATGCACCCGCTGCTGGGCATCCTCGGGCAGCGTCCCGGCACTGACAACTTCACCGAGCTGCAGAATGACCCCGAGGCGAAACGCCTGCCCGGAGTGCTGCTGGTCAAGCCCTACGGTTCCCTGCTGTACTTCAATGTCGACGCAGTGCGCGGGCGCCTGCTGGAGATGGTGGCTGCGGAAAGTCATCCGCCTCATCTGGTGTTGTACATGGGTGCCGTGCCGATGGTGGATCTGGCCGGTGCCCGACTGCTCGGCGAGCTGCGCGAGGAGCTTGCGCGCAGCGGAACCGTTCTGCGCATCGCCAGGGTCAATGACAGCGTTTACCAGACCCTGCGGGCACTGGGCCTGGACCGGGAACTCGGCATCGATGCGTCGGGGCAGTCTTTGGGCAGCGTGCTGAAGCAGTCGGAGGCGACGGCGCAGTGACGAACGGAGCGCGAGGGTCATGCTGAAACTGTTCCAGTCCATTTTCGGCGGGGAGAGCCAGGGGCGCTATCCCGAATCGCTGGTGGAGATGGCCATCGAACGCGCGGTGGACGGCACCGATCCGCGCATGCGCGCCATGCCGGGGTATCGCAAGCAGCTTCGCGCGCCGGTGCTGCATGCCATCGATCATGTCGTCACCCTGGTCGACAGTCTGCCGGCACCGCTTGCAGCCGATCGCGGGACCTACAGTGGCGATGCGCGTCTCAGGGCGCTGTTCGCCTCGGCCGATCGCATGCTGGAGGTGTTCGGCAACGACAGCGTACTGAACGAATTCCGCGCCGCTGCGAAAGATGCGGGTCGCATAAACGCGCTGCTGCTGGCGGAACGCGTGGAGAAAAATGTACTGGGCGTGGAGCTGAGCGGTGATATGTTGCGTCGCGACGTGGCGCAGGTCGCGGTCAGTTTCCGCGGTCACCGCCTGGTCGATCCCACGACCAGCGCGGATGAAACGCGCCGGCTGCTGAAACGCCGTGCCTTCGATCATCTGCTCAGTCTGGCATTGGCGCGCATTATCGATGTCAAGGGCGAGCGCGCCGGGCTAAACCAGCAGCGTGATGTGCTGAAGCACAAGCTGAATGCGCTGCAGCACGGTGGCTGGGGCTTTGACGACGCAGGGGAAGGCACGCCGGATCCAGGCGCGTTACAGGGCGAACTCGCCGACATCGAAGCGCAGCTCGCGGGCCTGCATGCGGATGCGGATGCGCTGCGCGCGCACCTGCATATCACTGCCGAACTGCTCGCGGACGCCGAGCGGCAATTCTGGGGCGAAGTCATCGAATTGCGCCTGGACCGCATGAATATCCAGCGTGAGGAGGCGGATACTTCAGCGCAGCTGATCCGCTTTCAGGAGTTGCGCAACGCACGCGGGCGCCGCCTGGTGATGCTTTTCCTGTCGATGACGCTGGACGAATTGCCGCGGCGCGAGGATTTCTTTACCGCCGCGGAGCGCTATACACGCTGAGCAGACGCGTGTTGGCGGGCGCCCGGTCAGGCCTTGTTCTCGTTGTTTGTCGCTTTGTCCAGGATCTCCTTGTAGAGATGGATCACGCGTGTGACGAGGTCCTGGTATTCGGGATGCCGTTCAATGAGCGGGCGGATTTTCTGGGCGTCGGCGAACACGTCTTCCAGAAAACGCATATCGAAATCGCTGAGCGTCGCGCCGCCGTCCACTTTCTTCTTGAGGTCCAGCGCGCACGGCAGCCGCTGGGTGTTGAGACGCTCCACGAGCACCTGAATGAGGCCCGGGTCGTGGTCTGAAGAGTGGGGCATAATGATTCCCTCGTGTCAGAGCGGGTCGCTGATGGCAGGATTATAACCTGTCCGACGTATATCAACACAGATCAGGTGCACCGTGCCGGCGACGCATAAAGACGATTCAACGCGCAGTACAGGCGCCGAACACCATGAAGGCGATCTGTTTGCCGGCAATGGCTACTGCCATGCGACCGTTGGCGCGATTGATGCTGATCGACCAGCCCATACTGTTCTCGACGCCCTGGAAGACCAGGCGGTCATCGAATTCGGAGATGGCCTTGATCGTCGTGTCCAGCCGCGTACCGTCGGGACGGTCCGCGGTGATGCGTTTGCCCTCGATATCGATCTGCAGGAATTGCGGGAAGCCGAGGCTGTCGGACGTGCCGTACTGGCAGTCGGCCTGGGCGACGCATTCGATGGTATCGATGGTCGCGCACAGCAGCGGCTTGGTGCCATCGACGGGTACGGCCGCGGCGCTGAACGCCAGCGCACAGCCCGTCAACATCAACGAGGCGGAAATGTATTTCCTGTGCATTGCGGTTCTCCCTTCTCAGCGCACGGTGTAGCCGCGGCCTTCCAGGCAGGCGGCATAGGCGCGGTTGTAGGTGTCTGCCTTTCCGGCAGCCGCGGCGGACTGCTGTTGGGTCTGTTGTTGTTGCTGTGCGTTTGCCTCGCGCTGGCGCATGCCGCCGAACAGGCCGCCGGTCGCCGCACCGATGGCGGCGCCTTTGCCGGTATCCCCGGCAATCGCGCCAATAGCGGCTCC
>JAGFJP010000064.1 GCA_024102665.1 Thiogranum sp. | reverse complement strand
GTTCTTGTGCCGATTCACCAGGAGACCGTGCCACACCTGCTTGTGGGTGATGCGATACCACAGTTCCCGGTACACGTGGCGCGGCGTGGTCTTGTCCGACAGGATGGACTCGTTCTCGCCGATCACCTGCTTGGGAAGATAGCCGGTCACATCGGTAAAGGCTTTGTTGACGTATAGAATGTTCGCCGAATCGTCGGTAATGGAAATGGCCACAGGGGACTGCTCCACCGCCTCGACATAGAGCCAGAAAGGCAGCAGACCGGAATGACTGCTCAACACTTCGCGGATGCGCGCCACGCTCTCGCTGCTCCACATCTCCGGCTGGAGAAAGTCGAGCACCTTTTCCAGACTGGTATGCATCTGAAGGTATTTGAGGGAGGTCTTTTCCATAAATTTTGCCTTTTATGCGGACATATCAGCTTACTGCCCGGGAATTGGAACCAACGAATTTACGGTATCACTAGCAAATTCCGGTCCAACGACGACCGCTTGTCCTCAAAGCACCCTCCTCGGCGTTCCCCGCCTTCCCGTTTAAACCCACAGTTCATAAGGGATTAGCGCCCCTGTGGCGCGATGCCGCGGTGCGGGGCTTATTGTCGCTTTAACGACAATTTCCAAATCCCGCATCGCTTTTATGCTTATCTCGACACAGCCGTCATGCACCAAAAGTGGGCACGAACCGCCTTCAGCCCGCGCAAGCCGCAGGTTTGTGGTTTCCGTCCGTCGCTTGGCATGGAGAATGCACAAATCCCGGCAAAGACCGCAGGTGACAAACGTGAACGAATATCTCTTGCTTTTGCTGGGCACGGCCCTGGTCAACAACGTGGTACTGGTGAAATTCCTCGGGCTGTGCCCGTTCATGGGCGTCTCCAGCAAGTTGGATTCGGCCCTGGGGATGGGGCTGGCGACCACCTTCGTGCTGACGCTGGCGGCGGTGGCGAGCTGGCTGCTCGAACATTATGTGCTGATCCCTTTCGGAATCGGCTTCCTGCGCATCCTCGCCTTTATTCTGGTGATCGCCGCCGTGGTGCAGTTCACGGAGATGGTCATCCACAAGACCAGCCCGCTGCTGTACCAGGTGCTCGGTATCTTTCTGCCGCTGATCACCACCAACTGCGCGGTGCTCGGCGTGGCGCTGCTGAATGTGCAGACGCATCATGGATTCCTGGAATCGGCGCTGTACGGCTTCGGCGCCGCGGCGGGCTTTTCGCTGGTGCTGATCCTGTTCGCCGCCATCCGCGAGCGTGTCGCGGTCGCCGACGTGCCGGAAGCTTTCAGGGGCGCTTCCATCGCCCTCATCACGGCTGGCCTGATGTCGCTGGCATTCATGGGCTTTGCGGGTCTGATCAAGGGCTAGCCGGAACCGATCATGCTCACCGCCATGCTTGCCATCGGAATACTCGCAGCGCTGTTCGGCCTGCTGCTCGGCTATGCCGCGATCCGCTTCAAGGTCGAGGGCGACCCGATTGTCGACCAGATCGACGCGCTGCTGCCGCAGACCCAGTGCGGCCAGTGCGGCTTTGCCGGCTGCCGTCCCTACGCCCGGGCGATTGCCGCCGGCGAGGCGGACATCAACCAGTGTCCGCCCGGCGGCGAGACCACGATTCACGCGCTTGCCGACCTGCTCGGTCTGGATCCCAAACCCCTCGACGCCGAACGCGGCGAACACGCGGAAAAAACCGTCGCCGTCATCGACGAACAGGTTTGTATCGGTTGCACGCTGTGCATCCAGGCCTGTCCGGTGGACGCCATACTTGGCGCCGCCAAGCAGATGCATACCGTGATCGAGAGCGAGTGCACGGGCTGCGAACTCTGCATCGCCCCGTGCCCGGTCGACTGCATCAGCATGGTCCCGGTGAAAAAGGACATTCGCGACTGGAAGTGGCCATATCCGCAAAGCGCGCAGCGCCCGGTTGCCGCGTCCGGCGAATGATGCCCCCGGACGACAATGCGCCAGCCATGACAATGTTGCCCGACAAACCTCTCAGATTTCCCGGCGGCCTGCAGCTGGCTTCCAACAAGGCGCAGTCTCTGGGAGGTCCGATTCGGAGCGCTCGCCTGCCACGCCGACTCTATGTCCCGCTCAGCCAGCACATCGGCGAACCCGCCGAAGCCACGGTGAAAATCGGCGACCGCGTTCTGAAAGGCCAGCAGATCGCGCGCTCGCTGAGTTATATCAGCGCTCCGGTGCACGCGCCGACTTCCGGCATCGTCAGCGACATCGGCAAGTATCCAGTGCCTCATCCGTCGGGTCTCAGCGCGGAGTGCCTGGTTATCGACTGCGACGGCGAGGATCGCGCAGTGGATAGCGGATTGAAAATGCGGGCGGCGCTCGATGCCGACCCCGCCGAAATCCGCCAGAAAGTGCGCGACGCCGGCATCGTCGGTCTGGGCGGCGCCGGCTTCCCCACGTCGGTCAAGCTCAATCCGGGTCCCGGACACCAGGTCGAGTTGCTGATCATCAATGCCGCCGAGTGCGAACCCTATATCAGCTGTGACGAAGCCCTGATGTGCGATCGCCCGCAGGATGTCATCGACGGGATCCGCATCATGCAGCATGCGCTGGGCGCCCGGCAGGCGCTGATCGGCATCGAGGACAACATGCCGCGCGCGATCGAGTGCCTGACGACAGCGCTGCGCAACGCGCAGGATACCGCGTTGCGCGTGGTGCCGGTGCCGACTCTCTATCCCGCCGGCGGCGAAAAACAACTGATCTATGCGCTCACCGGCAGGGAAGTTCCCAGCCAGGGTTTGCCGATCGATATCGGCATGGTATGCCACAACGTCGGCACCGCCGCCGCCGTGGCGCGCGCGCTGATTCACGGCGAACCGCTGATTTCGCGCGTGGTCACCGTCACCGGCGCCGGCATCGCGCAACCCGGTAATCTCGAAGTGCGCATCGGCACACCCATCGCCGATATTGTCGAACAGTGCGGCGGCTACACCGCGGATGTGGCGCGGCTGCTGATGGGCGGACCGATGATGGGCATTGCGCTGCACACCGATCAGTTGCCTGTCATCAAGACCACGAACTGCATTCTTGCGGCCAGCCGCGACGAGACGCCCGATCCGCGACCCGCGCTGCCGTGCATTCGCTGCGGCAAGTGCGCTGATGTCTGCCCGGCAAGCCTGCTGCCGCAGCAGCTCTACTGGTATGCGCGCGCGCGCGATTTCGACAAAGTGCAGGACTACAATCTGTTCGACTGCATCGAGTGCGGTTGCTGCGCGCACGTGTGTCCGAGCCATATTCCGCTGGTGCAGTATTACCGCTTCGCCAAGACCGAGATCTGGGATCTGGAACGCGAACGGCAGAAATCCGATCTCGCCCGGCAACGTCATGAATTCCGTATCGAACGCCTGGAGCGCGAAAAGCGCGAGCTGGAGGCGCGCCGTGCGCACGCCAGGAAAACCCCGGATCAGGCGGGCGCCGGCGACGCCGACGCCAAGAAAGCGGAAATCGCCGCGGCGCTGCAACGGGTCAAGGCCAGGAAGGCGCAACAGGAGCGCGAAAGCGGGACAGGCGAAAGCCTTGGCGCCGAACAGCAGAGGCCGTTGACTGAACGCGAGCCTCGCCGTGCCACGCAACAGGACGACGAGGCATAGCGATGCAATTCCCGACCCAGAGCTCGCCCTATCTGCCCCCGGTGAATGATGTGACGCGCCTGATGGTGACAGTCATGCTCGCGATGATTCCGGGCGTGCTGTGCCTGTTCTGGTTTTTCGGTTGGGGCGTGCTGTTCAACCTGCTGGTTGCGAGCTTCGCCGCGGTCGGTACCGAAGCGCTGATATTGCGCCTGCGGCGCAGACCGGTGCGGCCGACGCTCGGCGACGGCACGGCGTTGCTGACCGGCCTGTTGCTGGGCGCGGCATTGCCGCCGCTGGCGCCCTGGTGGATACCGGCGATCGGCGCGTCGTTCGCCATCGCCGTGGCGAAACAGCTCTACGGCGGCATGGGATCCAACCCGTTCAATCCGGCGATGGTCGGCTACGTGGTGCTGATCATTTCCTTTCCGCTGCAGATGACCCTGTGGTCGCCGCCGCACGGCGCCGGCCATGACCTGCTGCCGTTGCTCGATGCCGCGCGACTGGTATTCCTGGAAGCGCTGCCGCCCGGCACCAGGCTGGACGCGCTCACCATGGCCACGCCGCTGGACGCTGCCAGGAACGATATCGCCCGGAACCTTACCTGGAGCGAGATTCTGCAGCGACCGCTGTTCGGGAGCTTCGCGGGACGCGGCTGGGAATGGATCAACTTCGGTTTTCTGATTGGCGGTCTCTGGTTATGGCAGAGGCGCGTCATCCACTGGCAGATTCCCGCCGGCATGCTGGGCGGACTGTTCCTGATCTCGGCGCTGTTCTATATCGCCGACGCCGACAGCTTCGGTTCCCCGGTGTTCCACTTTTTCAGCGGTGCGACCATGCTCGGCGCTTTCTTCATCGCCACCGATCCCGTGTCCGCCGCGACCACGCCGCGCGGGCGGCTGTATTACGGCGCCGGCATCGGCGTGCTCGTGTACGTGATTCGCACCTGGGGCGGCTATCCCGACGGCGTAGCGTTCGCGGTGCTGTTGATGAACATGGCCGCGCCCACCATCGACTATTACACGCAGCCACGGGTGTTCGGTCACAGAGACGCCGGCGACGACGGGAACGACTGACAGTGATGCGTTACCGGTCGATCCTGATTTCCGCGCTGTTCCTGTTTCTGTTCGCCGTCGCAGGCAGCGGCCTGGTCGCGTTCACCTACGACTTGACCGCGGATCGCATCGCCGAAAACCAGCGCCGCGCGCTGCTCAGGAGTCTGAACGAACTTGTGCCCGAGGAACGCTACGACAACGATATCTTCACCGATACCCTGACGATGCCGGTCAGCGGCTTTCCCGGGATCACGGGTCCGGTGACAGTCTACCGTGCGCGCAAGGACGGCTGGCCGGTGGCCGCGGTTCTGGCAGTGACGACGGCGGACGGGTACAGCGGCAATATCAGATTGCTGGTGGCCATCAACATGGACGGCACGGTTGCCGGCGTGCGGGTGGTCGATCATCGCGAAACGCCCGGACTGGGCGATGCCATCGAGCACGGGAAGTCCGACTGGATACTGGGTTTCAACGGCAGGTCGCTGGGCGATCCGGCTCTCGAACAGTGGGACGTGAAACGCGATGGCGGCGTCTTCGACCAGTTCACCGGCGCCACCATTACCCCACGTGCCGTCGTGAAAGCCGTGCGTGACGCTCTGCTATACTTCGGGCCCAGGCGCCATTCGCTATTCGAAAAACACCCGGATCCACCTGCCGCATCATGACTTCATACCGCAACATTGTCCGCGACGGTTTCTGGACCAACAATGTCGGCCTGGTACAGCTGCTCGGCCTGTGTCCGCTGCTGGCCGTCACCGGAACCTTCATCAACGGCCTGGGGCTGGGCGTAGCCACGCTGCTGACCCTGGTTGCTTCCAACGTCATCGTGTCGCTGATCCGCTCTCTGGTGCGGCCGGAAGTGCGGATCCCGGTTTTCGTGCTGGTGATCGCATCCATCGTAACGCTGATCGAGCTGACCATGAGCGCCTGGTTCTACGAGCTGTACAAGGTGCTCGGCATTTTCATCCCGCTGATCGTCACCAATTGTTCCATCATCGGTCGAGCCGAAGCTTTTGCTTCGAAGAATTCCGTGGGCAAGTCCTTTGTCGATGGTCTGAGCATGGGTCTGGGCTTCATGCTGGTGCTGGTGGCACTGGGGTCCCTGCGCGAGATCACCGGGACCGGCGCGCTGTTTTCCCAGGCGCACCTGATGTTCGGAGACGCCGCGCGCTCGCTGAAGCTGGTGCTGTTCGATGACTACGGCGGTTTCCTGCTGGCGGTTCTGCCGCCGGGCGCCTTCATCGGTCTCGGTTTGCTCATCGCGCTGAAGAATGTCATCGACAGGCGCATGCAGCGCCGGGCGGTTAGACACACCGCCGTGGCCGGCCGGGTCGCCGAGGCATGAACAACCCCGTCATTGCGCGCAGCCGCGCCATGACCTGAAAAAATGAACAAACAGAAGCGCATCGAGATTTTCACGCGCCTGAAAAAAGAAAACCCCCACCCCACCACCGAGCTCAGGTACGGTAATGCGTTCCAGCTGCTGGTCGCGGTGATACTGTCGGCCCAATGCACCGACGTGGGTGTCAACAAGGCCACCGAAAAACTGTTCCGGCGCGTCACGACAGCGCAGGACATGCTGCAACTCGGCGAACAGGGCCTGAAGGAACACATCAGGACCATCGGCCTGTTCAATACCAAGGCCAGGAACATCATCGCCGCCTGCCGGATGCTCGTCGAGCGGCACCAGGGCGAGGTTCCCGGGAACCGCGAGGCGCTGGAAGCGCTGCCGGGCGTCGGACGCAAGACCGCCAACGTGGTGCTCAATACCGCCTTCGGACAACCGACGGTGGCCGTGGATACGCACATATTCCGCGTCGCCAACCGCACCGGTATCGCGCCCGGCAAGAATGTTTTCGAAGTCGAACACAGGCTGCTGAAGCTGGTGCCGCGCGAATTCCTGCACGACGCGCATCACTGGCTGATTCTGCATGGCCGCTATACTTGCATTGCCCGCACACCGCGCTGCGGAAGTTGCGTCATCGAGGACCTTTGCGAATACCGCCACAAGACCGCGGTGTGATGCACAGTGGCGGCAACTTGCGCCGCCGTGAACGAATCAACAGGCTGCAACGCTTCAAGCCAAAGGAACACGCATGCTGTTTGGACAGGACAGGGACCAGATGCGGCGATTTTACTGCGCAGCCTGGCAGAGCCATCGTCAGGGCCGGCCGCTGGAGCCCCTGCAACAGCAGATCGTCGCGGTAATCGCGCAACACCCCGAATACCAGTCGCTGCTCGATGACACCGAGCGCGCGCTCGGCAGCGAATATCTTCCCGAAACGGGCGAAACCAATCCGTTTCTGCACATGGGCATGCACCTGGCGATCCGTGAACAGCTCGGCACTGACCGGCCGGCCGGCATCCGCGAACTGTACAACCGCCTGCTGGCGACCTGCGGCGATGCGCATCAACTGGACCATCGGATCATGGACTGTCTGGCGGAGATGATCTGGCGTGCCCAGCGAAACGGCACGCCCCCGGACGAAAGCGCCTATCTCGCCTGCGTCCGCTCGCTCGCCGCCAACAGCTGAGGCGCCAAATTTCCGCCTTTTTGCCGGTGCTTCGGCCGCCCGTATTGCAAATCCGGAAATATGTCGGAAACTTTATTGGCACGGGCTGGTCACAACGCCTGTCATTCTGTTTTTGACAACATGAATGCAACAACATGCAACCAACCACGGTAAGGGTAGCAACAAACCTGTCCAACACATGCCTGAAGGAGGCATATCACATGTCCAGCAAACTCGTAACGAAACCGCTTGCAATTGCTCTGGGTGCGGCTTTTGCCACCTCTTTGACCGGCGCGTCCATCGCCAATGCCGCCGGGAATCCGTTCGGCATGACCGAGCTTTCCAGCGGTTACATGGTCGCTGATTCGAATGAAGGCAAGTGCGGCGAAGCAAAGACCAGGGCCGAAGGCAAGTGCGGCGAAGGCAAGACCAAGGCCGAAGGCAAATGCGGCGAAGCAAAGACCAAGGCCGAAGGCAAGTGCGGCGAAGGCAAGTGCGGTGAAGGGATGAAGGAAAAATCCGAGAAAGCCAAAGAAGGCAAGTGCGGCGAAGCCAAGTGCGGCGCTGCCAAGTAACCTGCTTTCATCATGATGGAGTCCCGCTACCCCGTTCACGGGGCCGGGCTCGGGCTGCGGCGGACCCTGCTGGGTCCGCTCGCTGACCGGCCGCCAACCCAGGTCGACTTCTACGAAGTCGCGCCGGAAAACTGGATCGGTGTCGGCGGACGCTACGGCAAGCAGTTCCGCGCCTTCACCGAACGCTATCCCTTTGTCTGCCACGGACTGTCGCTTTCCATCGGCAGCCCCGCCGCTCTGGACGAGACCTTCCTGCATCGCGTCAGACGCTTCCTCGATCAGCACGGGATACGCGCCTATACCGAACACCTGAGCTATTGCAGCGATGACGGGCACCTGTATGACCTGATGCCGATTCCCTTCACGGAAGAAGCGGTGCATTACGTCGCCGCCAGGATCCGTCGTGCCCAGGACATCCTCGAACGTCGGATAGCCATGGAGAATGTTTCCTACTACGCCGCTCCCGGCCAGGAGATGCAGGAAATCGACTTTATCAACGCAGTGCTCGAGGAAGCCGACTGCGACCTGCTGCTGGACGTCAATAACATTTACGTGAACAGCGTCAATCATCACTACGACGCTGAAGAATTCCTGTACCGTCTGCCGGCCGAACGCGTGGCGTATTTCCACGTTGCCGGACACTTCAACGAGGCGCAAGACCTGATCGTCGATACCCACGGAGCCGACGTCATAGAACCGGTCTGGTCGTTGCTGGACAAGGCCTATGCGCATTTCGGCGTGGTTCCGACGCTGCTGGAGCGCGACTTCAACATCCCGCCGCTGCCCGAACTGCTGGGCGAAGTCGATCGCATCGCCGCATTGCAGGCGCAGTGGAATGAACAGCGCAGAGACCGCTGTGACGGCCATGGCTGAGCCGCATTTCCCACCGGCGTTCATGCAGCGCCAGTATGAATTCGCCGCGCATATCCGCGCGCCGCACACGCACCCGGCACCGGCGGATGTCGAAGACCGGCGCATGGCGATCTATCGCGAGCTGTTCTACAACAATGTGGAAGGCTTCCTGTCGAGCAGCTTTCCGGTATTGCGCACCCTCATGGACGACGCGACATGGCATGCGCTGGCACGCGATTTTTTCGCCAGGCACCACTGCCATTCGCCGCTGTTCCTGGAAATCCCCCGGGAGTTTCTCAATTACCTGGAACAGGAGCGCGCAGAACGCCCCGGTGACCCGCCGTTCCTGCGCGAACTGGCGCATTATGAATGGGTCGAACTGGCGCTCTCGATCGCCGAAACCGACGCCCCGGAAACCGCCGGCGAGGACGGTGACCTGCTTGCGGGGGCTCCATTGCTTTCTCCGCTGGCCTGGCCGCTCAGCTATCGCTTCCCGGTGCACCGCATCAGCCCGGAATTCCAGCCGCAGATCGCGGGCGACGCGCCGACCTACCTGCTGGTATACCGCGACCGCAATGACGAAGTCGGTTTCATGGAACTGAACGCCGTCAGCGCGCGCCTGTTTTCCCTTTTGCAGGAGCAGCCGCAACGCAGCGGCAGCGAAGCGCTGCACACCATTGTCGCCGAACTTGAGCATCCGCATCCGAAAGCCGTCCTGGACGGCGGACTGGCGATCATGGAGCAGTGGCGAGAACGCGGCGTAATCCTCGGCACGCGCTGCTGAACCCTGCGGACGTTCGGGCGCAAACGCGCATGCGGGGCGCGTCGCGCGGTGTATTCAATAATCAGAAGGAGTGACCTCAATGTACCCTCTCGTCCAGCTGCAGCGACTTCTCGACAGCACCCGTGCCGTCGACTTTCTTGGGCCATTGGCGTTGCGGCTGTACCTGGTGCCGATATTCTGGATGGCGGGCACCAAGAAGCTCGCCGACATGGACAGCATTATCGAGTGGTTCGGCAATCCCGACTGGGGACTTGGCCTGCCGTTTCCCGAGGTCATGGCGTGGGCGGCGGCACTGACGGAGGCCGGCGGCGCTATTCTGCTGCTCATCGGTTTTGCGGTGCGCTGGATATCGATACCCCTGATGATCACCATGGCGGTCGCTGCCGTCACGGTGCACTGGCAGAACGGCTGGCTGGCCATCGCCGAAGGCAGCGGGCTGTTCGCCACGCCGCGCACCGAAGGGGCGATCGAACGCCTCGACCGCGCCAAAGAAATACTGAAAGAACACGGCGACTACAGCTGGCTGACGGAAAACGGGACTTTCGTTGTGCTCAACAACGGCATCGAATTCGCCGCGACTTACTTCATCATGCTGCTGGTGCTGTTTTTCATCGGTGCCGGACGTTTTTTCAGCATGGACTACTGGGTGCGTCGCGCATTCATGCGCTGAAACCGCAATTCGCGCCCCGGGGCGGCGGGAGTCCGCTCGCTGTCTAAATGGGGTCAGAGTAGAATGAGCCCGTTTTCACAACCGGAAGCCACCATGTCCGTGCAAAGTGAAACTTCGTCCGCAGCGATCGACGCCGACGCGGTAGAACTGCTTGTCGAAGGCATGACCTGTCAGCACTGCGTGGCGCGCGTCGAAAAGGCGCTGCGCGCGGTGCCCGGTGTCGAAGCGGCGGAAGTGGATCTGGATTCGGGTCGGGCACGGGTGCGCGGCGGCAAACCGCACCTGCTCATCGCCGCTGTCGAGGCGGCGGGTTACCAGGCCAGACCCGTGCCGCAAGCGCCGGCCTCCTGCTCCCTCGAGACGCCACAGGCTGCGCTGCAGCCGACACCCCTGCCCGGCGGCTACCGCATCGAAATCGAGGACATGAGCTGCGCGAGCTGCGTGGCACGCGTCGAGAAAGCGATTCGCAGCGTGCGCGGCGTCGCCGATGCTTCTGTAAACCTCGTGGAAGGCGCGGCCTACGTGGTTGGCGGCGATGCCGGGCAAGTCGTCGACGCGGTTAGCGACCAGGGCTACCCCGCCCGCCTGGCGGCGGCAACCACATCCAACAGCGTAACGCTGCGTTTCCCGGAACCGGTCGCAGAGTCTGAGCGGACGCGCATCGAATCGCGCCTGCAGCAAGCCGGCGCCGTGACCGATCTGCGCTGGAGCGATGCGCAGCATTGCCGTTTTACCGCCTCCGCGCATCCCGCCGATTATCTGCTGGCATTGCGCGCCGCTGACATCGCAGCGCATTTCGTCGAGGACACCGCAGATCCCTGGCGCCTGCAGGAACAGCAGGCGCGCGCGGCAATACGCGGCGCCGTGCTGCGCGCGCTGCTCGCCGGCGGTGTCGGCTTCGGCCTCATGTTCGGCATGATGGCCGGCCTGTTGCCGCCGGTCGACGCGGCATCGCCGCTGAGCGATTGGCAGGGACGCGGCTTCTGGGTGCTGGTCAGCGTGCTGTGCCTGGTCACCATGGCCTACAGCGGTCACAGTTATTTCAGCGGCGCCTGGAAGCAGGCCAGACACGGTCAGACCAACATGGACACGCTGGTGGCCGTCGGCACGTCGGCCGCCTGGCTGGCGTCGGTGCTGCTGATACTCGCGCCGGATTTCGTTCCCGCCGGCGCCCGTCACGTCTATCTGGAAACCTCGGTGCTGATCCTTGCATTTCTGCAATTCGGTCACGCCCTGGAGATCCGCGCCCGGGAGCGCACCGGCCGGGCCATCGGTGCGCTGGTGGAACTGGCGCCCAGAACGGCGCGGCTGCTGCGCGACGACACAGAAATCGAACTGCCGGTGTCGTTGCTGCAGCCCGGAGACCTGTTCCTGACACGGCCCGGCGAGACCATCGCCGGCGACGGTACCGTGACAGAGGGCGCGTCCAGCGTCGATGAGTCGATGCTGACCGGTGAATCGCTGCCGGTCGCCAAAGGCGCGGGAGATACCGTGACGGGCGGTACCATCAACCGTTCCGGCGCGCTGAAAGTCCGTGTCGAACGCGTCGGCGATGACACCACGCTGGCGCACATCATCCAGTCGGTGAGGCAGGCGCAGATGAGCAAGCCGCCGATCGGCAGAATGGTCGATAAAGTGGCCGCGGTATTCGTGCCCGTGGTGCTGGTGATCGCCGCCATCACCTTTGCCGTGTGGTTCAGCGCCGGCCCGGCGCCGCAACTGCCGTTCGCCCTGACGACAGCGATCGCGGTTCTGGTCATCGCCTGCCCTTGCGCGCTGGGGCTGGCGACACCGATCGCCATCATGGTCGGCATGGGTCGCGCGGCGCAGCTCGGCATCCTGATCCGCAACGGCGATGCGCTCCAGTCGGCAGCGGACATCAGCCACCTCGTAGTGGACAAAACCGGTACGCTCACCGAGGGGCAGCCGCGTGTGACAGAACTGAACTGCGCCGGCGACGTCGATGAAAACACACTCCTGCAATGGGCGGCGAGCCTCGAGAATGTCTCGGAACACCCGCTGGCGCAGGCCATCGTGCAGTCGGCGCAGCAACGCGGACTGGCGCTGTTGCCGGTCCAGGAATTCGCGTCGGAAGCCGGCCATGGCATCAGCGGCAGAGTGGATGACAGGACGCTGCTGATCGGCCGCCGCGAATGGATCGAGTCGCGCAATATCGCCATCGACAGCGATCTGCGCGACCGGGAGCGGCGCGCGGCGCAACGGGCGGCGACACCTGTCTGGGTGGCCGACGAGAACCGCGCGCTGGCGGTGCTGGAACTCAGCGATCCGATCCGGGGCGATACGCCGGCCGCCATTGACCGTCTGCGCGCGATGGGCATCGAGGTGGTCATGTGCACCGGTGATCATCCCGACACGGCGCGCGCCGTGGGCCGGGAACTGGGCATCGCCACGGTTTACAGCCGCGTACTGCCCGAGCGAAAGGCGGACATCGTCAGGGAACTCCAGCAACAGGACTTCAGTGTCGGCATGGTCGGGGACGGCGTCAACGATGCCCCGGCACTGGCACAGGCGCACGTCGGCTTCGCCATCGGCAGCGGCACCGATGTCGCCATCGAAAGCGCCGACGTTACCCTGGCCAGCAACTCGCTGGCCAGCATCGCCAGCGCTGTCGCGTTGTCGCGGGCCACGCTGCGCAATATCAGGCAGAACCTGTTCGGCGCCTTCATCTATAATAGCCTCGGCATCCCGCTGGCTGCCGGCCTGCTGTACCCGCTGACCGGCTGGCTGCTGAGCCCGGTATTCGCGAGCGCCGCCATGGCCCTGTCCTCGGTAACGGTGGTCAGCAACGCAAACCGGCTGCGGCTGTTCAAACCTGTGGAGTGAACAATGAGTGAAACCATCCATCTCACCATCACCGGCATGACCTGCAATCACTGCGTCGCCGCGGTGCGCAAGGCGCTGGCGGCCGTGGAAGGTGTCGAGGGCGTGGACGTCACGCTGGAACCCGGCGGCGCGACGGTGAAAGGCACCGCCGCTACCGAAGACCTGCTTGCAGCGGTCAAACAGGCGGGTTATGAAGCGCGCGCCTGAGCGCGGCGGCGCACCGGAACCATAAACGATAACGATAACCGGGCGCGATGGCGGTGCCCGCTGAAATCCGATCCCTTAAGGAGGCGATATGCAACTAGGCATGATTGGTTTGGGGCGCATGGGTGCCAACATGGTCCGACGGCTGATGCGAGCCGGTCACGAATGCGTGGTGTACAACCGCAGTCCGGGGCCGGTCAGGGAAATGGCGAAGGAAGGCGCCATTGGCGCCGCCGACCTGGATGACTTTGTCGCCCGGCTCGCCCGACCACGCGCGGTATGGCTGATGGTCCCCGCGGGTGTGGTCGACAGCCAGATTGCCGATCTCGTGGACCGTCTCGAGGAAGGCGACATCATCATCGATGGCGGCAATTCCTGGTACAAGGACGATATCGTGCGCGCGCGCCGGTTGCAGCCGCGCGGCATCCGTTACCTGGACGTCGGCACCAGCGGCGGCGTGTGGGGCCTGGAACGCGGTTACTGCCTGATGATCGGCGGTGACACCGACGCGGTGAAACAACTGGATGCGGTTTTTGCCGCGCTGGCACCGGGACTCGGCGACATCCCCCGGACCGGTGATCGCAGCGGACCGCCGAGCGCAGCGGAACGCGGCTACCTGCACTGCGGCCCCGCCGGCGCCGGTCACTTCGTGAAAATGGTGCACAACGGCATCGAGTACGGGCTGATGGCCGCCTACGCGGAAGGCTTCAATATCCTCAAGCACGCCAACGCCGGCAAGCTGGCCCAGCAACACGATGCGGAAACGTCGCCGCTGCGCAATCCCGAGGAATACCAGTACGACATCAACGTCGCGGAGGTCGCCGAAGTCTGGCGCCGCGGCAGCGTGGTGGCGTCATGGCTGCTCGATTTGACCGCGTTGTCGCTGCAGGATGATACCGAGCTGAGCAGCTTCAGCGGCCGTGTGTCGGACTCCGGCGAAGGCCGCTGGACCAGCATTGCGGCGATCGAGGTCGGCGCGCCGGCGCCGCTGCTCACCACCGCGCTGTACAATCGCTTCAGCTCACGGGGCGAAGCGGATTTCGGCGACAAACTGCTTTCCGCGATGCGCTTTCAGTTCGGCGGTCATCACGAGAAACCCAAGGGATAGATCACTGTCATTGCGAGCGCTGCGCTCGCAAAGACGGGCTAAAAATAACGTGACAGCCGCAGGGTGACATAGCTGTCGTCGCGGAACACGGCGACGAAGTCGCTGTCGTCGCTGTTCAGGAACCACAGGCTTTCCAGTTCCAGGCTCCAGTGGTTGTCGAGCCTGCGCTCGGCTTCGACCGACAGCTGCACCGAGCGGTCATGGCGATCCACCACGAAACCCGCCAGCAGTTCCGAACTCTGCACATCGTTGAGCGTCAGGCGCGCGCCGAGAAACAGGTCATCATCGAACAGCGTCGGCGGCGCGTCTGCCGGATCATCACTGCGCCCGTCCCACGAGTACTCCATCAATAAACCGAGGTCGGCGTCGCTGGCGCGGATCTGGTAAAGGGTGTACTCGAAACCCGCGGTGACCGCGCCGAAGTGATCGCCGTGCTGGGCGCGCCACAGACCCTCGAACTTCCACAGCCAGCCTGCGTGCGTGTACTGGACATCGGCGCCGACCTGGTTGATCAGGTCGTAGGTGGGCACCAGCCGCGTGAAGCTGCTGTTCGGCAGCAGGCGCGGCTCGCGGCCGGTGCCCTTGAAATAATGCGCGCCGAAATCCCAGGCGCCCAGGTAATGCGCGTAGCGCAGCGCGACATCCACGTGGTTCTGTCCGGCATCGGATTGATAATCTGCATCGCCGTCGGTGACCAGCGGAAAACGCAGACGTCCCTCCTCGCCCGGAAAGGTGCGCTCGCGGAAACCGGGCAGCACGAACAGGCTCAAGGCGCCCCAGTCGCGTTGCGTCGACAGCCTGAACATCGGTTGTCCGAGCTTGTCCTCGCCGTCGATATCCTCGACAAAATCGGTCTGGTTGATGATGTCGACAAGATGCCGCGATTCGGCGACGCCCCAGAACACGCGGTTGACGCCCACCAGCAGATCCCAGGAACCGTAGATGCGCCGCCAGTAAGCCTCGCGAACATCGGCATGGGTGCGCCGCTGGTCGCGGCTGTCGAGCCGCGCAAAGGGAACCAGGCTGAACTGGTGGTCGCGGTCATCGCTCTCGAAACGCCATTCGGGCTGCAGAATCAACGATGGCTGCAGGCCTTCGAACTGGTTGTCGAAGCGCGGATCGGACACGAATCCGCGCACTTCGGCGCCGACAAAACCGGAAACACGCGTGTCATAGGCCTGCGCCAGCATCGGCAGCAACGCGGCAAGCCACAAGGCTCTTTTCATGTTATCTCCTTTCAATGCCCCGCCAGGCGATCCACCCCGCCAGCATCGCCACGGCCGCCGACGCCAGGTACATCCACCCGGCGCCGACGCCGTCCCAAAGGTAGCCGGCGGCCAGGCTGCCGGCGGCGCCGCCGGCGCCGAAACTCATGCTGCTGTAAAGCGCCTGGCCGCGACCCTGGTGACGCCCGGTGAACAGGTGATGAACCAGGTGTATGGCCACGGCATGATAGACACCGAAACTCGCCGCGTGCAGCGTCTGCGCCAGCACCAGCATCGCCGCCTGCTCGACGAACAGCGCAATCATCACCCAGCGCAGCGCTGTCAGGGCGGTCGCCACCAGCAGCAGGCGGCGCGCGCCAAAGCGCGGCAGCCAGGCGTGCATCCTGAGGAACACGCCGATTTCGGCTATTACACCGAGCGCCCATAACTGGCCTACCACGGATTCGCTGTAGCCGTTGTCGACCAGGTACAGGCTGTAGAAAGTGTAATAGGGAGCGTGGCTGGCCTGGATCAGAAAGCACACCAGCAGCAAGGCAACCACCGCCGGACGCCGCAGCACCTGGCGCAAAGGCTCTTCGTGAACCGCCTGGTGCGCGGCGGCATCTTCCGGAACCGCCAGGCTGCTCAGCCAGATGCCCGCGAAAAGCGCCAGCAGAATGTGCGGCAGCATGCCGGTGCCGGTCTCCTGGAACACGAATCCAAGCACGGCGACAGCGATAATGAAGCCTATCGACCCCCACAAACGGATGCTGCTGTAGCGGTGGGTATCGCGACCCAGATGATTGAGGGTGGTGGCTTCGAACTGCGGCAGCGCGGCATTCCAGAAAAAGCTGAACAGCACCATCACCAGCGCCATCCACCGGTAATCCTGCCTGATGAAAACACCGGCAAAGCTGACCGCCGCCAGCAGGCAGGCGGTGCGCACAATCGCCATGCGCCGCCCCGTGTGATCGGCGATCCAGCCCCAGATATTCGGCGCCACGATCTTGGTGGCCATGAGGATGGCGATCAGCTCGCCGATCTGGGCGGCGCTGAACCCCAGCGACTTCAGATACAGGCTCCAGTAGGGAATCAACGCGCCGAGGGTGGCGAAATAGAACAGGTAGAAACCGGACAGACGCCAGTAATACATAGCAGTCAGTGTCAGGGCCGTGGCAGCGGCCGACCCCCGGGGTGTGCCCGCCGGCGGCCGCTCATCCAGCCGGACTGGCGGGAATCACCGGCGTGGCGGAACGGACATCCGGATTCTGGGCGCGATGGCGCAGGTAGTGATCCATCAACACAATGGCCAGCATCGCTTCGGCAATCGGCGTGGCACGGATGCCGACACAGGGATCGTGACGACCGGTGGTGACAACGTCCACCGCTTCGCCCTCGATGTTCACTGAGCGGCCCGGCAGACGCAGGCTCGAAGTCGGCTTGAGGGCTATGCTGACGAGAATATCCTGACCGGAGGAAATGCCGCCCAGAACACCGCCGGCATGATTGCTGAGAAAACCCTGCGGCGTGATTTCATCCCGATGTTCGGTGCCTTTCTGGGCGACACAGTCGAATCCGGCGCCGATCTCGACGCCCTTGACGGCGTTGATGCTCATCATGGCATGAGCGATGTCTGCATCCAGACGGTCGAACACAGGCTCGCCGAGACCGGGCGGCATGCCGGTGGCGACGACATTGATGCGGGCGCCGATCGAATCGCCTTCCTTGCGCAACGCATCCATATAGCTTTCCAGCTCGGCGACCCTGCCGGGATCCGGGCAGAAGAACGGGTTCTGCTCCACGGCGTTCCAGTCCTTCAGCTCAAGTTCAATGGGGCCCAGCTGCGCCAGGTAGCCGCGGATCTCGATGCCCGCGCTTTCCCTGAGATACTTGCGGGCCACCGCGCCGGCCGCCACCCGCATCGCGGTTTCGCGGGCCGAGGAACGGCCGCCGCCCCGGTAATCGCGGAAACCGTATTTCTGCTGGTAGGTGTAATCGGCGTGCCCCGGCCGGAAGCGGTCCATGATTTTCGAGTAGTCTTTGGAGCGCTGATCGGTATTGTGAATGATCATGCCGATCGGCGTGCCGGTGGTCCTGCCCTCGAACACACCGGAGAGGATCTGCACCGCATCGGCCTCGCGGCGCTGGGTGGTGTGGCGGGATTTGCCCGGCTTGCGCCGGTCCAGATCGCCCTGCAGATCGGCTTCCGACAGCTCCATGCCGGGTGGGCAACCGTCGACGATACAGCCGATGGCCGGACCGTGACTTTCGCCGAAGCTGGTGACGGTAAAGAGTTTTCCGATGCTGTTCCCTGACATGGCCGGGTATTGTACAGGAGTTTTCCGCCGTGAGAACGGCGCCGGGCGCACTGGCCCATCGCTGCGCCGGGTTCCGCAATCGCCATTTATCCTGTCGCTAAAGCGCATCAGCGTGACGCCGCTAAGCAACTGTACGTCGAAACAAACCTAACCAATCGAAGGGGGCTTACCGTGAGTCATCATGGCCAGGCAATCGGCAACTACCTCGGTAGACCGATTTTTGAATCCATCGAGGTACAGGATGACACCTACGTGTTCGACCGCATCGCCCAGTACGAAGACGACGAGTTTCCACTCGACCGCCTGAGTGAAAACGAGGTGCTGGTTGAACCAGGACTGATTTACCGGCATAAGGATTAATGCCGTCTGCCAGGGATGGCGGCCCGCAGGGGCCACGACCAGACTAGATCATTTTCGAAAACTTCTCTTCCGCACCGATCCGGTAGTAATCAAACACCTTGCAGATATTTCTGATCAGCAGACGCCCTTTTGCGGTAACGTCGATGCGCTGATCGCCCAGCTGAACCAGTCCGTCGCGCTGCATGCCCTGCAACTCGTCCAGCTCGTCGACGAAATAGCTGTCGAAATCGATCCCGAACTGATCGCTGATATGCCGTGTGTCCAGTGTATTGTTGCAGATCAGTTGCTGTATCACTTCACCGCGCAGGCGATCGTCGTCATTGATGGCCACACCGCGCGCGACGGGCAGTTGCGGGACTTCCAGTTCACGGTAGTAATCGTCCAGCGCGGTGTAATTCTGGCTGAATCCGCCCGGCATGGAACTGATGGCGCTGACGCCCATGCCGATCATGTCGGAATCGGCATGCGTCGAATAGCCCTGGAAATTGCGGTGCAGCGTGCCGTTGCGCTGCGCTTTCACCAGCTCATCGTCATCCAGCGCGAAATGGTCCATCCCGATATACCGGTAACCGGCGCCGGTGAGCTTGTCGATGGTCAGGGACAGGATCGCCAGCTTTTCATCAGCGCTGGGCAGTTGCTCGGGATTGATGCGGCGCTGGGGTTTGAAGCGCTGCGGCAGATGCGCGTAGTTGAACACCGACAGGCGGTCCGGCCGCGCGTCGATGACCGCGTCCAGCGTTTCCGAAAAACTCCGCTCGGTCTGCAGCGGCAGCCCGTACATCAGGTCGATGTTGATGGAACGGAATCCCAGCTCGCGCGCCTGACGCATGGCGCCGAGGGTCTGTTCGGCGCTCTGCAGCCTGTGCACCGCTTCCTGCACCCGCGGATTGAAATCCTGCACACCGAGACTGACACGGTTGAAGCCGATGTCGCGCAGCAGTGGCAGGGTTTCGGCGCGCACTTCGCGCGGATCGATTTCGATCGAGTACTCGCCGCTGTCGTCATCGATGAGGTTGAAGCTGGCGCGCAGCGCACCCATCAGTTCGCACATCTGCTGTTCGCTGAGAAATGTCGGCGTGCCGCCGCCCCAGTGCAGCTGTTCGACGCGCCGGTCGGGATCGACCAGTTCGGCATGCAGTCGCATTTCGCGGTACAGGCTTTCCAGGTAGGGCTGCGCCCTGCTGCGATTGGCGGTTACCACCTTGTTGCAGGCGCAGTAGAAGCACACGTGCGCGCAGAACGGGATATGCACATACAGCGACAGGGGGCGGCGGCTGGTATTGCTCTCGCGCAGCCACTGGATGTAATCCTGCCGTGTCACCGACGGCGAGAATTCCATGGCCGTCGGGTACGAGGTATAGCGCGGCCCGCTGCCTTCGTAGCGCCGGATCAGGTCGAGGTCGAAATCGACAGCTTTTAACATGGGCGTCTCCGCGGATTTGCCGGCAAGTCTAGCCTCTGCAGCGCCGGATCGCGTTGATGTGTATCAATTCACGACTTGAGTATATCAGCTGTCGTCGACATCCAGGCCCTTGATATGGGTCTCGTTGATTTTGAGCAGCAGCTGCTTGAAGGGCAGAATGCGCTCGTCCTGCGGTTCCACGACACGCATGAAACGCAGATTTTCCTTGCCGAACCGGTAACTGCCGTCGGCCATCGAGGCGCGCAACTGGCGGATATCGGTCTCCAGGTCCTGCAGAAACTCGGTCGCCGCACCCAGCGACTCCATGTCGTACTCGGCTGACAAGCGCAGGTCCTCGATTTCGAAAATCGCCTGGTCCACCAAATCCACATATTGCTCGGGTGTTTTGGGTCTTCCCAGCATGAGTTTCCCTCCGTCTACTTCAAGGCTTCTTCGAACAGCGTTTGATACTGCTGCAACTGTTGCACGTCAAGCAGGAAAACCCCGTGTCCGCCGCGCTCGAATTCCAGCCACAGAAAAGGAACCTCGGGAAACGCCTCGGCCAGCGCCTGCTGACTGTTGCCGACCTCGACTACCAGGATGCCATCCGGTTCGAGATAGTCGCCGGCCTGGGCCAGGATGCGCAGCACAGCGTCGAGTCCACGGCTACCGGCGGCCAGCCCGATTTCCGGCTCATGGCGATATTCCTCGGGCAGCGACCGCATTTCTTCAGGTGACACGTAGGGCGGATTGCTGATGATGAGCTGGTAGCGGCGCGTTCCCAGGGCGTCATAGAGATCGGACTTCAGCAGGTGCACCCAGTCCTGCACACCATGCGCCTGTACGTTGCGCCGCGCCACTTCCAGCGCCTCGTCGGAGATATCGACGGCGTCCACCTGCGCGCTGTGGAAGTAAACAGCGCAGGCAATGGCGATGCAACCGCTGCCGGTACACAAATCGAGCACGCGTTCCACGGTGTCGCTCTGCAGCCAGGGTTCGAAACCGCGTTCTATCCATTCCGCGAGCGGCGAGCGCGGCACCAGCACCCGTTCGTCCACATAAAATGACAGGCCCGCGAACCAGGCTTCGTTGGTCAGGTAAGGCGCCGGTTTGCGCGTTTCCAGGCGCCGCCGGAAAATATCCAGCACCGCGTCGCGTTCCTCGGCGGTCACGCGCGCGCCGAGGTACTGCTGCGGGAAATCCACGGGCAGGTAGAGAGCGTGAGCCGCCAGCACCAGCGCCTCGTCGAAGGCATTGTCAGTGCCGTGCCCGAACACCAGGCCCGCCTGCCGGAAGCGACTGGCTCCCCAACGCACAAGGTCGCGGATGGTGCGCAATTCCGCTTGATTTGTCATGAATTAAAGAGCCCCTACCGCATCCGCGCCGTCGATGGAATAATACGCGCCCATGTGCCATGCCTACCTAAGCTGCCTTCAGGCGCCGATCCGGACGATTATACCGATGTTGCTGGGTATCGTGCTGCTTGGCGCCTGCTCGCGCCCGCAGGCGCCCGAACTGAGCCAGGGCACCCTGCTGCCGTCGGCGAAACCGTTGCTGGAGTTCGAACTGATCGATCACCAGGGCCGGCCGTTCACGCCCGGAAACCTGCAGGGTCGCTGGAGCTTTGCTTTTTTCGGCTATACCCATTGTCCGGATGTGTGCCCGACGTCACTCAGTATGCTGGCACAGATGCAACGCAAGCTGGAGAAGGACGCGGCGCTGAACACCCTGCCACAGCTGCTGTTCTTCAGCGTCGATCCGCAACGCGACACACCGCAGCTGCTGGCGGAATTCGTGCCTTATTTCCACTCGTCCGTGATTGGCGTTACCGGTGACCAGCAGCAGATCCTCAAACTGACCCGGCAACTCGGCATCCTTTACGCCAAAGCCGAGGGTTCCGGCAGCGAGGATTACCTGGTGGATCACAGCGCGGCGATCATCCTTTTCGACCCGGACGGCAAGCTTCACGCGCTGTTCGGTGTTCCGCACGACCCGACCCTGATCGCAAACGACTTTATGGCAATCAAACATTATTACGAGGAATTGCAATGAAACGGTTTCTGATGGCTCTGGCATTATCTGCATCCAGCTGGCTGGCGGTCGCCGACAGCGGCATCCTGGTCGAAGACGCCTGGGTGCGCGAAGCCCCGCCGTCGGCGCGCATGCTCGCCGCCTACATGATCATCCGCAACAGCAGCGACCGGGACCGTGTGCTGGTGGATGTCGAAAGCCCGCAATTCAGCCATGTCATGCTGCATAAATCCGAAGTCGTGGACGGCGTGGCACGCATGCTCCACCAGGACGAAATCCTGGTCCCGGCGCAGGGGTCCGTTGTGCTTGAGCCGGGCAGTTACCACCTGATGATGCCGGCACCGGAAACGCACCTCAGCGCCGGCGATACCGTCGATTTCACATTGACATTCGCCAATGGCGATAACGTCCAGGTGCAGGCAGAAGTGCGAAAAAAGCCTTGAGCGGTCATTCGGCTGCGCGTACCGCGGGCTGGTTCGATTACCTCAAGTCGCTGCCACTGTATGTATTGCCCCATCACGCGATCTCGCGCCTGACCTTTGCGCTTGCGCGGGTTCGCACGCCCTGGGTCAAGAACAACCTGATTCACCTGTTCGCGCAGCGTTACCAGGTGGCATGGGACGACGCCCTGTACCGGCGCCCGGAAGACTACGCTGACTTCAATGCCTTCTTCACCCGCCCCTTGCGCGAGGGCGCGCGCGTCGTCGAGGGCGACGCCGCGACAGTGGTCAATCCGGCGGACGGTTATATCAGCCAGATCGGCAACATCGATCAGGACGCCGTGTTTCAGGCCAAGGGCCATGCATTCAGTGCCACCGCTTTGCTCGGTGGCGACAGTGCGAGAGCCGCTGCATTTATGAACGGCAGCTTCGTTACCGTGTATCTGTCGCCAAGCGATTATCACCGGGTGCATATGCCGATGGACGGCAGGCTCGTGGAAACGGTCTATGTTCCGGGACGCCTTTACAGTGTGGCACCGCACACGACACGCACGATTCCAAACCTGTTCGCGCGCAACGAACGGCTGGTTTCCCTGTTCGAAACCGACGCCGGCCCGATGGCCATGGTGCTGGTGGGGGCGATCAATGTAGCGGCGATCGAAACCGTCTGGGACGGTCTGGTGACGCCACCGCAGCGCCCCGATATCGAAGTGAAGGATTTCCGGCAGGCTGGCGTCGCCCTGCAGCGCGGCGAGGAAATGGGCCGCTTCAACATGGGTTCAACAGTGATACTGTTATTCGGGCCGGACCGGGTGCGCTGGCTGGAAGGGCTCGGCGCAGAGCAAAAGGTGAAAATGGGCCAGCCATTCGGCAGACTGGTCAGCGGCGAGCGCAATCATCTCAAGTAGGCCAGCCCGAACGCCAGGGTGTTAACCTTTTCTGGCCGACCTCGTTAGTTATCCCCGTAACCAGCAGAGGAGTCAGTCATGAAAGGCATCGTTCAGTCGCTTTCAGCTTTGGTTCTGGGCTTTTCCAGCGTCGCTTTCACCGCTCCGGCACAGGCCGACAGCGGTCTTACGGTGATCTACTCGCACTATGATCACAAGCATCGCGCCTACCCGGGCCAGCCTTTTTACTATACGCACAAGCATGTACATAAATATGCGCACAAGCCTGCCCGGTATGGCCGCGTGTGGGCGGTAGCCCCGCGTCACTATCACCCCAGGCATGAATACGGTTACGGTCACCGCAAACACGACCCGTGGAACAAGGGACACGACAAGCACACCCGGCGCGATCACGATCGCAGGTTTGAAAAACGCCATGATTCGTATCGCAAGCAGTCCGGCTACGCGGCGGTAAACCGCTACTGAACACGGCAGGATGTTATGTGATAACGTCGCTATGGAGACGGTATTCTTGAATCAACTGGAAGCAGACGTTGCTGCGCGCGGGCAAGTGACCAGGCAGACATCGCTAAACAACTTCCTCGCGGAGGTGCAGACCCGGGCTTACCACGTTGCCTACGGCGCCTTGTGGGACAAGGAAGTCGCACTCGACGTCGTGCAGGAAAGCATGATGCGGCTGGTGGAGTATTACCGGGACAAGCCCGAACAGGAATGGCCGGCGCTGTTTCGCACCGTGCTCAACAGCAAGATCAACGATGAGCGTCGCAAACGCATGCTGGCGCAGGCGAAACGCAAACTGCTGTCGCTGACGACACTCGGGTTTTCAGAAGCGGGTCTGGATGAACGGATGACGGAAGCCGAACTGCCCTCCGTGCAGCGACACGACGGGGGATTCAGCGATCCCGAGGCGGACGTCAGCGATACACAGCTGAAATACAGAATCGAGCAAGCCCTGCGCACCCTCGCCGACCGCCAGCGCCAGGTATTCCTGCTGCGCGAACAGCTGGGCCTGAGCATACGCGAGACCGCCGAAACGCTCGGTTGTTCCGAAAACAGCATCAAACAGCATCATTTCCGGGCGCTGCAGGCAATGCGGCGCTTGTTATCCGAGGTTTGGGACCATGAACACGATTGACAGACATCCCGACACCGAATCGCTGGACCGGTTGCGCGCGGGTCTGCTTGACCATGAACCGGCGCAGAAAGCCCGGCTCGAAGCGCACCTGGAAAACTGCGAAAGCTGCCGCAGGCGCGCAGAACGCGTGGCACGGCTGCAAGCGGATGCAATTATTCTGCAGGATCTGGAACAGCGTCTCGACCAGGCGCGGCAGCGCGCCATGCAGGTACCGCGACGCGCTTCCCTACCGCGTTTTGTGGTGCCGGTAGCCGCAGCGGCAGCCGTCGCCCTGCTTGCGGTGGTACTGGTCAATCCGCTGCGGCAGGAAACGCCGGCGGAACCGCAGCTCGCGGACTCGACGGCGGTTGAAGTTCCCGAGCTGTACGAAGAGCTGGACTTCTATCTCTGGCTGGCTGACCATAAAGCGCGTACCGGAGACTCTGCAACCTGATGACTATGCCGTTGCACCTGATACCCATGGCCCTGATGCTGGCCGGAGCATTGATGCTCAGCCAGGCTGCCGGCGCGGATCCCGATCCCTGGCGTCTTTATCTGGCCGAGCGCGGGGAGATTCCCTGGCAATCGCTAAGCCGCGAAGAGCAGAATGCCCTGCAGAAATACCAGCGAAACTGGGACCAGTACAGCAGCGATCGCCAGCAGCGCATGCGCCAGGGCGCGCAGCGCTACCTCGAACTGCCACCGGACAAACGGCGCGAAGTCGAACAGCGGCGTCGCGAATACGAAAACCTGTCTCCCCAGGAACGCAAGCGTCTGCGCGAGGAATACCGGCGCGGTCGCGACTGAGCCGCGCGCGCGGTTCACAGGCTGGGGCCGAACGGGTACAATCACCTCCCCGTTTGAACACCGATTTCCGGATTTCCCTATGCACCCCATGCTCAATATAGCGGTGCGCGCCGCGCGCAACGCTGGAGATATCATCATCCGGCACGCCAGCCGCATTGATCAGCTCACCATCACCTCCAAGGAAAGAAACGATTTTGTGTCGGAAGTCGACAGGCAGGCGGAAAACGAGATCATCGCGATCATTCGAAAGGCGTATCCGGACCACAGCGTTCTGGCCGAGGAAAGCGGCAGCCACCAGGGCAAAGACGAATTCCAGTGGATCATCGATCCGCTGGACGGCACCACGAATTTTCTGCACGGCTTCCCGCAGTTCGCCGTTTCCATCGCCCTGAAACACCGCGGCCGCCTCGATCAGGCCGTGGTATACGACCCGATGCGCCAGGAACTGTTCACCGCCAGCCGTGGCAGCGGTGCATTCCTCGACAATCGTCGTATTCGCGTGACAAACCAGAAGGCACTTACCGGCGCTTTGCTGGGCACCGGGTTTCCCTATTCTGACCACAGGCATCTCGATGCCTATCTCGGTATGTTCCGGGCGTTGATCAAGGACACTGCCGGTATCCGGCGTCCAGGTTCGGCGGCCCTCGATCTGGCGTATGTCGCCGCCGGGCGGCTGGACGGCTTCTGGGAGATCGGACTGAATCCCTGGGATATGGCGGCCGGTGTCCTGCTGGTACACGAAGCCGGTGGACTGGTCGGGGATTTCAGCGGCGGGCACGACTACATGCAGAGCGGCAATATCGTCGCCGCAACGCCTAAACTGTTTCCGGCCATTCTGCGCGAAATCCGCCCCCACCTCACACCGGCGCTGCAGCACTAGCCCGCATTTCGCCGTTCAAGGAACGCACCCGGTAGCCGTTAGATTTTTCGCGCCGGCCACGATGCATGCGCGCCGGATTTGCTTGTTCACACCCTTGCACAATAACTACAAAGAAGTACACCGTCGTTATGAAATTAAGCGATAAGGCACTCAGACTTATTGGTCTGCACCTGTTGCAACGCATGGACAGGAAAACGCATCAGCACGATACAGAAGCCGACTGCAATGCACCGCCGCAAATGTCGGCACATACGGAAACACCCACGCACAACCGCCACGCCGGGGCGATACCCGCCAGGGCGCCTGTATTGCGCTTTCCCGGAAAAGAGCCTGGCACCAAACCCTGATCCGGCACGCGGAAAGGCTTTTCTCCCTGTGCCGGGTATGGTATAGATTGAGCCAACTCACGGCGGACAGGGGCGAAATATGATCAAGGCAGTGCTCACTCTTGTATGCCCGCCCCTGGCGGCTTGCCGGTTCGGTTGCGCAGGCTGCTGCGCGGCACCGATAGGCGTGTTCTGGCTGGCGGGGATGGTCAGCATTTTCTACGGCATGGCCGGCGGCCCCGCGAACCTGATGGGCCCGAGCTGGAATACGATGGGCCTGGGCATAGCGCTTTGGGTGATCGCATCGGTATGGGCGGCGCTCACCATCCGCGGGGCCGAAAACCGCAATTGTGAAACGCGCGGCAGAAATCGCCTGTGCAACAGGATTCTTTCCGACGCGGATGAGTCGGATCCTTTCGAAGAAGTTCGCAAGGCCCGCTAGGGTCCTCTTCGGGTAGCGGGAAACCGGGAAACGCCGCAAGATCTCCCGACGCGCTGAGCTGATCAGTTTTCCAGAAGGCCGGCCAGCAGCGCACCGTCATGCGGGTTGAGCGCGTGGCCCGCGGACGTGACAAAAACCTTCACCCGGCCGCGCAGCGCTGGAATGTTGTTCATATCCTGACTATACGCCGGCACCAGTTCGTCCCCCGGCGCAAACGGTGTCTGGCGCACCACGGCCTCGTAACGGATATCCGGGTGCGGTTGCTGATTCAGCCATAACAGGACATTACCGGATTCCGCCGGCAACAGATCCAGCAACACGCCGCGCGAATGTTTCAGATAGTCGTAATCGCTTCCACCCACCACAGATTTAAGGATATCGATGCCCGGACCCGGACAGAAAAAAGGCCTGGCATCGACAATATCAAGCCCCTGCGCCGCGCGCGCCGTTCCCAGGTGAGGCGAAGCAATGGTAATGAGGCGGTCGACCCGGTAAGGATTGGCGCCGAGCACGGCGAGCCGCGCCACCACGCCTCCCGCGGAATGGCCGACGAGAATCAGTTTGTCTGAGGGATAATGCCGGCGCAGCAGGTTCAGCGCAGCGCGCAGATAATCGGCCTGCACCAGCAACGGCGCTTCCGCCGGCAGATTCACGGAATAACTTCTGTTCCGGGCACCGGGTGGCGACGCCGGCATCATCGCTCCCGGGGACACCGGAGTCAGCACCCCCGCGCGAGGCCAGCCACGGCGCTGCAACTCGGTGTTGATGCCGCTCAGTTCCCAGGTGCTGGCGTCGGAAGCGTAGCCGTGCACCAGCACCAGCGTATCGCCGCAAACCGGTCGTCCGGCCAGCAGCAATGTCAGAACGCATAAAATCCGGATTCGATTGAACACAGGCAAAACCGCGTAAACGCCCCCACAGCGGACAGGCCAGGATTCAATACTAGAAAGTCGGCAAAGCGGATGCTTTGACCGGGATCAAGCAATGGCGGATATCAGCGGAACGCCCCGTCGAAGGCAAAACCGGCGCAACGTTCAGCTTCGGTTGATTCGCGTATGGCCAGTATCTCGTAGCGGAAACCCAGCTGTTTGCCGGCAAAAGGGTGGTTTCCATCCAGCACCAGCTCGCACTCCGAAACCGAGGTGACAGTGAACATCATCGAGTGGCCGTCCGGAAGACTGCCCTCGATCAGCTCGCCGGGCTCCGGCATCTCCTGGCTGAAGTCTTCGGCGGGCAGGACCAGTACCAGGGACGGGTCGCGGCAACCGTAACCGTCGTTCGGTGACAGCACCAGAGTCCCGGAATCGCCGACACGACAGCCGGCCAGGGCCTTCTCTACCTTGGGAAACGCTCCACCGTAACCGCCGTGCAGATAGAACAGATCGTCGCCATACTGCAGTAACTCCCCGGTTTCCTCGTCCGACACCCTGAAACGCAGCTGCACAACCTTGTCCTGTCCCACAACTTCCCTGTAATCATCCAATATCAACAAGTTGTTCGATTTCATCCTGATCGCCCGTGTGCTGTCGGCAATGTCGCCGGTCTCTGCGCTATCGGCACCGGCGGCGTGAACTGGACCGGCGGGAGTGCGACTGCCATGCGCTTCGCTTCCCTGGCGATCGGCAACAGAAGTGCTATCTTTTACGCAGGCACATCCGCTGTGGGGGACTCGAAAATTTCGGCACAACGGGCTTTTGGCACAATCAACAAACACGTGAGGAGACTAAAAATGGCTGAGCTTTTTTCTCAGGAATGGATGAATGGTTTCAAGGACCGCTGGAACGCGGACCGCGAGCTTTCCGGCGCGCTGGAAAAAATCGGTTTCAATTCCACCATAGCCTATGGTTTCGA
>JAGFJP010000061.1 GCA_024102665.1 Thiogranum sp. | reverse complement strand
TCGGTGAGTCCTTTGCCAAATCCATGCTGCGCAGCATCGGCAGCAGCCTCGGGCGGCGCATCGCGCGCGGCATCCTGGGGTCGATCAGCGGCGGGCGATAGCCCGCATTTCTCACCGCACATCTACTGCGGCCGCCGATGAGCCTGCATCTGCAGTGCGTACTCGCTGCAGCCGGCTTGACGTAGTGTCGGCTACGCCGGCGCCGTCTTCCACTGCGTGCGCCCTGCATCTACAGGCTCCTCGACGCCCTCGCGACGATCCGCGGTGAGAAATGCGGGTTAGTCGCTGACCCTGTAGCGCTTGCACGCGCCAAGCGAGTTCGGGCCGCAGGGCTTGTCGTCGATCCAGATGGCGTGGTCAAGAACCGCGCCGCTGAAATCCGCCCCTTCGATATGCGCTCCGCTGAGATTGGCATAGGATAAATCCGCCTTGAGCAACCTTGCGCCGCGCAGATCGGTTCCGCGCATTGTCACCCCGACCAGCCGCGCATGACTGAGATCAGCGCTCTGCAGGTTGCTCAGGTTCAGGCTCGTGTATTCCATGTCCGCGCCGACCAGCTGCGCGCCAGGCAGTTGCGCGGAATCAAGCCTCACATTGTGCATCTGCGCGCCCACCAGTTCCGCGCGTTCCGAGCGCATGCCTGACAGGTTGCAGTTGTTCCAGTTGACACCCGGACGCGGACCGGCTGCGCAATCGGGCGGCGCTACCTCGGGCTTCATGCGCTCCATGGCGTAACCAAGAACGAATCCCAGCATCACGATAACAGTGAACACAACCGGGTAGCGGTACAGGTGCGCGGTGGATCGAGGCGCATGCGACAGCTGGTACTTGAGTTCCCGGTAGCGACGCTCTTCATCGGTTTCCTTGCGCCTGCGTTCGTGTCCGCCGCGCCGCTCGAGGGCTTCCGCGGAAGCGGCGCGGGTGTCGCGGCGATCCAGGGGTCGACGCTCGTCTTCGCGCATGCGCGCCATCAGCAGTTTCTGGCGGTTTTCTTCCGTCGGTGGCAGCTTCATCACATCCGGAATCAGCTCCGGATAGCGGTCCAGCGCCTGCCACTCACCGCCGTCGCATCGCAGTTCGTCGGTTTCGCGAATGCGCCCCAGCAAAATATAACGACTGATCTGGCCCGCGGGATACGGTCCGCGCACTACGTTACCTCTGCGCGTGTACCAGAGCACGCGTTTTGCTTTCGGTTCCATCATGATCTCGTGTCAGCCATTGCTTCGATGACGTTCCAATCCGCGGCCGGATCCTGCAGTATAAAGGACCGTTTCAGATTCCAGGTCGATGCTCCATGGAAACTTCCGGGCCCTCTTCCGGCATACCGCGACTCGCTGCTTCGCCCGCGGCCGCCGCGATGCCGTGGCGCGTCGGTCAGATTCTGCATGCGACAGTGACAGACGTTGGCGCCGGCAAGGCATTGCTCTCCATAGGTAATCGGCAGCTCAGCGCGGAGACTTCACTGGCCCTGCAAAAAGGCGAACAGCTGATGCTCGAGGTACGCCAACCCGGCGCCACGCCGGTGTTGCGTCTTGTCGCTGCAATGGCGGAACCTGCACTTGCCGCGGCGATGCGTCAGCTGCTCCCCAGGCAGGGCGCGCTCACGCCGTTGCTGGCGAGTCTCGGTCAGCTGGCACGTAGCCCGAATCCGCCGCTTCCAGCCTTGCTCAACCAGCAGGTGCGCGCCATGGTCCGACAGATCCCCGATATGCAGACGCTGGCAACCGCGTCCGGAGTGAAGCTGGCGATCGCCCGCTCCGGCGCCTTCCTCGAACAGCAAATGCACAGCGCAGCTCCAAAGGGGCGCCGCGCGAGTTTCGACGCTGACTTCAAGGCCAACCTTTTGCGCCTGGTGCAACTGGTGCGCAACTGGCCGGGCAGTCCCGCTCAAAGTCCCGCACCCGCAGCCGGTGCGGCTGTACAGGCAAGCGTGACGGCATCCCCGCCGCCTGGCGCGACACCGGCGCCGGCGGCACCGTCTCCAGGCGCCCGGGTTGATGCGCAAACCGGTCCCGCAACCCCCGCTAATCAACCGGCACCAGGCGCTGCCGCGTCACCGGCGCATATCGCGCGGGCGGCGCAGGCAGGCGCGATTCCTTCCCAAAGCACGGGCGGGGCAACGGTGACACCCGGAATGCCGGCTGCGGGCCCGGGCGGCATCAACACGGCGACCACAGTGCGGGCCGCGTCGCCCGCGGTCGTGCTGCCACCGCCGCTGCCGGGCACACCACCCGCGCCGCAAGCCGCGGTGCAGGCCAGTCTGGATCTGTTGAACCGCCTGGGCAACCTGCGCGCCGACCTTTTGCAGCAAAGCGAAGCTGCGCTGGCGCGGCTGCAGTTGCATCAGCTCGCGGCACTGCCGCGGGAAGGCGAGCGCGGTTTGCTGGAATGGCTGCTCGAGCTGCCGGTCCGCCACGGCCACAGCATCGATCTCTGGTCGATGCGGATCACCCGCGACCCGCGCGAACAACCGCAGGGCGGTGGCGCAAGCACACCCCTGTGGTCCGTGCAGCTCGCGTTCGATCTGCCGGGCCTTGGCCCGTTGCGGGCACAGGTGCGCCTCGCCGGCGAGCGGGTTTCCACCCGCTTCTGGGCCGAACAACCGGCAACGCTGCCTTTGCTGAACAATCACCTGCACGAGTTACGTCAAGCGCTCGGTGATGCGGGACTCGAAGTGGGCGATCTGGATTGCCTGCCCGGAACGCCCGTAGTCGACGAGCCACGGCGCGGCCCACCGTTACTCAGCGAAAAAGCATGAACGACAAGGACACAACCAGGCCTCTCGCCATCGCCCTTCAATACGACGGTGAAAGCGCTCCGCGGGTCACCGCCAGGGGCCGGGACGAAGTCGCGCAGCAGATAATCCGGCTGGCGCGCGAGCACGGTATTCCCATGCAGGAAAACCAGCCGCTGGCGGGGCTGCTTGCGCGCGTGGAACCGGGGGATGAAATTCCGGAAGCCCTGTATCTCGCCGTGGCGCAGGTGATCGCCTTCGCCTATCACCTGTCCGGCAAGGTTCCGCGGGCATAAGCCTATTTGCGGCAAAAGGCTGCGCATAAAAAGGGAACACCGCTCAGCGCTGTAAGCATCACGCGGCGCGCCCCGTCACTCAGGCTGCGCCGCGCTGCATCATCACCAGCAGTTCGGCTTCCCCCCGCGTCAAGCCGCAGGCTTCAACCAGTTCATCGATATCGGCGCCCTTGTTGACCAGCTGGCTGGCCTGCGCGTAGGGCCGTTCGTTGCCGGGACGCATCTCGAGCGCGTCCTGGCGTTCCATGACACGCTGCACCCGGTGTTCGAGCTTGACCAGGTGATCGCCGGCCCCGAGAGAGGCGCTGCATAAAGCGCCCAGTTGCTGCTCGGCCTGCATAACGCGCTGGCGTAACAGGCCGGTGCGTTCGACGAGTTCCCGGTGATCACGCAATGCGCGAAACAGGACAACGCCGAGCACCGCCAGTCCGAGCACAGATGTCATCGTCAAAACCGTCAGAACCGCGATCATCAGCCTTCCACCTCAAACGTACTCGTCAATGTGGTGCGTATCGTCATCGCCCTTTCTGCGGCGACGCCGCCGATCCTGTTCATTTTCGCCGGATGGCGGTTTTCGTTGCGGCGCCTGGTTACCCTCACCCGGCCCGGTGCCGGGCCGGGCGGGCGGTATCCGGTAGGGAGGAGGCAGCCGTTCGATTTCCGCCATGCTTGCACCCTCCGCCCCTCGCGAACCCTGGCCGCGCTACGGCGTGCCGAGTTCGTCCCACTCCTCGTCGGTGAGCAGTTTGTTGAGATCCACCAGGATGAGCAGTTCGCCGTCGCGACTGGCGACACCTTGTATATAGTTGGAGCTGTCGTCGTTGCCGACGTTCGGCGCCGATTCAACTTCCGACGCCCGCAGATCAACAACCTCGGCGACACAATCGACGAGGATTCCGACAACGTGCCTGCTGCCCTCGATAATGACAATCCGCGTGGCGTCGGTGACTTCTGTCGTAGGCAAACCGAGGCGAATGCGGGTATCGATAACCGTCACCACATTGCCGCGCAGGTTGATGATTCCGAGCACATAATGCGGCGCTCCCGGAACCGGGGCGATTTCCGATACCCGCAGAACTTCCTGCACCTGCATCACATTGATGCCGTAACTCTCGCCGGCGAGGCGAAACGTAACCCATTGAACTATCGATTCATTTGAACTTGCATTCAGCGCCACTTTGGACATTTCCGGACCTCGTTTCCGTTGGCCTCGAGCGTGCGCCGACCTGTCAAAAATCGGACACCTGCTCAGTTAACTGCAAAAGCAGCATATATCATGCCATTTGATCATCCAGCAGACGGATGAGTCCGGCTGCATCCAGCAGCGCGCATTGCCTGGCGGGGACCATACCTGCGAGCCAGGGCCGCTTCCCCTCTGCCGTGCGCCACATGATGCTCGCCTGATCGAGTTCGACGACGTCGCCCTTGCTGGCGCAACCGAGCGCCCAGCGTCCATCGCCGATGAGCACCAGGCAACGCGTGCGTTGCGCTGCATCGGCGGCAAGTTCTGCTGCGCGTTGCGCCGGCAGAACCAGGCGCGCGGTATCGATGACGGTGCATGAAATTCCGTCGTGGGTGAGGGTGCCGATAGCATTCGCGCGCTGTCCCGCAACAACGTTCTCGACACATGCATCGGCTAAGACGTCTTTCACAGCCTGCAGCGGCAACGCAAGCGTCAGGCCGGCCACTTCAAACAACAATGCCTGGATGACACCGGGCGCGGGCGCCTGGCATTGCGGCGCGGTTGAGCCGGCCGCAACCGCCGAGCGGATACCCGCTGCGTCGCCCGGCGCGCCCGCCGCCGCAGGCTGCGCGTCCAGCAGGGCATCGAAAAAGGCGCTGAGCGCCGATTCCTGGGCTACTAGCGGCTGCGGTAAGGTTTTCACTCCGACACCGCCTCTTGCAGTGGTGCGCACTCGTGCTGCAACCAGCGCAGCAAAGAGGCGTAAGCTTGCGTGCCGCGGGCAGCCGGGTTGAACAGGTTGATCGGCACGCCGGCGCGGCTGGCTTCACGGAACTGCGTATCAACGGGTATGACCCGCGCCCACAACTGCGCGCCGTGCTGGTCGCGCATGACGCGCAGCGCATCCATCGATGCCCGGGTGCGGCGATCGAAGAATGTCGGAATGACACTGTAAGGCAGACTGCCGCCGCGCGAACGCCCGATCATCTGCAGCGTGCGCAGCATGCGCTCGAGCCCTTTCAGTGCCAGGAATTCGGTTTGCACCGGGATCAACAGGCGCTGACAGGCCGCCAGTGCATTCACCATCAACACCCCGAGCATCGGCGGGCAATCCATCAGCACGTAGTCGTAACGCTGCTGCAGGCGCTGCAGGGCGTCGCTGATCACCAGCCCCATGCCGTCGCGCGCGCCCAGTTGCCGGTCGAGCGTCGCCATCGCGGTTGACGCCGGCATCAGCGTGAGTCCCTCGACCGGCGTCTGCTGCAGCAGGCCATCCAGCGACGCCAGCTGCTGTCCGTTGGCGCGCGCCTCGAACAGCGAGTACAGGCTGTGCCCGGTGGTGTCCGGGTTGAAGCGGAAATAGGATGTCATGGAGCCCTGCGGATCCAGGTCGAGGAGCAGAACGCGCTTGCCCTCGGCGGCGAGCAGCCCGCCCAGACTGACGGCTGTCGTGGTTTTGCCGACGCCGCCTTTCTGGTTGGAAATCGTCCAGATGTTCACGGCGCTGTCTCCGCTGCCGCGGCAGGCCGCGGCGCGGCACTGCCTTCCCGCCAGGTCTGCAAATGATCCAGACGCCCGCTAACGCGCGCATCCGCCCCCGACATGATGACCAGCACCACGCGGCGATTCTTCGCCCTGCCCTCGGGCGTGTCGTTGCTGGCGACAGGCCGGAACTCGCCGTAACCGATCGCCGCCAGGCGTTGCGGATCTATGCCAAGCCGCGTGAACAGGTGCACCACGCTGGCGGCGCGCGCCGCCGACAGTTCCCAGTTCGAAAAGAAGTCGAAGTTGCTGATGGGGACATCATCGGTGAATCCTTCGACGTGGATGATGTTGTCCAGCGAACGCAGCTTGTCGGCCAGCTGCCGCAACACAGGTTCGGACTGCGCGGAAAGGATCGCGCTCCCGGAAGGGAACAGGATACTCGACTTGATTTCGACCTCGATCCAGCGCTTGTCGCGCCGCACTTCAATCAGTCCCTCATCCACCAGATCCGACATGGCTTCCTGGATGGCGTCCGCCAGCTCGCCGGACGCAGCGTCGATTTCACTGTTGTCATCGGCTTCGTTACGCGCCTCGGGACCCGCGCCGGCATTTTCCTGTTCCGCGGGCGCCACGGGCTGCGCCGGCAACGGCACCTGGAACACTTCGATTACGGGTTTGTTGCGATCGAAGACGGTTTCGGACTGCGCGGGCGATCGCACCAGGTTGCCGATCTGGATCGGTTCCAGACTGCGCGCCGGATCCCGGAAAGCCGCGATGATTGAATCGGACAGAACACGATACTTTCCTTCATTGACCGAGGAAACCGAGTACATGACAACGAAGAAGGCGAACAGAAGGGTGATGAAATCGGCATAGGATACCAGCCAGCGCTCGTGGTTCTCATGCTCTTCAACGCGTTTCTTTCTCGCCATTTCGCTCTAGCCCCGTCGCCGGCCCGGCTACTGGTAGTAGCCCTGCAGCTTGGTTTCGATATTGCGCGGGTTCTCCCCTTCCGCAATCGAGATGACCCCTTCGACGATCATTTCGCGGAACTGCGTCTGGCTGTGCACCTGGCTCTTGAGTTTGTTCGCCATCGGCAGGAACAGCAGGTTCGCGAAACCGACGCCGTAGATCGTCGCAACGAACGCAGTGGCGATGCCGCTGCCGAGCTTGGACGGATCCGCCAGGTTGTTCATGACATGAATCAGACCCATGACCGCGCCGATGATACCGATGGTCGGACTGTACCCACCCATGCCGTCGAATACCTTGGCAGCCTGGATATCGTTGTGCTCCTTGCTGTCGATTTCGACTTCCAGGATGGATCGGATAATTTCAGGTTCGCTGCCGTCGACCAGCAACTGCAGGCCCTTGCGCGCAAAAGGGTCGGGTTCCTCTTCGGCAATGGCTTCGAGCCCCAGCAACCCTTCGCGGCGCGCGATGTTGCTCCAGTTGACGATTTTTTCCGCCGCTTCCTCAGGCCGCAACTTGACCGGCACCAGCACCCATCTGGCGATCTTCATGGCGCGCACAAAAGTCCGTATAGGTGTCTGCACCATGACTGCGCCGAGCGTGCCTCCGCCAACGATGACAAACGCCGTCATCTGCACCAGGGAAGACATATGTCCGCCCTCGAGCACGTTGCCGCCCAGGATCGCGACCAGCGCCAGCAGTATGCCGATCATGGTCAGGATATCCACGCTCAGTCTCCGCCGGCCTGTGCGATGTTGGGTCCGATGTCACGCAACGCCAGCACCTGGTCGCTGAGACCGGCTTCTGCAACCGCCATCGGCATTCCATAGATGACGCAGCTGGCTTCATCCTGTGTCCATATGCTGGCACCGAGCTGCTTCATGGCGCGCGCTCCCTCGCGTCCGTCGGCGCCCATACCCGTCAGCACCACGCCCAGCGATTTTGCGCCGAACACAGAGGCGACCGATGCGAAGGTGACATCTGCGCAGGGCTTGTAGTGCAGCGATGCGTCACCGTCGCTGATCACCACCTGCACTTCACCGCCGCGCTGCTGCAGCGTCATCTGGCGTCCACCGGGCGCCAGCAGAACCTGACCGGGCCTGAGGACATCACCGTCCTGGGCTTCCCTGACATTAACCGCGCACTGCTGGTCGAGCCGGCTTGCGAAAGCAGGCGTAAAGCTGGCGGGCATATGCTGGACAACCAGCACCGGATAACGGTAATCCGCCGGCAACTTGGTCAGCACGTGCGCCAGCGCCACCGGTCCACCGGTCGAGCTGGCGATGACCACCACCTGGATCTGACCACGCCGCAGCCGAACCGGCGCCACGGGCACGGACCGCTGCACGGAACGCGGGGCCGGCGCCGCGATGCTGCCCATCGCGCTTCCCTGCCGGGCAACGGCGCGAATGCGGCGCCGCAGAAGCAGCTTGGCCTCGTTCCTGTCCCGGGCGATGTCTTCGAACTTTTTGGGAAGAAAATCGACGGCGCCGGCTTCCAGCGCATCCAGCGTGGCCTGGGCGCCTTCGTGAGTCAGCGAGGAGAACATCAGTACCGGCGTCGGATGCGACGCCATGATGTGACGAACCGCCGTGATCCCGTCCATGACCGGCATCTCGATATCCATGGTCACGACATCCGGCTTGAGTTCGGCCACCAGCGCGACGGCCTCCTTGCCGTTAGCAGCCGTTCCCACCACCTTGATCCGTGCATCGGCTTCCAGTATCTCCACGATACGGCGCCGGAAAAACCCGGAATCATCGACAACCAGAACACGGGTCAACATGGGTTCCTCTCCCTGAATCCCGTACGGCGCACGGAAAACCCTGCTGTTGGTTTAACAAAACTCCCGCGACGTTCCCCAAGCTGCACGACCCTGCAAATCAAGAGGCTCCTCACTGTCCATCCCTTACAGGCTATGTGCGTACGTCTTCATCAGACTCGGCACGTCCAGGATCAACGCGATTCTTCCGTCACCGGTGATCGTGGCGCCTGCGAATCCAGCCAACCCCTGCAGGAAAGCACCGAGCGGCTTGATAACGACTTCCTCCTGCCCCACCAGCTGTTCGACGACGAAGCCGACACGCTGGTTGCCGACATTGACAACGACCACGTGATTAACCGTACCGTCGGGCGGCGTCAGCGCTCCGTTCACCAGCCAGTCACGCAGATAAAACAGCGGTAGTGCCTTGTTGCGCACCATGATCACCAGCTGACCGTCGAGCATATTGGTGCGCCCGTCATCCAGATCGAAAATTTCGCTGACACTGCCAAGCGGCAATGCAAACGGCTGGTCTCCCAGCTTGACCATCAGCGTCGGCATAATGGCAAGGGTCAGCGGCACCCGGATGGTCAGGCGACTGCCCCTGCCCAGTTCCGAATCGATCTCGACGCTGCCATTGAGCTGTCCGATACGCGTTTTCACCACATCCATGCCCACGCCGCGGCCGGAAACGTCGGATATCTGTTCCTTGGTCGAGAAACCGGCGGCGAAAATCAGGTTGTAGCATTCCTTGTCGTCGAGGCGCGCGGCGGAATCCTCGTCCATCAGTCCTTTTTCCACCGCCTTTTTCCGCAGCTTGCTGGCGTCCATGCCGGCGCCATCATCCTCGATGGATAACAGGATATGATCGCCTTCCTGTTCGGCGGCCAGTATCACGGTGCCCGCCCGCGGCTTTCCGGCCGCCTCGCGTTCCTGCGGGCTCTCGATACCGTGGTCTACCGCGTTGCGCACCAGGTGCACCAGCGGATCGGCGAGGGCCTCTACCAGGTTCTTGTCGAGGTCGGTTTCCTCACCCTGCAGTTCCAGGTTCACTTCCTTGTTCAGGCTGCGCGCCAGGTCGCGGACCACGCGCGGAAAGCGGCCGAACACTTTCTTGATAGGTTGCATGCGGGTCTTCATGACCGCGTTCTGCAGATCCGCCGTCACTACGTCGAGATTGGCAATGGCCTTGGACACGTCCTCGTTGGCGAGGGAGTCCTTGAGATTGGCCAGACGGTTACGCGCCAGCACCAGTTCGCCAACCATGTTCATGATGTCGTCGAGACGTTTGGTATCGACCCGAACGGTCGCATCGGCCTTGGCCGGAGGCGTAACCGGCGCCTTTGACTTTTCCACCGCCGCCGCCCGGACCGCTGCCGCTGCCGGCTTCACGGGCTGTGCATTGCCGGCCTGCACCGCCGGCGCCTTGCCGGCGCCGTGGAGCTGATCGAGCAAAGCATCGAACTCTTCTTCGGTGATATCGTCGCCGCCCGCGATCCCCGATTCGGGAACAGCGATATCCGGCGCAGCCAGGGGAGGGCTTGCGCCCGGCGCACTGGAGGTCGCCGGCGCAGGCCCTTTGCCGGAACCGTGCAGTTGATCGAGCAAAGCATCGAATTCTTCTTCGGTGATATCGTCGCCGCCGGCGACCAGGGTGTCGGCTGCATCCACGCCCGCATCCGCCGCGTCGGCGGATTGCGCCGCCTGGTCCAGCATGGCTTCGAAAGCGGCATCGGTCTCGTCACCGTCCGCGGCTTGCGCTTGCACAGCCGTATCTTCAACCGGCGTGGCGGCCGGTGATTCCGCCGGGTTTTCGCCGGCCGGCACCGCGAGACGTTCCAGTTTCGACAAAAGGGACTGATCGGCGGGCGTGGGCAACTCGCCCCGCTGCACTTCGGCGAACATGCCGTTGACGATGTCGAGCACCTGCAGCACAGTGTCCATAAGGACTGTGTCCACGGTACGCTGACCGTTGCGCAGCACGTTGAAAACGTCCTCTGCGCGATGGCATACCTGCACCAGTCCTTCGAGACTCAGAAAGCTGGCGCCGCCCTTGATGGTATGGAACCCGCGAAACACCGCATTGAGGAGTTCCACATCGTCGGGTCGCTGCTCCAGCTCGACCAGCTCTTCGTTGAGGCGTTCGAGGATTTCACCGGCCTCGATCAGAAAGTCCTGCAGAATCTCGTCATCGGCATCGATGCTCATACCTTCTTCCCTTAAAACCCCAGGCTGGACAACAGGTCATCAACTTCATCCTGGCCGGACACCGATCCACCGTGATCTTCAGTCCCGGGAACCTGGGGCCCGAAACCACGCATCACGGCTTCCTCGCGCGCGGCCTCTGCTGCCGGGTTCCGGTTTTGCGTTTTCGCTGCGGACTGGGACGCACCGGACAACCGGATCAGCTCCACCATATTGTCCTCGACTTCCTGGACCAGGCTGATGACACGGCGAATGATCTGCCCGGTCAGATCCTGAAATCCCTGGGCCATCATGACTTCGGAAAGATTGCTGTGGATGGCTCCGGCGCGTCCCCTGGTGACGTCGAGAAACTCGTCGATCTCGACACTCATGTCGCGAAACTCGCTGACGTTCATGTCCTTGTTGCGGAAGCGGCTCCACTTTTCGCGCAGGGTGTTCGCCTGTTCCTCGAGCTGCGCTGCAATCGGCAGCGTGTCTTCCACCGCCGCAAGGGTGCGATTGGCCGAGTCCTCGGTCATGGTGATGACGTGGTTAAGGCGCGCCTTGGCATCCGGGATCTCGCATTCGGCCATCGAAACAATGCGCGAATCGACCGCAAAGCTGTTCAGTGCATCGTGAAGCTGACGGGTCATCTTGCCCAGCTCCCTGAACAGGTTCTGCTCGCGTACGCGGCCCAGTTCGTCGATCAGCTGTTCTGCGGCGCAGGTGTTTCCCGACTCCAGTTCGGACACCAGCGCCCGTGCCTGTTCGAGGATCATATCGCTGTCTGATTTGGTTGCGGGCTCCATCGCGTCACCCGGCTGTTGCTGCAATGCGCTCAAAGATCTTGTCGATCTTCTCCTTGAGGGTCACAGCGGTGAACGGTTTTACGATATAGCCGTTGACACCGGCCTGGGCAGCTTCGATGATCTGCTCGCGCTTGGACTCCGCGGTTACCATAAGCACCGGCAGCGACGCCAGCTTGGCATCGGCGCGCACCGCCTTGAGCAGGTCGATGCCGCTCATACCGGGCATATTCCAGTCAGTGACCAGAAAGTCGAAGTTACCGTTCAGCAGCATCGGCAGGGCAGTGTTTCCGTCATCCGCTTCCTGGGTATTGTTGAACCCCAGATCGCGCAGCAGATTCTTTATGATGCGCCTCATCGTGGAAAAGTCGTCCACGATAAGTATCTTCATGTCAGTATCCAAGAGTTTGGTCTCCCGCTTTACCTTGCCCGTTCTGTTCCATATTTGACAACGCGCGCTTCTGTCAGCCGTTACTCACCGATCCACTCGCCCATACGGGCGCGCAGGCGTATCAACGCCTGACCGTGAATCTGGCAGACCCGTGATTCGCTGACACCCAGCACTTCTCCGATTTCGCGCAGGTTGAGTTCTTCGTCGTAGTACATCGCCATGACCAGGCGCTCGCGTTCCGGCAACCCGGAAATCGCCTGGGCCAGCGCGGATTTGAAGTCCGAAGTCTGCAGGCTGTCCAGGGGTTCGTTGCGCGGCGCGTCAGCCACCGAGTGCGGCACTTCTTCGCCGTTGATACCGGTGTCATCGATACTGAACACCCGGCAACCGGTAGCATCCTGGAGAATCCGGTGATACTCGTGCAGCGTCAGCCCCAGCTTCTCAGCCACTTCGACATCGCGCGCGTCGCGGCCTTCCTGGTTTTCGATGGTGCGCACCGCCTCGGCAACCTGTCTGGCCTTGCGATGCACTGACCGGGGCGTCCAGTCGGTGCGGCGGATTTCGTCGAGCATGGCGCCGCGGATACGTATGCCTGCGTAGGTCTCGAAGCTCGCGCCCTGGGTGGCGTCATAGTTTCTCGATGCTTCCAGAAGGCCGATCATGCCCGCCTGGATCAGATCATCGGCCTGAACGCTGGGCGGCAGACGGCTCATCAGGTGATAGGCGATCCGCTTCACGAGGGCTGCGTGCCTGGTGACCAGATCATCACTTTGGGGATCTTGTGTAACGACGTACATAGCTGCTCCATTCATACCGGCATCTCCATGTGTCCGTTGCGCGATTGGATAAGACGCTCTACGAAAAACTCCAGATGTCCACCCGCAGCGCTAGGCACTGGCCACTTATCGGTCTTCTGCGCGAGGTTCTTGAATGCCACCGAGGATCGGCTTCGAGGATAGGCCTGCACCACGGGGCGCTGTTTCTGCACGGCTTTTTTAAGATACTCGTCGTAGGGAACGACACCCATAAACTCCAGCCTGACATCGAGGTAACGATCCGTGACGCGTGAAATCTTGTTAAACAACTCCCTTCCCTCCTGTGCGCTGTGCGCCTGGTTTGCCAGCACGCGGAAATGGTGCTGGTCATATTCCAGGCTCAGCACCTTGATCAATGCGTAGGCATCGGTGATCGATGCGGGTTCATCACATACCACCACCACGATTTCCTGCGCGGCGCGGCTGAAGCTTGTGACGCTTTCATTGATACCGGCCGCGGTATCGATGATCAGCGTGTCGACATCGTGATTGAGTTCGCTGAAGGCACGGATCAAACCGGCATTTTCCATGGTGGACAGCTCGGCCAGGCGCTTTACGCCGGAGGCCGCCGGAACCACCATGATGCCGGAAGGCCCGTTGACTATGGCTTCCTCCAGGGTGCGCTCGCCGTCGATGACGTGCGACAGATTGACCTTGGGTTTCAGACCCAGCATGACGTCGACGTTCGCCAGTCCCAGATCCGCATCGAGCAGCATGACGCGCTTGCCCGCATCTGCCAGCGCCACGGAAAGATTGACAGAGACGTTGGTCTTGCCGACGCCGCCTTTGCCGCTGGTGATGGCGATCACCCGCACCGGATTCGGTTGTGCCATGCGTCGCAGTCCCGCCGCCTGATCCACGCGCATCTCAGACATGAACATGTGTCCGCAACCCCCCGAACTGTTCGGCCATGGCCGTTTCCTGCGGCAAGCGCTGGTTCGCGCCCAGTTCAATGGCTTTGCGTAACAGGTCCTGCGCCCGGGCGGGATGTATGTCCTCGGGAACCCGCTGACCGTTGGCAACGAACATCAGCGGCAGTTGCTGCCTGATGATCGCCGACAGTACGCCGCCGAGACTGGCGGCCTCATCGAGCTTGGTGAGAATCGCTCCGTCCAGCGGAACACCCGAAAACGCGCGAATGGTCTCGCTCAGCACGCTCGGATGAACGGTCGCGGACGTCACCAGGAGGGTCCGTATCGGCACACCGCTTTCCGCCAGCGTGGCGAACTGCTCAGTGAGACGCACATCGCGCTGGCTCATGCCCGCGGTGTCGATCAGGACCAGGCGCTTGTCGGCCAGGCTGTCGAGGGTGGAACGCAATTCCTTGTGGTCCGATGCCACCTGCACCGGGATACCGAGCAGGCGACCGTAGGTGATCAGCTGTTCATGGGCACCGATGCGATAGCTGTCGGTGGTCACCATTGCCACATGACGCTGTCCATGGCGCAGCACATGGCGTGCCGCCAGCTTCGCGATGCTGGTGGTTTTGCCGACGCCGGTCGAGCCGACCAGCGCCACGACACCACCCTGGTCCAGGACATCCTGGTCCGCGACAGGAATGCTGGCGGCCAGCTCGCTGGTCGCAAGTTCCCAGGCATGTTCCGCGTCGCGCGCGTGCACGGTCGGCGCGGAAACCCTTTCGACCAGCGCAGTGTCCAGTTCCATCGCGCTGAGGCGGCGCATAACGCCGGTATGCAAGGGCTCACGGCGGTCGAGGTCGCCCCATGCCAGGTGGGCCAACTGGTTTTCCAGCAGACTGCGCAGCTGGCTGATCTCTTTACGCATGGAAACGATAGCAGGATCCTCAACCCAGCTGACCTGCTTGCCGGATGCCGGCCTTGAAGGGATCGTGTCCCGCGACGCCGTGTGAGGGCCAACCTTGTCGGCACGTCCCTGCTCGACAGGTTCCTGGTGCACCGCTTGGGTGATGTTTGCGGAGACCGGCTTCGCGGGGCCTTCGACGTTGCTGCCATTGAACAATGCTTCGTCATAGTCCACGGCGGAGACGATCTCGACGCCGCCGTCCACTTTGCGATTCGACAGAATGACCGCATCCGCGCCCAGTTCGTCGCGCACCATGCGGATCGCCTGACGCATATCCGACGCGAAAAAACGTTTTACCTTCATTGCAGCACCTCGACTCCCCGTAATGCCAATGCGCCATGTTGCGTCGGCTGTCGTTCAGATCTCATGCGCGTGTTCCTCAGCTTTTCGCATCCAGACCCGGCGTTCCCTGCCCAATGTTGGCAACCACCTTGATCTGTTTGTTGTCCGGTATTTCGTTGTACGCCAGCACGTGCAGGCCCGGGATACTGTGCCGCACCAGCTTCGCCAGCCAGGGACGAATCGACGGCGTCACCAGCAGGATCGAGGCTTGTCCGGCGGCCTCCTGTCTGCGGACGCTTTCGACCAGCGAGCGGTGCATCCGCTCAGCCAGTCCGGGCTCTATGCCCACACCCCCTTCCGATACGGTCTGGAGCGACTGTTGCAATAACTGTTCCAGTGATGGATCAAGGGTGATGACCTGTAACTCCGATCCCATCCCGTTGATATGTTGAATAATTGATCGGCCAAGCGCGACGCGCGCGGCCGCCGTCAAAGCGCCGGGATCTTGACTCCTGGAACCGAACTCCGCGAGGGTTTCGGCGATGGTGCGCATGTCGCGAACCGGGATGCGTTCTTCCAGCAGGTTCTGCAGCACCTTGAGGACCACGCCGATGGACAGCGTGTTGGGGACCAGGTCCTCGACCAGCTTGGGCGCGGCCTTGCCCAGCACATCCAGCAGCTGCTGGACTTCTTCGTGACCTATCAGTTCGTGAGCATGACTCTGCAGCAATTCACTGAGGTGCGTGGCTACCACGGTGCTCGGATCGACAACGGTGTATCCGAGTGTCTGGGCGTTGTCGCGCTCCGACCGCGGGATCCAGACCGCCTCCAGACCGAATGCCGGGTCTTTGGTCGCCACACCCTGCAGTGTGCCGAACACGCGCCCCGGGTTGATCGCGAGATCACGATCAGGATAGATTTCGGCCTCGCCCACCGGCACCCCCATCAGCAAAATGCGGTAAGCGCTGGGTGCCAGCTCCAGGTTGTCGCGGATATGAACCGGCTGAACCAGGAACCCGAGTTCCTGCGACAGCTTCTTGCGCACACCCTTGATGCGATCCATCATCTGACCGCCCTGACTGCGGTCGACCAGCGGTATCAAACGGTAGCCGACTTCCAGACCGATAATGTCGACCGGACCGACGTCATCCCAGCTGAGATCCCTGGCTTCCGCGGGCACTTCCTCGGCACGCGGCGCAGCCTGGACCGGCACCAGCGCCTGCTGCTGATGTTTCCATCCGAACCAGGCACCGGTACCTGCCAGCGTTGCCAGCGTGAGGAACGCCAGATTCGGCATGCCCGGAATCAATCCCATGAAACCGATAACCCCTGCAGACACCGCCAGCACCATCGGGTTACCGAACAACTGCTGCATCACCTGGTCACCCATGCGCTGTTTGCTCGATACGCGGGTGACGATGATGGCGGTGGCGGAAGACAGCACCAGCGAAGGTATCTGCGCCACCAGGCCATCGCCGATGGTCAGCAGCGTGTAGTTATGCAGCGCATCGCCAACTGAAAGACCGAACTGCAAGGTGCCGATGGCCAGGCCGCCGAGGATATTGATGAACAGGATCAGGATGCCGGCGATGGCGTCGCCGCGCACGAATTTGCTGGCGCCGTCCATCGCTCCGTAGAAATCCGCTTCGCGACTGACATCTTCGCGGCGCGCGCGCGCCTCGTCCTGGGTGATAAGCCCGGCATTGAGGTCGGCGTCGATGGCCATCTGTTTGCCAGGCATCGCATCCAGCGTGAACCTGGCGCTGACTTCCGAAACGCGCCCGGCGCCCTTGGTGACCACGACGAAGTTGATGATGACGAGTATGCCGAATACCACCAGACCGACTGCGTAGTTGCCGCCGACCACGAATTCGCCGAACGCCTCGATCACCTTTCCCGCGGATCCTGTACCTGTATGGCCGTTGAGCAGCACAACGCGTGTGGATGCCACGTTCAACGCCAGGCGCAGCAGGGTCGACACCAGCAGCACAGTGGGGAACACGCCGAAGTCCAGCGGGCGCATGGCATACACGGTGACCATCAGGATCACCAGCGACAGAGTAATGTTGAAGGTGAAGAACATATCCAGAGCCATGGGAGGCAAGGGGATGATGATCATCGCCAGCATCATTACCAGCAGCACCGGGGCGCCCAGCCCGTGTCGGCTGAGGCCGCCGAACCCGGTCGATACAACTTCAGTTGCCATGATGTCGTTCCTTTCTGCGTTTAATCAGGGACTGCGCCGTTGCCGTCCGGCCCCTGAAAGAATTCATCCGGCACCGGGAGATCCCCCGGTGACGCGGGAACCGGTCCGCCTTTCGCCGCGGCCCTGATCTGGAAGATATATGCGAGCACCTGGGCCACGGCGAGATACAGACCGGCGGGCACTTCGCGGTCGATCTCGGTGCTGTAATAGAGCGCGCGCGCCAGCGGCGGCGCTTCATAGAGCGGAACCCCGTTCGCCGTCGCGACGGTGCGGATCTGGCTGGCCATCAGTTCCACGCCCTTGGCTACCACGATCGGCGCGGCCATGGTTTGCGGGTCGTAGCGCAGGGCCACCGCGTAATGTGTCGGGTTGGTTATGACCACATCGGCTTTCGGGATCTCGGCCATCATGCGCCGCTGGGCAATCTCGCGCTGCATGGCCCGCACCCGCGATTTCACCTCCGGTTTGCCTTCGGTATTCTTGTGTTCGTCCCTGACTTCCTGACGCGTCATCTTGAGATTCTTGGCGTGATCCCAGAGCTGGAAAGGCACATCGATCACTGCGATCACGATCAGCGATGCGCTGAGAACCAGGAAGGATGTGGAAAGAATTTTCCCGGTGTGCGCCAGGCCGTTCTCCACTGATTCGCGTCCCAGCCCCATCAGCTCAGGCATGAATTGCACGAGCAACAACGCGCCGACAGAACCGATCAACAGAAACTTGGCCAGCGCTTTCACCAGCTCCACAAGCCCGCGGGCGGCGAAAATGCGCTTCATGCCGGTGAGTGGATTCAGCTTGTCAAGCTTCACGCCCATCGCTTGCGTGCTGAATGCCCAGCCGCCAAGCGCCACCGGTGCGAGCACGGCTGTCACCATCATGACCAGTAGAAACGGCGCCATCAGCAGCGCGGCCTGCATCATCGCTTCCCCGAGAATGTCGATGACCGCGAAGCGATCGAACAGCCTGGCCCGTTCGACGGCCAGCCCGGTATGCAGCACTTCGCCCATTTGCTCGATCATGGCATCGCCCATGACCGCCATCGATATCGCCGCCATCAGCAACATTGCCATGGTGGTCAGTTCCCTGGAGCGCGGGACCTGGCCTTTTTTGCGAGCCTCTTCCAGGCGTTTGGGGGTCGCCTGTTCGGTTTTCTCCTGACCGTCCTGGTTCTCGGCCATGTTATGACTCCCCTGTCCCGAACAGCGTCACCGCGGTCAGGGCACTTTCAATGAGCTGTTCCATCTGCGGCAACAGATTGGAAATCGCGAAGATCAGCACCACGAAACCCAGCGTCAGCGTAACCGGAAAGCCGACGCCGAAAACGTTGAGTTGCGGCGCCGAACGGCTGACCACGCCGAAGGAAACATTGACCAGCAGGATCGACGCCACGGCGGGCAACGCCACCATGACGGCCTGGGCGAACATCCGTGTTCCCCAGTAAGCGATGGCTCGCATGTCTTCCCGGGTCAATGTCTCTGCGCCGATCGGCAGTGACTGAAAGCTGTCGACCAGCACCCGAATCAACGCCAGGTGTCCGTTCAACGCCAGAAACAGAAGCGTCGCTATGACCACGTAGTACTGACCGATCACCGGAACATTGACACCGTTCTGGGGATCCACCATCTGCGCGAAGCCCAGCCCCATGCCCATGGCGATAGTCTGCCCGGCGATAACCAGTGCCGCGAAGACCAGTTGAATACTGAAGCCGATGGCCAGCCCGATGATCAGTTGCTGGATGGTGACCAGCACGCCGGCCGCCGACAGGGGATCGAGCGCGGGCACCGGCGGCAACAGCGGTATTACGAGGAAGGTCAGCAACAGCGCAATCACCAGCCGGATGCGCACCGGCACCATGCGCGCACCGAATATCGGTGCGATCGCAAGCATTCCTGCGATGCGCGTGAACGGCCAGAACAGAGTGGCGATCCAGGTTGAGATGTCGGCGCTGGTGAATAGCATGATCCGGTCACTCCACCGCTTACCCGATAATGTCCGGTATTCCCTCTATCAACTGGATCGTGAAACCCAGGAGGGTCTGGAGCAGCGCCGGGCCGGCGAACATCAGCACCAGCGCCACCACGATCAGCTTCGGAACGAAAGTCAGTGTCATCTCGTTGATCTGGGTCGCGGCCTGCAGCATACCGATGAGCAGACCGACCACCAGCGCGGAAAGCAGCAAGGGGGCGGCGAGCAGCGCCGTCACCGTCATTGCGCGCATGCCGATTTCCATTACTGTTTCCGGTGTCAAGTCAGTTCCTCCATCAAACCGCGAAGCTGGCGGCCAGCGTACCCATGATCAGGGACCAGCCGTCGATAAGCACAAAAAGCATGATTTTGAAAGGCAGTGAAATAATCATGGGCGACAGCATCATCATGCCCATCGACATCAACAGGGTGGCGATCACAAGATCGATCACCAGGAACGGTATCAGGATGAGAAAACCGATCTGGAACGCAGTCTTCAGCTCACTGGTAACAAACGCAGGGAGCAGCAGCGAGAAAGGAACATCCTCAGCGGTTTCGAACTCTGCGCTTCCCGATATATTGGCGAACAGCATGAGATCGTCATCACGCGTCTGTCCGAGCATAAAGCCGCGGAACGGACCTGCGGCGCGCTGCATGGCTTCCTGCGCCGGAATCTGCTCTTCGAGGTAGGGAGCAAGCGCATCTTCGTATACGCGGTCGAAGACCGGCATCATGATGAACAGGCTCAGGAACAGCGCGAGCCCGATCAGTACCTGGTTCGACGGTGATGACTGCGTTCCCAGCGCCTGACGCAGAATGCCCAGGACAATAAGGATGCGCATGAACGAGGTCATCATCATCAGCGCCGCCGGCAACAGGCTCAGCGCCGTCATGAACAGCAGCACCTGGATGGTCACCGAGTAGGTTTCGCTGCCGTTTTCGCCAGGCTTCACGGTCAATGCCGCCAGACCGGGTTCGGCCGATGCCAGCAGCGGAACAAAATTCATCATCAGGATCAGCAGTACCAGGCCGCGTTTCATGTCGTTTTTTCCTTTTTCAGGAAACGGCCGAGCTGATCTGAAAAGGCCTTGCCCGGAGAAATGCCATCGGACGCTGAATGCAGCGGCCGTTCCAGCACGTGCAGAGTCTGCACACGTCCAGGTGCGACGCCGACCAGCAACTGGGCATCTCCCACCTGCAGCAACACGACCCGTTCCCGCGCGCCCATGGAAAGTCCGCCGAGAATGCGCAGACCGCCGCCCGCCGCCAGCTGGAAACGCCCGGTGCGTTTCAGCACCCAGGCGATTCCGACGATCAACGCGAGCACCATCAACATGCCCAGTGTCAGTTGCCACAGACTGGTCATTGCCAGCGGATCCTGCCCGGCGGTGATCTTGCCGGCCTCTTTCAGCGGGCCGCCGGCACCGGCGGCATTTATTGATCCCTGGACGTTGTCCACAGCCCTGCCGAGCGACGGAATCACCGTGGTGGCGACAAGAGCGGCCAGCTGCGAAGTTCGGCGTGTCATTAATAAATTTCCTATCGCAGCTTCTTGACGCGTTCCGCCGGACTGATGACATCGGTCAGACGAATACCGAACTTTTCGTTAACCACCACCACTTCGCCATGCGCAACCAGCGTGCCGTTGACCAGTACGTCCATGGGCTCTCCGGCGAGACGGTCCAGCTCCACGACGGAGCCCTGGTTCAGTTGCAACAGGTTTCTGATGCTGATGTGGGTGCGACCGATCTCCATCGATATGGTGACGGGAATGTCGAGGATGACATCCATATTGGCCTCGACCCCGGCGGGCCCGCCCGAGGTATCCTCGAGACTGTCAAACTCCGCTGAAGACACGTCCTCGTCGCTGTTATCCGCGCCTTCGGCATCGGCCTGTTCGGCCATCGCCGCGGCCCAGTCGTCGTCCGCGGCCGCTTCATGGTTTTCGATCTTTTCACTCATCAGCTTCTCCCGCTGCCAACCCTATTTGTCGAACTGTTCCGATACGATTTTCCTGACGATCTTGATCGCCCTGGCGCCGTTATGGACCCCGAACTTGCCCCTGAAAACCGGCGTTGACTCGGCTTCCAGCGTCACCAGTTCCGGCAGGTCGACGGGGATCACGTCGCCGGCCTTCAACTGGTTGAGTTCGCGCAGCGACAAGGTGGTCTCGACCAGTGTCGCTGCAACCGCGACCCGCGCCTCTTTCATTTCTTCGCGAATGGTACGTGTCCAGCGTTCGTCGCGATCCGTCCGGTCGCTCTGCACACCGGCGTCCAGCAGATCACGAATCGGCTCCACCATTGAATAGGGCATGGTGACGTGGAGATCTCCCCCGCCGCCCTCAAGCTCGACGCGGAAGGTGTTCACCACCACGACCTCGGTCGGACTCACGATATTGGCGAAGTGCGGATTGACTTCCGAACCCTGATAGTCGAATCCGACTTCAAGCACCGGTTTCCATGCCTGCATCAAGTCGGAAAACGCGATGTCCAGTACCATGCGAATCACGCGAAGCTCGGTGGGCGTGAACTCGCGCCCCTCGATCTTGGTATGAAACCGCCCGCCACCGCCGAAAAAGTTGTCCACCAGCGCGAACACCAGTTTCGGCTCGAGCACGAACAACGCCGTTCCACGCAGCGGATTCACGCGCACCAGGTTGAGACTGGTCGGCACGAACAGGCTGTGGACATACTCGGCGAACTTGAGCATTTGCACGCCGGATACGGAAATCTCACCTGCGCGGCGCAGCATGTTGAAGAGACTGATGCGGAAATAACGGGCGAAGCGTTCGTTGATCATTTCCAGCGTGGGCATGCGCCCGCGCACAATCCGGTCCTGGCTGGCAAAATCGTAGCCCTGTACCTCGCCCTCGGGAACTTCTTCATCGGTACCCGTATCGACGCCGCCGCCGGTTACGCCGTGCAGCAGCGCATCGATTTCGTCCTGGGAAAGCAGATCGTTCACTGAAGCATCCTATTGCATGACAAAACTGGTGAAGAACACGCTTTCCACGCCGGGAACGCCGGTTTCCTGCCTGAGTACTTTCTGCACCTCGGCAAGCGTTTCATCACGGAGCTTTTCCTTGCCTTCCCTGGCGTTGAGCGCGTGCGGATCCTGGCTGCTGAACAACAGCACCAGACTGTTGCGAATCGCCGGACGGTGCTCTTTTACCCGTTCCACAATTGCTGGATCACGTGTTCCCACTTCTACCGTGACCTGGAGAAAACGGATGTCGGAGTCGCCGCCGAAATTGACGACGAAGGGTGGATCCAGTGGCACGTAGTTGAGCGGTGCCTTGCTCGCCTTTTTGCTGTCGAGCGCTTTCTGGTCGGGCGTTGCGGCGCTTCCCTCTTCCTGGTCTGCGACCGTCACGCTGTCGTCGGATAATATGCCGCTCAACATCAGTGTCGCTGCGGTCGAGATGCCGAGCAGCAAAACCACCACCAGCGCTATGATGAGCATTCTGGACCTGGAGTTAGCTGCCGGCGCCTCGGCGCCTTCTATATCAAGATCCAGATCGTCTTCTCTAGCCATTGCCTGTCCCCGTGTATCTGTCTTCTACTGGGGTAGCAAAACGTATGCCACGAGAATTACCAGCAATTAGTCTCCGTACATCAGATAGTTATAAACTGCTTTGAAAATGGTGCCGGATATTTGACTCGGATCGCAGGGATGCTTCGACGTAACCTTGGCTGAAATCCGGAACATCGAAATTGACCGTCGCCAGGGACTCCGGCAGCGCGACAGGACACAGGCATGAAACGAAGAGAGTAATCCGGACGGGGGACGGGGTCCGGTTCAGAGGTTCTGGTTCAGTGTGTCGAAAGTGACAGCCATTCCCGGAAGCCCGCATCCGGCAACGGTTTGCTGATGTGGAATCCCTGGACCAGATCACAGCCGAGGTCCTGCAGCTGTCTGCGCACCGTTTCGCCTTCGACACCTTCAGCAATGACTTTGCAGTCCAGGTTATGGCCGAGTTCGATAATGGAGCGCACGATAGCGACATCTTTAGGATTACTGGCCATCCCTTCAAGGAAGGACTGGTCGATCTTGATGGTATCGATGGGCAGGCGTTTGAGGTACGACAGAGAGGAATAACCGGTGCCGAAGTCGTCGATCGCAATCGACACGCCCAGCGCATTCAGACTGTTGAGAATCCGGGCGCCCTCTTCAAGGTCCGCCATCAACGTGTCTTCGGTGATCTCCACCTCCAGGCAACATCCCTCCACCCCGGCCTTGCGCAGCGCCTTCTCGATGCGGCGAACCAGTCCGGGCGACTGGAATGAACGCGCCGAGACATTTATGGAAATCGACATCGGTTGCCCGTTCGCCGGCCAGTGCTTGCTTTGCTCCAGCGCGGTGTCGAGAACCCAGTCGGTGATCGGCGAAATCATGCCCAGCTGCTCGGCAACCGGAATAAAGCGCTTGGGCAACACCAGCCCCTGTTGCGGGTGCCGCCAGCGCAGCAATGCTTCGGCGCCGCAGATCTTGCCGCTTAACAGATCGATCTTGGGCTGGTAGAACAATTCAAACTCTTCGCGTTCCAGGGCGCCGTGCAGCTGACCGGAAAGTTGCAGATGTTCGGTGGCGGATGCGTCGGATTCGATTTCGTAAAACAGATATGGCGCCGAATTCCACTTGGCGCGGTACATCGCGCTGTCTGCGTGGCTGGCCAGCGTGTGTGCGTCCTCGCCATGCTGTGGATAGACTGAAATGCCAATAGTACTGCTGATGCACAGGTCCCTTCCTTTATAGGAAAAAGGTGCGCTGAGTGTATCCATGACCTGGCGCGCTACGCGCGCGGCGGCTTTTTCAGCGTCCTGGACCATGGGCAGCACGATACCGAATTCATCGCCACCCAGCCGTGACAGGGTATCGGTATCGCGCAATACCTTTTGCAGGCGCGTACCGACCTGGCGAAGCAGTTCGTCGCCGGCCTGATTGCCCAGCGAGTCGTTGTACATCTTGAACTGGTTGATATCGAGAATCATGACGGCAACGGAAGCGCCGGGGTTGCGACGCGCAACCGCCAGCGCAGACCCCAAACGGTCATACCACAAAGTGCGATTGGCCAGTCCGGTGACCTCGTCCTGCGTGGAGAGCTGTTCCAGTCGTGCCCGGTCGGTATGCGAATCGGTCACGTCCTCCATCAGGCAATGAACGCGCAACACACGCCCGCGCCGATTGGCTGTCGGGTAGAATGCCAACCGGTACCAGCCTTCCCGATCCGACTCCGTATTGACCTGGATTTCCAGTTGCACCGGCTCGCCGTCGATAACCTGTTGCCAGGCTGTAAGGACGCGTTGTCGCTCGGAACCGCTAATGCGATAAAAACAGGGGATCGGCGCTTCCAGCCGGTCGCCGCAGAATGCGCGCGTACCGTGGCTTGCGTAGCTGATCTTGTTGGACTCGATATCGACGGTCCAGAGCATCTGCGGAATATGACTCAGTAATTCACCTGCCAGATTCTGTTCCAAACCCAGCTCATCACGCTGCTCCTTGAGCTGATCGACGGCAGCGCGCCAGTACGCCTCACTGGTGATAGCGAGATCGCGGAACACCATCTTGATGAGCGCCGCCTCCAGCGGTGCGCGATCTTCCGGGGCAATCTGCGGATCGCTGACAACCAGATGTTTCAGATGTTGAAAACACAAGCGGTACGAACCCAGCGACCAGACGGGTTTCACCCCCCACTGGAAGTGCGATCGCCCAACCTGCTCGGAACGCAACGTGGCCTTTTCGCTGATGTCGCCATTGAGCAGATTCAACTGGTGCTGGAGTTGGCCGCGCACCAGTTCGCCGATGTTGCCACCCTGGCGTTCGTAGGCGTACATGACGTCTGCAATGTCAGGGTTATCAAACAGATAATTGTAGGTAGTCTCTGCGAACCCGGCGGCGCCCTGGGCTAGAACGTCCCGATAACGGTTGAGCAGCAAGGTATCGTCCGCATCCAGATGCAGGACGTAATTGAATTCTTTGCCGACGATGGTACTGGAGGATTTTTTTCGGGGACCGGCACGCCGCTCCGCCTTGTTACTCCCCCGGTTTTTCGTGGTTGTTGGCATCGCCAAATCCAGCGTTGTTATAGTTGTGAATTAAACGTTAGCACAGGGCACAGGCCGCAGACAATCAATAGTTTACCTGACAACCGCCGTCACTTCGAGCCGGCATTTCAGCATGCCTGAAAAGAATCCCTTTAAAATCGAAACGCTTAGGCAAACAGATCCAGAAGCCCCGCTCGGAGCAGCGGTGCGATGGGTGATTCGAGCACCGTTTCCAGGCCTCCATCAGGTTCGGCGCCACTCCCGTTCCAGCTGGAGGCGTTAGCGGACTCCTGTTCGCTGGTGCGTCGCTGTTCTGCGAACGACTGTCCCGACGAGACATCGACATTAACCAGTTCGACGCCCGACGAGCCCAGCATTTCCCGCAGTCTTGGCAACGCCGCTTCCAGGGCCTCCCGGACCACGGCATGTGCGGATGTGAAATGAACGGTCGCCTGATCGTTCTGCACCTGTATGCGAACTTCCATGGGGCCCAGGTGCGCCGGGTTCAGCCTGATTTGCGCGCGTTGTACGCCCTGGCCAGCAAGCCACTGCACGCGCTCACTCAGCGCCCGATCCCAGTTTTCCTGGCCGACCGGCGTTCCCACAACCATAGCCGGCGCGCCACCGGTCGCAGGTAGATTGGTGGTGACCTGCTGGGTCGGTGTCACCGCAGCGAGGCTGTCTGACCTGCCGGCGGACCCGGACACGCTTGCCTCAGTAGCCGTTGCGAGCTGCCTGAACGCAGCCAAAGCTGACTTGAGTTCAGCTGGCGGCACTGGGTTAGCGGGCGCCGGTTGCTGTAATTGTGCGATGAATTTATCAATGCCAGGCAGCTTCGGGTCCTGCGGCAAGCGCTCATTTAAAGCGGGATCAACTCCCCTGGCGGCGTCCTGGGTTCCCGGCTGTTGCAACACGCGCGACAGTTCGCGGTTGAGCGAGTTGATTTCCGAGGTCGAAACCGCCAGATACTGTGGATTTGGCTCAACTGTTTGCAGCGGCATAACGGAGAGCGCTCCGGACGCATCCGAATCATGGCTCTGCTCTGCAGACCCAAACCTCGCCACGAGATCCGCGAGGACTTGCCCGGGTGCAACACCTTGAGCGCCCGCGGTATCCCTGACCTGCTCCAGCAGCGGCAACAGCTTGCCACCTTGCGGCAGCGTCTGTAGTTGTTCGACCAGGGTTTTTGCGGCCGCTTCGCCGCTCAGGCTGTCCGGGTACGGGACGTTCAACGCGGCTGCGGTCTGCTGCAGCAGCGCTTCGAAGGTCTGAAACTGCTCGGCAGGTAGCTGTTTTATTGGAATATTTCCAACACCCACCAGAAGGGGGGCCGTGCCGGCGGCAGACAATGGTAGTGCAGCTATGGATGCGGTCATCCCCTGGCTCCTGGACAGATTGATATCGCTTGTCATCTGTTAGAGCAATGGATGTGCCAGGTCTACTTGCGACGGGGTCGCTGCGCGTGTTCGTCCTGTTCCCGTTGTTCTTTTCTGTCCATTTGCCGGCGTTCCTCGCGACAGTATCCCTGGACAACATTTTCGATCGCCTGGGCGCGGCCGCGCGTCTCCAGCCACAGCTGACGATTCTTTTCATGTTGACTCTGGCATTTGGCGATAATCGCCTCCTGCTGCCGCACCGCTTCATTCAGACGCCCGAGAAAAACGCGATAATCCTGCAAGCGCATCGCGCCCAGGCCACCTCCGCCACAGGACTCGAACTCCCGGGTGTACTGCTCGCGATAAGCGCGCAGCTCGTCGAGCTTCCTGCACTGTTCATCGAGGTATTGCTGGCTCTGCCCGAGCTTGCGCATAGCCGCTTGTTCACGGCTTTGCGCCACGCGTTGAACCGGCTGCATTCGTTTTGATCGCGCCATTGCGTACAAGACCGCTATCCCGTCGTTCGTTTATGGATCGGCGGCGCCGCAGTTACGCCAAGCGCCGTTGCAAGCCCGGCCATGCTCTCGTTCCAGGTCACCCGCTCGCGCATATTCTGCTGTAGGAAGCTGCGAAGCTGCGGATACATGGCGATCGCTTCATCCACCCGCGGATCGCTGCCGGACTGATAAGCGCCGACATTGATCAGATCGCGGTTTTGCCGATAGGCCGAGTAAATCTGTCTGAAGCGTCGCGCTGCCTGATCATGCTCAGGCGCCACGATATCAACCATCACGCGACTGATGGACGCTTCGATATCAATCGCGGGATAATGCCCCGCCTCCGCCAGTTCCCGTGACAGCACTACGTGGCCGTCGAGTATCGCGCGCGCGGCGTCGGCAATCGGATCATTCTGATCGTCGCCCTCCGCCAATACGGTATAGAACGCGGTAATGGAACCGCCACGTTCGCCGGTTCCCGCCCTCTCCACCAGTTGCGGCAACCTGGCGAATACCGACGGCGGATAGCCCTTGGTGGCGGGCGGCTCACCTATAGCAAGGGCGATTTCGCGTTGCGCCTGGGCGAATCGCGTCAGGGAATCCATCAGCAGGAGAACCTGCTTGCCCTGATCCCGGAAATGCTCTGCCACGCTGGTTGCCAGCATCGCGCCGTGCATGCGCATCAGCGGCGAAGTATCCGCCGGAGTCGCGATGACGACAGAACGCGATAGTCCTTCTGCGCCGAGAATATTCTCGACGAATTCCTTCACTTCCCGTCCACGTTCACCGATCAGCCCTACCACGATCACATCGGCATTGGTGTATCGCGTCATCATTCCCAGAAGAACGCTTTTACCTACACCGCTGCCCGCGAAAAGACCCATACGTTGGCCGCGACCGACACTGAGCAGAGCGTTGATGGCAGCGACTCCCACGTCCAGAGGTTCACGGATCGGCGGGCGTGCCAGTGGATTGGTCGCTCTGCCGGTGAGCGGTACACATTCGTGATCATGGAGAGGGCCTTTGCCGTCCAGCGGGTGCCCGGCGCCATCGAGCACACGGCCCAGCAACTGTTCGCCAACGGGTACTGTGCAGACGCTGTGCGTGGGAACCACTTTTGCATCGGGCACGAGCCCCCGCAGATCGCCGATCGGCATCAGGTAAAGCCTGTCGTCATGGAAGCCCACAACTTCCGCCTCGATCGGCGCGCCGATAACTGATTCGATCATGCAGCGTCCGCCAATCGCAGCCTGGCAACCGACCGCTTCCAGTGTAAGGCCCACCATGCGCGTCAGCTTGCCGGACACGACCAGCGGAAGCGGCTGTCCCGCACGGCGGAGATACGGCTTCAGCCGCTGCTGCCAGACGGATTGGCGGTTGGGCTGCAACATCATTCGTCCCGGATATCCGAACTTCGCTGTCCGCCCAGCACGTTCGCAATCACCGCGTTGAGCCGCGATTCGACTGTGGCGTCGATCTGGGAGTTCTGCGTCAGAACCCGGCACCCGCCCCGCCCTTGCACCGGGTCCTCTACGATCCGTATCTCGTGGTTTCCTTCCCGCAACGACAAGGCGTCACGTATCAGTGCGGCGTCCTCGGGGTGAACGGCGATCCGGACGTTTCGCGCCGCCAGCGGCAGAGCGGCAAGCGCTTCGCGCACGACACCGATCACCTGACCAGGATCGATCTGCAACTCGCGTCTCACTAACTGACGCGCGACGAGCATCGCCAGCTGGGTCAGCTGTTCCTCGATCTCCTGGTCGAGGGATACGAACGGTTCATCGAGCGACTGGATCAGCTGTTCGAGGCAAGCGATTCTGGCTGTGAACTCCTTGCGTCCTGTGTCGCGGCCTTCCTTTAATCCCTGCTGAAAGCCTTCCTGCCGCGCCTGTACCTGGATTTCCTCGACCTGCCGCGCGGTCATAGGTCGCGCAATGCCGCTGTTCCCGGACTGCATATCCGGCACGTTCCAGGTCTGGCACCCGGCTGCGTCCTCGCTGCGGATGACTTTAGACAAACTGTTCCGCTCCCTTGCCACCAAGCACCAGTTCTCCGGAATCGGCCATCCGCCGTGCGATGGCCAGTATTTCCTTCTGCGCACTTTCCACTTCGCTCAGACGGACCGGACCCTTGTTTTCAAGATCGTCACGCATCATTTCAGCGGCGCGCTTCGACATGTTGCTGAAGATCTTTTCCTTCATTCCTTCATCGGCGCCCTTAAGCGCCAGAATCAGGGTTTCCGAGGAGACCTCCCGCAACAGCGCCTGTATGCCGCGGTCATCCACATCAATAAGATTGTCGAACACAAACATAAGATCCTGGATCTGTTGCCCGAGCTCGGCATCGGCGTCCTTGATCGCCTCCATGATTTCGCCTTCGATCGTGCTGTCGACGAAATTCAGAATATCGGCCGCAAACTTTACTCCGCCGACATTGGATGACTGCACGTTCTGATTGCCCGAAAACTGCTTTTCCAGGATTTCGTCGAGTTCCTGCAAGGCCGACGGCTGGATACCGTCCATCGTCGCGATCCGCAGCAGCACATCATGACGGGTGCGCTCCGGGAAGAACTTGATGACGTCCGCTGCGTGGTCGTTGTCCAGGTACGAAAGCACGATGGCCTGAATCTGCGGATGTTCCAGCCTGATCAGTTCCGCGACAGCACGGGCGTCCATCCATTTGAGTGCTTCCAGCCCCTTGGTACTGCTGCCCAGCAGAATGCGATCCATCAGTCCCTTGGCCTTGTCTTCTCCCAGGGCCTCTATCATGACGGTGCGAATATAATCTTCCGAACCAACGCCCAGAGCGGTCTGTTCCTGCACGGTCTCGGTAAAACCTTCCAGCACATGCATGACTTTTTCGCGCGGGACATTGTGCATACCGGCCATCGCCGACCCGACCTTCTGCACCTCCTTGGGCCCCATGTGTTTCAGGACTTCTGCTGCACTGGCTTCTCCCAGCGTCAGCAACAGAACCGCGGCGCGTTCAGTGCCATTAAGTTTTGGTTTGCTCTCAGCCATCTTCTGCCACCCAGTTCTTGACTACCTGAGCCACACGTTTTGGATCTTCGGCAACAACAGCTCTCGCGGTTTCAAGCTGCTGCTCGTAGCCCCGCCTCGGCCCCTCGAGTTGCGCCCGTTGCGCGTTGGCCCCGGACAAGCTGAGCTGGTCTTCTCCGCCTGCGCTGGCCGCCCCTCCTCCCGCGGTCGCCAGCGCAGTGGACGGCATCGTACGTACGCCCTTTTCCGCCAGGCTGCGCATAACCGGTTTCAGCACCACAAACACGACCAGCAGGAACCCGAGTGCGCCCACCGCCTGCTTGGCCAGATCCCAGATCCATGGCTGCTCCATGAGTGAGGGTTCCGGTACCGCTTCGGGTTCCGGCACCGGGACAAATGATGAGTTCATGACATTTACCGAGTCGCCGCGTTGAACATTGAATCCGACGGCTTCTTTCACCAGCGAGGTGAAGCGGCTCAGTTCCTGGTCGGACCAGGGTTTGCTGACAATTGTGTCGTTACCATCGATCTCCTGTTTGTCATCAATGACAACAGCAATTGAAAGACGACGAATTCCGCCGCTGGACAACTTGGTATGACTGATTGTCTTGTCGAGTTCATAGTTCCTTATCGTGCGCTTGCTGCTGTTGCTGTTAACAGCCTGGCTCGCATCATTTACGCCCGCGACCGTCGCGTTGGCATCTCTCAGCACACCACTTCCCGGAGGCTGGTTCGATAGCGCACCCGGCACACCCGATGCGCCGCCGGCGTTTGCGGACTGGTCCTCGCTGACCTGTTCACTGCGCAAAGAAGGCAGATCCGGGTTGTAGGTCTCCTGCGTTCTTTCTGTGACGGTAAAGTCCAGATCGGCGTTGACCGTTGCCCGTACCCGGCCGGTTCCCACAATAGGCTCCAGCAAATTCCGGATACGGTCAGAGTAGGTCAGCTCGAGCTTGCGCGTGTATGAAAACTGGCTGGAACTCGGCGCCATGGTGTTGTCAGTTGCACCGCTACTCAGCAAGTTGCCGCGCTGATCCACAACCGTAACGCTCTGCGGTTCCAGATGCGGAACGCTTGATGAAACCAGGTGCACGATCGCGGCGATCTGCTCGTCGTCCAGCGAGCGTCCGGAGTACAGGTTCACCATCACCGACGCGGTGGGTTCAGCACGATCCCGGAGAAATACCGACCGCTTCGGAATCGCCAGATGCACCCGTGCCGCTTCGACATTGCGCAATGTTGCGATCGTTCGCGCTAGCTCTCCCTCGAGGGCTCGCTGAAAACGTGCAGTCTCCATCGACTGGCTGGTACCGAATCCTTGATCTTGCTGGAGAATCTCGAATCCGATGGAACCACCCTGTGGCAAGCCGTCCTGTGCCAGCTGCATACGCGCCTTGTGCAACTGGTTACTGGCCACCATCACCGCACCGGTTTGCTGATCTACCTCGAATGCGATCCCCGATTTCTGCAGTGCATCGACGACCTCTCCCGCATCCTTGCTGGCCAGATTGGCGTAGAGTACCGTGTAGTTAGGTTTCTGCGACCACAGCACAACAGCAACGCCCAGTGCCACGCTGGCCGCCAATCCGATCATGAGCCCGACTTGCCGCAACGCCGGCAACCGCTGAAAGCCCTCAACTGTTTCTGTTTTTACCAGTGCCATTGTTCTGTTCTATTCCTGATTCTGATTAAACCTGCATGCTCATGATTTCCTGGTACGCGGTTACCAGACGATTGCGCACCTCTGCCATGGCCTGAAACGCGACGCCGGCTTTCTGCAATGCAACCATTACTTCCGTCACGTCGACATTCGGATCCCCGGCACTGAAAGCCGTTGAAAGTTTTCCGGCGGTCTGCTGAATACTGTTGACTTGCTCGACCGACTGCTTCAGCAGGGTTGAAAAGTCGGCCCCGGTGGCCGTGGTTTTCGCGGTTTCGACAGGAGAACTTTGTGCCGCTGCTGCAATCCGCCTCATTTCCGCCAACACTTGATCTACGTTACTTATGCTGCTCATCGAAAGTCCTCCCTAGTCCGGAATTGCTATGCCTTGTTCACGCATGCGCGCTAACTTGTAACGCAAAGTGCGCGGACTGATGCCCAGACGTTCTGCGGCTGTCTTGCGGCAGCCGTTATCCGTTCGAAGCGCGTCCAGAATCAACTCGAATTCGCGATTTTTCAGATCGTCGCCGAGCCTTTCTGGTTGAGGCAACTCGCTTGCCTGCGCTTCCGGCAAACCGGCCGCGACCTGTGGCGCATCGAACTCGAAACAAAGGTCCTCTACCTCGATTTCATCCCCACACAGCAGAATGAGAGCGCGCTGGATGACGTTATCCAGCTCCCGAACGTTACCCGGCCAGTGGTGAGCCAGGAGCGCCCGCTGCGCTTTGCTCGTAAGGCGCGGCATGCAGCGTCCCTCCGGGCAATATCTGCGGATCAGCCTGGTCGCGAGCGGAAGGATATCGGCCGGACGATCGCGCAACGGTGGCACATGCAGGGGAAACACGTTAAGACGATAGAACAGATCCTCGCGGAAACGACCGGCGGCAACCTCTTCGCGCATATTGCGGTTTGTCGTCGCCAGCACGCGGACATCCAGATCGATCGCTTCGCGCCCTCCGAGGCGCTCGACCTCGCGTTCCTGCAGCACCCTTAACAGTTTCGCCTGCAGTCCGAGATCCATTTCCGATATTTCGTCAAGGAGCAATGTTCCACCCTGGGCCTGCTCGAATTTACCGGCACGCGCCTGGTAGGCGCCGGTGAATGCGCCTTTCTCATACCCGAACAGCGATGCTTCCAGCATATTTTCGGGGATCGCCGCACAGTTTATCGCGACAAACGGCCCTTCCCGGCGCACGGAGTTGCCGTGAATCATCTGTGCAAACACTTCCTTGCCTGCGCCAGACTCGCCGCTGATCATGACCGTTGCGTCTGTGGCCGCGACCCGCTTAACGAGCGTTGTCAGCTTGCGCGTTGCCGGATCTTCGGCCACAAAACCGGCATTATCGCCAACATCAGGTATGTAACGTTTGATCATCTCCACGAGAATTCCGGCATCGAAGGGTTTTACCAGATAATCCACCGCTCCGGCACGCATCGCTTCCACCGCGTTCTGAATGGTCCCGTATGCCGTCATGAGCACAACCGGAAGTTCCGGACCACTCGCTTTCAGTTTCTGCAAGAGCAGATGGCCATCCATTCCTTTCATCTGAACATCGCTTACCACCAGCTGAAACGGCTGGTCTTCGATCATGCGCAGAGCTTCCATACCGTCATTGGCCGATTCGACTCCGTATCCGGCCAGTTCTATGGTTGCGCACAATGCGTCTCGCAACGCCGAGTCATCTTCAACGACCAACACCGTAGCCTGACTCATTCCGGGCACCTCACATCGACTCTTTCTACGCTGTTTTTCCTGTGCACCATCTCGCTAGGAAGGTGCTGATGCACATCGAAAACGGGCAATTGCACCACGAACCGCGCGCCCTGCTGGCAGCCGGCATCCACTGCGATGCAACCATGATGAGCGTCAATTACCGCGCGAACCACAGCCAGCCCCAGACCGGTTCCATTAGAGCGCGTGGTAAAAAACGGTTCGAAGATCTGTTCACGAATCTCTTTCGGTACACCCGGACCATTGTCCTGGAGCGCCAGGTGAATCTCGGCGCCCGCCGATCCGATCTGCCATTTAAGCTGTGCGCCTTCGCCGCAGGAATCGAGTGCGTTGGTTGCCAGGTTGGATAGCGCGCCGGCGAGCACTTCGCGTTGTCCGCGCACGAACAGATCTTCGCTGCTTGCATTCACTTCCCACCAGGCATTCCGCTCCTGGAGTTGCGGTAACAGCGATTTTCGCACCTGTTCCAGGAGATCGCGTATTGACACCGTTTCCCTGCCGACCTGCCCGCCGCGAGCGAAAACCAGCATGTCATTGACCATGTGATCGAGATGCCGAAGCCCAACCAGCAAACGATCGACAAAGCAATCGTGCTGATCTCTGCGCAAGTTCGGCTGTTTGAGCTGGGAGGCATACAGTAAGGCGGTTGCCAGCGGTGTACGAATCTGATGTGCGAGACGCGCAGTCATTTCGCCCATCGAGGAAAGACGTTGAGTTCGGCCAATCTCCTGGTGGAGTGTTCGCATTTCGTCAAGCAAACGCGAACGCTCTGCAACCGAGGCGGTCAATTTCTGTTCAAGGGAAACTACCTGTCGCTGCAGGACTGCATAAGACCCGGTCAGCTGTTCCGAGACCTGGTTAAACAGTTCAAACGCGTCTTTCAGTTGTTGCTTGGCGGCAACCGGGTGGTTCATGAACGGGCCTGCTCCTGATGCTGATTAACCGTGCTTTGACGTCCACGGTGTCTACAGCAAAGAACATGCCGAAATTAATTTAATATTATATATCAGTCGGTTACGGAGGAAGCGAAAGAGATCCGTCAAACCCCCGGCGCACTATCAGACCGATGCAGCCCGTATTTGCGGAGTTTTTCGACGAGTGTCGTCCGGCGCATACCAAGACGTTTAGCCGCCTGGGCAACAACACCGTTGGCGTCATCAAGCGCCTGTTTAATGAAACCGATTTCGAGACTGCTAAGGTGTTCTTTCAGGTCCAGTCCACCGCGAGGCAGGCGCGGTTCTGAATCCAGCGAGTACTGTACCGGCTGCGGCTGGGCCCGCAGCATTTCATCGCTGAAGTTGGAAGCTTCCGCCCGAACCGCGTCCGTCTGGAATTTCTCCGGAAGATCGCTAACGTCGACGACACCGAAGGGGAACAAAATCGCCAGGCGTTCGATGAGGTTGGCGAGTTCCCTGACATTCCCGGGCCAATTGTACTGGCAGAGCGCAAGGATCGCTCCCTGGGTCAACCGCACAGAACCGCGCTTTTCATGCTCGATGCGTCTTATCAATTCATTGACGAGCAAAGGAATATCTTCGACGCGCTCGCGCAACGGTGGCATTTCGATCGGGAAGACGTTCAAACGATAGAACAGATCTTCGCGGAAATTGCCCTCAACAATCGCTTCTTCGAGGTTACGATGCGTGGCGGCGATGATTCGGACATCGGCCTGAATACTTTTATTGCTTCCAACACGTTCAAAGCTGCGTTCCTGGAGAACACGCAGCAATTTGACCTGCATGTTGAGGCTCATATCCCCGATTTCATCAAGAAAAAGAGTGCCGCCTTCGGCGAGCTCAAACCGACCCTGGCGCGCGCTGATGGCACCTGTGAAGGCGCCTTTTTCATGACCGAACAATTCCGATTCCAGCAGATCTCCGGGAATCGCACCGCAGTTTACAGGAACGAATGCGCTTTCGCGGCGCGATGAATAATAATGCAGATTGCGGGCAACGACCTCTTTTCCGGTTCCGGACTCACCAAGAATCAATACGTTCGCGTCCGAGTTCGCCACCTGTTGGATCATTTTGCGGACCCCTTGCACGGCGCGACTGGTCCCTACCAGACTCCGGAAAAGATCTACCGGCCGCTGGTTTGACCCATCGGCCTGGGTTTCTCTGTAGACTTCCGCCTGGTGCAACGCGCTGGTCAGCTGGGTGTAATGTGCTGGCATTTCGACACGCCCGAGAATGCAGGAACTCGGCTCTATAGCGACCGTAGGTTCACGGTTTTTTTCCGTCAGCAGGAAAATCGGCAGGTGCTCATCGAACTCGTGCACTTCCTTCAGAAGCTTTTCCAGTGCCTTGTCATTCTTGCAGCCACCTACAAGTACAGCGAGAAAATCCTGCGAATCAATGACAGTATCCTTCCATCGACCACAGTCAGCGGTGGAAACGGGTTCATAGTTGATAAAACGCAAAACCGATTCGAGTTCGCGACCGCGATCTTGGTCGGCTTCTATGATAAGCACCTTTGGCTCGCTGATTGACACCTTAGTTTCCCCCATCGACCTTGTTCCGCGGCAGTTCGTTCGCTTCGCGTGAAACGAGTGGAAGTGTTATTACCGCGAAGTTAAGCACTCTTGAAGCAGAATGTCAAAATTTTGTCATGGGCGAGCGTGACGCCGAGTGTTTGGTTTAACCACTTGATAGTGAGACAGTTTAGGAGCAGCTTGGCAAAAGCTTTTGGTGTTGACGCGGTCAAGAAGGGTCGGGCATCGCTAACCTGCTAATTCCAGAATGAAAATGCGCAGCCTTCATTCTGATGGCATAGCGGCCAGGCTACGGACGTTTTAAGGAGTTAACGGGCGCAGCCCAGGTAGGCAGCTCGCGCTGTGCGACCCAGGCTGTCTCGATGCATATCAGCCCCGACAGATTCCCGATGCACTGCGCCCAGCTTCATGACTTCCTGGTTCAAATGCAGAATTTCCTGGATTGTCGGCGCCACGTCCGAAGTGTCTTCCAATCGGGTAAATTGCTGGAAACATTGATTGACAAGCTTGCGGCGATCGGCCTCGAGTTCCGCAACGCGCGCCCAATCGTTTTGCCCGGCATGTTTCAGCATCTCTCTGCTCAACAAAACGATCTGTTCTAGCTGTTCAAGTCGTTCCAGATCCATCGCGGCTATTCCTTAATTGGGATTTTGGGCTTACGCCGCCGGCTGCCCTTGTTTTGGCCTTGCGGTTCCAGAGATCGCGTCCCAGGCCTCCTTGATCTGCTTAAGAAGATCTGACACTTCATCCAGCAATGCAGTATCGTTTGTCCTGTTAGCCTCGATAAGTCGACGTTCCATGTAGATATACAGATCCTCAAGGTTTTGCGCGATGTCACCGCCCTGTTCCTTGTCCAGACCTGCTTTCAATCCCTCCAGGATCGAAATTGCGTCCGCAATGTGCCGGCCCTTCTGCAGAATTTCCTTGCGACCCATGAAGCCCTTTGCGGCGGCAATCTTGCCAAGGGCTCCTTCCATAAGCATCTGAATCAAGCGATGCGGGTCGGCCGATTCAATTCCGGTCTGAACGGCATGCTGGTTATATTGATTCAACGCATTCCGAACACCTGCAAAACTCATCACATACTCCTTGTTAACACTTGTACGCCACTGCCGACCAACCAGATCGCTCAGCGATTACGGTTTGATAGAGTCGGCAAAACCGCCAACTGCTGCGACAGAAAGTCGCTGGTTCCCTGAAGCTGCCCCATCAAGCTGTCCAGCGCGGTAAACTGGTCGCGCAATCTTTGTTCCCGCAGTTCCAGGCGGTATTCCATATCTGCAATTCGCTGCCCGGTCACATCTAATCGACTGTTCAAACCATCTTCACGAGTATCAATTAGACCATCAGCCTGGACGAATCCATCGATCAAAGCATCGACCCTGAACAGATAACCCTGATCGTCATGGGCAAACAGCTCCGCTACACCGGAAAAATCGCTGGCAATTGCCGACTCAAGATCAACGCTATCCAGCGCAATCGTTCCATCCCGCTGGAATGACACACCAATTTCGGAGAGGTAGCTAAAACTGCTGCTCAGTCCACTTGGGGGCGTATTGAACACTCCCTGAATCTGGTTCTCAATGCTGCGCAGGGTGCTGTCGGCTTCGAGTTGCTTGCCTTCTCCTGAAAAACTGTCAAATGTCTTCTTAAGCTCGTTGAAAGCGTCTACAAATGACTGCACCGATTCTTTGACAGAGTCAATATCGCGACTGACGTCGAGCTGCACATTTCCGTTCGTTTCCGCAAGCAGATTCAGCGTCACGCCGGCGATTGCGTCATCAATAGTATTACTTGATCGTGTAACATCATACAGCCCGTCAATCAGGAGCTGTGAATCCAGCTGTGCCGGATTATTGATGTCGCTCAGACCAAGATCCGTTCCGAGCGATCCCGTAAAAGAGAGACTAATCGCATTAGCGTTGCCTGTCTCTCTGGACGTCAATACGAGGTAATGACTGCTACTGTTTTCACTTATGATAGTCGCCGAAACCCCCGTGTTGTCGGGAGCATCGTTAATCGCGTCACGGAGCTGGGAAAGTGTCATAGCGCCACCAGCGACGCTGAAGGAGTTACCGTTGACTGTGAAATTTATTTCGTCACCGGTTCCGCCGAGCGTAGTGGCATCTATGTCGGCGATTGAAACAGATCCAACCTTGTGGGCTTCAGCCAGTCTGACAACCTGGATATCGTTCGTCCCAGTTGCCGCTTCGCTGCTGGCGGTTGCGGTAAATGCGCTTTCATCGGATGATTGGGCTTTGAATACTTCAAACGCGTCGAGAGACTTCAGGTCATCGAGTGTTGTCTGGAATGTGGACAATGCGCTTTTCAGTTTTCCGAACGCGCTGAGCCGCGCTTCAAGGCCCTGTTTATCGCTCTCCAGACGATTGAGAGGCTGACGCTCGATCGACATCAACCGTTCAACTATTGAGCTTACGTCTAGTCCGGAACCCACCCCGGGAGCGCTAATCATGTTCGACCCTCTGTTGCTTTACCTGGCTAACCGCAGAAAAGCAAAAGCGGTGCCAATTCATGCCTGTTCGCGAAAAATCAGGCTTTCTGGCGAATCCAGATTCCGGGCGATGCGCAAAGTCTCTTCCGAGGGAATCTGCCGTATCACCTCTTGTGTCTGAGAATCAACCACTTTGACAACAAGGCGGTCGCTTTCCTTGTCAATACTGAAGAGCAAATCACGCTGGAAGTTCTGGACGAAGTCGCTTATTTTGCTAACCGCAGATTCATACTGTTTCACGTCTTCGGCGTCTCCTGTTGCACTGGGCGGCATATTCTGGCCATGCCCGGCGGCGGGTTCATTCCGCCCCGCTTCTGTAGATTGATCCATCCTGGAAGATCCGGTAACCGGCTGCAGTCCGTGCATCCGGGCGGTATTAAGCCCCTGAACGGGTGTAATGCTATCGGACGACATACTCGCTTGCCCCCTGCAAACTGGGCGGGCGAAGCATCCTTGCTCCTCCCGCCCCCTGTTTTGTTACCAATGTTACGCTTACTGCAGTAACGACAGCGCGGTCTGCGGCAGGGTATTGGCTTGCGCCAGAATTGCAACACCGGCTTGCTGCAGAATCTGCGAACGCGTCAGATTTGCGGTTTCCGCTGCAAAGTCAGCATCCTGGATACGACTGCGTGCGGCGGAAAGATTCTCCGCGTAACTGGTCAGGTTGACGATGACCGATTCGAATCGGTTCTGAACCGCACCGAAGGTTGCGCGGTCGCTCGATACCGCGTCGATATCGGCATCAAGACTCGCAATAGCCGCTGACGCAGCGGCCGCCGAACTCACGTCAACGGTACCGGTTGCAGTCAGGTCAGTATCGTAGGAGTTCAGGCCGGTCTGGTCGACGCCTGTCACCGTGATCTGATGATCGGCATTGCCATCCTGTCCGATCTGGAAAGTCAAATCACCGAACGATGCGTCGGCACCATCAAACAGCTTCTGACCATTGAATTCCGTCGTATCGATGATTCGGGAAATCTCCTGGGTCAGCTGGTCGACCTCGGCCTGCAGTCCCGTACGATCTTCAACCGTACCGTTGGAAGACTGTACGGCGATTTCACGAATGCGCTGCATTGCTGCCTGCATCTGATCCATCGCGCTTTCGCCGGTCTGACCCAGAGAAATGCCGTCCTGGGCATTGCGAACCGCCTGATTAAGACCGCGGATATCAGCAGTCATCTTCTGAATACTGAAAAGACCGGCGGCGTCGTCCTTGGCGCTGGTGACGCGCAGACCGGATGACAGCCGGCGCAGTGAAGTTTCAAGGGTGCCCTGAGAAGAACTCAGATTACGCTGTGCGTTCAAGGACGCAATATTGGTGTTAACGGTCAAAGCCATGATGAACACTCCAAAATATTTGAGGCGTGGTTCCGTATTGAGTTAACAGGATCAACGCCTGGTTTTACCTAGCGGACATACCATTAAATTGGTATTCACCGCTTCCGGGGAGGTTAGCGCGCAAACGCAATGAAACTTTAGGTGCGGACGGTTGATTCACACTCTGCTTATTACCTTTTGCATCAATAGGATATAGGCACTGCATGATCCGGCACCCAGGCATGGCGCCTGCATCTGGAATGGTTCGCGAACTACCGCGCCAGCCGCCCCGGCCTGCCGGTCCAATTCAATCGCGATGGTTTATAACCCAACTGCTCCGTCGCGCTGAGTCAGGCATTCCCCACATTCTCGCGCGGCGCCAAGGGCCACCTGCCATTCACCGAGGTGATCGTGCAACATCCAGTTCTTGACGACCCAGTCTCTCAACAGTTCGCCTGCTTTTCGGCAACTGCCCGGATCACTGACATGTTCGCGAATTGCCTTGGTCCAGGCACGCGGATGATTTGGCACCCGATGCACAGGTGCATTGCGGTACGGCGTGATATCTGATGCTATCACCGGCCAGCCCAGGATCCCGTACTCGAGTATCCTGAGATTGCTCTTGCATTCATTGAAACGATTATGCTCAAGCGGCGCAATTGCGAGATCAAGATTTAGAGTTGCGAGTTTCGCCGGATACTGCTCAAACTTTACAGGCCGATGCACCTCCCTGACGAAAGGGCGTAACGTGTCCGGACACATTCCAAAGAATATCCAGTCAACTTCGTCGGCGGTTTCCCGCACCACTTCGTCAAGTAATCCGAGATCACCGAGATGCTGTTGCGCACCGGCCCACCCTACACGTGGTTTACCATCTCTATGGTCAGGAAGAACGAGCCCTCCCCATACGGCTGCGTCCAGATAGTTGGGAACAATGCTTATGTCGTCCGCAAATCCGGACAGCGCATCCGCCAAAGGTTCGGTGGTAACGATCAAACGGTCTGCCAATGCCAGGCACTTGCGCACACGCTGCTTCATGTCCCTGTATATGGTTTTTGCGAACGGATTTTTCGGTGGCAATGCCGTCATCAAATCATCCTGGCCGAAAACAATGAACGTCTGGTTCACACGCTTGTAGCGCGCCATCGCGTCGATGAACTCGTCATGCATCGTGTTATGCATCAGCAGAACATCAGGCTTCAGTCGTTCCAAGGTCACTACCGACGGCAAAACAATCCGTTTCCTGCCTACAAACGGGGTATGTGTTCTTTGACATATATTCATTTTATCCAGCGCATCAAGCGGTTGTTTTACCCGATACTGCCAGGAGCCGTAAGAACCAACACCAAAACTCAATACACGCGGTTTTTCGTCGATCACAGGGTCCCATCCGCACACTGTGTCGATTTCCAAAGCGAAATCACTACGTGACGCACTGAGATGTCGGTTATAGGCACGATCTCCAGCAATCACCGCAAGCCAGCGTTCCTGAAACCCGGATATTTGCCTTTCCAAAAGCTTTTCATCGTCAACTCTGCCGTCAACATATGAGGGTTTACCCAGATACAATATTGTTGAAAATGGGGTCCATATAATCGCTTTTTTTTCTTTTGCTACCCGCAGGCTAAAATCGACGTCGCGATACAAATCTACCGAAAATCTTTGATCGTAACCGCCCACTTCTGCAAAAAGGGACTTTCGGACCAGCATGCATAGTCCGGGCACAGCTCCAATCTCTTGCGCGACCTGGGCTCGCCCCATGTACCCTGGGGATGATACGTGAATTCCTTCATGACAACGCCCGCCCACGCCACGACTTCCGATACCGAGGAGAATACCGCCGCTTACGAGCGCCTTTTTGCGGTTGACGATACGTGCGCCGACGGCACCTACTGATGGACGCAAACCCTGCCGGACTAGCTGCCGCAACCAATTCGTCTGAATCACGACGGCATCTTCCTTCAACCAGAGGAGATACGCTCCTGTGGCGCTCTCCGCAAGTCGGTTCAAGTCTTCGCAAACATCCTGAGTTGAACTTTCTATAACCTTTACGCGCGTATCCACGACCGCCAGCCTGGCCAATAGCTGTTTAGCGTTGTCATTTTCGCCCGTATTATCCAGGATCCTCACTTCGAGCGCCGGGTAATCGGTTTTATCCAGGACGCTGTGCACGCAGGTTTCCAGGTGCTCGCCGTGAGCAGTGGCGAGGATCAACACACTGACGCTCGGCCACTCGTGTATCGAATACTTAGGCATTAAAGTGCCGGCTAGTATGCCCTCTTCAACCTGCGCCACTTCGCCACACCGTTCCAGATGCTGCTCCAGCACCTGTCTTCGCTCTAACGCCCGTATGGCTTCGATATTCTGATCGTTTGTCGTTACGTTGCGATGAAACCTCATCTCAGCAACATGTCCAATAGATCTTGCACCAAATTGATCATGGATCCGCAGAGCTAAATCGAAGGACAACGCATAATCCCTGGTTCCAAACCCACCGGTTTTCACAATCGCCTGGAAGGATGCGACAAATGCGTTGCCTATGTAATCGGTACCGCGTAACAGTTCGAGATTCCAATCCGGCTTGAAACGCGGATCAAGTCGGTCTCCGTTCCCGTCCATGCGATCATCATCGCAGTACACGAACTTCCATTCAGGATTCTTCCGCAAATAACGGTGGCAATCGCTTAAGAATGCAGGATCAAGGACTTCCCCTGCGTCGACTACCGACACCCATTCCGGCTGACACTGTCCAGTGACCCGGTCCAGAATCTGTCCTAGCGCTTCCGAATCGGAGCACTGCACCCAATCCAGTTGGGGTTCGAATTCGAACAAAGCGTCTGGACAGACGTCATTGGAAACGACTGTCATATGCCAGTTATTGAACAACTGCCCTGCTACAGAGTCGAGCGTGTTTGCGAGCTGCTGCCCGTCTGAATGCCGCCCTATCACGACTATCTGTGTCAAGGGCCCATTGCGATGCTGCTGCGCATCGCTGTTGCGTGTCGATCGCCTGCTTAACCATTGCTTGTACCGGTAGCGCCACCGATATTCCGAATGAATCTGATCTGTTTCGATCCTCGTCAAGTCTGTATCACCTGTGATCGAGGTTTCGCTGACATAGTACAGACCCGTGAAATCCGGCAGATTCAGCAGCTGGAAATCCTGACCGAGTCTTAACCAGAACTCCTGATCTCCCAGGGCCACAATATTTTCATTGAAATATCCGACCGCCTCATGGACCGAGCGACGCCACATTGGGTGGGGTCCCACCATGCAGCGATCCGTCAGCAATTCGTACGAATAGTCTGGCCATACGTAAAGGCCGCAGATTGTGTGTCTTTCGAATGATTCATGAGGTTGGGTGGTCAGGAAGCTGTTTCCATATGCCAAAGCGACATCCGGCCGCTCATCCAGCGTCCGCGCCAGAATTTCACAGGCGTCGTTACGAAGTCGATCATTGGTGCTGCAGGTTATCAAATAGTCGCCGCGCGCCATCCTTGCCGCGAGGTTCCAGGCTGCATAGATACCAATACGGTGCGGCGTTCGATGATAACGAATGTTTGCATGCTGTCTCTGAAACCGTTCAACAACAGCACGCTCGTTTTGCGGTGATGCTGCATCGATAACGATAATTTCCATCTCGTTCGCGATCGTCTGCCCCACGAGATCACTCAAGCAATCAGCAATGAATGCCTCCGAGTTATAGGTGGAAACAATAGCAGTAACTCTCATGCCATTGTTGCGCGCATGCTGACGCAGATTACCGGTTGCAGATGCGGGAAGATTCACCCGCGCGCTGTTTCTCGCCAGGTGGTCGAGTGCAGCATCTGACAATACGCTATAACGGACATTCCCGTATCCACCATCTACGCATTGCCGGTAAAAATCGATGAAAGGTGCCTCCTGACAATATTTTCCGAACTCCCGCGCAAAATAGACAAGATGCTCATCGCTGTAGTTGGTTGCATGCCAGACATGATAACCGAGCGGTGTATCAATTCGTTTGACGGGGACACCGGATAATAGAGGCGCCAGCGGAATCCAATAATCCCACCACGGCATTCCAAGCATGAAATTGGTTGCGGGTATTTTTTCGATCACCGACCGATCGAAGAAAAATACATCAAAACCGCGGTGATAGACCTTGCCGGCAGTATCTTCAGGTTGGTCGATATCGATGCGTGATGCGTACAGGAAACTTCCACATGCTTCCTGATTCAGATAGTCAGTCAGCCCTGGCTGGGCTCGCAGGATGATGTCCGAGTTCACGATACCTACCGTGCCACGACCCGTTTTCCTGAGCGCTGCCAGCATATCATCTATGTAAACGTGTGGTTTTCCGGTAATTCCGCTTCCGTCACGAGTGGCTTTAATGAAGTTAACGCCAGGAAACTCTTCTTTTAGCCTGTCGATTTCCTTCTGCGTATTCAGCGACAATACTTCGAACCCCAACTCCTGCCAGGAGCGGATTGCACGCTTCTGCTTATCCAGTCCCCTGGGCGCAATACTGGTTATAATGGGTATCCGGTCACCGCCAGACATTGGGTCGTCCCGGGTAACCAAATCTTCGACAGTCGCCGCACTCTCGCCAACTGCACTCGCAATTGGTGCGATGGATTGTTTCGGCTCCGTAAGGGTATGCAGCAGATGGGCCACCTCCCGGTCCTCCGGGAAGTGCGCGAGATAACTCTGATAAATCGTCGCACTATTCTCCGTCTCTCCAAGTGCCGCCAGAATCTGTCCGCCGTTTATCACAAGATCCCGGTTTCGTGGCTGTTTCAGGAGACCATTCGCAATTTCCGCAACAGCGTGTTCTGCAGCACCCCGCTGCCAATGCAGCACGGCGAGGTTGTTATGCGCGAGCACGTAATCTGGGTCGACAAGCAGCGCTTTGTCGAATCTCGCCTGTGCGCCATCCAGGTCTCCCTGGGCAAAAAGCGCTTCACCTTCCGCATTGATTGTATCAGCGGGGGTTGGCCAGGAACCGGCGTCCGATGGTATGTTTATCGATGCGCCGCGCAAGTGCGCATCGATGTCCTCAAAGTCATAACCCAGGCGTGCAATGCACTCCGGACCCAGCCGCAGCAGGTAATCACGTGCAAACCGATTGCGATCCGGCGCCAGCAGATTATCTTTCCAGATTCCCAGGTAATCCGGGACAGCATGTGAATGCCGTGGTATGCCGACTTGGTCACCATGACGTCCAACCGGCTGCGGTGCGCTTCCATATTCCAGCATCGAAGCTTCAAACGGCAGGTCTATTTCTGCACACAAGCGCGTGATCGTTGCCTGCGGATCGAGGACCAGTTCTTCATAGCGTAGCTGTACAGCTTGGTCGCCGAAACTTTCCAGACCACGCGCCATGCACTCCGCACCGACAGTAAGATCCAGGAAATTACTCGTCCCCTCGAGTGCGGCTGGCTGATTGTCAAACCAGGTTTTCAGGACCGAAGACAGGATAGCCGCTGGATTGCGTAGCAGGAAAACGAATTTGGCTTTCGGAAATACTTCGCGGAGTTCGGGAAGTATGTGGTAATAACGCGGCGTTTTGTCGAGAAACCGCGTTTTGCCGGATTGGGTGAGTGCGGCACCGTAGAGCACCGATGCCCACTGGCGCACCGATTCAATGTACACCGCCCGACCGTCTTCGAACTGGTTGAGAAAATCGTCCAGCCCCTGGCGGGCGAGCGCAGCATCGTATTCGGCTTCCGCGCCGTGATGACGAAGTGCGTACAGGGGATTGAGCATCAACCAGGGTTCCGCTACCGTGTGAACTCCGGAATGCGCTCCCAATATGCGTTGCAGCAGTGTCGAGCCTGAGCGCGGTAACGACAGGATGAAGATCAGGTTTGAACCCTGGTTGTCAAATTCGGTCATCGGGTCTCCGTGGATGTATCGGTTTGGCACCCGTTTCAAAAGCAAGAACCATACCCGACATTGGCTCAGTTCACGGGAAGCGCCGTCTTAACGGGATATTCAGCGCGCGGCATCCATCATAGCGCGCATTTCCTCGTCTCCAGGGTAAACTGCAATATATCGATCCAGCAACGCCTCGCACTCCTCAACTTCACCCAGCGTATGCAAGATGCGTATCGTGTTCTGCAGCGACTCCCGGTGCACAGGCTCTCGTGCCAACACATCTGCCAAACATTTCAGGGCACTGGCCACGTCACCCTGTTGCCAGAGTATGACGGCGAGGTTGTTGTGGGCATCCAGCGCATTCCCATCAACCGCCAATGCTCGGCGAAACAGCCGTTCTGCCGCAGACAGATCACCATTGGCGAAGCAGCTTTCTCCTTCCGCAATCAGCATGACGGCGTCTTCCGCTGTCATCTGGTTGCCCTCCTGTGGCTCGCCTTCAGGGAACCAGGGCGGCAGATCCAGAAATTCGAAGACCATTCGGGATTCGTACATCACCATCATCCGGCCATCCCTGATGCATGGATCCGTTGCGACATCCAGGTATTGAATCGGATCGCAGAGGAATCTGGCATCGGGAAACAGCTGTTGCAGAAACTCGAGCCTTTCATGTCCCGCAACACATGGCTGCAATACGCGGCTCCGGCCACTGGTGACAAGGCGCTTTTGATAATAGGCATGCACAAAAGACCGGACCCCGGCAGCTGTGCCGGTATCGCTTTCTGCCATGTTCGCGAAATCCTGCAACACCTGACGTGCCGGACAGTCCGATTCAACGCAGAGAATATCCGGATGCTCCGCAACAAGTCTCAATGCGCCTGACTGAGGATATCCAATAAAGAAAATCAAGCCGTCACCGCGCCGGGTCAATCGCCTTGGCACATACGGCATTGCCAGCCACGCCGGCACCTGTTTACTACCGTGGACTGTCTCCATACCGTTGCTCGGTAACAAGTGACGAAACGCGGCTTCCTGCAAAACGCGCGAATCATCCGATGAATGGCGCGAAACGATTCCAGCGTTTTTTCTCAGTACTTTTCCCGCTTCTGCCAGCTGACGCTCGGCATCCGCGCGGCTTATCCCTTTCTCATGCTGGCGATAGATAATCCCCACTTCGGGCACGAAGGCTATGGGATAGCTGTCTGAAAGTCGCAGCTTCAGGTCCCAGTCTTCGTACATACCCAACGCTTCGTCAAATCCCCCCGCTTGATGAAGAATGTCGTATTCGATAAGGAAGTTTCGCGGAGAGAGCCTCCGCAAAAGAATATCGTCGAATACGGCGCCACTTCGTCCGTCGACTGTTCCCCAGAACGGCGCCTGTCGGCCGGCATCATGGCCTTCCTGCCAACGCACCTCGACGGCCGAATAAGCCCACCGACACCCAGTTTTCGAGATTTTCGCTACTTCACGCTCGAGCTTCTCTGGAAGCCAGTAATCATCCGCTGCCACGATAGATACATATTTCCCTCGAGCGGCGTGAATACCAGAGTTGAAGTTCGCTGCGCAACCCATTGGCGTATCGTGGAGAATGGCATGAATCAGTTCCGGGAAACGCGATCGATAATCCGCAATAATCTTCCTTGTTGCATCCATTGAGTTGTCATCGCAGATTATGATTTCTTTGGGTCGCAGACTCTGACCCAGAATCGAGTCAAGACATTCGCCGATAAATGCCTCGTCGTTGTGAGCAGGCACGATGACGCTTATTGAAAACTCGTTGTTGTTCACGGCCCCAGGTGGTCCATAGCGGCTAACAGGCTTTCGCACACACGCTCCTGGCATTCGACTGTCATTCCGGGATAGAGTGGCAGACTCAGGCATTCGCGTGCCACTGAATCGGTATTGCTCAGTAGGCCGGTCCGGCAATCATATCTGGTCAAAACTTTTTGCCGATGCACAGGAACCGGATAATGTAGGCCGGTCTGGATTGCGCGTTGGTCAAGCTCCTGTCGTATACGATCGCGCAGTGCATGCCGGATAACAAAAAGATGGTACACATGTTCCGCGCGCGTTGAGCTCTCCGGAAGACCGACACCTGCTCCGCCGAGCCGTTGACGATACCGATCAGCGAGTACCTGTCTTTGCCGATTCCAGTCATCGAGATAATCAAGTTTTACATCCAGAACTGCAGCCTGAATCGAGTCCATTCGGTAATTGAATCCAAGCTCGTCGTGGTGGTAGCGTTGGGGTTGTCCATGATCCCGGAGCCTTCGCATGCGTGCGGCAAGATCGCGATCGGACGTTACAGTCGCCCCCGCCTCGCCCCACGCTCCCAGGTTTTTCCCCGGATAAAAACTGAAGCAGCCTATATCGCCGATGGATCCGATCGGACGACCCTTGTAACGCAAGCCATGCGCCTGAGCGGCATCTTCCACGACCGCCAATCCGTGCTTCCTGGCTATGCTCATCAACGGGTCCATGTCCACAGCCTGGCCGTAGAGGTGCACCGGGACGATTGCGCGGGTGCGTGCGCTGATCCGCTCTTCCAGTTGTGTCACGTCCATCGTCATGGTTGCCGCGTCGACATCCACGAAAACCGGTGTCGCACCGCAATACAGAACACCCCACACGGTTCCTACGAACGTGTGGGATACGGTAATCACTTCATCCCCCGGTCCAATATCGAGTGCCGACAATGCCATATGGATAGCCGACGTGCCGCTGTTGCAGCCAACTGCGAACTCGACTCCGCAGTATTCAGCAAAACGCGCCTCGAAACGCTCCACGTCCGGCCCCATGACAAACGACGATAGTGACGCGATGCCCCGGATTCTCTCCTCAATCCGCTCCTGGAGAGGCGCATGCACGGCCGCGAGATCCATAAAGGGCACTGGAGCGGGGTCTTGGTCCTTACGCTGCATTGCAAGCATGATGTATTGCTCCAAAGATCGGCTCGATCCTTCGTAGATGTGCAAATGAAAAGAAATGTGGCCAGGTTTCAATGCCTGGGTACGGTAAACCGACAACGTTAAAGTCCTTGCCAGCAGCGTCAGAGAACCGATGTTCCGGCAAACCGATTTCCCTGCAGAATGCATTCAGATACCTATCCGGATCTCTGCACACCTGTTCATAATTGATCCACTGTTCGGGCCCCAAGTGCATCGCCATACATTCACTGCGCACGGCAATAACCAGGGCCATCTTTTCCACGGCGTCCATTTTCCATGAGAGGAATTTGCTAAATGGCTCCAGTCCCGGCAATTCCGCAATCAGTCGTGACACAGCCCGGTATGCGTTTTCACCATACCATTTTTCATGAAATCCGTTGCGCACCAGCGAGCAGAGCACCGCTTTCGGTTCCCGCCATATGCCATAGACAGGAATATCCGGAAACCGCTTGCGGAGCCAGCCTATCTTGGTATGAAGCTTGGTCTCCTTGATCAAACCCACTCTTGCAGAATCATCCAGGCTGTAATCGCTGAATCTTGCGAACCAGGACGAGGCAATAAAATCGTGATCAATGCGCCCTTGTTGCAGCTCATTGAGAAACTTCTCCGTCGCTGGATGCGGTTCATCAGTCCACAGCTCATACTGGGCTTTATGTGCCTCAGTACTGCTGAAAGGCTGAAAGAAGTAGTTTATCGCAGGATGCCGCGACAACAGGCCACCGATAAAGGAGCTGCCACTGCGGTCAAAGCCGTTGACAATTATCAGCTTCATTTGTCAGGACCCGGTCAACTTGATGGTTCCCTTGACACCGGTCGACCTCCATTCACTGCACAGATTGAGGTGTCCCCTGTAGATCGCATATACGTACTCGATGTCCTGCTCGCTTAGCTCCTGGTGACAAGGCAAGGTCAATTTATTTCCGTTGCATCGCACTTCAACGCCGAAGCTCCGGAACCTGGATGCAAGACTCGCGCTATCCGCACAACCAAAAGTGAATCCATCAACCCAGTCAACACAAGCTTCTATCTGTACATCTTCGCGTTCGAACCATGTCTGAAATCGCTGATAATTTGCTGTCCTGCGAGCGGCAATGCTTTTGACGGTCCAGTCCGGCAAGGTCAGGCAGTTCATCAGGTACTGCTGCTTGAAATGATCGTAACAGCCGTATTTCTCCCAGAGTGTTTCCGGACTAAGTTCAAGACCCAGCACTGCCGCGCCGTACTGCACTGGAAACAGCTCCGTCAAATCCAGGATCCTGTAGTCGCCGCCTGCGCCGGGATTGCGTGTTTCTGTCCAGATCTCGGCGCGGTCATTGACAATCCGTCGCGCCAATTCAATTGACGGCACCAATGTCACCGCCTTCGTTTCGAATACACGCAAGAGGACATTCGCATCGGCGCGAGCGGCCGACACATTGGGCAACTGCCTGAATGGCCGGAAACGTATCTCCGGGTTAAGCTCCGGCACGTTGAATATAACCGGGTAACGGAAAGTTGCCCACTTGGTAAAAAACCGCTGCAGATTGACGCGGTACGAAACCCCGATGTCGATATACCGAAAGCCGCTGTCGCTGAGATCGGTTACCGCGTGCCAAAGCAGGTAACCCTGCAATTGATTTCGCTTGCCGCGTTCGCTGGCGGTCAGATTATTCAGAAACAGATGACGCCCTACCGGTATCAGCACCATACCGCCAGCCAGTTCACCGTCCAGGTACGCCAGATAGAGTATCTCGCCGGCGGCAAGTTCGGCTGGGAAATTGGGGTCATCCGGGTAGTACCACAACGATCTCAGAGCATCGAGTTCCCGAGTGGTCCCCGAACATCGCTGGATATCAAATCCGGCATTCTGTGCCTTGCGGATGTTCTTTCTGGCGCTGTGGTCCAGCGCCGCGTATGCCTGATCCGGATCGAGCACAATGGCGCTCCCGTAGTGAACAAGATCTTTGCCCACGTAGTGTCCGTTCATGCCCGCACAAATGCCATTAAGTTGTTTTTCAGACCTTCATTCACGCCGCCCTTGAACCAGTCGTGGTGCTTGACTGCCTCCACCCTTGCACCGAATGCCTCAAGCGTGGTTTCCCATTGACGCAGTGAGCGGTATTTGCGCATAACACCCGATTCCCGCGTTTCTTCGCCGAAATCGCCACCGATTATGGCAATTCCGTCGTTAGTCAGATAATTCACCAGATTTCCAATGGCGGCTTCCCACTGGTTGTCGTCGACCAGGTGGAACATGACCCCGATGGCATTGATAATCTCGAATCGTTCCGTGAACTGCTCGTTACGACGAGCTATGTCAGCATGCTGGATCTTTATCGCACTCTGCCCCGCATAGCGGGTTTGCAACTCACTTATGCAAGTGCGGGAAAAATCCACCGCAGTAATCCCGGCAGCTTCAAGATAGGCAGAGTAGAATTCGATCCAGTGACCGGTCCCGGCACCTACATCGAGCACACTTTTTCCGGCAATCACAGGAAAATGCTGTTGCAACAGATCGATGATACCGTTCTCCACCAGGTTGTAGTGGTACTTCGTTTCGGCCCAGGTCCAGCCAGGTGAAATCAGGTCCTTTTCGTTGAACCAGCGTTCATGGTAAAGCTCAAAAAACCGGTCCGGAGCTTGCCGGTAGGCCAGATAGGCCTGCTCGCGTGTTTCATACAACACGGATCAACTCTCCGCGGCGACGTATGGACTCGCTTGCCGCCTCCAGAAGGCGCACCACTTCAAGCGCCAGCAACCCATCGCTGACGGGTTGTTTGTTCTCGCGGATACACTGCGTGAAATGCCGGCACTCTTTCAGGAGTGCCTCGGTCGGATCCAGGCGCGGCGCCCACATGTCACCGACGCGGTAATGGACCAGCGATTGATACACAGCCTGGCGATCCCCCTGTTCCACGCTGATCCCCTTGTCGTAGACCTTGATCTTCTCGTTTGACTCCATGTCATCGAAGACCAGCATTTTTCTTTCACCTCCGATGATTATCTGGCGAATTTTGCGCGGCGCCAGCCAATTGACGTGAAAATGCGCCAAGGTATCGTCATCGAACACCAAAGTGATATACGCCAGATTTTCCATCTGCGTACCGGCATGTGCCACCGCCAGGGCCGACACCGCAACCGGTTTCTTGTCCAGGACATATAGCAGTATGCTCAGGTCATGGGGCGCCAGATCCCAAACCACATTCACGTCATGCTGAAACAAACCCAGGTTGATGCGGGTAGAGTCGAAATACAGCACATTGCCGAGTTCGCCGTTTGCCACCAGTTCCCGCATCTTCTCCACGGCGCCGGTGAACAGATAGGTATGATCGACCATTAACAAACAGTTGTTCCTGTCCGCCAGTTCAATCAACTCCTCAGCTTCACGCACCGAGGTAGCCAGGGGTTTTTCCACAAGGACATGTTTTCCCGCGCGCAGGACATCGCGTGTTAATGAGAAATGCGTGGCGACAGGTGACGCAATCGCGATTGCTTCGATCCGGTCATCGTCGATCAGCGTCCGGTAATCAGTCGTCACCGCGAGGGAGGGATAGTCCTGGCTGATCCTCTGCAACTGCAGAGGGTTGAGATCGGCGACCGCGGCCACCTCGGCACCGCTGGCCTTGCTGAAATTTCTGACCAGTTTCGGCCCCCAGTATCCACAGCCCACTACCCCTATCCTTACGAGGTTTTCCACAGGCTCGCCGAGGGTTTCAGCCGTCCCTCGCGGAAAATTCACGATCCGGGGTGCTGGTTCCGCAGCTTGCTTTGACATATCGAGTTCTGCTCCCAAAACAGGTCCATGGATATAAAAAGCAAGATGTGTACCAGCCAAAATCGTACAATAGCCCCGGAGTTAGACGGAGCCAGGAGTACCACTGGTGGAACCTTCGCCTGCCGATATGACACGACTGATAACGACCAATCACCAGCGCAAGTCGTTGCTGAACGCGCTCAGGACGGAAGCCCATGTCTGGTATGCGGCTCCGGAGTTATTTGCCGACAGCGCGACCGTCGCACGCTGCGAATCTGTCCTCTCTGGCGTCGAACTGCTTCAGTACCGGCGTTTCCGTTTTCCCGAATCCAGCCGCAACTATCTGATTGCACATGCCATGGTAAGGTTGGTCCTTTCACGGTACGGCAATATCAATCCAGCGGACTGGACTTTCGTCAATGGCGAACATGGCCGACCGGAAGTATCCAACCCGCGAAACCCGGCTCTGCGGTTCAACCTGACACACACTGCCGGACTCGCCGCCTGTGTGGTTACACGGTCACGACAGTGCGGCATAGACGCCGAAGCGATTGTCGAGCGGCATCATCCTCTTCAGGTGGCCAGACGAATGTTTTCAGAAACGGAATACCGCCGACTGCAAGCGCTGGAGGGGCGGGAACATCTGGAGTATTTCTTTAAACAGTGGACGCTGCGCGAAGCGTACGTCAAGGCGAGGGGTATAGGCATTTCCTTTCCGACCAGGGAGCTATGTTTTGACATCGCTGACGAAAGCAATATAACAGTTGAGTTTCATACAGAGCTCGGAGACCGTGACGAGAACTGGCATTTTAAGCTGCTGCACCTGACGCCCGGCCACATTGCTGCCGTAGCCATTGGGCGTGACGGTCAAGGGAACAACAAAGTCATTGCACGGCCTTTTGATTTTCATGCGATGCAATATCCTTGAACACAACCTGGTTGTTCACCCCCGCTGAGACGGGTGGAGGAAACTTCGTGTTATCGCAACCGCCCGCTTATTTGACAAGCAGATTCCTTGTTTCGCTGTTATTGCTGGTCACGCTGACCGATTCCGCAAATTCCGAACCATCCAGCCGCTATGAGCAGTGTGTCCTGGAGCTGGTTGCGAGTGGTGCTGATGATGTAACCGTCGCACAAATCCGCGAGACCTGCCTTCCGCATATGGAAGTATCAGAACCTGTCCTCGCTGAACCCGGAACTGACGTGCATGAATCCGCTCTGGAGCGCCGACTCGCCGTGGAGGGCGCCACCAGTATCGTACCCTTCGTTTTGACCCCGCACCGGCCAAACTACATTATTGCTGCTCATAATTTTGACAGTTACGCCGAAGAAGGTTTCGAGCAACAGTTCAACGAAGACGTCAATTTTCAGGATCAGGAAGTCAAATTCCAGCTCAGCTACAAGTTTTCCATCGCCAGGAATCTTTTCAATGACAGAGGCGCGCTTTTTTTCGCGTATACCAATCGCTCCTTCTGGCAAGTGTTTGACGACAGGGATTCGCGGCCCTTCCGGGAAACCAATCATGAGCCGGAAGCCTGGTTCGCACTGAACACCGACTGGAGTCTGTTTGGTTTGAAAAACCGGCTCATCAATTTTGGCATAAGCCATCAGTCCAATGGTCGGGGCGGACTGTTATCCAGAAGCTGGAACCGCCTGTATGCCTCGTTTGTTTTCGAGGTGAATGACTTTTATTTTGGCATCAAGCCCTGGTACCGCATTCCCGAGCAGAAAAGCGATGACGACAACCCGGATATCGAGGACTATCTTGGTCATTTCGAATTCCAGGGAGTCTATAAGCACAACAAGAACTCGTATGGATTGTTCTTCCGGAACAACCTGCAAAAAGACAACCGCGGCGCCATCAGACTGGACTGGAGTATGCCTGTGCATAACAAGTGGCGGGCGTACGTACAGTGGTTTTATGGCTATGGAGAAAGCCTGATTGATTACGACAATAAAGTGAACAGCCTGGGAGTCGGTGTACAGTTATCGGACTGGCTGTGAGCTTGAGTTAGTATCGGGTCTAAGGACGATTCTGCAATAAACGCGGAAAACGCATGTTGTCTAGAGGAAATTAAACAGATTCAGATTCTGAACCTTCACAAATGCCTGCTGCGCCGCCTGCAAAGTGATGCTTTCCCGGCTCAGCCTGCTCGCGGCCTCGGCATAGTCGAGATCTTCTATCGCGGATCGCGTTTGTTCGAGTTGAAGCAGAAAAGATTCGTTAATAGCGTTCTGGCTATCAACAGCGTTAAGGCGCGCACCAACCGTAGCGCGTATTTCCAGCACATGATTTATTGCATTGTCCAGCTGGTTGAGGCTGTTTCCGTTCGGAGCGTTCGCCTCCAGATCGGTGGCCAGGGTATACAATGTGGTGAAAACATTTTCTGTTCCACCTGACGTTCGCGGAATATCCAGGAACACAGCCTGACCGGAATCCCCGTCGCGCACCTGACGGCCTGATGCGATCTGAATCTGCCGCTGGCCGCTATCGCCTGCATATACAAAGGTGCCGGCTCCGTTGTCGGTAAATGGCTCGGTGTTCACCTGAAACCCGGCAAACATATAGTTACCGGTGCCGTCCTTGCGATTGGCGAGACCGATCATCTCATCCAGGAGCTGGCGAACTTCTTGCGCTATCGCCGTCCGTTCCTCTGCACCATTGGTATCGTTCAGGCCTCTGACAGCAAGTTCCCTGACCCGCTGCAAACTGTCGCCGACCGCGCTCAGCGTGAGATCTTCGAGCTCGAGTCGTACCCTCGCCTGTTCTCCATTGCGTTGGTATTGTTCCGTCAGCCGTGCCGTTTCCGAGAGCCCTACCAGTTGAGCTGCACCGGTGGGATCATCAGCCGGACTCACGATGCGCTTGCCGGTAGAAAGCTGGTTCTGCGTTTCCGCAAGCCGTGTCTGCTGGTCAAGGATGGCGTTTATGCCCTGGCGAAACAATTGCAGGCTGCTTATTCTCACGACTATCTCCGCACCGCGCTCAGAAGAGTCTGGAAGGTCGAATCCGCGACAGAAATAACCTGGGCAATCGCTTGATAGGCCTGCTGAAAGCGCAGCAAATCGGCGGCTTCCTCATCGAGATTGACGCCCGAAATGGTATCGCGTGTTGCCTGCGCCTGGCTCAGCAATGCTGCCTGGGCCTCCGCGTTGATCTGCGCAGAACGGGTTTGGGTTCCGAGCTTTCCGACCAATTGAGCGTAGGCACCCTGGAAGTTGGTCGTCCCTCCCTCCATGCTCTGCGAGTTCTGCAAATCCGCCAATAACAAGGCATTGCGGTTGTCACCCGGAGCCGGACCGGCAGCGGGAGCCGCCGCAGCAATCTCACGGGCATTGCTGATCAGCGTAGAGATACCCGCCGCGCCCGATTCAGTGGGTTGAATCAGGAAGCGGTCACCCGCGGCGGCACCGCCGGCGATATCGATCCGGATCCCGTCCGCGAAGTAAGGCCCTGCGCCCGACATGGCTACCGCCTGCCCATCGCTTGCATGGCTCAGTGACCAGGCGACACCGTCGTAGGCCAGGATGTAGTTCTCGGTTGTCAGGTCATCGATGTTCGCATTGTCAAAGCTGGCTGTAATGACGGCCGCACCTGCATTGTTCACGTTCGCCGCGACGACCGGCGCGGTAATGGCAAAGAAGTCAGCGCCGTTGGCTCCATCCAGGTCCATTCCGAGGCTATGCTGGCGATTGAACTCCGTTCCCAGAGCGACCGCGATTCGCCCGAGTGCGTTCTTCACCGGGTCAAGCATCTGGTCACGAAAGTCGAGCGTGGCACCAAGCTTGCCCCCGGTCAGGTTGCCGGTAATGACAGCGGCGATGGGACCATTGTTGATGGCGATCTCCAGCCTGCTTGCATCGAAATTGTTGGGAGCTGTCGAGAGTTGCGAAGACAGAAACCCGGTAACCAGTGACTGCCCTGTTCCGACAAACACATTAACTGCGCCATTGTCCTGTTCAATCGTGCGCACCGACACCAGCTCGGACAAGCGAGCTATCAGTTGATCGCGCCTGTCAAGCAGATCGTTCGGACGCTCGCTGTTACTCTGGTTGCTGACATCGACGATGCTTTTGTTTATGTCCGCTATCTGGTTGCTCAGACCGTTGATCTCGGAAACAATATTGCCAAGGCCACTGTTTATCTCACCGGTCATCGAATCGAGCTGCGCATCGAGGTTCCGGAACCGCCCAGTCAGGGATTCACTCTCGGCCAGCATCAGTTGCCTGGCGGGCATCGAGGAAGGATCGTCCGCCACATTCTGAACAGCATTGAAAAAGTTCTCCAGTCCGCCATTGAGCCCGGCATGCTCATCGCTGAGCAGGTTCGAGATGCGCCCTGAAAACAGCGCAAGCGTGTCATACTGGCTACTGGAGCTCGTGGTATTGCGCAAATTCGTCACTGCGAATTCATCGAACATGCGCTGGATGTTGTCGATCTGCACGCCATTACCGACGAAACCGGCACCGGTGAAACCGGGAGGCCGGGTGCCGAGTTCGACGCGTTGACGGGAATAGCCGTCGGTATTCGCATTGCTGATATTATGCCCGGCAACCGAAATACCACGTTGGAAGGCCTGCAGACCGGAAACGGCCGTACCCAGGATACCTACTGCCACGGCGCGGTCTCCTCTGTTCGCAATACGATCAAACCGGATACTTGCATACTGCTACCTCGCCTCTCAGCTTAACGGCGCAAGGCCGGGTTCCTTGATTTCACCCAGCGCGTCTCGGAACCGGTTGCTGCCCATGATCTGGTCGATCTTGGCGGAATATTCGGGGTCTGTAGCATAGCCGGCTGCCGCAAGAGCACGGGTGAATTCGCGCGCATCAGCTCCCGAGTCGAGCGCTTTTCTGTACCGTGGATTGCCAGTGAGGAATTCAGCATAATCGCTGAAGCTTTCTGCCACTGAGGCGTAGGCGCGAAAATGCGCCCTTTCCTTCCGCACCAGACCATCGCGATATTCGATCGTCTCGGTTGCCACGCGACCGCCTTTCCAGCGTGAGTCGGCCTTGATCCCGAACAAATTATTGCTGTTGCGACCGTCGCTGCCGATGATCATGTGCCTTCCCCAGCCGGTCTCCAGCGCCGCCTGAGCCAGCAAGGCTTCCGGCTTTACCCCCAATTGATCGGCGGTGCGTTTGGCGTGCGGCCACAGATGTGTTACGAATGCTTCAGGTGTATCAGGTTTCCAGCCAACTGCCGGCTTGACCGACTTTTCATCAGCGACCGGCACAGTGGATAGCGACTGTTGCGCCCTCGCCTGCGGTATGTCGTTCGGCGATGCCTGTCGGGCATCAGCCGCCCGCGTCTCTATACCGGCCCCGCCCAGCTGGCGAACGATCATTTCAGAAAGACCGATACCACGTCCTGAACTCATATCTATGGCGATCTGCTTGTCAAACATCGCCTGGTAAGTCTGGGTTTGGTCGTTGTCCAGCAAACCTTCGCCGAGACTCGCGTCGCGCATGCTCTTCAGCATCATTTGAATGAACAACGCCTCGAATTGCCCCGCCACTTCACGGAGGGTTTCTTCCCGACCACCCCGGGCTTGTGTGCGCAGCGCTGACAACCCCTGGAAGTCAGTGTAAACATCGGTTTTTGACAAGGATGCTGTCATGACTTATCCAGTCGATCAAATAACCATCAGCTCGGCACGCAACGCACCTGCCTGCTTCAGCGCCTGAAGTATCGCCACCAGATCTCCGGGTGTTGCGCCCACGCGATTCACCGCGTCTACGACCTCCTGCAAGGTAATGCCCGAATCAAGCAAGAACATCCTGTTGCCAGCGACACCAACGTCGATATCACTTTGTGGGGTGACAGCCGTCCGGCCACTGGAGAATGCGCCAGGCTGGCTGACTTGCGTGTCCTCGGTGATGGTCACCACCAGCGACCCGTGCGACACCGCCGCAGGCAGTATCTTGACCTTGGCTCCAATGACCACCGTACCGGTTCTGGAATTAACGATTACCCTTGCCGCGGATTCACCGGGTTCCACGGCAATATTTTCCACCAGTGATGCAAATGCCACCCTTTGCGCAGGATCGTGCGGCGCGCTCACGCGAATCGAAACGGAATCGACCGGCTGCGCGATCCCTGAACCAACAGTTTCGTTGATCGCCTCTGCCAGCCGGTTCGCCGTGGTAAAATCCGAGCGATTCAGATTAAACGTAATGTAATCGCCGTCATGGAAAGGGTTTTGCACGGTTCTTTCGACGGTGGCGCCATTGGGAATGCTGCCCACGCTCGGTACATTCACCGTGATACTTGATCCGTCACTTCCCGAAGCATTCAGGCCGCTGACCAGCAAGTCGCCCTGTGCAATGGCGTAAACCCGACCGTCCGCACCCTTGAGCGGCACCATGAGCAGGGTTCCGCCACGCAGACTTTTCGCGTTACCGATCGATGACACCGTTACATCGATGGTTTGTCCTACCTTGGCGAATGCGGGCAGACTGGCATGTACTGCCACTGCAGCGACGTTCTTCAACTGCGGATTGGTTCCAGGCGGCAGTGTAATGCCAAACTGCTGTAACATATTTTTCAGGCTCTGCACGGTGAACGGCGTCTGACTGGTTTGATCGCCGCTTCCATCCAGACCCACAACCAGCCCGTAACCCACGAGCTGGTTATCCCGAACACCCGCCAGATGCGCGAGATCCTTGATGCGTTCCGCCCAGGCTGTGTTGGCGAAAGCGAGAAGTACCAGAACGGCTAGCAGTTTACGCATCATGATTTGCTGATCCTTTTTTCTAGAATGGCCATACCGGATGGTTGAAAAAGCGCGCCAGCCAGCCCATCTGGTTCGATTCCGAAAGAAAGCCCTTTCCGCTGTATGTAATGCGAGCATCGGCGATCTGTGTAGATGCAATGGTGTTCGCGGTGCTGATGTCTTGTGGTCGCACCATGCCCGATATCTGGATAAACTCCTCGCCCTGGTTGAGGGTCAGCCATTTTTCCCCCCGCACAACCAGATTGCCGTTGGGCAGTACATCAGCAATTGTTACAGTGATGCTGCCGCTAAGGCTGTTGCTCTGACTGGAATCCGCTTCTCCTTCGAAAGCCCGTGTCCCGCTCAAATTCGCCTCAAGGGTATTGTTGCGATTGCTGTCCAGCGGAATCAGACCCGGTGCGTTGAAAGTCGGTATGGCGCCAAGAATGGTAGGACTGGCGATAGCAGTTTCCTGATTCTTGTCAGCCGTGGTCTTCGCTGACTTTGAGGCCGAGGTGCTTTCCTTAAGAACTACAGTGATGACATCCCCGATGCGGCGTGCTTTTACGTCCTCGAACAGGCGCACGTCACCATGCGCCTGATAAATCGAACCATTGGCGAGTTCTGCGGAAACATCAGCAGGCGGCATTGTGGGGCGATAGGTGTCGTGAGGCCGCGGTGTCGTGGCGCAACCAGTCACCAGCAGCACCAGGCTGGCAAGCACGATGGTCAGAGCTGTTCGTAGATCATTCATACACTTTCCGTCCAGAATGCTTTGCTGCCAGGTTTAGAGGTTCGATGTCACGAACTGCAACATCCGGTCGGTGCCCTGTATCGCCTTGGAATTCATTTCATAGGCGCGCTGTGCTTCAATCATGTTGACGAGCTCTTCGACTACGTTAACGTTGGAGGTTTCCAGAGCTCCCTGTATTACTGATCCCACTCCGTTGAGACCCGGGTTTCCCGTCGACGGTGATCCACTTGCGGCGGTTTCAAGGTACAGATTCTGACCGATCGCCTGCAGCCCTCCCGGGTTAATGAAATCGGCGAGCTGGATGCTTCCGAGCTGGGTGGGAGCCGCATTGCCCGGAACCAGCGCGGAGACAACACCATCCGAGCCGATCGTGATGCTGGTGGCGTTGCTGGGTATGGTGATGGCTGGCTGAATGACATAGCCACTCGCCGTCACCAGCTGTCCGGTCTCGTCCATTTTGAACGATCCGTCCCGCGTATACGCCAGGTTTCCGTCCGGCTGAAGCACCTGAAAGAATCCCCGCCCCTGCACCGCGACATCGAGACTGTTTTCAGTCTGGACAATATTGCCGAGCGTATGCAGTTTTTCCGTTGCGACGGTGCGCACACCGGTGCCTGTCTGGAAACCCGAAGGCAAACGGGTGTCCTGCGAAGACTGGGCACCGACCTGGCGTACATTTTGATACAGAAGATCTTCGAAAACGGCGCGATCTTTCTTGAATCCCGTTGTGTTCACGTTGGCCAGGTTGTTGGATATCACGCTCATGCGCGTTTGTTGTGCTTCCAGTCCTGTCTTCGCTACCCATAATGCCTTGAACATGTTATGTCCTCGTTATTGCGAAAGTACTAACCCAGGTTCATAACCTGAGTGCTCTGTTCATCCATTTCCTTGGCGGTTTGCATGACCTTTACCGACATTTCAAACTGTCTTGCCAGGCTGATCATGTCCACCAGAGCTTCAACGGTATTGACGTTACTCGATTCGAGCGCTCCGCCTATGAGCGTTACGTCAGCGCTCGCCGATGCAGGCACCCCATCGCGCATGCGCAACAACCCGTCTTCACCCTTCACCAGATCCCGGTGCTCCGGCGCAACCAGCTTGATGCGCCCGACTTCCGCCAGCGTGTTTGGCGACTGGCCGATAGGGCGCACGCTGATAACGCCGTCTGAACCGATCTCCAGCTTCTCATGTTCCGGAACCACAATCGGGCCGGCCTCGCCCATTACCGGATGACCGGCGCCGGTTAACATCTGGCCGTTAATATTTATGCGCAGGTTGCCGGCACGGGTATAACCTTCGCTACCGTCGGGCGCCTGCACCGCAAGCCAGCCATCCCCGTTGACGGCAACGTCGAGAGAACGCCCGGTGGACTGAACCGGCCCTTTTTCGTAGCTGGCTCCACCGCCATCGGCAACGGCGTAGGCCCGGCTCCCGTGGCCGGGCCCGTCGACGAACTGAGCGTGGATCCTTGCCAGGTCGGCCTGGAAACCAACAGTATTGGCGTTGGCCAGATTGTTGCTGTTGATCGTCTGAGCGTGCATCAGCTGTTTGGCACCACTTGCCATGACAAACACAACTCTGTCCATGATCCGCTCCTGCCAAATCCTATCGGATATTGATGATGGTCTGGGTTATGGTATCCGCAGTGGTAATGACCTGCGCATTCGCCTGGAAATTGCGCTGCGCAGTGATCATGCTCACCAATTGCTCTGTGAGATCCACGTTCGATCCTTCCAGGGCACCAGACTCGATGAGGCCGGCCGCCCCCGCACCCGGTGCACCGACCAGCGGGGCACCGGAATCGAACGTTTCCGCCCAGCTGGTATCGCCGAGCTGGCGCAGGCCCTGCGAGTTATTGAATGTGGCGACGGCGATCTGCCCAAGCGTGCGTGACTGTCCGTTCGTGAAACGCGAGGTAACCACACCTGCATCACTGATATCGATGCCACTCAAACGCCCCGTCGCGTAGCCGTCCTGGCTAAGGTTACTGACATTGAAGCTGCTGCCGTACTGAGTTGCATTGGAAAAATCCAGGTCCAGCGACATGGTGGCTGCACCGGTACCTGGATTGATGCCGCCGATGGTGACGGTACTGGGAAAGTTTGTGGTATCGATTGCACCGGTACTATCAAACTCGATGGTGTTGGCACCGCCCTGGGCGTTGCCGTCCATGTATAGACGCGTCTCCCATTGATTGGGCGTAGCGGTTTTGACGAAGTACATGGTCGCCAGATGCGGTGTTCCCAGCGAGTCGAACACCGTTAATGACGTCGAGTTGTTGTAAGAGGTCGCATCTGTCGGATCGAACAACGCCGTAGGCGGCGGGCTCAATGACGCGTCCAGGTTGGCGCTGAGATCAATCTGGCTGCTCGCCGCCGGCGCAATATCTGACCGGTCCAGCCGCAACGCACCCATTGCACCGGTGATGTTTCCGTTAAGGTCGGCCTGGAAGATGTTCAGCTGCTGCTGCTGACTGTTGACAACGAAGCCGTCGCGATCTACGCCGAAGCGGCCCGAACGGGTATAGACGTTTACGCCGTTGTCATTGAGCTGAAAGAACCCCTGACCGTTGATAGCCAGGTCCAGATTATTATCCGTAAACTCGATGTTTCCCTGGGTGAACTGCTGGGAGACCGACGACACCCGCACACCGGTGCCGATTGCGTTCGCGGTCACACCGAGGTTCGAGGTTGCGAAGATATCGGCAAATTCGGCACGGGACTCCTTGAAACCTGTTGTGCTCGCGTTGGCCACGTTATTGCCAATCACCCGCAATTCGGCGGACGACGAGTTTAAACCACTAAGGGCAGTACGAAACGGCATGGCATTTCTCCTTCAGATAACCCGATTACAGGATCTGCCGGACTTCCGAAAAGTCCAGCGACCCAATTCCGTTGAGATCGAGCAGCAACCCACCGCTGTTGCTCAATGTGACACTGCGAACTTCCGAAGCAAGCAAGGTTTCCACCGCCTCGGTGGTTCCGTTATAGCCTGCTTCGGCACTTACAAAGTAGGTCCCGGCGGGGGCAAACTGACCGTCATCCCTGATTCCATCCCACTGGAAGGAAACCGGGCCTGCGGCTTGCGAGCCGAGTTCCATCCGGCGAATCAACTGACCCGCCTGGTCATAGACATTGACGGCCACATCGCTGCTGGCGGCCGGCAGATCCACGCTGCCACTGATACTGCCACCCTCGGCCAGGGCAGCCAGACCGGTCGGAGCCAGCACTTCGCGGCCGACGAGGTTCGCCGCCTGCAATGCCTGGTTGGAGACGAGCGAGTTGCTCAGGTCGGCGAATTTCTCGTTCAGATCGCCGATGCCCTCGACAGCGGAAAACTGCGATATCTGAGTAAGGAAGTCCCCGCTCTCCATCGGCTTCGTCGGATCCTGATTCTGCAGCTGCGCTGTCATCAATTTCAGGAATTCCTGCTGGCCAAGTTCCTTGCTTTTCCCGGTCTTGGCAGTGAGGTCCTGCACTGTACGCAAGTCAATTGCCTGTGATCCGTTCTGTGTGTTTATCATGGTTCTACCCTGTTGAGCATTGGTTCGGTTACTGTCCGATCCGGAGCGTGGCCATCATCATCTGCTTGGATGTATTCATTACTTCAACATTGCTTTGATAGGAGCGCGAAGCGGATATCATGTTGGCCATTTCATCAACCAGATTGACGTTGGGCAGGAATACATACCCTTCTTCGTTAGCCATTGGATGCTCAGGCTGATACCGCTGCTCCAGCGGAGCGGCACTCTCGATAATGCCGCTGACCTTTACCCCGTATGTGTTTGCACCGCCCTGGAGTGAATTCAATACCGCAGAAAACACAGGATGTCGGGCGTGATAAGTGGTTTGCTCGCTGCCGCCCACGCTCTGTGCGTTGGCGAGATTACTGGCAGTAACATTCAGTCGCACTGACTCCGCGCTCATGGCGGAACCGGCAATATCGAAAACATTGAACAAACTCATTTATGATTGTCCCTTGATTGCGAGTTTCAGGCTGTTGAACCGACCGCCCAGAAAAGTAAGAGTCGATTGGTACCGCACTGCGTTCTCCGCGAACGCAGCCTGCTCGACCTGACTGTCCACTGTATTGCCGTCCAGTGACGGCTGGAGCGGGACGCGATACATCAGTTGCTGCGCCGGACCGTCTGAGGAGGCATGGCTGATATGATTGCCACGGGTTGTTCTGAGAGCGATCTGTTGTTCAGCGGCACGTCCCAGAGCGGCGCGAAAATCCAGATCGCGCGCCTTGAATCCGGGAGTGTCGGCATTTGCAATATTGGAAGCGAGCACGGTCGAACGTTTTCCGTAGACGGACAGATGCTCAGGAAGGCTTCCCAGTGCTTTGTCGATGTTAATTGGCATTCTGTGTCTCGCATGTGATGCTTTGGTCGAGATCACAGCAACGGACGTGCCAATCAGTACGTGGGCATTACAATCAACAAGTTAGGTGAAAATCGAGCGATTGCCCTCTGAGGTGGACGGCAAACACTGACCGGCAGGCGGCAAAACGGCGGCACGAGTCCGGCTATTTTTTCCGGTATACGACCCCGGAGTTGCAACGCAACATTTCGAAGGCATCGGAAAACTGCGAGAGTGATTCCGACGCTCCCAGAAACAGGTAGCCACCGGGATTCAGCGCAGCGGTCATACGCTGGAGAATATCCAGCTTGGATTCCGATGAGAAGTAGATGAGGACATTCCGACAGAAAATAATATCGAAGCGGCCAAGCGCTGCGTAACTCGCGAGCAGATTGCCGGTCGAAAAACGAATACGTTTGCGGATGTCCGCCCTGACCTGCCAGCGCTCCTCCCAATGATGCTTATCCTTCTGGAAGTAGCGACCTTTGATTTCCGGCGGTAGTCCGCGGGCAAGCGCCATGGGATCGTAATAACCTGTTTTCGCCTCCTCCAGGACCGAAGGCGAAATATCGGTCGCTGTGATCTGCACATCAGACAGGCTGCCGGGGTTTCTGGTCAGAAACTCCTGGACCGTGATGCTCACTGAATAGGGTTCCTGTCCGGTCGAGCAGGCGGCGGACCAGATACGCAATGAACGCTGCTTGCGCTTGACGTAATCAGGCAGAATGTGTTCTGCAAGAATCCTGAAGGGATGAGCGTCACGAAACCAGAAGGTTTCGTTGGTTGTCATGGCTTCGATTACACGCTCACGCAACTTGCCGCCCGGCGTTTCCCGCCGCAACTGGCCTACCAGTTCGCCCAGAGAAGCGACGCTGGTGTCCGCAACCATTTTGCCGAGGCGGCTTTGAACCAGATAATGCTTGTTGTCGCCGAGCAGGATACCGCACGCGTCTTCAAGAAACTGGCGAAACTCTTCGTATTCTGCCGCGCTGATGTTTGCCAGTGTCAAACGGGTCATTCCTTTGCTATTACCATCGGATCGGAACAGATCCGACCCTGGCAACGCGTTAGATCCGGGACGGCCTCCAGGACAATACCTGAGACATCAGACAACGCGCGTATCTTGCCAGAACTTCAGACGCTTTAGCACCGCGCCAGCCAGAACGTCCGGCTGGAACTTTGCAATAAAGTCGTTAGCACCGACCTTTTGTACCATTGCGTTGTTAAACACTCCGCTAAGCGAAGTATGCAACAGAATATGCAAATCGCACAAACGCGGATCCTTACGCACCTCGGTAGTGAATGTATAGCCGTCCATCTCGGGCATCTCAATATCGGAGATGACCATAAACAACTTTTCATCGAGCGTTATGGTCTCTTCATTGTCCGCCCAGGACTTCAGCATGTTGAGCGCCTCCTTGCCGTCCTTTACAAGAACGCATTCTACGCCCAGCTGCTCAAGGGTGCGCTTTATCTGGTTGCGCGCCACGGTAGAATCATCCGCAACAAGCACGACCGGGAGACGCTCGTCGTTTCCGCGTGCAGATTGGTCGACAAATTCGGGGGAGACATCTCCTGCCCAGCCGATGACCTCAGCCAACACCTTTTCAACGTCGATGATTTCCACCAGCTCACCATCGACCCGGGTCACGGCGGTCAGGTAGTTATCGTTACCGATTCCCTTCGGAGGCGGAAGTATCTCACCCCAGTTCATATTGACAATGCGGTCCACCCCTCCAACCAGGAAACCCTGAACATGCTGGTTGTACTCGGTGACAACGACGTAGTGCTCACGCGGATTTTTCACACCCTCACGGCCGATCGCCATACCCAGGTCCATAACCGTGACCGTCCGTCCACGCATATTGGCAACACCGCGCACCACACGATGAGAGTCCGGTATCTGGGTCAGCTGAGGACACTGGATTACCTCCTGCACCTTGAACACGTTGATTCCGAACAGCTGGTTTCCATCGAGCCGAAACAGCAACAGCTCCAGCCGGTTATGACCAGCCAGCTGCGTCCGCATGTCGACACTCGCCAAGACACCACTCATGGCCCTACTCCATTGTATGGTTGGATAATTTGTTGCCGGACTATCGGCGTACGGTAGGGAAGCTTGATCATCGAGGATGCGTGCCTAGCCGATGGCATAGCAATTGCTAACCTAACTACGAAAGACGCGCTGCACGGAAGAAACAATCATGCACAGATTCGGAAAACCTGTTTTTTTCATGACATTGCTGGCCCTATGCTGGCAATCTGTGATTGCACCTGATGCTGATGCGGCAGAACAGTGGCAAAGTCATGCCGCCATTCGCGGCGCAGCACAGGAGTTTCTGGTTGCTTTTGCTGGAGATCAGCACGAAGGCCGCAGTGAAATCAACCTTGGGCAACTGGACCCCCGCTTGAAGTTGAAAACCTGCACTCGCGCGCTCCAGGCATTCATGCCGCCAGGTGGTCGCGCGATAGGTAATACCACTATCGGAGTACGTTGTGACGGCGAGTCCGGGTGGAACATTTATATACCCGCCCGCATCGATGTATTCGGCCCGGTGTTGATTGCCCGGCAACCGCTGCCCCGCGGGTCGGTATTGCAGCACACCGACCTCGAACTTGTTGAACGCAACCTTGCGAACCTGCCCTACGGCTACTATACCGACAGCGAACCCTTGTCCGGCATGCTCGCCACACGAACCATCGCAGCGGCCACGGTGATTACGCCCGGCATGGTGCAGGCGCCGAAGCTCATTAAGCGGGGCGAGCGCGTAACCCTGGTTGCCGAAACCGGTTCACTCAAGATCCGCACCGTGGGCAAGGCTCTCAGTGATGGCAAATCGGGAGAATTGATCCGCGTACAGACCGAGTCCTCCAAAAGAGTCGTTGACGGCATAGTCGTCTCACAAGGTGTCGTAAAAGTGACGCTTTAGTGACACTGCGGGGAAAAGCGCCTAAAGTTATTGATGTAAAGGGCGATATCCGCATTGTAACAGCACGAAACCGACGTTGAGGAATCGAAATGGAGATTGAAAATAACCGCACAGCATCCCTGATAACGCAGAACAGTGGCCAGGGTGCGCCGGTTGACAAGCAGGGTAACGACCGCGCAAATGCGCAGCCCGAAGCGCAGGTCAAAGCCAGCAACACGACTGATCACTTCAGTCTTACCGGAGAGGCACGCCAGCTGAAAGAACTGGAGAACCAGATTGCGGCTGAGCCGGTCGTTGACACTCAGCGGGTTGCCGAAATCCGGAGCGCAATAGATCAGGGGATATTTACCGTTAACGCCGAGCGGATAGCGGACAAAATGCTCAGCCTGGAACAGGCACTGACCGGCGCGAGGTAAGCGGTATCATGCAGGCTGAAAGGACACAGCACGAATTGCAATCCGTTCTGCAGCAGGAGGCAATCTGTTCGGAACAACTGCTGGATACGCTTGATGCGGAACGAGCAGCTCTGGTTAACCGCGATATCGACGCTCTCGAAATAGCAATCCAACACAAACTTAAGCACAGTCAACAACTTGACAAGCTCGACCGGCAGAGAGGAAACATCTTGTCGGGCCTGGGATTTGCGTCGGATCACGACAGCATCAAGCGGTGTTTCGAATCCCTGCCCAACGCGGGCGAACTGACCGGTTTATGGCAACAGGTACTCGATAACGTCAGCAAGTGCCAGATCGGGAATTTGACCAATGGCGGCATCCTTGAAGCCGGACGCCAGCAGGTCGACCAGGCGCTTCGCATCCTGCGGGGCCAGCACGGCACGCCAACCCTGTATAACCCCCTCGGCGAAACTTCCGCTGATCTCGGCCGACGCGAACTCGGCAAAGTCTGATGCGGTTCAAGCGTGATCGGCAACAAGCCGATTACCGGGGGCGAGCCATGCACTGCCAGGAAAAATGTTCAAATCATCCATTGCCGTGGATACCGGTCGGGACTGATGTTTGCATCACTGAAACGCGTTATACAGGGGGATCGCGATCCGGCACATGACAAAGTCACCGGCCGAGGCAGAGTCGTCTCGCTTATCCGCCAACTGCAGCACGACCACGAACTGCTTTGTATAAAAGTACCCGGATTCCCGGATCAGTCGAATACAGCCATCCTTGGCGTCAAAGACGAACTTAACTGTTTCCTGCTTGATGAGCTGAGCAACCCCGCCGCGCACGAAGCGTTTTTGAGAACACGCAAAGCTCTTGTCGAATGCCGCCTGCGCGGTATGGAACTGCGCTTCGGTTGCCGTTTGCTGAAAGTTGACAGTCGGGAATCAATTGCAATTTATGCTGTTTCGTTTCCGGAGAGAATCGCGCGGACGCAGCGTCGTCGTGATTACCGCTTACGACTCAGCCCCGGTCTGTCGACACCTCTCACTGTTCCGCGTTTTGAGGGCCGACAGGTCTCCGGCGAAGTATTCGATTTGTCGATCGGCGGTCTGGGCGCTTTTCTCAATACCCGCGGCGTTCCAAATCGCGCCGAGATGCTGTCTGATGTCTCGGTGGCACTTCCCCAGTCCCGACCTTTTACAGCGAACCTGGAAATACGCTTTGCCCGGCTTGACGGTCCCCATCGGATGCTGCGCATAGGCGCGCGTTTCGTAAATTTGAACCAGAAGCAGCAGCGCCAGCTGTCACAGTTTCTGGCTGAGCAGCAACGAAAACGACGCCGCCACGAATCATACTGACGCCTCGGCCGCTGTCGCGCACTCGCATTGATTTTCGCCTCTAACGCTGGCAGTCTGTTGCGGAAACCAGCAACCCTGGAGTGCAACTTCTGGTAACCAGGGCAATCAGATCAGGCGCCACAGGAACTCGCGGCCACGATGGATGGCGTCATTCATTGATGCTGCTTGTGTGCGCACTCACTGCGTGCGCGACGCCCGCAGCGCGTTTCGATGCAGCGGCAACGAGCTTGGCGTTTACGCGGGAAACGGTGCCCGGCAAGGGTTTTTCCCATGCTGTTTTTCTGAAACCCGGACAGCCACGGCACACTCTGCACATCTACCTGGATGGCGACGGCTCACCCTGGTTGGATGGTCGATGGATCGCTCACGATCCTACACCAACAGATCCGTTAACACTGCAGCTGATGAAGGTTGATCCGTCACCCGCGGTGTACATTGGTCGTCCCTGCTATCATGGGCTGATTTCTGCGGCGTGCACAAAAGCGCTCTGGACCAACGCGCGATACTCCGAGACGGTAGTCGCCAGTATGACCTCCGCGATCGCACACCTTCGGGCCCGTTACGACGCATCCGACCTGGTTCTTATCGGCTACAGCGGTGGCGGAACGCTCGCCATGCTGATTGCCGATCGTTTGCCCACCGTGCGCGCCGTGGTGACATTGGCAGCCAATCTGGATGTCGATTCGTGGACCGAGCTGCACGGCTATCTGCCATTGCCCGGATCGATGAACCCCGCTCTGGCAGCTCCGTTGCATCCGGATATCGTCCAGCTGCATTACGCGGGCGAACTGGATAAAAACGTACCTCCCGGCCTCGTTAGCACAGCTGTGGCAAAACAGGCCAATTCCAGCGTTACAGTGATTCCGGGTTTTGACCACCGATGCTGTTGGCTTGAAATATGGCCGGATATCCTGGATCGCCTGCACCATATGCGTGTTTCCCATTCTGCGGCGTCTCCATTGTGACGGGCGATCGCAGGAACCGGATGCCGGGGATTGTCATGATTCAGAGAAGGCGTCCACAATGGATGTATCAACTATTGGCGGGATTTGTTTCGAGCGTCGAGTTCCGCATGCGGCTACCCGGGAGGCGGCTACATCACCATAGAATGTCGGCAGATGCGCATTGAAAAGGGGATTGTCCCAGCCTGGTAAGCAACTCTGCAAATCGCGAAATATCGCTTTATCAGACCTGTTTGGATCGGTATAATCTTCAGCCCAGAAATGGGCTTCCCCTGCGGATTCATACGCTTTCAGACGCCAACGCTGTGCCAGGATGACATGACATGGAAGGGCGAGCCGATCAGGGGTGTCTCGGTCGTTGTTTTTTTGGGGCGGTAGCTCAGCTGGGAGAGCGTCGCGTTCGCAATGCGAAGGTCGGGAGTTCGATCCTCCTCCGCTCCACCATTTCCCATACCCAGCAGTTCATGATCAGCTGAACTGCCGATTCCCGTTGCCGCACGATGTAGATACTCAGATCGAAAGCTGCCTCAAGCAGTCCAGTGCAGCAGTCTTGTAGCACTGCGCCAGGGTGGGATAGTTGAATACCGTGTCCGCCAGGAGTTCTACTGTCGATTCACAGTTCATGGCGATCTGCCCTACGTGAACCAATTCGCTCGCCGATTCGCCGATGATGTGCACGCCCAGCAGCGCATGATTGTGTCTGCCTGCCAACAGCTTCATGAATCCACGTTCTTCGCCAATGATCTGACCGCGTGCAGTCTCGCAAAAAAGCGCCCGGCCAACGACATACGGAACCCCCTGCTCGCGAAGTTCGCGCTCGGTTCTTCCCACATACGAGAGCTCGGGAATCGTGTAGATAGCCATGGGGAGCCTTCCCGGATGGCGCATCTGCTCCCGGGAAAATGCATGCCTCACGGCGCCACGCCCCTGTTCCATGGCTGTCGATGCGAGAGACGGCCAACCCGCGAGGTCACCGATGATATAAATGTGAGACTGGCATGTCTGGTGCTGCTCATTCAATTGTACCCAGCCATTGTCGTCAGCGGTCAATCCTGCCGCGGCCAGATTCAAACCACTATAGTTGGGCTTGCGTCCCAGCGCATATAACAGAACATCAGCCTCCAGAACATCGCCGCGGCTGGTATTGACCAGAATGCGATCGCCATCCCGGCGGACCGTGTCCACACGTGTCTGCATATAGAGCTGAATACCCATATCCAGCATATCCTGCTCAAGAATCTGCTGGATGTCCCTGTCCAGGTAGGCGAGCAGGTGGTCGTGCGAATCCACCAGTTGTACACGGACACCAAGCGGCGCAAACATGGTTGCGAATTCACAGGCGATCACTCCTCCCCCGATGACCAGCATCCGCTCGGGCAGGCGCCGCAGTTTCAGAATCGAAGACGAATCCAGTACTCTTTGCTTGTCGAAAGGAACTTCTGGCGGGCGTCGCGGGCGAGATCCGGTGGCCAAGATGATCACGCGAGCACGGAGTTGATCAACTTCGCCGTTCGAACGGGTAATGTTGAGAGTGTGCGCGTCGTGGAATGACGCTTCTCCAGGCAATAGAGTCACGCCGGCCGCCATCAGTTGATTCAGCAGCAGCGCTTCCTGGCTTTCGATGACGTGTTGTTTGCGGCCCATCGCTTCAGCAAGAAAGCCACTGTGGATTCGCCCGCTCAGTTGGGCTGGCTTCCGCATACCACGGGCTGCAAAACGGGACGTCAGATACGCAGCCTCGCGCAGGGCTTTGCTGGGAATGGTGCCGGTCTGGAGACTGACGCCTCCGATGTACGGCTTGCGCTCGATGAGACCAACCCGTTTACCGAGACTGCCCGCTTCACAGGCCGCACTCTGCCCACCGGGACCGGACCCGATAACCAGCAAATCATAATCAAAATCTGCCATGAGGCGCTCCGAAGTCAGCAAGCCCGGCGAGGTACGATATTACGAAATCGCGCATTGCCCGCCAGCCCGGTATCCAGAAAGAGTTCAGTTGTTAAATGTGCGATACGATACGGGCACTTGGAATACGCGCTCGCAGCGCTTCCGAGATCTGGAAACGAATCCCGGCTATCGGTCGAATGGATACCCAAAGAAGGTTGATCGCCAGATTCAATTCAGCGAATACGATCGCATCACCGAAACTGGTTAACACGTTGTGGATGTCCTCCGTGGTCTCCTGAATCCGCGGGCGGGGTTTCTCGCGCAACCCGGGAAATATGACCATGAAGTCGGAAAGCGCTTTGCCGTGCTCATCATGAATCGGCGCGCGCTTTCGCAGTGGTTCGGAAGCGTCCAGAATCGACAAGGTAACGCGCGGCGTGTTCACAAGTCCGAATATAGCAAGAAACCGGCCGCTCACAAACTTACCCGAAGAACCATCCTTAAGCGACCAGACTGCCTGAAGTTTTTCCCGATCGGCGATGCAGCGTACTAGCTGCTTCCCGCCGGCTTTGCTAGTATGTTCGCCGCAGCATGTCCCGGTAGCTCAGATGGATAGAGCAAGCGCCTCCTAAGCGCTAGGTCGGAGGTTCGAATCCTCTCCGGGACGCCACTCGCTACATTCGATCAGACCTTGCGTCTGACCTCAATGACATTCGAAAGCTGGCCGATCCGGTCAAGCACACGGCTCAGCTGTCCGACATCCGTGACCTCCGCCTGCAGTTCCATGTGCGCGAGCATCTCTTTTCTATCGGTATAGGTATTCACGCCGAGCATGTTGATCTTGTCGTTGGCGAGTACATTCGACACGTCACGCAGCAACCCGGGTCGGTCATAGGCAGTGATACTGATATCAACCGGAAACACGCTGGCAGGAGCATCGCCCCACTCGACGTCTATAAAGCGCTCGCGGTCCTGTTCTTTCAGCCGCAAGACATTGGGGCAATCGCTGCGATGTATAGTTACTCCCCTTCCCCGCGTAATGTACCCGACAATGGAGTCATCGGGCACGGGACGACAACAGCGAGCAGTGTTGGTGAGCAGGTTTCCGACACCAAGAATCTTGAAGTCACCCGCCTCTCTGGGATGCGTAGATCGCCGACCCGGCAGTGACGACGGCACCTGCTCTTCGGTACCGCTCTCGGCGAGGCCCATGATTGCATTGACGACATGCCCTGTCTGCGTTTCTCCGCGTCCCAGCGCAGCCATCAGGCCGTCGACATCGCTGAAGTTCAACCGCGATGCCACTTCTTCGAGTTTAGCGTTTGACAGTCCCAGGCGATGCAGTTCCCGCTCCAGCGCCGAGCGGCCAGCGGCGATATTGATATCGCGATCCTGGTGTTTGATCCAGTGTCGTACCTTGGACCGCGCCCGGGATGTCTTCAAATAGCCGAGGTGAGGATTAATCCAGTCCCTGCTTGGCCTGGCCTGAGTACCGGTGAGCACTTCCACCTGCTCCCCGCTGCTCAGTTCATAGGATAGCGGCACGATGCGACCGTTTACCTTTACCCCACGACAACGGTGTCCGACGTCTGTATGAACGTGATAGGCGAAGTCAAGCGCAGTCGCGCCTGCAGGCATATCGATGACGCGGCCTTGCGGAGTCAGCACGTAAACGCGCTCCTCGACCGATTCCGACTTGAAGCGGTCGACGAACTCGTCCGCAGACGGCTCCTCATCTTTCCATTCCAGCAACTGACGCAACCAGAGAACCTTGCGTTCAAATCCGGCATCATGGCGCGCACCTTCCTTATACATCCAGTGCGCCGCAATCCCGAGTTCGGCGTGCTCATGCATTTCACGGGTGCGAATCTGCACTTCAACCGCCCGGCCCTCGGGCCCTATCACCGCGGTATGAAGCGACTGGTAATTGTTCGATTTCGGATTGGCGATATAGTCGTCGAACTCATGAGGAATATGGTGCCACAAACTATGAACGATACCGAGCGCCGCATAGCAGTCGCGAGGCTGATCGACGAGTACGCGCACCGCCTGCACATCGAATATCTCATGGAAATGGACATTCTTGCGCTGCATTTTGCGCCATATGCTGTAGATATGTTTCGGTCGTCCGCTGATGTCCGCCTCGATGCCGGCGGCCTTGAATGCGCTGTACAACCGTGTTTTCACTTCCTCGATATGCCGCTCTCTGTCGATACGTCGGCCATCAAGCAACGATGCAATCCGGTGGTATGCATCCGGATCAAGATAACGCAACGACAGGTCCTCGAGTTCCCACTTGACCTGCCAGATACCCAGGCGATTGGCGAGAGGCGCAAAAATGTCCAGTGTTTCACGGGCGATGCGGCGTTGACGCTCCTCGCTGAGGTAGCGCAGCGTGCGCATGTTGTGCAGGCGATCAGCCAGCTTGATCAATACCACACGAACATCTTCCGCCATCGCGAGCAGCAGTTTGCGTACGCTTTCGGAATGGGTTGATTTGGCAGCATGCTTGTGATCAACGGGTTCGCTGATTTCGCCGATTCGTCCCATCTTGGTGACGCCATCGACCAGGCGCGCGACGCCGTCGCCGAACTCCTCCCTGATCGAGTCCAGGGTAATGCCCGTGTCTTCGACCACATCATGCAGAATGGCGGCAGCGATCGCTTCCTGATCCAGTTTGAGGTGGTGAACGATCTCCGCGACGGCCAGACAGTGCACCAGATACGGTTCCCCGGAGGCACGGGTTTGCTCGCGATGCGCAAGGCGCGCACGCTCGAGTGCCCGCCGCAGGAACTGCCTTTGGGATTCGTCACGTCCCTGAGCCACGGTATCCAGCCAGGCTTCGAGATCGGGAGGCTGTCCGTGGGGAAGATTTGTCGTATCAGCTCTGGCTACCATGCCTGATATTCTAGACGCGCGGCGCAGTCGCATCCATCACAGTCTGATATCGAGAGAGTCGATATCCGTTGCCATTGAATGGAAAATCGAATCCAGCGCAGACTGCATCGCCAGCGCCACCGTGTGCATGTCGCCTTCCCGAGCCTCCTGGCGTTGGTGGTAAACCTTGCTGAGCAGAACCGCGTCGGCGCGACGCGAATACAGCGTCACTGCCATTTCCACTTCGAATGCCGGCGGCGTGGCTCCGACCAAGTGTTCGAAACGCAGAAGGCTTGTCCGCAGCCGGTAATCGGTGCCGCTGCGCAGGTTGCCGTCTTTCACCACATCGGCGACGCCGCTGCCGGCCAGATAGCTGACCAGAGCCCGCCGCAGCATCGCCGGGGGATCATCCACCCAGAATTCGTAATGGTAGCGCCTCAGTTCCAGCGGTTTCCCGTTGTGGCGATAGACAATCGCTCTGCCGCCGCGCATGGGATCTGTCATCACCGGCTCTACAGTCAGTCCGCCATTAAGCACCGGACTCGACCGCGGCAGTTCGGGCGAGGTGGCGCCAAGCTCGTAGAACCTGTCCTCCGGGATAGGGGGCGTCCCGGTGCAGCCGGCATGCGCTAAAGCGAGACTCAGGACAAGGTAACGCAGGCTGCTAGTCACGGCGCACTCCTTCGTCCCTGGGGGCGGACCCACTGATCAGCCGCCGCGGGTTTTCACGCAACTGCCTGCTGAACTCGTTCACATTGCGACTGGTGCTCTCCAGGTTGCGCATGATGCCATCGCTGTAACGCGAAACCTGTTCGAGCAGGTGACGCAGATCAGCGAGTGACTCCCGAAGATCCGGACCACTTTCGGACATCAACTTGTCGAGTCTGCTCACAAGTCGCCTGGTGTCATCCTTGACTTCCATGAGCCCGCTGGTCAGAGCACGGAAATCGGCGGAGGCCTGGTCTACATTCGCAATTATCTTCTGCGCCGTCTGCTCGGTTTCGTCGTTCAGTATTCCGGAAAGATGCGTTGCGCTCGTGTCCAGCTTGACAACCAGCGCCTGCACATCGTCGAGGATAGCCGGCACCCTGGAGCCCAGATCACTGCCTAACTGTTGTACCGTATTGTTCAGGGATTCCAGCAACGGACGCAATGTGTTCTCGCCCAGTTCGCCGACATCCCCCGCCAGCGCACCCACCGTTGCAAAGAAGTCGACTCCACGAACGCCCTGAAGGACGTCACCCGGCGCCAGGAAGCTCATCGACGTCCCCTCATCGATATTGACGACAGTGTCTGAAAGCAACCCATCCGAGTGGATACGCGCAACGCTATCCTCCGGAATCCGCCAGTTCTTACGGACGCGAAGCTCCACCTGATATCGCGTTCCGTTTTCTCCCTGCTCCGGCTGAATGTTCGCGACGTGTCCGAACACGTAACCCTCATAGGCGACGTGGGAACCGCTGGAAATGCCGGCGACGTTCGGGTAGAAAGTATAGTAAACATCGTACTCCCCGGAACGGCTGCCGATACGGAAAAGCACATACAGCAATAACGCGAAACCCGCCAAGACAAACAAACCGACAGCAAAATAGTTTACATTTTCTCTTTTCACGGCTACATAACCCCGCCCGTCAGGCGCCGCAGATAGTCATCGGCGTTGACCGGTTCCTGCGCTGATTTCCGGTTCAAAAGGTTTCGCACCCGCTGATCATTCGATTGGCGTACTTCGTCGACGGATCCCACCATCAGCACGCGTCCGCGATCGAGAATCGCCATCCGGTCGGCGATCTTGAACGCGCTCTCGAGCTCGTGGGTGACAACCACTACAGTCACGTTAAGAGCGTCCCGGATCTGCAATATCAGCTCGTCCAGCTCCGAGGCGACAACCGGGTCCAGACCCGCGGACGGTTCGTCGAAAAACACGATAGTCGGATCCATGACGATCGCTCGCGCCAGGGCCGCTCTCTTCACCATGCCTCCAGACAGTTGCGCCGGCATCAGGTGCTCGAAACCGGAAAGATTGACCACTTCCAGCTTCATGCGACTGATAATGCGCATGGTCCTTTCGTCGAGCGAAGTATGTTCACGCAACGGCATGCACACGTTGTCACCCACATTCATTGAGTTGAACAGTGCGCCTCCCTGGAAAGACACACCGATTTTTTTTCTCAGCTGCAGCCACTCGCCGCTACGCAATTTACTGATATCCTTGCCCAGTATCCTGATGACCCCCTGGTTCACCGAATGGAGACCGACGAGGTAACGCAACAAGGTCGACTTCCCCGAACCGCTCCCTCCCATGATTACCATGATTTCGCCTTCGTTTACTGTCAGCGACACATCGTCCAGTATTCTCTGCTCACCGTAACAGGTGACCAGGTTTTCCACTTCTATGACCGGCGCCGCGGCCTGTTGCCGAGGACTGTTCATCGAACGACCAGAAAGAAAGTGAAAATCATATCCGCCACAACGATTGCGCCGATGCATAGAACCACAGACCGGGTCGTTGCACGCCCGAGTCCTTCGGCACCACCGTTCGCGCTGAACCCATTGCTGCTTGCCAACAACGCGATCAATACACCGAATACCAGGCTTTTCCCCAATCCCTGCATGAGATCCGAAGGGGCGAGCACCGTCAGCACCCTCTCAATATAGGTACCCAGGCTGATATGCAGTTCCATGACCGAAAACGCGCCGCCACCCAGAATCGCCATCGTATTGGAAAGAACCGTCAATAGCGGCATCATGATAAGCATCGCCACCAGTATCGGTGCGACCAGGTAGCGTACCGGTGAAATTCCCATCACGCGCAGGGCGTCGATTTCCTGGGCCATCTGCATGGTGCCGATGCGGGCGGCAATCGCAGAGCCCGATCGGGCCGCCACCACGATTCCTGCGATCAGAACGCCGAACTCGCGCGTAACCGACAGAGCGATCCCTGATATGACCTGTGACTCGCCACCGAACTCACGCAGCGTATATATCCCCTGCATGGCCATCATCGCTCCATTCGCCAGAGCGAGAATCGTCAGCACGGGGACGGCATTCACGCCGATATTCATCATTTCCTGGATCACCGCCGACGAACGAACCCGCTGCTTGAACCAGCGTCCAAGCAATATCCAGAACGCGCTCTCGGCCAGCAGGGCGGCGCAGTGTCCGATGTCCTCGATCCCGGCTGCAAAACGCCGTCCCAATGTCTCGATCGAACGACGCACGGTGTTGTGATACAGCTCAGTTGCCACGGCCAACCCGTTCAGGCAATGACTCATAAATATGAAATACCTGATCGAGTCGGGCCAGCTTCAGAACGCTCATCGCCGCATCGCTTACGCCGATCAGCCCAAAGTCAAGATCATTGGAACGCGCATACTGAAAACCCTCGACCAGACTTGCCACACCGGAACTGTCTATATAGGCAACAGCGGACAGATCAACCATCACAGGCCTGTTTTTCTTCAGGCAATTCAGGATTACCTTGCGGGCATCCGGTGAGTTGTTCAGATCGACCTCGCCTTTCAGGATTACAACAGCAAACCCGTCTTTTTCTTCAACTGGAAACGCCATTATTCACTCCCTTTTCGTTTCACGAACTTTTTCATCTGCAACAGGTTCCCGTTACCCGCGGGAAGGTTCAGGAAGGCACTCTCGTCCATCAGGCTTTTTATGAGGTGAACACCCAGCCCCCCCGGGCGGATATCATCGAGATCACGGGAACAGACCTCGGCAATGTCGACCGGCTTCGCGTAGTCACGCAACAGAAACACCATCGCATCCGTTTCCTGCAATATGGTGACGTCTATCCTGCCGTCAGGACGCATTTCATAGCCGTGCTGAATCACGTTCATACAGGCTTCGTTAACTGCCAGCACGACAGCGTCGGTTGACTCGTCGTCCAGACCAACCAGGTCGGCGGCATCGCGAATCACGCAGCGAAGCAATTTCAACCGGTCCGGTTTTGAGCAGAACGTCAGGGAGACGAGTTCGTCACTGCATTCCATGCACTTTTCTTCCTTCCACAATCATCAATGTGAGGTCATCTTCCACCGCGCCGTCGGGAGTCCGTACCGCGTTGGCGATAGCGCTGCATCTTTGCGCGATCGGGAGGTGCGCAAATTCTCTGATCAGTCGCACAAGCCCCTCTTTTTCCAAACGCCTGTCACCGGTACGTGCCTCCAGCAAACCGTCGGTGTAAAGATAAATACACCCGCCCTGGAGATCGAAGGTATCGCTGGAAAACGTGCAGTCGGGACTGATCCCCAACGGCGGCGCGCACGCCGGGTACTCCGCGATCAGTGCTGCACAGCCCATATGAATAGCCGGCAGGTGTCCCGCGTTCGCCAGCACAATCTGACCCGTACGCGGATCGACGACACCTGCCAGCATGGTGACGAACATGCCGCGAATCGATGTCTCGAAAATCTCGCGGTTCAGCATAGTGAGCAATTTCGCGGGATCATGAATACCTTTACCCAGGCAGCGAAACAGACTGGCGGTCTTGGCCATCAGCAACGCGGCATTCATTCCCTTGCCGGAAACGTCGGCGAGACAGAAGGCGATACGTTTGTCGGGCAGCCGGAAGTAGTCATAAAAATCCCCGGACAGTGCCTTTGCGGACAGGTTCAGTCCAGCGATACCCGGCACCTCGCCCGCGTCTCCCGGCAGCAGGCTCTTTTGCACCTCCCGGGCCAGTTCCAGTTCGAAGCGCAACTCAGCGGCGATCTGGTCACGCTCCGCCAGCGCCTGTTCAAGGCGCCAGTTCAACTCCTGGTAGCTGAGGTTCTCCTCGGCCAGCCGCAGGTTTGCCTCACGCAGTACAGCATCGAAGGACACCTGTTCGCCGACTTTCATGCCCATCGCGGTAGCCGCATCGGCGATCGACTCCGACACCTGATGCAGCAGGTAGTCGGTATGTTCGGCACTGGCCTGGAAGTGCTCCTGCAGCAAGGCTCGCGCGCGCTGAATGGCGAACCGCTTGTCGCCGCACCGGTAGACCGACGCCATCCAGTCCGCGCAGGCCGTGACGCGGCAAAGCATGACAGATTCCTGACTGGATGTTTCCGGGGGGCCGTCATGATGATAGCCCATCGCCACCGCCAGGTCCGGTGGCAGGTCCCAGCTCTGTGCGAGCGTCAGCCCGACCTCGTCATGAGTGGTATGGAAAAGCTCAATTTCCATATCACGCCGATCTTCGGGAGTGGCCTCCGCCAGCGCCTGCCAATGTTCTACCTTTTCCGGCATGAGATAGAGCAGAACCAGCAGTCCGAAATCCTGCAGAAGACCCGCCGTGAAACATTCATCGCTGTCCAGGCAGGCGAGCGTCGCCAGGCTGCGGGCGCTGACTGCACGGCGCAGCGCATCTTCCCAGTAAACATCGATGTCGAAACCGGGAATCGCATCCGAACGCAGTGCGTCCCGCATGGATATGCAAAGGACCAGATTGCGAAGCGCGCGGTTGCCCAGAACCGTCACGGCACGGGCCACGGATTTCACCTGACTGACGAAGCCAAAGTACGCGGAGTTGGAGACGCGCAGCAGTTCCGCGGTAAGAACCGGGTCGTTGGCGACAAGCGCGGCAAGGTCTCTGCTGTCGACGCCGGCCCGGGAGCAAGCCCTGACGATGCGGATCGCGTCCTTGGGCGGCGCCGGCAGATCCGACGGCCGAACCGTGTCTCCGAGTGCGGTTTGTTCCATAACCTTTTGATCGTGCGTCCTGAATTGCGTGGTTTCCGTCGACTACAGCACGATAACGGCCAAATTGTGCCCGGCTAGAGGCAATTTTCGGCTAATGATCAATCAATTGCGGCTTTTCTGGCCATCCGCGCCACCGTCGCGGCATGGCGCGCGGTGATTTGTCGTTGAGCTAAATCAGCGCCTGCAAAGTGGCTGGAAATTGCTCTGCGGCCTCCTCAAAGGAAAAGAACAGTTCGTTCTCTTCCAGCCCAACCTCCGCGAGGAGTGAAACCGGGAGCTGGATCTCCGCTTTCGGCGACCCCATGAAGTTGCCCTGCTCGGACTCGTTAACCAGATGGTTGGCCAGATAGAGGATATGAGTTTCCAGGCGCGCGGTCCCGGCTTGCTCGGGTTGATGGTGCAGGGTGACCGCTTCACGCAGTTCATCGGGAAAATGCCATTGCTGCATGAGCTGCCCCGCGACCCCGGCGTGACTGAATCCGAACCGCTCGGACTCCGCCTGAAACAGCACCTCTTCGTCGCCGTCGGCAATCAGCAGGACGTCGCGCATGGCTTCGGGGCGCTGGTGATAGAGCACGAGACTACCGATATCGTGCATCAGACCGGCTATGAATAACCTCTCCGGATGCAGAACATGGGCCCGTCCCGCGAGAGATCTGGCCAGCAACCCGGTGTAAACGCTGTGGCGCCAGAACGTCTCCATACTTACCAGGTCGTTTGGAATGTTGCTGAATGTTTTGACCGCGGATATCGAAAGCACCAGCTGATACAGCTCGGCAGTGCCGATCAGAGTGACAGCCCGACTGACGGTATCGATCCTGCCGCTAAAACCATAAAAAGCGCTGTTGGCAACACGCAACAGCCTGGCGGTCAGGTTAGGATCGACGCTGATGACTTCCGCAATGTCCCTGGTTCCTGTCGTAGCGGAATTGATCAGCTCGAACAGTTTCATGCAGACATCCGGCGGAGATACCAGGCCCTCGACGTCATCGAGTAGCGCTACTACAGCACTCTCGATCGGTTGCCCGACTGCAGGTGAATTCTGGGTGATCATGAATATACCGGTCGCGTTTCGATGAATTCTTTAACGACGAGCCGCTGGCAAACTGGAGAATGCGCGTCGCGGCTTTTTGCTATCACCATCACATAAAGCGAATCTCCGTTGTGCTATTTCTGTTCTCCAGACGCTAACGGGAAAACTGATCTGCCTGATTGGGTGAAGCCATGTCCGACCGCACAGAAAAGAACATTGTCAACCTTGAAGACTATGGACAGATCCGGCGAGGTCTGGGTAACGGCCCCGGGTGCCAGGCTTTGCGCGATGCCCACAAACTGGCGTCCGAGAGACTCAGGCATTTGATCGAGCATATGATGGACAAGGTGGACGATGCCCTGTTCTCTCGCGCTGAAAAAGCCGAAAACAACATGGCTCAGACACAGTACTTCGATGCGATGCGCGAACTGCGCATTATCCGCAAGGATATCGAAGAAGATTTTACCGCATTGCTGACGACACGATTCAACAAGGGCGTTCCGCGCAGCACGGAAATGAGCGGCAGCCTGAGCCTGAGCTGGGATGAAGGCAATTCCGAACTGGGCCTGGTCGACAAGAACGACCTGGAAGAAGATCTTGCTGTCTCCAGCATGGTGAACAAAATCCGCGGAAACTGCACCCAGACACTTTACGCGCTGGACCGGCGCATCGGGTTTCTGATCGGCGACCCTGACCTTGAACGCTGGCAGAACCCGATGGGGCCGGAGTCTATCTGCGACGCTTTTCGCGAAGCAGCAGACCGTATCGAAACCGGCCTCGAAATCCGTCTTGTCATTTTCAAACTGTTCGACCAGTACGTCGTCACCCACATGGATGCCCTGTACAAGGAAGTTAACCAGCACTTGATAAAACTGGGGGTACTGCCGGAGATCAAGACCGTTATACGCAAGTCCAGTTATGCGCTACCGCCATCATCGCAGCCAGCGGGGAACAGTGGGGCGCAGGGCGGAGCACGGGCCGAGATACCGGCGGGGGCGGGCTACGATCCCGCACACGTGGCAGGTGGCACTGCCGGCGTATACTCGTACGGTTATTCATCGATGCCGCGTTCGATCGGCGCGCTAACCTTCCTGCAGCATGGTGGCAACCCGGAAGGCGACCTCGAGGCTTTACAGATCAGCAATGCTGATCTGGTGTCCGGACAGGTAAACATTCTTCACGGTATCAAGGGTTCCCCGCTGGCACAGGATCTTGGAAAGACCGGCGACATGACGATTGGCATTGTCGCGATGCTCTTCGACTACATCCTCGATGACAGGAATATTCCTGATGCTATGCGCGCCTTGCTGGGCCGCTTGCAGATCCCTGTTCTGAAGGTTGCCCTGCTGGACAGGGAATTCTTCTCCCGCAAATCGCATCCTGCGCGCCAGTTGCTCAACCGGCTCGCAGCGACCGCCGTGGGCTGGGACGAGCAGCAAGGGAATCAGGACCCGGTCTACAAGAAAATCGAGGCCATTGTACAGACCATACTCGAACAGTTCGAAGACAATGTTGAGCTTTTTGGTCAGCTGCTTGATGATTTCGAAAGCTTTCTGCAAAAGGTTGAAGAGCAAGCTGCGCTTCGCGCGGAGAGGTCTGCCCGGGTCATGGAGGGCCAGGAGCGACTGGAAGTGGCGAAATCCACGACCATGGAAGAAATCGAACCGCGCATCAGCGACGAGGTCAATCTGGATTTCGTTCGCGATTTCATCGCAGGCCGCTGGAAGAACCTGCTTTTCATCTGCTGCGCGCGCAACGGCAAGGACAGCGACGCATGGAAGCAGGCAGTCGCCACCATGGACGATCTGATCTGGAGCATCAAGCCGAAACGCACCCCGGAAGAACGCCAGCGTCTGGTGAAAATGCAGCCGCAACTGCTGGCGAACCTGCGCAGCGGCATGGAGCGTCTTTCAATACCGGCTACCGAGCGTGACGATTTCATCGCCATGCTGGTACGCGCTCACGGCCGCACAGCGATAAACAAAACGGATCCTGAACCGGAGCCCGCTACGCAAGCGGAAAAGGCGGAAAAAGCACCGCAATCCGAAGTGAACCGCAGGACGCCAGATGCGTGTGTCGAGACCGAAACAGCCATTGCGTCCAGCGCCACAGAGGACGACGTCCATGACCAGTACACTGCACGCGCCAGTCAGCTGGCGCCTGGTACCTGGCTGGAATTTCTCGGCAGCGACGGTCAGGCAACACGCGCCAAACTGAGCTGGATCAGCCCGATTACAGGTACCTTGCTGTTTACCGACAGACAGGGACTGAAAGCGGGTAACTACGGCATACAGGACCTGGCCCGGCTGTTTCGTGGCAGACGTGCCAAAATTCTCAATGCATCACCGTTAATGGACCGCGCTGTCAGCACGGTACTGAAGGAGTACCAGAAGTCCTGAAGCGGATTTCTCATCGCACCGCGCCCTTGCCCTTGATCAGGGCCTCGGGATGGCGTTCAAGATACTCGGCCATGATGCGTATAGAGCGCGCCGCCGAAGACAACTCCCTGAGCGCATGAACCAGTTCGCGCCCTGCCTCTGACTCGTTCGTGGTGAGCTTTCCGTATGATTCAATGGTATGTTGTGCCTGCGACACCAGGGCATCGGTTTCATTCAGAAGCCGTTGCAGCTGATCAGCACTGTCTTCAACCAGCCGGTCGGTTCGTAAAAACAGCTGGTTTGCATTCACCGCGGCCTCGTCAAGGTGGCGGATCGTCGGCAACAGGTCCTTGTTCAAATCGGCGATAAGCGCATCGAGGCCGGCCGCCGAATCGCGAATCGCCTGCAAGGACTCATCGAGCTGCTCGGAATTGACTACCCTGTTGATGCCCTGCAAGGCGACGAGCGCCTGGTTGACGATGTCCTTGATGGGCAGCTCCTGAAGTTCTTCGGCAATGACATTAAAACGGGACCGCACGGTCGGGAAAACGCGATACCCGTTGCGCAACTCGATTTGCGCCGGTTCCGCGTCCGGGTAAAATTCCAGTCCGACATAAAGCTGACCGGTGACGAAGCTCTGCAGACCGATACTGGCTCTCAACCCTTTCCCCACCAGTTCCTGCATGTATTCTTCGACTTCGGAACGATTGAATTTCCAGTAACGATCCCCTTGTTCGACGCGACTCGCATATATCTCGACGGTAACGGGGACCTTGATCTCGTCGCTGCCCGCTACCCTGCTGACCTGCACGTTGGTGACTGTACCCAGTTTCACACCGCGGAATGTCACCGGCGCGCCTACATTGAGTCCCTTTACGGAGCCTTCGAAATACATGGTGTAGCGCAAGGAATCGGAAATAAACTGTTCACCGCTGAACACCAGCAGCGCACCGATAAGCAACCCCGCCGCGCCAAGAACGAATGCGCCGACATAGGCTGGATTGATATGTTTTCCCATCCAGTGTCCGTCCGCTTTCAGCCGAGCGCAGCTTCACCACGGTTGAGAAACCGGCGTACCCGTGGATCATCCGAATGATCCCGTAACTGTACAGGATTACCACTCGCTATCATGGTTCCGGTCTCCGCATCCAGAAATACCGAATTGCTGCCGATGGCGAAAATACTCGCCAGTTCGTGGGTCACCACTACAATGGTAGCACCCATACTGTCACGCAATTCGAGAATCAGGTCATCCAGCAGTTTGGCGCTGATCGGATCCAGCCCCGCCGACGGTTCGTCAAAAAACAGAATATCCGGATCCAGCGCGATCGCCCTGGCCAGGCCGGCCCGTTTCGCCATGCCACCGCTGATTTCCGCAGGATAGTAATCCTCGAAACCAGCGAGACCAACGAGGGCCAGCTTCAGGGCCACGATATCGCGGATATCGGATTTGCCAAGTTCGGTGAACGCTTCCAGCGGAAGCGCGATATTCTCCGCCAGTGTCAGCGAACTCCACAACGCTCCGCTTTGATACAGCATGCCGAATCGGCGCTTGATGTTTTCCTGCACACCGGGTGCGGCATCCCAGTAACTGACCCCGTCATACAGAATCTCGCCTTTTGCCGGTCGCTTCAAACCTACAAGGTGGCGCAACAACGTACTCTTGCCGCAACCGCTGCCTCCCATGATGATAAAGACATCGCCCCGCTCAACAACGAAATCAAGATCTTTCTGAATTACCAGATCGCCGTAAGCCATCGTCAGCTCGCGGACTTCTATGGGCGGTCTGGAGTCGGAATGATTCAAATCACAGCCCGATGAGGTCGTAGAAAATGGTCAGCAACGCATCGGCCACCACGATGAAGACGATCCCCGTTACCACCGCGGAGGTCGCTGCGTTGCCAACGGCCGATGCGCTGCGCCCGGACTGAATGCCGTGCATACATCCCGCCGCGGCAACCAGCACGCCGAACACAGCGGACTTGATTATCCCTGCCCAGATATCATCCATGCCGACAGCACGCCGTGCCTGTACATAGTACTCCAGCAAGGAGATATCCAGGGTCAGGGCACCCACCAGCGCGCCGCCCAGGATGCCGAGGAAGTCTGCATAGAGACACAGCAGAGGCATCATCAGTATCAGCGCAAGCATGCGCGGCAAAACCAGGAAATCAATCGGTGAAAAACCCAGCGTCCGCAAGGCATCGATTTCCTCGTTGACCTGCATGGTCCCGAGCTGCGACGCATACGCGGCTCCGGTGCGTCCGGCCATGATAATCGCCGTCATCATTGCACCCATTTCGCGCACCATCCCCAGCGCGACAAGGTCTGCAATGTAGAGTTCAGCGCCGAACGCCTTGAGCTGCAAGGCGCCCACGTAGGCGAGAATCATGCCGACCAGGACGCTGATAAGTCCCACGATGGGCAACGCTTGCGGCCCCGCGTGTTGCAGCGCCATTCCGAAATCGACGCCGCGGAACCTGGCCTTGCCGCGCAGCAGGCGGCTCAGACCAAGGGTAAGCTCGCCCGCGAAAAGCAACAGACCGTGCACCTCTTTCCAGGTATTGATGGTCGCTGTTCCCAACGCTGCCAGCCAGCCGGTGTCGGCTTCCAACTTGCGCACACCGTGACGTTCCGACACAGCAGTCGCCAGTTCCACAAGCTTGCGGGCTCCCTCTGGCAGACCGGAATCGTCGAGCTCGATATCCGCGGCGCGCGCCTCGCCAGACAGGCGATAGATGAAGGACACAAACAGCGTGTCCCAGCGCCCCAGATTCGCGCCGTCAAGGTACAGCAGTTCAATTTTGTCAGTCGCGCCGGATTTGCCGAGAAGCTCCGACGGGTCCGGAAACCGCTGCCCGGCAACCCAGTCTCCGGCAAAACCGATTACGCGCTTCGCGCCGCCGGGTTCACTGATTTCAAAAGCTGGCGACAGGTCGGACATAGCTGATACGTCGGGACATGCGCGTCACGTTGATCCGGCAGGTAAATTGACGCAAGGTTTCATTGCGACAGAAAGATCCATGTATCGACGACGGTGTCGGGGTTGAGGGAGATACTCCCGATGCCCTGCTCCACCAGCCACCTGGCGAACTCCGGATAATCGGAGGGCGCCTGGCCGCAGATACCGATGTATTTTCCAGCGCTGCGACAGGCGTCGATTGCCCGCGTCAGCAGAAATTTCACTGCTTCGTTGCGTTCATCGAACAACGCGGAAACCAGCGCCGAGTCGCGGTCCAGTCCCAGCGTCATCTGGGTCATATCGTTGGAACCGATCGAAAAGCCATCAAAATATTTGAGAAACTGTTCCGCCAGGATGGCATTGCTGGGTATTTCGCACATCATGATCAGCTTCAATCCGTTCTCCCCGCGGCGCAATCCGAATCCGGCAAGCAGTTCGACGACCCGGCGCGCCTCTTCCACCGTCCGCACGAATGGCACCATCACCCAGACATTGGTCAGCCCCATCGCGTCCCGAACCGATTTCAGTGCGCGGCATTCGAGTTCAAAGCAGGTCCTGAAATCATCGGAAAGATAACGCGAGGCGCCACGGAAACCGATCATCGGATTCTCCTCGTGAGGCTCGTAGCGATCACCGCCCAGCAGATTCGCATATTCATTCGACTTGAAGTCGGACAGGCGGACAATGACCGGGTTCGGCGCAAAAGCGGCCGCAATGCAGGCTACGCCCTCGACAATCCTGCTCACGTAGAATTCGACGGGATCACCGTAAGCCTCAAAGCGCGGCCGGATCTGCGTTTTCAGTTCATCGGGCAACTTGTCGAATTCCAGCAAAGCGCGCGGATGTATGCCTATGCCATTATTGATAATGAATTCCAGGCGCGCCAGACCGACACCCGCATTGGGCAGGCGGGCAAAGCTCATGGCGCGTTCGGGATTACCGACGTTCATCATGATCTTTACGGGCGGCTCCGGCATGCTCGCGAGTTGTACCGTATCGACGTCGAAATCGAGCTCGCCGGCATAGACATAGCCATCGTCACCCTCGGCGCAGGAAACAGTTACCGCATCGCCGTCCGGAACGGTTTCCGTCGCGTCGCCGCATCCGACGACCGCGGGCACGCCGAGTTCGCGGGCGATGATCGCCGCGTGGCAGGTCCGTCCGCCGCGGTTCGTCACAATAGCGGCGGCGCGTTTCATGACCGGTTCCCAGTCGGGATCGGTCATATCCGTAATCAGCACGTCTCCCTGCTCGACCCGGTCCATTTCCTGCAGATTGCCCAGAACTCTTGCCCGCCCGGCACCGATTTTCTGACCGATGCTGCGGCCCTGCGAAAGCACGTCACCGCGCTGCTTGAGCCGGTAGCGTTCGATGACCTGACCATGCCTGCTCTGCACTGTTTCCGGTCGCGCCTGCACGATGTACAACGTGTCGTCGATGCCATCCAGCGCCCATTCGATGTCCATGGGCCGGCCGTAGTGCGCTTCGATGGTTACTGCCTGTCTTGCCAGCTCGCTGACCTGTTCGTCGTTCAGCGAAAAACGACGGCGTTCCGTTTCCGGCACATCCACTACCCTCACCGGGCTGTCTGTGGCGGCGCTGTCGCTGTATACCATTTTCACGGCTTTTTCGCCGACACTGCGACGCAGAACCGCCTGCCGCCCCTGTTTCAGGGCCGGTTTGTAGACATAGAATTCATCGGGATTCACCGCACCCTGGACCACCATTTCCCCAAGCCCGTAGCTGGCAGTGACAAGTACCACATCCTGGAAACCGGACTCGGTATCGATAGTGAACATGACGCCGCTGGCACCGAGATCCGAGCGCACCATTTTCTGGATCCCCGCCGACAGCGCGACATCGCGATGCCTGAAATGATGGTGTTCCCGGTAGGCAATCGCGCGGTCATTGAACAGCGAGGCGAAAACCCTGCGTACAGCCAGCTTGATATTGTCCAGGCCCGTGACGTTCAGGTAGGTTTCCTGTTGACCGGCGAATGACGCTTCCGGCAGATCTTCCGCAGTCGCTGAAGAGCGCACTGCCCAGGAAGTTTCTGCGCCGCCGTCACGTTCCACTTCCGCGAAGGCGCGTTCAATCGCGGTTTCCAGATCGGCGGGATACGGAACATCCATGATCCAGGCCCTGATGTCAGCGCCGGCCGCCTGCAGCGCGCGCACATCGGACACATCAAGACCCTCGACGCGCTCGGCGATTTTCGCATCCAGCCCTTCATGCGACAGGAAGCGCCGGTAGGCCTCTGCAGTGGTGGCAAATCCACCCGGAACAGTCACACCCAGGGAGCCAAGGTTGCGGATCATTTCCCCGAGCGACGCATTCTTGCCACCCACCCTTGCGACGTCGCGCATCGTCAACTGGTCCAGGGGTACCACCAACTCGCTCATTGCTGATTCACCTCGCTTCGTCTGCGGCAGGCGCCGGGTAACTGCTGCACCACCGGTGTTCGCGTTATCTCGCAACCGGTTTCGAAAGGCTTTTTTCTTTCATGATCCATCCGGCAATTTCCTCGATCGAGGTCGCGGTGGTGTTGAACACCGGCAATCCCGCCTGCCTGAATATGCGCTCGGCATCACGCACTTCGCGTTGACACACCTCAAACGTCGCGTAATCGCTGCCGGGGCGCCGTTGTTCGCGTATGTGACTCAGGGCCCGGGGATCGATGGTCAACGCGACCAGTTTGCTCTTCACGGACTGCAGCTGCGGTGGCAGAGCTTCGCGGTGGAACTCGTTTTCCGTCAGCGGATAGTTGGCGGCCCTGATGAAATAATTCATCGCCAGATAAAGACTGGTCGGTGTTTTCCCGCAGCGCGACACGCCGACCAGCACGATATCCGCGTCGGAATATTGATCGGGTCGCAGACCGTCATCATGGGTCAGCACAAAATCGATGGCATTAAGGCGGTCCTGATACGTCCGGGTGCCGAAGGTACTGTGCAACAGCCCCCGTGTATGCGCAGATTCCTGTCCCAGGCAACGCTCCAGCGGGTCGATAAAGGTGCTGAACAAATCGATAACGCAGGCATTGGTCGCAGCAATAATGCGTTGCACCTGCGGCTCCACCAGGGTTGAAAAAACGACGGGTGCATATCCGCTGCTTTGTTCGACCAGAGCGATTTCCCTGGCCAGGGCCCGCGCTTTTTCCTCGGAATCGACGAACGGATATGGCCGGCTGTCGAAGGCTACGCCCGGAAACTGCGACAACAGGCTGCGACCGTAGATTTCGGCGGTAAGGCCGGTCCGGTCGGAAACAAAAAACACCGTTTTCAGGTTCTTTGACGAATCAGGCTGCAACCGATGCTCTCCCCGCCACAACAAGCATAGATGTGACAGGCACCATAGTCCAGGCGCGCGACTTCTGGTGATTTACCGGCGACTGGCTGCGATCTTGTCAGGCATCGCCGTTTTCCGTCGAACGCGGTGCGCGCTTTTTACGATCCATGCGCGCCAGCAGCAAGCCCGCCACCAGAATGCTTATGGACACCAGCACGATGATGATGGTCGCAAGCGCATTGATCTTCGGGCTCACACCGAGGCGCACGCTGGAGAACACCACCATCGGCAGCGTCGTGGAGCCCGGCCCGGAGACAAAACTGGCGATCACCAGGTCGTCAAGCGAAAGCGTGAACGCCAGCAGCCATCCCGACAGCAAAGCCGGCGCGATGATCGGCAGCGTAATGACGAAAAACACCTTGGCAGGCCGCGCGCCGAGATCCATGGCCGCCTCTTCAACCGAAATGTCGAGTTCGCGCAACCGCGAGGCAATGACGATGGCGACAAAAGCCGTAGAAAACGTGGTATGGGCGATCCAGATCGTTGTCATGCCGCGGCCTTGCGGCCAGCCGAGCATCTGCTCCATGGACACGAAAAGCAGCAGCAGGGACAGGCCGGTGATCACTTCCGGCATAACCAGCGGCGCCGTGATCATGCCGGCGAACAGATGGTGTCCGCGGAAGCGGCCGAAGCGCGCCATTATCAGCCCGGCCAGGGTTCCAAGCGCTGTGGCCGCGGTCGCAGTCAAAAACGCGATGCGCAGGCTCATCCAGGCGGCATCCAGCATTTGCTGATCCCTGAACAGCTCGCCGTACCATTTGGTGGAAAATCCGGCCCACACGGTAACCAGCCGTGATTCATTGAACGAAAACACCATCAGGATGAAGATCGGCACGTAGAGAAACGCATAACCGAACGCCAGGTAGGTAAACAGCAGGCCCGATCGTCTGGCGCTCATGCCAGTACTACTCCAGTTCTTTATTCTGGTAATGGTGGAACAGCACCATCGGCACCACCAGCAACAGCAGCATGACAATCGCCACCGCCGAGGCCACGGGCCAGTCGCGATTATTGAAGAATTCCTGCCACAGCACTTTGCCGATCATCAGGGTTTCCGGGCCGCCGAGCAGTTCCGGGATAACGAATTCGCCCACCGCGGGAATAAAAACCAGCATGGAACCGGCAATGATTCCGGCTTTGGTCAGCGGCAGCGTTACGGTGAGAAACGTCTTCCAGGGCCTGGCGCCAAGGTCAGAGGCCGCCTCGAGCAGCGAGTAATCCAGCTTCACCAGGTTTGCGTACAGCGGCAGAATCATGAACGGCAGATAGGCGTAGACAATACCGATGTACACCGCAAAATTGGTGTGCAATATATGCAGGGGTTCATCGATGATACCCATTGCCATCAGCGCGTTGTTGATCAACCCGTTGTTTTTCAGAATACCGATCCATGCGTAGACACGGATCAGGAAAGAGGTCCAGCTCGGAAGCACAATCAGCATCAGAAGACCGGTGCGCACCGCGGGGCTGGATCGGGCGATGGCATAGGCCATCGGATAGCCGATCAGCAGACACAGCACCGTGGAGATAAAAGCGATTTTCAGCGACGCGAAATACGATGAGACGTAGAGATCGTCGGTAAGCAGATAGAGATAGTTACCGAGATTGACATTGAATTGCAGCCGCTCTTCGGCATATTCAGTCAGGTCCGTAAACGGCGGCATCGCCAACTGCATTTCGGCGAAGCTGATCTTCAAAACGATAATAAAGGGGATCAGGAAAAACAGCAGCAGCCACAAATAGGGAATGGCAATAACCGAACCATGTCCGGGTCGAATACGCTGCCAGAATTTCCGTATCATCGGGTCAAAACCACCCCGCTGTTGCCTTCCCAGCTGAGAAACACTTCGTCTTCCCAGGTCGGACAATCCTCGCAGTCGCGCTGCTGGTTGCTGACGTGCGCCATGACGACGCGCCCCCCGGGCAAGGCCACGTGGTAGATCGAATGACTGCCGAAATAGGCGATATCCCGCACCTTGCCCTGCAGCCAGTTGTACTCGCTTTCAGGCCTCTGGCGGCGAACCAGGATCTTTTCGGGCCGCACTGCCACCCAGACCTGCATATCCATGGTGCCGGTGATGCCGTGATCGATATACAGCTTCTGGGGAAGATCTTCCGACTGAATCACCACGTAGCCCGGTTCGTCTTCCACCACGCGTCCCTCGAACAGGTTCACGGAACCGACGAAACCCGCGGTGAAGCGGCAATTTGGCATTTCGTAGATTTCGGTCGGTGTGCCTATCTGCAGGATACGTCCCTCGTCCATGACCCCGATACGATTGGCCATGGTCATGGCTTCGTGCTGGTCGTGCGTCACCATCACGCAGGTGACGCCGACGCTTTCGATGATATCCACGAGTTCGAGCTGCATCTGTTCGCGAAGCTTCTTGTCCAGGGCCGCCATCGGCTCGTCCAGCAGCAGCAGTTTCGGCTGCTTCACCAGGCTTCTCGCCAGCGCCACACGCTGACGCTGGCCGCCCGACAGGCTGTCCGGCTTGCGCCGCGCATAGGGCTGCATGCGCACCAGTTTCAACAGTTGCTGCACCCGGTCCGCAATCAGTCGTCTCGGCACTCCTTCCTGTTTCAGACCGAATGCCACGTTCTGCTCCACGGTCATGTGCGGAAACAGCGCATAGGACTGAAACATCATATTCACAGGGCGCCGGTACGGTGGAATGCTGGACATATCGACGCCATCGATAAAAATGCTGCCGGAGGTGGGTGCTTCGAACCCTGCCAGCATCCGCAGCAGCGTGGATTTGCCACAGCCGGAACTGCCCAGCAACGCAAAGATTTCGCCCTGGGAAATATCGAGGCTGACATCGTCTACAGCGTAGACATCGTCGAACACCTTGGTGACATTGCGGATTTGAACGTAGTTCGCTTTTGTCGCCGGCTTGCCCGCATCGGGAATGGCATTCATCGTCGCTGTGTGTCACCGGAGGTCGTGGTCGGGGCAATCGCGGGAATGCCGCGGCCACCCGCGAACGGGTTCACGGGTGGCCGTCGGTTCAGTCTCCTAGCGACCGGTTTTGACACGGGTCCAGGTACGCGTCACGATGCGGTCGATCTTCGCCGGCATCACCTCGAAACTGTAGAGGTTGGGCTTGGCTTCCTCGGTAGGATAGATGCCCGGATCGTTGCGGATCTCTTCGTCGATCAGCTCGTACGACGCGGCATTGCCATTGGCATAGGCGACGTAGTTGCTGATCCCGGCGATCACTTCGGGACGCATCAGGTAATCAAGGAACAAATACGCCTCTTCGACGTTTTTCGCGTCTTTGGGCATCGCCAGCATATCGAACCACACCGCAGCGCCTTCCTTCGGTATCGAATAGGCCACCTCCACGCCGGCGTCGGCCTCAGCGGCACGATCCGCGGCCTGCAGAATATCACCCGACCAGCCCACCGCCACGCAGATGTCGCCGTTGGCCAGATCGTTGATGTACTGCGAGGAATGGAAGTAGGTGATGTGCGGACGGATCTTCGCCAGCAGATCACCCGCCTTGTCATAGTCCCTGGGTTCCTTGCTGTTAGGATCCAGACCCAGGTATTTCAGGGCGGCCGGGATAATTTCGATTGGCGCGTCCAGCAAAGCCACGCCGCAACCGTGCAGTTTCGAAATGTATTTTTCCTGGAATATCAGGTCCCAGCTGTCAACCGGCGCATCGTCTCCCAGCACCTCGGCAACCTTGCCGGGATTGTAACCAATACCCGTGGTGCCCCACAGGTAGGGAATGGCATGCTTGTTACCCGGATCCACGACTTCCAGCCGCTGCATCAGTTCCTTGTCCAGGTTGCCATAGTTCTTCAGCTTCGATTTGTCGAGCGGCTGGAAGATTCCGGCCTTGATCTGGCGACCCAGGAAGGACGCCGAGGGAACGACGATGTCAAACCCGGTATTTCCCGCCAGCAGCTTGGCTTCCAGCACTTCGTTGCTGTCGAAAACATCGTAGATGACCTTGATGCCGGTTTCCTTCTCGAAATTCGGTATCGTGTCTTCGGCGATATAGTCCGACCAGTTATAGACGTGCAGTACGCGATCGGCGGCGCCGGCCACACCCGACACGGACACAGCGACTGCCGCTGCCACAAACGTTCTTATGCTTCGTTTCAACATTGACTCGCTCCTCTCCCGACATGGCAATGCCGGCTGAAAAAACTGCTTCACTCAAGGCGCGCGGCAGGCGAAACTCCCGCGCACCACCTCTGTTGCCATTCCCCTGGCTGCATTCCGCCACCTTGCCCGCCACCCGGCCGGCCCCGTGACCCGTCGCAGCCGCCTGAGTCAGGCGATTCCCAGCTCCTTTGCTGTGAGGTCCAGGCATTTCAGCGCCAGGACCATCAATTCGTCAATCTGCTCGCGCGTCATGATCAACGGCGGCGAAATGATCATAGTATCTCTTACGGCGCGCATCACAAGTCCATTGTTGAAGCAGAAATCCCGGCACAGCGTTCCCACCTTGCCGCGCTCATCAAAGAATAGCCGTTTGTGTTTGTCTTTCACCAGTTCCAGCGCCGCCAGGAATCCGAGACCGCGCGTTTCTCCGACCAGGGGATGATCCGCAAGCTCGCGCCAGCGCTGCTGCAGATAGGGCCCGGTTTCCTGCTGGACACGTTCGACCAGCTTTTCGTTCTGCAGAATGCGGATATTGGCAGCCGCCACGGCGCAGGCGGCGGGATGCCCCGAGTAGGTGAATCCGTGGAAAAACTCGCCGCCCTCATCGATCAGCGTTTGCGCGACGCGGTCGCTGACCATTACGCCGCCGATCGGCAGGTAGCCCGATGACAGTCCCTTGGCAATCGGCATCAGGTCCGGCTGCAGGCCGTAATAATCGGATCCGAACCACTTTCCGGTACGCCCGAAACCGCAGATCACCTCGTCCACCACCAGCAGGATGTCGTAGTCGCTACAGATTCGCTTGATTTCGGGCCAATAGGTCTCGGGGGGAATGATCACCCCCCCGGCGCCCTGGATCGGTTCGGCGATGAACGCTGCGACCTGCCCGACGCCCAGTTCATTGATTTTCTCTTCCAGCCGCCGCGCTGCCACCACGCCATACTCGTCGGGTGAAAGCTCGCCGCCGTTGGCATACCAGTAGGGTTGCTCGATATGCACGATGCCGGGAATCGGCAGGTCCCCCTGCCGGTGCATCGGATCCATGCCGCCGAGACTGGCGCCGGCGACGGTGCTGCCATGGTAGGCGTTGATGCGGCTGATGATGGTCTTCTTTTGCGGCTTGCCCTGCAGATCCCAGTAGCGTCGCACCATGCGCAGCACGGTGTCGTTGGCCTCAGAGCCCGAGTTGGTGAAAAACACGCGGTTCAGATGCGCCGGCGTCACTTCAGCGAGCAGTTGCGCAAGATCCGTCGCGGGCGGCGTCGAGGTCTGGAAGAAGGTATTGTAGTAAGGCAGCTGCAACATCTGGTCGTAGGCCGCCTTCGCCAGTTCCTCGCGCCCGTAGCCGACATTCACGCACCAGAGTCCGGCCATGCCGTCCAGCAGACGATGACCGTCGGAATCCCACAGGTAGACCCCGTCGGCACGGGTAATGACACGCGAGCCCTTCTGCCCCAGCTGCTTGTAGTCGGTGAAAGGATGCATATGGTGCCGGCGATCAGCTTCCTGGTAGCGGGCGGTATCGCCTTCGTTTTTCGTGATCTTGCTCATAGGTTTCATCCGGACAAAAAAATACCAGGCTGGGCCTGGTATCTGTTACACGTTCAGGAGCAGGAATTCGCGCTCCCAGGAACTGATGACCTCGAAGAAAGTCTCGTACTCCCGCTCCTTGATCGACCGGTACGCCTGGACGAAATGCTCGCCCAGCACTTCGATGAGCGGTTCGCATTCCTCGATCAGGACCATGGATTGATCCAGGTTGCGGGGCAACGCATAGTCCAGGTCGTAGGCGTCTCCCTCAAAGGGTTTCTCGGGCTTCAGCCCCTGCACCATGCCGAGGTAACCGCAGGCCAGCGAGGCGGCCAGCGCCAGATAGGGATTGACATCGGAACCGGCCACGCGGTTTTCCACGCGGCGCGCCTGCGGCGAGGAAATCGGCACGCGGAAACCGACGGTGCGGTTGTCATAACCCCACTTCAGGTTGATCGGCGCCGCGTCGTGCCGCGCGATGCGGCGGTAGGAATTGACGTTCGGCGCAAAAAAACCCATCGCCGCCGGCACGTACCTCTGCAGGCCGGCGATGTGCGAAAGAAACAGCCCGCTGGGTTTTCCCTGCCGGTTGCTGAACACGTTGCGCCCGGTTTCCCTGTCCTGCACGCTTTGGTGAATATGCATCGCGCTGCCGGGTTCGCCGATCATGGGCTTGGCCATGAAGGTGGCATACATATCGTGGCGCAAGGCCGTTTCACGCACGGTACGCTTGAACAGGAACGCCTGGTCGGCGCGGCTCAATGCCTCGCCATGGAGAAAGTTGATCTCCATTTGCGCGGCCCCGGATTCATGAATGAGGGTGTCGATATCCAGCTCCTGCACTTCGCAGTAGTCGTAGATATCGTCGAACAGGGGATCGAACTCGTTGACGGCATCGATGCTGTAGGACTGGCGCACGGTCTCCTGACGCCCGGAACGACCCACCGGCGGCACCAGCGGGTAGTCGGGGTCGACATTCTTGGCGACCAGGAAAAATTCCAGCTCCGGCGCCACGATCGGTTGCCAGCCCTGCTCCTCGTACAGCTTCAGCACCCGCCGCAAGACGTAGCGGGGAGATATCTCGACCGGCGTTCCGTCGTGATGTATGCAGTCGTGAATCACCTGCGCGGTCACATCCGTGGCCCAGGGCACCAGCCGGATGGTGTCTACATCCGGCACCAGCTCCATGTCGGTTTCGGCGGGATGGATCACGCTCATGTCATCCGGCCATTCACCGGTCACCGTCTGCAGGAACAGCGATTCAGGCATACGCACACCTTCCTCGCGTACGAAGCGGTGCGCTGGCATGATTTTCCCCCGCGGCGAGCCCGCCATATCCGGAACCAGGCATTCGACTTCGGTAACCCCGCGCTTTTTCAACCACTCTTCGATTTCACTCATACACACCTGCGCTTGTTTGCCCGTTCCCTGCAAGCATCGCCAAATGCCCTGAACAGCGCCATGGACAGGGGATTGCCCGTTACCCGCCATTCAGGATGCCATTGCACGGCCAGTGCGAAAGTCACCGCGTCAGCGACGCGAAAGGCTTCAATCAGCCCGTCCGGCGCCCGGGCCTCGACAACCAGTCCCTCGCCCAGCCGGTCCACGCCTTGCCAGTGCAGTGAATTGACCTGCGCTGTGTCGACGCCGCTTATGCCCGCCAGCATGCCGTCCGGCGTGAAGCGAACCTCATGGGAAGGACCGTACTGCTCTTCCTCCGAACCTTCCTCGGGTTCGCGGTGGTCATGGTGCCCTTCCACTTCGTGCACCTTCTGGTGCAGCGTGCCTCCATAGGCCACGTTCATTTCCTGAAAACCGCGACAAATACCCAGCAAGGGTATCTCCGCGTCAACCAGCGCGCGAATCAGCGGCAGCGTCATGGCATCGCGTTTCGGATCGTGTAGCGTACCTTCCTCGCTGGCGGGTCCGCCATAATGCAGGGGTTCGATGTTCGAAGGATTGCCGGTCAACATCACGCCGTCCACCCGCTCGATGATGTCCCGGGCGGAAATACGGTCCGCCAGGCTCGGGATCAGCATCGGATAACAACCTGCGCCGTCGAGTACCGCTGTAATGTACTTTTCGCCGACCAGCTGGAAATCGAGCAGCCCGATGCGTTGGCAATCAGCGGGGATACCGATGGTGGGCATTTTGGTACCAGTGTCCATTTTCTTAAACAATAGCATGCGCTCCGCTCAGCCGACAAGCAAGCCTGTGGTGGCCGCCGCGGGAAGGTTCTGTAAACATTAACAGGCATTAAACCACTGCTAAAACTCTGTGCTGACGGCACCAGAATAGTGCCGACGATCCCGAAAACATGCCCGGCCCGTCCGTAGCGCGCCCTTGACACAGGTTGTACCTTTGAGCTCCACTATCTGAATATTAAACAAGTGGCGGTGAGATCATGTCTGTGCGACCCGACCCGACCGAAGCCCGGACCTTCCTCGAAGAACATCCCGACGTCAGCGCTATTGAACTGCTGATTCCTGACCTGAACGGCGTATTGCGCGGCAAACGCATCGAGCGTGATGCCCTGATGAGCGTCTATACGGATGGCATCTGCCTGCCCGGTTCCGTGTTCGGTGCCGACATCACCGGCGAAACCGTGGAAGCCACCGGCCTGGGTTTCGAGATCGGTGACAGCGACCAGTTGTGCTGGCCGGTGCCGGGCACGCTGTGCATGGTGCCATGGAACGACCGGCCGATGGCGCAGTTGCTGATGAGCATGTACGAGCTGGACGGCACGCCCTTCTACGCCGACCCGCAACAGATTCTTGCCGGCGTGCTGGAGCGCTTCAAGGCGCTCAAGCTGCGACCGCAGATCGCGGTAGAGCTCGAGTTCTACTTCATTGATCAACGCCGCACCGCCGAAGGCGCACCGCAACCACCGTTGTCGCCGGTCACCGGCGAGCGCGAACACACCACCCAGGTCTACGGCATGAACGAGCTGGATGACTATCGCCAGCTGTTCGAAGACATCTCGGATGCCTGCAGCATCCAGAACGTGCCCGCCGAAGCGGCGGTGGCCGAATACGCGCCGGGGCAGTATGAAGTAAACCTGCACTACAAGCCGGATGCCATGCTCGCCTGCCATCACGCCATCCTGCTGAAACGCATTATCAAGGCGATCGCGCTGCGCCACGGGATGGAAGCCACGTTCATGGCCAAGCCCTACAGCGACAACAGCGGCAGCGGCACCCATATCCATATCAGCATGCTGGACGAGCAGGGCAATAACGTCTTCACGGGCGAAACCGAAATCGGCAGCCCCACCCTGCACCACGCCATCGGCGGTCTGTTCGCGACCATGGAAGAAAGCATGGCGATATTTGCGCCCAACGCCAATTCCTACCGTCGCTTCCAGCACAACAGTTTCGTGCCGTTGTCGCGCAGCTGGGGCTGGAACAATCGCACTGTCGCCATCCGCATTCCCACCGGCTCGCCGGAAGCGGCGCGCCTGGAGCACCGCGTTGCCGGCGCCGATGCCAATCCCTATCTGCTGGTCGCGGTGCTGCTCGCCGGCATTCACCACGGCATCACCAACCGGCTCGACCCGGGTGAACCGGTCAACGGCAACGCCTATGTAGGGTGTCCTTCCTCGCTGCCCTGCGAATGGTCAGTCGCACTGGATATTTTTTCCAATCGCAAGGTACTGCGCGACTATCTGGATGAACGCTCCTGCAACGTTTATCTGGCCAGCAAGACCAGCGAGCTGAACCAGTTCGAATGTCACGTTTCCCCGCTGGAAATACAGTGGTACCTGCGACTCGTCTGACGACACCGACCATGACGAAGCCAGACCACACCGCTTCCTACTACGCGGCCAGCGCCAATGCGGCGCCGGATTGCGGCACGCTGCATGAAGACATCGAGGTCGATGTCTGCGTCATCGGCGCCGGCATCACGGGCTGCGCCACGGCGCTGAACCTGGCGGAGAAGGGATACAGGGTCGCGGCGCTGGAGGCCAACCGCGTCGGCTGGGGCGCCTCCGGGCGCAGCGGCGGGCAGATGATTTTCGGTTATGCCTGCGACATGGACAAGCTCAAGTCCATGCTCGGCGCAAAGGAAGCCCGGCTGCTCTGGGACATCTCGGAACAGGCACTTGCCTACACAAAGTCGCTGATCGACCGCTTCGACATCCAGTGCGATCTCAAATCCGGCCACCTGCACGCTGCGGTCAAGCCGCGCCACCAGCGCGCGCTTGCGGCATGGAAAACCGAACTGGAAAACGAATACGGTTATCGGGGCCTGCAACTGCTGGACAAGGAAAGCCTGCGTTCCATCCTGAATACCGACGCCTATCTCGGTGGCCTGTTCGATCCGAACTCCGGCCACCTGCATCCGCTCAATTACACCCTGGGGCTGGCGGCGGCCGCGCAGCAGGCCGGCGCCGTCATTTATGAAGGCTCGCCGGCCACCCGCGTCGAATATGGAGCGCGGACCCGCGTCATCACGCCGGGCGGAACCGTCCGCTGCCAGCACCTGGTGTTCTGCGGCAACGCCTATCTCGGTGATCTCGAGCACAAGCTGCGCAACAAGTACATGCCTGTCGGCACCTACATTCTGGCCACCGAACCGCTGGGCCGCGAGCGCGGCCTGTCATTGATACACAATGACATGGCGGTGGCGGACATCAATTTCGTGCTCGATTATTTCCGCCTCTCCGGTGACTACCGTTTACTGTACGGCGGCCGCGTCAGCTACTCCACCGTGGCGCCGCTCAACCTGGAACGCGCCATGCGGCCGCGTATGCTGAAGGTTTTTCCGCAACTCGAAGACGTCAGGATCGAATATACCTGGGGTGGTTTTGTCGCCATCACTGTCAATCGCGCGCCGCATTTCGGGCGCCTGCGCGACAACGTGTATTTTGCCCAGGGATTCTCCGGCCACGGCATCGCGCTGGCCGGCATGGCCGGCCGCCTGATGGCGGATGCCATTGCCGGTAGCGCGGAAAAATTCGACGTATTCACGCGAATTCCCCACATGAGTTTTCCCGGCGGGCGCCTGCTGCGCACCCCGGCGCTGGTGCTGGCAATGGCCTGGTACCGGCTGCGGGATCTGCTCTGACGCCAATTTCGCCCGGCGGGTGGCGCCTATTTGCGAACGACACCATCGAGCGTGCTAAGGACGCCGTACAGGTCCGGGCGACGATCGCGGAAAAGACCCCAGCCGCGGCGCGCGGCAGCGATGGCATCGAGATCGAAGGTCGCCAGCAACACCGCTTCACCCTCGCGTTGCGCCTGGGTGACAATCTCTCCGGTCGGTCCGGCGATAAACGAGGAACCGTAGAACGTCAGCGTGCAGGACTTCCCATGCTCGACACCGGTGCGATTGGAGGCAATCACCGGCATCAGGTTGGCGGCCGCATGCCCCTGCATGGTGCGCTGCCAGTGACCCTGCGAATCGGTCTCCGGTTCTTCGGGCTCGGAACCGATGGCGGTCGGATAGAACAGCAGCTCCGCACCCTGCAAGGCCATGGCGCGCGCCGCCTCCGGAAACCATTGGTCCCAGCAGATCGCCACGCCGATGCTGGCGTATCGTGTCCTGCACACCTGGAACCCGGTATCGCCGGGGCTGAAATAGAATTTTTCCTGGTAGCCGGGACCATCCGGAATATGCGACTTGCGGTACACCGGAAAACAACTGCCGTCGGCGTCGATCACCACCAGCGAATTGAAAAAGGCGTTTCCGGCACGCTCGAAAAAACTCACCGGCAACACCACGGCGAGTTCGGCCGCCAGCTCCATCATGCGTTCCAGCAACGGATTGTGTTCCTCCGGCCGGGCCAGATCGAAATTTGCAGGGTCCTGGTCCTTGCAGAAATAGGGCGTTTCGAACAACTCCTGCAACAGGATGATTTGCGCACCTTGCGCGGCGGCTTCTCTTGCCAGCCGCTCGGCGCGCGCGACATTCGCTTGCCGATCCTGGTCACAGGCCATCTGTGTCGCCGCGACAGTCACCGTGCGTACCATGTTTGCCTGCCCTCGTTACATCGCCGTGTTGCCGCCATCCACGGGCAGCGCCACGCCGGTCAGAAAAGACGCCTCCTGCGAGGCGAGAAAACACACACTGCGTGCAACTTCCTCCGGACGCGCCATGCGCCCCAGCGGGATGTGCCGTGCGTATTCAGCCTTGCCTTGCGTCGGATCCAGGCCCCGCTGTAACAGTTCACCGTCGATCAGCGGCGTATCGGTATCGCCCGGACACACGGCATTGATGCGAATGCCATCGCGCGCATGATCCAGCGCCATGGCCCTGGTCATCAAGACCATCGCGCCCTTGCTGGCGCAGTACGCGACACTCATATCGCCGCCCACCAGCCCCCAGTCGGAAGCGATGTTCACGATATTACCTGAATGTCGCGCAACCATATGTCGCAGCGCGGCACGGCTCAGGTAAAAAGCAGCCGTCAGGTTGACGTCCAGCGTCTCCTGCCATTGCTCATCACTGGTATCGAGCGCCGTCACCCGGTGAATGATTCCGGCATTGTTGACCAGCACGTCGAGTTGCCCGAAACGGTCCAGCGCCGTTTGCACCAGCCTGTCGCAGAAACCGGCCTGGCGGATGTCGCCCGCGACGAACAAGGCCTCGGCGCCAGCCTGCCGCGCCCGGTGCGCGCGCACCTGACCGCGTTCCTCGTTGCGACCGGTCAGCACCAGCCTGGCGCCTTCGGCGGCAAAGGCATCGGCAACGGCAGCACCGATCCCCGATGTGGCGCCGGTAACCAGCACCACCGCATTGCTGAATCGTTTCTGTGCGGACATCAGCCTGCGTTCCGGTCGCGGATTTTCACAGCGGGCACGTCACAGCGCCAGGTTTATCCAGGTGGTTTTCACTTCCATGTACTTGTCGATGGCGTGCAGCGACTTGTCGCGGCCGTTGCCCGATTGCTTGTAGCCGCCGAACGGCACCGTCATATCGCCTTCATCGAAACAGTTGATCCACACTGTGCCGGCGCGCAGGCCGCGTGCCACCTTGTGGGCCTTGTTGAGGTTGCCGGTCCAGGCCGCGGCGGCCAGTCCATAGAGACTGGCATTGGCGATCTCCAGCGCTTCCTCCAGCGTCCTGAAGCTGATGGTCGACAGCACCGGCCCGAAAATCTCTTCCTGGGCGATGGTCATGCGGTTGCTGACCTGGTCGAAGATGGTCGGCGCAACAAAATAACCGCCGGTCTCGCCGAGCACCCGTTCCCCGCCGAGGCGCAGACGCGCGCCTTCCTGCTTGCCGGCTTCGATGTAGCCCATGACACGATCCAGTTGCAGGGTATCGACAATGGCGCCCATGCGTGTCGACGGATCGAGCGGATCTCCCGGGAACATGCTCTCTCCCGCCTTGATCACCCGCTCCAGCAGTTCTTCCTTGATCGACTCCTCGACCAGCAACCGGGACCCGGCGGTGCACATTTCACCCTGGTTGAAAAAAATCGCGAAAGCGGCGGCGCGCGCCGCGGCGTCGAGATCCGGACAATCGGCGAAAATGATGTTCGGTGTCTTGCCGCCCAGTTCCATCCAGACTTTTTTCAGGTTGGAGTCAGCCGCGTCCTTCATGATCTGTTTCCCGGTCACGGTCGAGCCGGTGAAGGCGAGGCAATCGACGTCCGGATGACGCGCCAGTGCCTTGCCGGCATCCGCTCCGAAACCGGGCAGCACATTGAAAACGCCGTCGGGAATGCCGGCTTCTGCAGCCAGCGCCGCGACCCGCAGTGCGGTCAGGGGTGATTTCTCCGACGGCTTGAGAATCACGCTGTTGCCGGACACCAGCGCCGGGCCGATCTTCCATGCGGCCATCAGTAGCGGAAAATTCCAGGGCACGATGCAGGCCACCACGCCAACCGGCTCGCGGGTGATCATGCCCAGCGTATCGACGCCGGTGGGTGCGATCTCGTCGTAGATCTTGTCGATGGCCTCGCCATACCAGCGGATGCAACGCGCCGCGCCAGGCGCATCGATGCTGATCGAATCACCGATCGGCTTGCCCACATCCAGCGTTTCCAGCAGGGCGATTTCCTCGACGTGCTCATCGATGAGATCGGCGAACCGCATCATGATGCGCTTGCGCTCGCGCGGCGGCAGATCGCGCCATGCGCCGCTTTCGAAAGCCTTGCGCGCGGCCTTGACCGCGCGATCCACGTCTTCGCTGCCGCATTCGGCCACCCGGGTCAGAACCTGCCCGCTCGCCGGGTTCACGCACTCGAAGGTCTTGCCGGAAGCGGCGTCCGCGAAAGCGCCGTCGATGAAAGCCTGATTGTGAAAACTCAGCCCGGCGGCGCGCTGCCTCCAGTCGTCGTGAGTGAATGCCTTGTTCATGATTACCTCGGGTCTCGCAGTGTGTCGGGACAGCTTGCCGGCAAGGCTGCCGCGCGCTCAGATGGTCGGTGGTGAATTGGCGCTGATGATTTCACATTCCTCGCTGCCGGTATTGCGGAAGCGGTGGGGAATGCGGCTGTCGAAATAGTAGGCATCACCGGGCCCCAGCACCCGGGTTTCGCCGCCCACGGTGAGCTCGATCCTGCCGCGCACCACGAACCCGCCTTCCTCGCCGTCGTGACGCAGCATCTCTTCGCCGGTATCGGAATTAGCCGGGTACACCTCGTGCAGTATCGACATGGCGCGATTCGCCTGATTGTAGCCCACCAGGCGGAATGTGACGTCGCCGGCGCCCATGTCCGGCAATTCATCGGCACGATAAAAGATCTGGTTGTCGGAGGTGATCTCGGCGGTAAAGAAATCCGCGAGCGACACCGGGAAACCATCCAGAACCTTTTTAAGGGAACTGACCGAGGGGCTCGCGCGGTTTTGTTCGATCAGTGAAATCATGCCGTTGGTGACCCCGGCACGCTTTGCCAGTTCGCGTTGCGAAAGGCCGTGCATTTTTCGCAACTTGCGCAGACGCGCGCCGACGTTCACATCCATTCCGAGCCCTCCGTTTCACAATATAATAAACACAAACGCGTGTAACGTGCCATTATAGTGCATGTCTTACCGGTTATTGTTTATTTTTTTAACCATGCTATTATCCAAACGGGTGGTTGCCAAACGTCTGGCAGATACCGATTCCATGCCGCCCCAGGGATACCTGTTCCGTTCAGGAGCCAGCATCGATGAGCAAACCCAAACATACCACCGCCGACTTCTCCGAACAGCGGCCCGACCTGCAGGCCCACTGGATGCCTTTTACCGCCAACCGCCAGTTCAAGGCGGCGCCGCGTTTGCTGACAGAAGCACAGGGCATGTATTACCGGGACATCGACGGCCGCGAAATTCTCGACGGCGTTGCCGGGCTTTGGTGCGTCAACCTGGGGCACGGTCGCAAGCGCATTATCGACGCCGTGCAACAGCAGATCGCGACCATGGAATACGCGCCGCCCTTCCAGATGGGACACCCCGCTGCATTCGAACTGGCGCACCGGTTGACGCGCCACACGCCGGGCGATCTGGACCACGTTTTCTTTACCAACTCCGGATCGGAAGCCGTCGACACCGCCCTTAAAATCGCCATCGCGTACCATCGCGTGCGCGGCGAAGGCACACGGCAGCGTCTCGTCGGTCGCGAAAAAGGCTACCACGGTGTCGGCTTCGGCGGTATCTCGGTGGGCGGCATGGTCAACAACCGCAAGTTCTTCGGCGCCCTGCTCAACGGTGTGGACCACCTGCCACATACCCTGAACCTTGAACACAACGCCTTCAGCCGCGGCCAGCCCGAATGGGGAATGCACCTCGCCGATGAACTCGAAAACATCGTGGCGCTGCACGATGCCTCGAATATTGCCGCGGTCATCGTCGAACCGGTGTCCGGTTCCGCCGGCGTCATCGTGCCGCCACTCGGATATCTCAAACGCCTGCGCGACATCTGCGACCGCCACGGCATTTTGCTGATTTTCGATGAAGTCATTACCGGTTTCGGCCGTCTCGGCGAACCGTTCGGCGCCCAGCGTTTCGAAGTCATGCCCGACATCATCACCGCCGCCAAGGGACTGACCAACGGCGCCATCCCGATGGGCGCGGTGTTCGTGCGCAAGGGCATTTACGACGCTTTCATGCAGGGCCCGGAAAACGCCATAGAGCTGTTCCACGGTTACACCTACTCCGGTCACCCGGTAGCCTGCGCGGCGGGTCTCGCGGCGCTGGATATCTACGAGCAGGATGAGCTCTTCACACGCGCCGCGACGCTCGCCCTGTACTGGGAGGACGCGGCGCACAGCCTGAGAGACACGCCATTTGTAAAGGATGTGCGCAACCTGGGGCTGATTGCGGGCATCGAGCTGGAATCCATAAAGGCGAGCCCCGGGGAACGCGCGTTCGAGGTATTCCTGAAATGCTTTGAACAGGGCCTGTTGATCCGCACCACCGGCGACGTGATCGCCCTGTCACCGCCGCTGATCATCGAGCAGCACGAAATCGACCGCCTGTTCGGCACCCTTGCCGACGTCCTGAGAAGCCTGGACAAGGGCACCGCCCGGCGCGCTGCGCACTGAACACAACACCCTAGCTGGAGAGACAACATGCTGATCGGAGTACCCAGGGAAATCAAAAACAACGAGTACCGGGTCGGTCTCACGCCCACCGGCGTGCGCGAACTGGTTGACCGCGGCCACCAGGTGCTTGTCGAGAACAACGCCGGCCACAGCATCAGCCTCGACAACGAGCAATACGAAGCGGCGGGCGCGACCATTGTCAACGCGCCGCAGGAAATTTTCGCGCGCGCCGAGATGATCGTGAAAGTCAAAGAGCCGCAACCCGACGAATGCCGCATGCTGCGCAAGGGCCAGCTGCTGTTTACCTATCTTCATCTGGCCCCGGACCCGAACCAGACGCGCCTGCTGCTGGAATCCGGCTGCACCGCGGTTGCGTACGAGACGGTGACCGACGATCACGGCGGACTGCCGCTGCTGGCGCCGATGAGCGAAGTCGCCGGTCGCATGGCGATCCAGGCAGGCGCCCACGCGCTGGAAAAATCCCAGGGCGGTAACGGCATGCTGCTGGGCGGTGTGCCGGGCGTGTCACCAGCGCATGTCACGGTGATCGGCGGCGGCGTGGTCGGCGTCAATGCCGCGCGCATGGCGATGGGGCTGGGCGCCAACGTCACCATACTGGACTCCAACCTGAACCGCCTCAAGCAGCTCGACGAACTGTATGGTCCGCTGCTGCACACCATGTTCGCCAACAAGGACACTGTCGAGCATTGCGTCTACGACGCAGATCTGATTATCGGCGCCGTGCTGATTCCCGGCGCCGCCGCGCCCAAGCTGGTCACCCGCGACATGCTCAAGAATATGAAACGCGGTGCCGTGGTGGTGGATGTCGCCATCGACCAGGGCGGTTGTTTCGAAACCAGTCACGCGACGACGCACCAGGATCCGACCTACATCGTCGATGACGTGGTGCACTACTGCGTCGCCAACATGCCGGGCGCCGTGGCGCGCACGTCCACGTTCGCGCTGACCAACGCCACGCTGCCCTATGCCATCGAGCTGGCCAACAAGGGCGCGCAGCAGGCTCTGCGGGATAACCCGCATCTGCGCAACGGCCTCAACATTCACGCCCACCAGGTGACGCACGCCGCCGTGGCCCGCGATCTGGGTTACAAGTACGTGGACCCGATCGCAGCGTTGACCAACAGCGCCGCGTCCGCAGCCTGAGCTACGCACCCTGCGCCATGGCCGCCGAAATTCATCACTTCATCAATGGACGCATCGTCAAAGGCGGCAGCGGCCGCTTCGGCCCCGTGTACAACCCCGCGACCGGCGAACAGGCAGCACAGGTCGCTCTGGCCAGCGCCGACGAAACGCGCGCAGCCATCGATGCCGCACAGCGGGCGTTTCCCGCCTGGGCGGCCACCACGCCACTACGCCGCGCGCGCATCATGTTCCGCTTCCGCGACCTGCTCGAGCGACACGCCGACGAACTGGTGGAGCTTATTACCCGCGAACACGGCAAAGTGTTGAGCGATGCGCGGGGTGAGCTGACGCGCGGCATCGAGGTCGTCGAGTTCGTGTGCGGCATACCGCAGCTGCTCAAGGGCGAACACTCGCAGAACGTCGGCACCGGCGTCGACAGCTGGTCCATACAGCAACCGCTGGGCGTGTGCGCCGGCATCACACCGTTCAACTTCCCGGCCATGGTCCCGATGTGGATGTTCCCGGTGGCCATTGCCTGCGGCAACACCTTCGTGCTCAAACCTTCCGAGAAGGATCCGTCCTGCCCGATGCGGGTCGCCGAACTGTTCAAAGAGGCCGGCCTGCCCGACGACGTCTTCAACGTCGTCAACGGAGGCAAGGAAGCCGTCGACACGCTGCTCACCGACGAGCGGGTGCAGGCCGTGAGTTTTGTCGGTTCAACACCCATTGCCGAGTACATCTACAGCACCGCCAGCGCGCACGGCAAGCGCGTGCAGGCGCTGGGCGGGGCCAAGAACCACATGGTTGTGATGCCGGATGCGGACCTGGATCAGACGGTAAACGCGCTGATGGGCGCCGCCTATGGCTCGGCGGGCGAACGCTGTATGGCGATTTCCGTAGCAGTCGCTGTCGGCGGCGTCGGCGACAGGCTGGTGGCCGCGCTTAAACCGCGGGTCGAAGCGCTGAAGATCGGACCCGGCACCGACAGCGCGGTGGAAATGGGTCCGCTGGTAACCCGCGAACACCTTGCCAGGGTAAAGAGCTACATCGATATCGGCGAGCAGGAAGGCGCGACGCTGGTGGTCGACGGCCGCACACTGTCGGTTGCCGGACATGAACAGGGTTTTTACCTCGGCGGTTGCCTGTTCGACCATGTCACGCCCGAAATGCGTGTCTACCAGGAAGAGATTTTCGGCCCGGTGCTGGCCGTGGTGCGGGTTGCTGATTTTGATACCGCGGTGAGATTCATAAACGAGCACGAGTACGGCAACGGCACTGCGATCTTCACCCGCGACGGCGACGCGGCGCGTCAGTTCACGCACGACATCCAGGTCGGCATGGTCGGCGTCAATGTGCCGATCCCGGTGCCGATGGCCTACCACAGCTTCGGTGGCTGGAAGCGTTCGCTGTTCGGCGCGCATCACATGCACGGACCCGAGGGCGTGCGTTTCTACACGCGCATGAAAACCATTACATCGCGCTGGCCCACCGGCATCCGCGCCGGCGCCGAGTTCGTCATGCCGACGATGAAATAGGGCAGGGACGTTTCGGGCACTTGCGCGGTTCGGGAATAAAAAAGGCCTGCCATGCGGCAAGCCGCTCAGTTAATCTGTTGACGATTTGCGAAATATGAGGCTATGATCCCCGTCCTTACAACAAGGGCGGGGATTTTCATTTGTCGAAAATATCTTCGGGGAATAACAAGCGAACAAGAATTCCGAAGACCCATAATGGAATACAGGTCAATTTCTGCAAGGCCCCACAATGCGCCAACTTCGGTGTGGCCGCAAGAGTAAATACACTTCCTAAAGGCCGCCCATCCAAGGGCGCGGAGCCCGCCCTTTACCGCATTCACGGACTTGGCAAGCATTATCCGGCGCTACACTGCAAATCCTGCGGCGAAAATCCACCCGTCAAGAGCAATCAGGCGATTCATGAGGAACTGGAGCGCCTCTCGGCGTACCTCAAGCCCAAAGACGAACCCTCCTGCCCGGATGCCGACTGCGATAACCACGGTGCCGGTATCAAGTCTTATCCGGAAAAGTACCGACAATACGGCAAGACCGCTACCGGGTCGCCGCGCTTCCAGTGTCGGCAATGCAACAAGACGTTTTCCGTCACAGCCACCTCGACGTCGAGGCAGCGTTATCCGCATAAGAATAAGACGGTCTTTCTCCTGCTGATGAATAAGAATCCGTTGAGGCGGATATCCGAGGTCACGGGATTGGGACCTGAAACCATCTACAATCGCATCGACTTTTTGCACCGGCAGTGCTCTGCGTTTGTGGCCCACCGCGAGCGGCGCCTGCTCAAGGGTATGCCCATTGCGCACCTCGATCTCAGCACCGACCGGCAGAACTACATCGTCAACTGGACACACCGCAAGGATAAGCGGAACGTGCAACTCACCGCCGCCGGAACGGCGGATAACATCACCAGTTATGTCTTCGGGATGCACCTCAACTTCGACGCCGCCATGGAGCAGAGCGCGATCGAGCGCGAGGCGATGGATAATGACGACTACACCCTGCCGTACCCGTTTCGACGACACGCGCGGTTGTGGCTGAAAGGTGACTACAAAGAGGCGATACAGAGCGCGCCGTCGCCAATCCTTGGGGCGTCGGCTTCTCTCAAGGATGAGATCGCGAAAACGTATGCCGAGGCCTCGCGCCGAATCGAGGTTGAGAAGACGACCCGCATCGACAACACCGTCAAGCTTCCCGGTGTCGGCATGCAAACCCATTCCGACTACACGCTCTACGGGCATTTCTTTTTCTTGAAGCACCTGCTGGCGGGCGCTAAATCGATTGATTTTTATCTGGATCAAGACAGCGGCATGCGCGCCGCGCTCATGTCCGCTTTCTGTGAGGATGTCGCAAGCGAGCGAGCGCATGCGTTCTTCGTACAAATCGAGAAAGATCTAACCACCGACCAGAAAAAGCAGCTGGTCGCCAAAGGCAAGGAGCGCCTCAAGCAGGCAAGAACCCAATATCCGGGGCTCGCCAAAGGCGAAATCCGCCTTGAGCTCATTAAAGAAGAGATGGCAAAGATGCCCGCCTTGGGCCAGTGGGGCGATCGCTGGCTGTTTCACCCCTTTCCAGACATGAGCGAGCCGGAGAAAGCCGTCAGTCATCTCACGGATGTTGGAAAGCACCCGATCGAGACGTTCGCCGCGCGCTACGACAAGGCGACGCTGCACGGCATAGACCGCTTCTTCATGCAGGTCCGCAGGCGGCTCTCGGTGCTGGAAAGGCCGATTGCCAGCGCGAGCGCGGCGAGGCGCATGTGGTATGGCTATAGCGCCTACAATCCCGAGATCATCGAGAAGTTGCTCACCATATTCCGGGTCTATTACAACTACTGCCTTGCGGGAAAGGATAAGCAGACGCCCGCGATGCGACTGGGTCTGGCAGGCGGCAAGACCAAACCAGAGGACATTATTTACTGGAATAATTAGCGACGGCACGGTGGCGAGGATCGCCCAGTGTCAGCGCCGGTTCTCCGCGTTCCAGATATCCGCCATGCAGCGCTCGATGTCTTTTACGGTTGGCTGTGACTGCCAGCGCAATACCATGCCCTGTTTAATCCTGTTGGCATAGGAAGAGCCAGAGCGCATTTCCATGATGTGGCGCGCGAACACCCATTCGGAATTCTCGATCGCCGGTGGCTCGACCCGGCCGGGGTGCGCCTTGAGGTTGCGCTGCAGACCGACGACCTTGAGGTCGTTGTCGAGGAAGAACACGTCGATATTGAAATAGGTGTCGCCCATGTTGATGGAGCGCTGGTTGTTATTGAAATTCACCATCAGCAGCGCTTCGTCCTCGGCGAAGTCCGCCTCGCGCAGACCGCTGAGACCCTGCTTCTTGTCGGCGCTGCTCAACGCCAGACTGACTCTGACTGTAGAGCCATCCGCAAGCTGTAACGCACCCGAGTAACCGCAGAGGGCCATGTCCATCGCGCTGGTGATGGTAGCTGCACGAGCTGTAGGTGTAACGAGAACGCTCGCGAATGCCAACAAGGAAAGAGTGACAAACCGAAAGGTGGTACTCACCTTACACTTCATCCCGGCGCGCGTGTGCTGCCCGCCAAGGTGCGGAGCATTCCGAGTAGCGTGTCTGATTACGCCTGATTATTGCGCCGCCGCGCGACACCCATTAAGCCAGCCAGCCCGCTGCCAAGCAGCCACACCGTCGCAGGCACAGGTACAGCTGCAGGGAGAATGGTTAGATCCATTCTGTCTGCTGTAATAAATGCTTGATCGTAAGCAACAAACTCTAGGGTTACGACTGTCGGGGATGTTATACCTGTTGGCGCAGTTACTGTTGGGTGAAGGAGGAAACGATCATCAAATGTAACAGTTACCTCATTAAAAAAATCAGCAGTGCCGTTGATGACCTCACCCCAAGCCAAAGTGAGAGTGTCATAATTTGGATCTGATGCGCTTGAGCCGATTAATACTATCGATTCACCTGCAAATAGTGAAATATCTGGCCCAGCATCCGCGAGTGGCGGTTCATTTGCCTGCCCAATGGCCTGCTGAGCTGACACGCTGAGTATGAGTCCACAACACAGACTGGGAACGCACCGCAGACGTGATTTCATAAACGCTCCTCCAGTTTTCCTTATGTGGTATTAGGCGCCTATGCGGTTATGAAGCGCAGAGTCGACAGTAATGCTTTGAAAAGCTTAGCAATTATGAGGCCAGATTCAGTGCCTATTAGAAACAACGACTTACGTCTGGATGCCCTAATTAAGCTCAGTGTTTTGTAAGGTATCTCAGAATATTGTCTTGGTTTTCTTACAATGACTGTACCGCGCGGGATCGTGTGAAGCACCAGAGAATCGATTCCGGTTCGTGAATATCCGCGCAGAGGCCGTTCTTCGCCGCTAACCGATTGTTAATTAGTGCAAATTCGAATCAATCTTTCCCCTTTTAACTTCGGTGACGCAAAAGAAAACCCGCCGAAGCGGGTTCTCTAGGTTTCAGCACCTTTGCTGAACGGCTGGCGCCGAAGCGGGTTTGTATCAACAGATTAACTGATCGCCTTGGCCATGCGGCAGGCCTTTCAATTGACAAATTGGGATAAATTTATCTCAGAAATCCTTGGACCAGCCCAGCCAGAAGTTGGGATTGTCGTCGGGATTCACCTCAGTCACATCGTCGGCCTGCTCATAGTTCACGCTGAAAGTGCCCATGTCGCCGGCGTCCTTGCTGAAGCTGGCGCCCCAGTGGGTATAGGACAGGTCATCGTCATTGCCGTCGCCTGTGATATCCGAACCATCGGCATCGAAATCGTAGTAACCGACAAAGACGCTGAGACCAAAGCCCTCGATATCCACCGGCAGATCGGCACTCAGGCCGTAGTAGATATCACCCTCGATGAACGGCGCGTCATCATCATCGTATTCCGAATCAACGGTATAGCCCAGGGTCGCGGTCACCGCTCCGAATCCCAGGCTGGCGATCACTTCGGTGTAATCCAGTTCGCCACCCTGATCATCGCCGCCGGCGCCCGGGTACCAGTAATGGAGCAGACCCAGATCATAACTTGCACCGCTGTCGCCGATGTCACTGGCGAAACCGGCATAAAGATCGACTTCCATATCTTCCTTGCCGCCGAAATCGACATTGGACATCCAGGTGCCGAGATAGAAGCCCGAATCGTTGCTGTAGTCGACGCTGCCGGAAATGGCAGCAGCGTCGTCAGTCTGGCTGACACCGCGGAAATAATAATTGCTCGATACGCCGAGGTTCGCACCGAGTTCTGCCTGCGCAGCACCGGAAGCAACCACGCATGCCGCGGCGAGAAGGGTATAAATGGGTTTCATCAGGAGTCTCCTTGTTGAACGAATATACCGGTGGCACCGCGTACCGGCGTTTGTGGTATTTACACATCAGCGGAGAGCTTAATATATTTAACAGCTGTCCCACCAATGCCGGAAATATTAGGAAATTTTTTCCCAGAACGGAAGCCCTTATGTCTATTTTTATCGCCAAAGATTCAAACTGGTGCAGCTTATCCGTTGTTTTTGCACAACGACCTGGACAAGGTCAGTGTCAGCGCGGCAGTTTCAGGTACAGTGCAAGCGTGCCCAGCAACAGGGGCTGGTGAAGCAGGTAAATCACCAGACTGTGACGCCCGGCAAACGCCAGCGATGTTATCACCGGGTTGCGCCGCGCGGTCTCTCCGCCCAGGCGTCGGGGTCCGATACGCAGCAGCTGCCTGCCGGCGAAAATACCCAGCAGCACGACACCGAACCAGGGCAGCAAAGGCACATAGTCCTCGGTTGCGGGTTTGTGCGTCATCAACCCGATCCATCGCCAGCCCGGCGCATCGAACCAGGTTGACTGGTAGACATTGCCGAACGCCAGAATGGCAACACCGGCCAGCAGGCTCACCCACCCCGCGCGCACGAACAGCAACCCCAGCACGCTGGCCAGCGCAATGAAATGCAGCACGCCGAAAAACACGAAGCGCTCGCCGAACATCCACCAGGTTGCGACGCTCACCAGCAGCGCGCTGGCGACCAGCACGCCGAGGCGGCGCAGGTAGCGCCGCAGATTCAGACCGCGCGCGGTGGCCAGCACCAGGCTGACACCGACCAGCCCGAGAAAAAGACTGAGAATAAAGGTCCGCGAGGCAAGCCAGAACGGATCGCTATAGAAATCGAAATCCGCCAGCTTGAAATAACTCAGATCGAAACAGAAGTGATACACCACCATCAGCACAATGGCGCAGCCGCGCAGTGCATCGACAGTCGGAAGGCGCGGGCGCGATTCTGCAGCTTCAGGCATGCGGCAATAATGGCACGACCGCCCGCGTCAGGGAACAACGCGCAGCGTTCCCGGCTGACCCGCCACCCCGTCGATATCGATCCGCACCGGCAGAAAACAACGGATGACGTCGGCATTGGTCAGCAGGTGCGTAGTGACTTCCCCGGTGCGCAACAGCGATGGTTGCCCTGCGCACGCCAGCGGCAGCAGCAGCTGATCGGCGACCCAGCGGTCGACCGCGCCGTCGCTGGCCAGAAAACGCAGCAGCTCATCAACAGCCTCATCGGCCACCCGCTCGGCGCGTTTGCCACGCGCGCCGAGCGCGAAGAAACAGGCCTGGCTGTGCTGAAACCCGGCGAGCAGCACCAGCACCGTGCCGCGCGAATGCGCCGGCAGCGATTCGAGGTCGATGGAAACATCGCAATCAAGCGCATTTAAACGCTGCAGCGCTCGACTGCGCTGACGCGCGCCGATTTCTTCCGGCAGATTGGCGACCGCGGACAATCCCCGCACCCGAACAAGGCGACCACGCGCGCGCAGCTGCAGGCCCGTAATCCGCGCGTTGCCTGGAATCGCAGCGCGCAGCTCGCCACCGCCTTGCGGGTAGAACCCCGCCATCGGCATTTCCAGGTCAAAAGCCACACCCATTCGCCGCAGCAGCACGCGCCAGTGCCAGTCCAGATAATGAAAGCAGGGACTCCATGGCACATGGGTGCCACCGCTAATGGTGATGCGCGAAGGCGACCGCGCCAGCGCCAGCGGCAGCAGCAGGGTCTGCAACACCAGCGAGGTGGCGCCGGCTGTGCCGATGTCGAAGTGATAGTTCCCGGACATTACCGGACCCGGGGCGAAGTACAGCTCGCGGGAGCCGAGGCGATCGCCTTCAACCTGCGCCCGGCTGATACCGGCCGCGGCCTGCACCGCCATGCAGTGCTGGTAACCCAGTCCCGGTCTGGGGCGTGTCGCGCGGATATTGCGCAGTCTGACGGCTTCGCCGGTCAGTAACGACAGTGACAGGGAACTGCGCAACACCTGTCCGCCGCCTTCGCCCATCGAGCCGTCGATTTCGATCACGCGCCGCCCCTCAGCGATTGGCAACGCTTTGCGAAACAGCACCGGGCGCCGGGCGGGCATCGGCCGCTTCGCGAGGCGATCATCAGGATCCCGCGCGGCGCTCCCGTTCGCGTTGCTGTTCGACCCTGATCAGTCCGGCCAGTCCGTTCATCTGCTCGGCCAGCAGCTCCAGTATGTCGTCGACCGTCAGGATGCCTTCGAGGCCGCCCTGCAAATTGACCACCGGCACGCGACGCACACCATGGCTGCGCATGCGCGCGATGAGATCGGCCAGTTCCTCGTCTTCGCGCGCCATCACCAGCGGTGCGCTCATGACATCCTTGACCGCCAGCGCCGCGGAATCCACTGCTTCAGCCAGCACCTCGACAACGATATCGCGGTCGGTCAGCACACCAAGCGGCACGCGCTCGGCGCCGAATTGCTCGATGACCACAAGGTCGCCGACGTGATACTCCCGCATCAGTCTCACGGCCTCGTCTATCGACGCGTCAGGCGCGATAACAACGACCTCGCGATTGCACAATTCACCTATGGACATGGCAGGCTTCCTCCTTCGCCGATGTGTGTGTCGGGGAACGCGCTCAGCCTTCCCATTCGCCCGCGCCCGGCAACGCCGCTGCGCGTTTTTCCGGTTTCTGCGCGACCATGGCTTCGGTGGTGATCATCAGGCCGGCAATCGACGCGGCATTCTGCAACGCGACACGCACCACCTTGGCCGGATCGAGCACGCCCATGTCCATCATGTCACCGTACGTGTCGCTCTGCGCGTTGTAGCCATAGTCGCCCTTGCCTTCCTTCACCTTGTCCAGGATCACCGACGGCTCCATGCCCGCATTGGCGACGATTTCGCGCAGCGGCTGTTCCATGGCGCGCAGCACAATGCCGATGCCAATGTCCTGGTCATGGTTGTCGCCCGCCAGCCGGCGCTCGCGCAGTGCCTGCTGCGCGCGCACCAGCGCCACTCCGCCGCCGGGCACCACGCCCTCCTCGACCGCGGCACGGGTGGCGTACATGGCATCCTCGACGCGGTCTTTCTTTTCCTTCATGGCGGTTTCGGTTGCCGCGCCCACCTTGAGCACCGCCACGCCGCCGGCCAGCTTGGCGAGGCGTTCCTGCAGCTTGTCCTTGTCATAGTCGGAGGTGGCATCGTCGATCTCCTTGCGGATGCGCTGGATACGCGTCTGGATATCAGCCTGACTGCCGCCGCCGCCAACGATGGTGGTGCGCTCCTTGTCCACAATGACCCGCGTTGCCTTCCCGAGCTGCTCCAGCGTCGCCTTTTCCAGGGCGACACCGGTTTCCTCGGCAATCAGTGTCGCGCCGCTCACTACCGCGATGTCCTGCAGCATCGCCTTGCGGCGATCGCCGAAGCCGGGCGCCTTGACGGCAACGCACTTGATAATGCCGCGTATCGCGTTGACCACCAGCGTCGCCAGCGCCTCCCCCTCGATCTCTTCGGCGATCACCAGCAGCGGGCTGCCGGAACGGGCCACCGCCTCCAGCAGCGGCAATATCTCGCGAATGCCGGAGAGTTTTTTGTCGATCACCAGCACCAGCACGTCTTCCAGTTCGACGCTCATGCTGTCCGGTTTGTTGATGAAATAAGGCGACAGGTAGCCGCGGTCGAACTGCATGCCCTCCACCACCTGCAGCTCGTTGACCAGGCCGGAACCTTCTTCCACAGTGATCACACCTTCCTTGCCGACTTTTTCCATGGCGTCGGCGATCAGGCGGCCGACTTCTTCATCACCGTTCGCCGACACGGTGCCGACCTGCGCGATGGCCTTGGTGTCGGCGCAGGGGATGGCGATGTTCTGCAGCACCTCGAGGGCGGCATCGACCGCCTTGTCGATGCCGCGTTTCAGATCCATGGGGTTCATGCCCGCCACTACCGCTTTCAGGCCTTCGCTGAAAATCGACTCGGCCAGCACCGTGGCGGTGGTGGTGCCGTCGCCGGCGACATCGGAGGTATGCGCCGCGACTTCGCGCACCATTTGCGCGCCCATGTTCTCGAACGGATCCTCGAGTTCCACTTCCCGCGCCACCGACACTCCGTCCTTGCTGACAGCCGGCGCGCCGTAGGCTTTCTGCATCACGACATTGCGGCCGCGCGGCCCCAGCGTCGCCTTCACCGCCCGCGCCAGAATGCGCGCGCCCCGCGCCATGCTCTGGCGGGCTTCGTCACCGAAGCGGATGTCTTTGGCTGTCATAAGATAGTCCCCCGTGAGTACTGTCTTGAGTATAGTCAGCCGG
>JAGFJP010000058.1 GCA_024102665.1 Thiogranum sp. | reverse complement strand
CGCTGACCGAAACCGCCGAACAGCTCGGTCATCGCCAGGTCGGTTTCCCGGTCGCCGTAATAGACCGCCGGATCGAAAATCGCCGGTTCGCCGGCCTGCGTAAAACTGTAGTTGCCCGACCACAGATCGCCGTGCAACAGCGAGGCGGCCGGCCGGTGCCCTTCGAGCAGCAGCGGCAAGGCGTCCAGCAAGCGCCGGCCCGCGTCGAGGGTGCGCGAACCCGCGCCATTGCGCTCCGCCAGGCGCAGCTGAAAAGCGAGGCGGTGTTCGCGCCAGAACGTCAGCCAGTCCGGTTCACGGTGATTGCACTGCGGTGTTGAACCGATCGTATTGTCGCGCTGCCAGCCGAATTCCGCCGCCGTTATGCCATGCAGGGCTGCCAGTCCCTCGCCCAGGGCCGCATGGTCACCGCTGCCGCCGAGCGCGAGGTCTTCCATCACCAGGAAAGCCTGGTTACCGCTCACGCCGGCGCACACCGGCCGCGGCACGCGCAGGCCGCGAGCCTGGCCGAGTTCCTCCAGGCCCAGCGCCTCGGCCTCGAACATGGCAAGCCCCGTGGCCGTGTTGAGTTTGACGAAGAAACGGCTGTCACCGGCCTGCACGCGGTACGCCTGGTTGATGCACCCGCCACCCACCGCAGCCGGTGCCGCCAGGGACACCGGGCGGCCCAGAGCGTCGCCGATATGTGTCTGTATGTCGTGCCAGATCGACATGCGGTGCATTCAGTACATCAGGCCTGGAACAGGCGGAGAACAGTGTTGCGGGAGGCGATCACCGACCCCGCGGATCACCTACATCCTGAGGCGTTCGTGCATGGGACTGCTGCGCGGAAAATGCGCCCGCAGGAACTCCATCTGGTCTGCCAGCACTTTCCTGCCCTGCAGGAAAATGTACTCGGCGTGTGTCGGGGTGAAGGGTACCGCCAGCAGTTCCATCCCGGCCTGCTCGGGTCGCCGACCCGCCTTGTGATTGTTGCAGCGCCGGCAGGCTGTGACCACGTTGGTCCAGGTATCGGCGCCACGCTGACTGATCGGCGTGACATGGTCCCGTGACAGCTCGGGAAAGCGGAAACGCTCCCCGCAATACATGCACAAATGGGCGTCGCGCTTGAACAGCGCCGGATTATTCAGCGGGGGAACATAGCGTTCGCGACTCTTGAACAGCGCGTGATTACTGCCGTAGGTGGCGATTATGGAGTTCACATCGATAAAACTCTGGCGCCCGGTCAGCGCGCAGATGCCGCCGTGCACCCGGTACAGCCGGACGCCCACGCTATAGGCCACCTGACCCGTGTGGTACAGGCGCACCGCGTCCTGGTAGTTGACCCACTCCAGCGGCATACCAGAAACGTCGGTTCGCAGGACCTGGGTTCGCAAGTCGTACACACGTCCCTCCAGTAGCAGAGTTTCGCCATTTATCCCAGATATGCTGCATTTTGTAAATGGCCGGGCTCCGGAATTAACCATATCTTCATCTTTTCCCCGGAGATTTCATCACCGGCTTGAATCCGCTATTATGCCGCCTTTTACAAGGGCCGGACCTGCCCGCACGCAGGTCGCTGTCGCTTGCCTGTGCCCGGCGGCGGGCCGAATCCGGACCGGCTGGCCGGTAATGCTTGGAGTAACTGCAATGTCGATACGCCTGGGCGTCCCCAAAGAAATCGAGCAAGGCGAACGCCGGGTGGCGATGGTGCCGGCAATCGCCGAGCGCTTCGCAAAACTCGGTGTCGAGGTGCTGGTTGAAGCCGGCGCCGGTGATGGCAGCCACATTCCCGACCAGGCCTTCGGCAGCGCCACTATCGTTGGCGATGCCGCGAGCCTGTACCAGCAGGCCGACCTGGTGCTGAAGATTCAACCACCCACCCAGGCCGAGATCGAACAGATGAAAGACGGCGCCGTGGTCGTCGGCATGATGTTCCCGCACCGCTTTCCGGAGCGCGTCGCCAGCCTGCGCGACCATAAAGTCCTCAGTTTCGCCATGGAACTGGTGCCGCGCATTTCGCGGGCCCAGAGCATGGACGTGCTGTCATCCCAGGCGGCGGTGGCCGGATACAAGGCGGCGCTGATGGCCGCCGACCGCTTCGGCGGATTCTTTCCCATGCTTACCACGGCGGCCGGCACTATCCGCCCGGCCAAGGTGCTGGTGATCGGCGCCGGCGTCGCCGGCCTGCAGGCCATCGCCACCGCCAAACGCCTGGGCGCCATGGTCGAGGGCTACGATGTGCGCAGCGCCACCCGCGAACAGGTCGAGTCGCTGGGCGCCAGGTTCGTCGAAACCGGGGTTTCCGCCGAAGGCAGCGGCGGCTATGCGCGCGAACTGACCGATGAAGAAAAGCAGCAGCAACAGGCGGCGCTGGAAAAACATATTGTCGCCGCGGACGCAGTGATAACGACAGCCGCCATCCCCGGCAGGGCTTCGCCGAAAATCATCAGCAGGACGGTGGTGGAAGAAATGAAACCGGGATCGGTGATCATCGATCTGGCTGCCGAAGGTGGCGGCAACTGCGAAGTCACCCGCCCCGGCGAACAGATCGAACACCACAAGGTGATCGTTTACGGTCCCCTGAACATTCCCAGCGAGCTGCCGGTGCATGCGTCGGAAATGTACGCCAGGAATCTGCTCAACTTCCTTAGCCCCATGATCGTGGACGGCGAATTCCGCCCTGACTGGGAAGACCAGGTCATCGCCGACAGCACGCTGACCCGGGATGGCGAAATCAAACACGCGCCGACGCGCGAACTGGTTGAAGGAAAACC
>JAGFJP010000056.1 GCA_024102665.1 Thiogranum sp. | reverse complement strand
GACAGTCGCCTGAAGTGATCTCGCAGTTCGGCGCGCTCTTCCGCCGTCCAGCGCTGGCCATTGCGCTGCTTCATCAGGATCGGCATCAGGCCGCGGGCCCGCTGCATTTCAGCGATCAGAAAATCCTTCTCGCGCTGGGTCAGGCTGCGGACTGAGTGATAACTGCGGCGGAACCGGTGGGTGATGATCTGTAGCGGTGGCATCGCGCTGCAAGGAAGACGGATCAGGGATGGTTCAGGACACCGCCTGATAATAAAGGTTTTGCGGATGATTTGCCTGCGCGAAGAAGAACCAGCGTTCGGCCACCAGGCCGGCGTACTGCACCGCGAAGGCAGCCGCCAGCAAAGCCGGTGAATCCACCGCCATGCCCGCGGCCAGCAGTGCGAGAGGCAGCAGGAAGGCAGCGGCAATGAACAGCCATTTCACCGAACGCAGCGTTCCCGGCGCGCGTCCGTGAAAAAATTCGCGGGTATTGAAGGAGCCGCCCATGAAACCCTGGGCCTTCTGCACGATGCGCGGGTGCTTGATGCCGATCGCCGTCTGCAGGTTCGAGCGCGGCTTCAGCCGCGCATTGCGCCACAGCGAGGCCAGCCGCGCCACCAGCCCGGCCACGGTGAATGCGGCCGCCCAGGCAGCGAGCTCCGGGACATTCGGTTCTCCGCGCAGTGCCGCCAGTGCCGCGGCCAGGGTCACGCCCGAGGCACAGCCGAGCAGCATAAAGTTGACCAGCGTCAGCGGCGTCGCCCATTCCTGGAGAAACTTGATGCAGGCGTAGATCATCGCCGTGCACAGGAACAGCAGCAGGCACAGCACGGCCCCGGCAACCCCGATCAGCAGCGTGCCCTGCCAGCCCTGCCAGTGCGCCCATCCATAAACCGCGGCGGCGGCCATGAATGCCGGCAGCGCGATGACCTCCCGCGACAGCCAGGATGTGCGCCACATGGCCGCAGCGCGCCAGGCCCGTTCGGGATGACCGAGGTGAAAAAACGACGCCAGCAGCCCAGTCGCCAGCAGGAGGACGACGATCGCGGCGCCCAAAGGGTAGAACGCTGCTGACGGCGCCGCCAGCAGCCCGGCCGCAACACGCGCCTCGATCACGAACAGCGCAAGGAAAAGACCCTGCCCGGTGCCGAGCAGCGTGGTCAGGAAAATGACGGAAAAAGCCGGATTCATGACGGATAACGATGAGCGATAAGTGATGAGCAATGAACGCAGGCGGGGCCGCGGTCAGGATTTGTCCTCGAACCGTTGCCCGTCATTCTTTGCACCGCGGCTACCATGAGGTCACGTCATCGAGCGACGGATCGCGCACGCCGGGCTTGGGCAGGCGGCCGTCGATCTTCAGCGGATTGTCGGCGCGCTCCAGTTCGTCTTCGTGGATGCGCATTTCGGTCTTCCGCCGCGGCAAATAATGGTTGGCGGGCTGGGTACCCCACTCCGGCATCAGGGTGTAGCCCGCGGCTTCGCGGATCGCCTTCGACACCACAGACTCCTCGTCGTGGATGTCGCCATAGAGCCGCGCGCTGGTCGGACAGGCCAGCACGCAGGCCGGCTTGCGCTCGGCCTCCGGCAGTTTCGCGTCGTAAATGCGGTCGACGCAGAGCGTGCATTTCTTCATCACCTTCTGGTGCTCGTCGAGCTCGCGCACGCCGTAAGGGCAGGCCCAAGAACAGTACTTGCAGCCGATGCACTTGTCGTAATCGACCAGCACGATGCCGTCCTCGTCGCGCTTGTAGCTGGCGCCGGTGGGGCACACCGGAACGCACGGCGGGTCCTCGCAGTGCAGGCAGCTCTTGGGAAAATGCACGGTTTCCGCATTGGGGAACGCGCCCACTTCGAAGGTCTGCACGCGATTGAAAAAAGTGCCGGTCGGATCCCTGCTGAAGGGATTCATGTCGGCCATGTAACCGGCGGTGCCCGAGGTGTTCCATTCCTTGCAGCTGGTGACACAGGCGTGACAGCCGACACACACGTTGAGATCGATAACCAGAGCCAATTGTTTCATTCGTTGTGTTCCCGTAGCAGCGGCGCCAGGGCCGCGATGCAGCGTCAAGCTTTCCTGCGCCCCGCGAAATAGGTTAACCAGCGCCCGCGTTTTTTCTCCTGCGCCTGTCCGGGGACTTCGTGCAGGGGATCGAACTGCGGAAAGGTCTGCGCCGGTTCGCCGGCATCCGCCGGGTAGATGCGCACGTGCACGTCGTACCAGCCGGCCTGGCCGGTGACCGGGTCAGAGTTCGAGATATGGTCGCCGTCCGCTGACGGCGGCAGCTCCTCGCTGATCACGTGATTCAGCAGGAAACCCTGCTGCGACTCGTTGGCGTCGCTGTCCAGGCCCCAGGCGCCCGAGGCCTTGCCGATGGCATTCCAGGTCCACACCGTTCCCGGCTCCACGGTCTCCGAATGCCGGCACAGGCAGCGCACCTTGCCGTGCATGGATTCCACCCACATCCAGGCGCCGTCATCGATGCCCGCCTCACGCGCGGTTCGGGAATTGACGTAGAGGAAATTGTAGGTGTGAATCTGGCGCAGCCAGGCGTTCTGCGAATCCCATGAGTGGTACATCGCCATGGGCCGCTGGGTGATGGCGTTGAGCGGATACCTGTGCAGATCGGACACCTGCGACTCCAGCGGCTGCGAATAGAACGGCAGCGGATCGAAGTGCGTCTCGACGCGCTTGCGCAGGCGCTCGGGCGGCTGCTTGCCGTCGGACTTGCCCTGCGCCGCGAGGCGGAATTTCTGCAGCACTTCCGAGTAGATGTGCACATTGATGGGCTCTGCGTAGCGCGTCAGGCTGTGGCGCTTGGCCCACTCCAGGTAGCCCTGGTTCCAGTTGCGCATGTACTGGTAGGACCTGGGCAGCTCGTAGTGGAACACGCAGTTGTTTTTCTCGTACATCTCCCACTGCCTGGGATTGGGCTCGCCCTGCATGAACTTTTCACCGCCCTTGCCGCGCCAGCCGGCCAGGAAGCCGATGCCGGAGCCCGGGGTGGTCTCGTAGTTGACGACAAAATCCGGGTAATCGCGGAACTTGCGGTTGCCGTCCTCGCGGGTGAAGGCCGGCAGTTTCAGGCGTGAGCCGAGTTCGATGAGCACTTCCTGGAAAGGCTTGCACTGGCCGGTGGGTGGCACCACGGGTATGCGCACCGAATCCACCGGACCGTCGTACTCCGAGATCGGGCGGTCCAGCATGGACATGCAGTCGTGGCGTTCCAGGTAGGTGGTGTCCGGCAACACCAGGTCAGCGTAGGCGACCATTTCCGACTGGAAGGCGTCGGCGACGATCAGGAACGGGATCTTGTACTCACCGTTCTCGTCCTTGTCATTGAGCATCTTGCGCACTTCGGAGGTGTTCATCGACGAGTTCCAGGCCATGTTGGCCATGAAAATCAGCAGCGTGTCGATTTTGTAGGGATCGCCGCGCCAGGCGTTGGTGATGGCGTTGTGCATCAGGCCGTGCACCGACAGCGGGTATTCCCAGGAGAACGCCTTGTCGATGCGCACCGGCTCGCCCCGTTCATCGACGAACAGGTCGTCGGGATCGGCCGGCCAGCCCAGCGGCATGCCATCCAGCGGCGTGTTGGGCTGCACACCTTGCGGACCCGACGGCGTTTTCGCGCACGGCGGAATCGGTCGCGGGAACGGCGCCTTGTGGCGGAAGCCTCCCGGGCGGTCGATGGTGCCGAGTATGCTCATCAGGATCGACAGGGCGCGAATGGTCTGAAAGCCGTTGGAGTGCGCCGCCAGACCGCGCATGGCGTGAAACGCCACCGGGTTGCCGGTGACCGATTCATGCTCGTTGCCCCAGGCATCGGTCCAGGGGATCGGCAGCTCGATTTTTTCATCGCGTGCGGTGATGCCCATTTCATGCGCGAGACGCTTGATGGTGGCAGTGGGTATGCCGGTGATTTTCGAGGCCCAGTCGGCGCTGTACTGGCGCACACGGTCGACCAGCAGCTGGAACGCCGGCTTCACGGGTGTGCCGTCGTCGAGGGTGAATTCGCCGAGCAGGTAGGGATCGGCGCCGGGTGTGTGCGTCGAAATCGCCTTGTTCAGCTCGCGGTCCCACCACAGCTTGTTCTGCGGGTCGAAGCAGCCTTCCTCCGGCGGCACCTCGAAACGCACCAGCATGCCGTACTCGGAGGATGCCGGGTCCATGTTGACCAGTTCCGCGGCATTCGAGTACTGCACCAGGAAGTCGCGGTCATACAGCCCCTGCGTGATGATTTCGCTGATCAGCGCCAGGAAAAGGGCGCCGTCGGTGCCGGGCTTGATGGGGATCCATTCGTCGGCAATGGCCGAATAACCGGTGCGCACCGGGTTGATCGATATGAACTTGCCGCCCTGGCGCTTGAACTTCGACAGCGCCATTTTCAGCGGGTTGGAGTGATGATCCTCGGCGGTGCCGATCATCACGAACAGTTTGGCGCGGTCCAGGTCGGGACCGCCGAATTCCCAGAACGAGCCGCCGATGGTGTAGATCATGCCGGCGGCCATGTTCACCGAGCAGAAACCGCCATGGGCGGCATAGTTCGGCGTGCCGTACTGTTTGGCGAACAGGCCGGTGAGCGCCTGCATCTGGTCGCGGCCGGTGAACAGCGCGAACTTCTTCGGGTCGGTGGCGCGGATTTCGCCAAGCCGCTCCTCCATGATCCCGAATGCCTTATCCCAGGAGATCTCCTCGAAGGCGTTGTCGCCGCGCGCCGCACCCGGCTTGCGCAGCAAAGGTTTGGTCAGGCGCGCCGGCGAATACTGTTTCATGATGCCGGAGGATCCCTTGGCGCAGATGACACCTTTATTCAAAGGATGGTCCGGGTTGCCCTGAATGTAGCGGACTTCACCGTCGCGCAGCGTCACACGAATGCCGCAGCGACAGGCGCACATGTAGCACGTCGTATTCTTGACTTCGATGCGACTGCCGGCGTCGAGGTCTTTCGATAGCGGATCATGAACAGGGTTGGACATGGTGTGATCCTGGTGCAAGTGATAACGGGTCAAAAGGCCGAGTAATCTACTAAACTATTGCGCCGGGCCGCCAATCAGCGTTACTGAAATGTGCATTAAATATTATTATATTCTAATAATTAAGCAAAAATGTTTCGATCTGATTTCAGTAACTTGCGTTCCGGCGGCTTGCCAGGCCCGAGAATAAGGTGGCTTTATGCCGGAGTAAATTAAAACTGCTGGTATTCGCCCGGAACATCATTAAGGTAACACCCCCTGCAAATACTCGCAGGTGCGTCTGTGTTTGATAGTTTAACCTGTTTGGAAGGAGTCTCATGTCCACATTAGTGAAACCCCACGGCGGCGGAGATCTGAAACCGCTGCTGCTTGAAGGCGATGCGCTTGTTGCAGAAAAGGACCGCGCCGCCACCCTTCCAAAAGTCAACGTATCGTCGCGTGAAGCGGGTGACATCATCATGATGGGCATCGGCGGCTTTACGCCTCTCACCGGTTTTATGACGCACGCCGACTGGCAGGGTGTTTGCGATGGCATGAAGATGGCCAACGGCCTGTTCTGGCCGATCCCGGTAACGCTGTCAACCGACCAGGCGACCGCCGACAGCATCAATGCCGGTAGCGAAGTTGCGCTGTTCGATCCGGAACGCGACGAAATTCTCGCCACCATGAAAGTGACCGAGAAGTATGCCATCGACAAGCAGCACGAGTGCATGATGGTCTACAAGACCACCGATATCGAGCACCCGGGCGTGAAAATGGTCATGGAGCAGGGCGACGTCAATCTCGCCGGTTCCATCAAGGTGCTGAGCCTCGGCGAATTTCCGGCCGAGTACGGCGAGCAGTTCATGACGCCGATGCAGACGCGCGCCGAATTCCAGAAGCGCGGCTGGAAAACCATCGCCGCTTTCCAGACCCGCAACCCGATGCACCGTTCCCACGAATACCTCGCCAAGATCGCTATCGAAACACTGGATGGCGTGCTGGTTCATTCTCTGCTGGGCAAACTCAAACCGGGTGATATCCCCGCTGACGTCCGCACCAGGGCGATTTCCACCCTGATCGAGAATTACTTTGCCGACAACACCGTGATCCAGGCCGGTTATCCGCTGGACATGCGCTACGCCGGCCCGCGCGAAGCGCTGCTGCACGCGCTGTTCCGCCAGAATTACGGTTGCTCGCACCTGATCGTCGGTCGCGACCACGCCGGTGTCGGTGACTACTATGGTCCTTTCGACGCCCACCATATTTTCGACGAAATTCCCGCCGGTTCGCTGGAAACCCAGCCGCTCAAGATCGACTGGACGTTCTGGTGCAACAAGTGCGAAGGCATGGCTTCCATGAAGACCTGCCCGCACGACGCCGCAGACCGCCTGTTGCTGTCCGGCACCAAGCTGCGTCATGCGCTGTCGACCGGCGAGGAAGTGCCGGATCATTTCAGTCGTCCCGAGGTGCTCGAGATCCTGCGCGCCTACTACGCCGGACTGAAGGACGAAGACAAGGTTGAAGTCAAGCTGGCCGGTCACTCGGCACGCTAGAAGGCTCTAGAGGCCGGCGTCGACGGGTTCGTCGTCGGGAAGAAATAACTGCAGTAAACAACGGAGATAGAACCATGCCTACATTTGTACGTACTGATAAGTGCGATGGTTGCAAAGGCCAGGACAAAACGGCCTGCATGTACATTTGCCCGCACGACCTGATGAAACTCGACAAGGACGGCTCCGAGACCGGCCACGCCATGAAGGCTTTCAACCAGGAGCCCGAGCAGTGCTGGGAGTGCTATTCCTGCGTGAAGATCTGCCCTCAGCAGGCCATCGAAGCCCGTCACTACGCCGACATCGTGCCCCTGGGTGGTTCGGTTCAGCCGCTGCGCGGCACTGACTCCATCATGTGGACCATCAAGTTCCGCAACGGCACCATGAAGCGCTTCAAGTTCCCGATCCGCACTACGCCGGAAGGTTCGATCGATCCCTATGCAGGCAAACCCGCCGCAGACAAGGCGAAGATCGCAGAGCCTGGTTTCTTCTGCCAGGAAAACGGCTATCGCGCAGGCAACCGCAGCGAACTGATCCGCATCTAGCGCTTCATCAGACAGCACATTAATCGTTTAAGTACTTAGAGGTATCTACAAATGGCAGGAGAATTCGGAAATCCTGAAGTCGTCGAAGAAGAAGTTGATATTCTTCTTATCGGCGGTGGTATGGCTTGCTGCGGTGCGGCGTTTGAAATCATGCGCTGGGCCGAAGGCACCGATCTTAAGATCAAGCTGGTCGACAAGGCCGCTATGGATCGTTCCGGCGCTGTCGCGCAGGGCTTGTCCGCGATCAACACTTACATCGGTACCGAGCAGGATCCGGCTGACTATGCGCGCATGGTCTCAAACGACCTGATGGGCATCACCCGTGATGACCTGGCGTACGACCTCGGTCGTCACGTCGACGAATCGGTGCACCTGTTCGAAGAATGGGGTCTGCCGATCTGGAAGACCGACGAAAACGGTGAGCGTCACGACGGTTCCAAGGGCATGACTCCGCTGAAGGACGGCGGCAAGCCCGTGCGTTCCGGCAAGTGGCAGATCATGATCAACGGCGAATCCTACAAGTGGATCGTCGCTGAAGCCGCCAAGAAAGCGCTGGGCGTCGACAACATCGCCGAACGCGTCTTCATCGTCGAACTGGTCAACGACAAGAACGACCCGCACCGCATCGCCGGCGCCGTCGGTTTCTCGGTCCGCGAACACAAGGTTCATATCTACAAGTTCAAGGCCTGCCTGCTGGCGGCCGGTGGCTGCGTCAACCTGTTCCGTCCGCGCTCGGTCGGTGAAGGTCAGGGTCGTGCCTGGTACCCGGTGTGGAACGCGGGTTCCACCTACGCGATGGCCGCCCAGGCCGGCGCCGAGCTGACCATGATGGAAAACCGCTTCGTACCGACCCGCTTCAAGGACGGGTACGGTCCGGTGGGCGCTTGGTTCCTGTTGTTCAAGGCCAAGGCCACCAACGCCTTCGGCGAAGTCTACATGGACCGCAACAAGGAAATGCTGGACGATTATCCGCCCTACGGCCATGCAGCCGTGCCGGCTTCCTGTCTGCGCAACCACCTCATGCTGAAAGAAATGCGTGAAGGCCGTGGTCCGATCTACATGGACACCGTGACCGCTCTCGCTACCCTGCGTGAAACCCTGTCTCCGCGCGAAGTGAAACACCTCGAAGCCGAAGCCTGGGAAGACTTCCTCGACATGTGCGTCGGCCAGTGCGGTATCTGGGTCGGTGAGAACATCGAACCGGAGAAGAAAAACTCCGAGCTGATGCCGACCGAACCTTACCTGCTGGGTTCGCACTCCGGTTGCTGCGGTATCTGGGTTTCCGGTCCCGAAGACGTCGGCGCGCCGACCGCCAGTGACGAAGAGTACGACGGTGTTCCCGAGCACCTGCCGCGCGGCTGGAACTGGGGCTACCGTTCCATGACCACCGTCAAGGGTCTGTTCACCGCCGGCGACGGCGTGGGCGCTTCCGGTCACAAGTTCTCCTCCGGCTCGCATGCCGAAGGCCGCCTGTGCGCCAAGTCCATGGTGAAATACTGCCTGGACAACAAGGACCTGAAGCCTGAGCTGGATCGTTCTGTCGACGAACTGGTCGAAGACGTCTACCGTCCGGTCAAGACCTACCTGGAGTTCAAGGACTACTCGACCGCCATCGACATCAACCCGAACTACATTACGCCCAAGATGCTGCAGTTCCGTCTGCAGAAAATCATGGACGAGTATGTAGCCGGCGTGGCCACTTACTACACGACCAACGCCAAGATGCTCGAAGTGGCCAGCGAGAAGCTGGATATGCTGAAAGAAGACGCCAGAAAGATGCGCGCCAAGGACCTGCATGAACTGCTGCGTGCCTGGGAGAACTACCACCGCATCCTGACTGCCGAAGCGCACATGAAGCACATCCAGTTCCGTGAAGAATCCCGTTACCCGGGCTTCTACTACCGCATGGACAAGAACTTTGTCGATGAGGAAAACTGGAAGTGCTTCGTGAACTCGGTTTACGACCAGAAGACCCAGAACTGGACCTGCTTCAAGCGCAAGCACGTCGATCTGGTGGACAAGAGCAAGCTGTTCAAGTAAGGCTGGCTCGCGGGACAGACCTCGAGTCTGTCCCCATTCATTCAAGGTCCGGGTCCCGCAAGGTGCCCGGACTTTTTATTTTCAAAAACCCTCTGAAGCCCGGTAGAAAGACGATCACGGGTTCAAAACCGATTACAATGTGCGCATCTGCGCGCAACCCCGGGGACATCCCCCGGACCTTCAGGACCTTCGCGGTCAGTATTGCAATTTTCGAGGTGGCACCATGGCCGTTGATATCAGCATTGAAGAATCCCCGTTCGCCGCGAGTCCGGTGGTTCCGGAACAGTTCGGCGAAGACCACGTCATCAAGTTCCGTTGCTACAAGGGTATCGAGTGCTTCAACGCCTGTTGCCGCAATATCGACATCACGCTCACGCCCTACGACATACTGCGTCTGAAAAAGCGCCTCGGCATCAGCTCGACCGAGTTTCTGGCCAAATACACGTTTCCCTTCGAGTTCGCCAAGAACAGTATCGCCGGCGTGAAGATGTTGCCGGTGGAGGGTGGCACGGAATGCCAGTTCATGACCGAGGAAGGCTGCAGCGTCTACGAGGACCGTCCGACGTCCTGCCGCTACTACCCCGTCGGCCTGCTGTCCACGCGCCGCGCCGATGAAAACTTCGACCGCACTTCCTATGCGCTGGTCCAGGAAGATCACTGCAAGGGACACCTGGAAGAGCGCGAAATCACCATCCGCGACTACCGCAAGGAACAGGGACTGGAAGAGTACGACGAGGAAGGCCGTGGCTGGCGGCAGCTGATACTGAAAATGAAATCGGCCGGACCCGCTATCGGCACACTGTCGAAAAAGAGCCTGCGGCTGTTTTTCATGGCCTGCTATGATCTGGATCGTTTCAGGGAATTCGTGAAAAGCGAAGGCTTCAACGCGACGTTCGATATCGATGACGCGACCCGCGAATCCCTCCTGCAGGACGATCTCGCATTGCTGAAATTCGGCGACCGGCTGATTCGCCAGGTCATGTTCGGCGAGGAGAGTATCGCCCGCAAGGCTGACGCCTACGAGCGGCTGGTGGAGCGGCGCAAGGAAGTCGCGAAACTGCGCGAGGAATTGGAAGACGGGGATTCCGACGTCTGAGCGCCGGTTTTTCATAGAATTTTTATACACATCGTTTAATCTCGCCCGCGCTGCCGGCTCAATACCGGCCAGCACCCACGCCCATAAGCATGGCTTATGTAAATAATCATTAATATTTACTTTTCATAATGATTCGGTCGGTCTACGATCTGCGCTCCACGATGCTGGTGGGGTCGCACCGACCGGCATGATGACGACTATTTCGATAGTCCCGGATACAGGCGCTACCGCACACACTTCAGACGGTAGCGCCGGAAGTTAACCAAAGTTAGGAGACTACGATGGCAGTAAAGACCTACAGCGCGGGTGTTAAAGAGTACCGCGAAACCTACTGGATGCCGGATTACACCCCGAAAGATACCGATATCCTCGCCTGCTTCAAGATTACCCCTCAGCCGGGTGTGCCGCGCGAAGAGGCCGCTGCTGCCGTTGCAGCCGAGTCTTCCACCGGTACCTGGACCACCGTCTGGACCGACCTGCTGACCGACCTGGATTACTACAAGGGTCGCGCCTACGCCATCGAAGACGTGCCGGGCGATGACACCTGCTACTACGCTTTTGTTGCGTACCCGATCGACCTGTTCGAAGAGGGTTCGGTGGTTAACGTATTCACCTCCCTGGTCGGCAACGTATTCGGCTTCAAGGCCATCCGCGCCCTGCGCCTGGAAGACGTACGCTTCCCGCTGGCCTATGTCATGACCTGTAACGGTCCGCCCAACGGTATCCAGGTCGAGCGTGACAAGCTCAACAAATACGGCCGTGCGCTGCTTGGCTGCACCATCAAGCCGAAGCTGGGTCTGTCCGCCAAGAACTACGGTCGCGCTGTGTACGAATGTCTGCGCGGCGGTCTCGACCTGACCAAGGACGACGAGAACATCAACAGCCAGCCGTTCATGCGCTGGAACCATCGCTTCGATTTCGTCATGGAGGCCATCCACAAGGCTGAAGCCGAGACCGGCGAGCGCAAGGGGCACTACCTGAACTGTACCGCGCCGACACCGGAAGAGATGTACAAGCGTGCCGAGTACGCCAAGAGCCTGGGCGCGCCGATCATCATGCACGACTACCTGACGGGCGGCTTCACGGCCAACACCGGTCTCGCCCAGTGGTGCCGCGACAACGGCATGCTGCTGCACATCCACCGCGCCATGCACGCCGTGCTCGACCGCAACCCGCACCACGGCATTCACTTCCGCGTGCTGGCCAAGGCCCTGCGTCTGTCCGGTGGTGACCATCTGCACTCCGGCACCGTGGTCGGCAAGCTCGAAGGCGATCGCGAGGCGACCCTCGGCTGGATCGACATCATGCGTGACTCCTTCATCAAGGAAGACCGTTCGCGCGGTATCTTCTTCGATCAGGACTGGGGCTCGATGCCGGGCGTATTCCCGGTTGCCTCCGGCGGTATCCACGTCTGGCACATGCCGGCGCTGGTCACTATCTTCGGCGACGACGCCTGCCTGCAGTTCGGTGGCGGCACGCTGGGTCATCCCTGGGGTAACGCTGCGGGTGCGGCTGCCAATCGCGTTGCGCTGGAAGCCTGTGTGGAAGACCGCAACAAGAACGGCGCGGAAGGTCTCGAGAAGCGTGGCGGCGACGTCCTGCGTCAGGCAGCGAAATCCAGTCCGGAACTCGCGGCCGCGATGGAGACCTGGAAGGAAATCAAGTTCGAATTCGACACAGTTGACAAGCTGGACGTCTCGCACAAGTAGCGAACCGAGGCGAGGAGCAGGGGCCCCATCGCTTGCGATGGGGATGCGACCGCCGGCGGTTCGCCGCCGGATTCGCCACCCGGAGATTCGAATTCACATTTAGAGGATTTAGCAATGAGTGACATGCAAGACTACAAATCAAGCCTGACCGATACCAGCAGCCGCAAGTTCGAAACCTTTTCGTACTTGCCCGAGATGGACAAGGACAGCATCAGGGCGCAGGTGGAATACATTGTCAGCAAGGGCTGGAACCCGGCTGTTGAACACACCGAGCCGCAAAACGCTTTTGACCATTACTGGTACATGTGGAAGCTGCCGATGTTCGGCGAAACCAATGTCGACACCATCCTGGCCGAAGCCGATGCCTGCCATGCCGCGCACCCGAACAATCATGTTCGCCTGATCGGTTATGACAACTACGCGCAGTCCCAGGGTACCTCGATGGTTATCTACCGCGGCCCGATGAAGGCCTGAGCCGGCAGGGTAGCTTGAACCACACAAAGCCCCTGGCCGTGTACGCGGACAGGGGCTTTTTTTTTTAGCCAGGAACGAAGTTATGAGCATCGATATCGATCAGTACAAGGTCAGGAAGGAACCGTATTACGAGGCGGTAGGTCATGAAATCGAGATGTACGAGGCCGCCTACAACGCACGCATGCCGATGATGCTGAAGGGCCCGACCGGCTGCGGCAAGTCCCGATTCGTGGAATACATGGCCTGGAAACTGGGCCGGCCGCTCATCACGGTGGCCTGTAATGAAGATATGACCGCCTCTGACCTGGTGGGTCGTTTCCTGCTCGACAAGGAAGGCACCAAGTGGCAGGACGGTCCGCTGACCACGGCGGCGCGCATCGGCGCCATCTGCTATCTCGACGAAGTGGTCGAGGCGCGTCAGGACACCACCGTGGTGATTCATCCCTTGACAGACCATCGCCGCACCTTGCCCCTCGACAAGAAGGGCGAGCTTATCGAGGCGCATGAGGATTTTCAGCTGGTGATCTCCTACAACCCCGGTTACCAGAGCCTGATGAAAGATCTCAAGCAGTCCACGAAACAGCGTTTTGGCGCGCTCGACTTCGACTACCCGGAGGCGGATAAGGAGACGGGCATCGTCAACAGGGAAAGCGGCGTAGACAAGGATACCGCGGCAAAGCTGGTGCAGATCGCACATCGCGCCCGCAATCTCAAGGGCCACGGGCTGGACGAAGGTATTTCCACGCGACTGCTGGTGTATGCAGGCCAGCTCATCAGCAAGGGCATAGATCCTGTCGCCGCCTGCACCATGACCATGGTAACGCCGCTCACCGACGACCCGGATATGCGTGATACGCTTAACGCCGCGGTGCAGACATTCTTCGGCTGAACGGGTTGAGCACGGTATGACACTGAATCTCGACGACTACCGGGACACGCTGAAGGACGTCGATCCGGCGATTCTGGACACGCTGGAAAGCGTTTTTCAGGAAGCCTCGCGCGTGATGTCGCCGGCCGGGCTGCACGATTATCTGGAAGGCGCCAAAGGGCTCGCCAAGCTCGGGCGCGGGCGCGACATCGTGATTTCCTATCTCGAGGAAATGCCTTCCGTGGTAAAGGAGTGCGGCGAGGACATTATTCGCGACGTGATCGAAGCCGCGATGAAGCTCTCGTCCATGACTTCCGGTGAAGTCATCGCGTTGATGTTCGGTACCCTGCCGACGGCAGCGCGGCGTCTCGGCGACCCGGAACTGTTGCGCGGCTATCTCAGTTTTGTCCACCAGTTGTCGGCCAAGGCCGCGCGCGGTCTGCGCCCCATGCTCAACCATATGGAAGAGCTGCTCGGCAAGCTGACGCTCAGCGGCCTCAAAAGGTGGGCGTTTTTCGGTGCCGATGCCTACCGGCGCGATTTTCAGAATTTGCAGGCCTATTTCAATCTGGAAACCACCGACAGCAAGGCGATGCTGCAGAAAGAGCGGCGCGGCACCCTGTTCATCGATACCCAGCGCAAGCTGAATTTCTACCTGCGGGCATTGTGGGGCCGGGATTTCTTTTTGCGGCCGACCGCGGCCGATCACGAAGGGTTCAAGCCCTATATCGAGCACCGTGTCGTACACCTGCCGGATGCAGTGGACAAGGTCGGGGACATTTCCGGACTCGAAGTCTACCGTGCGACCGCCGCTCACCTGGCCGCGCACATGTGCTACACGGATAAAGCCATCTCCGCCGAACAGCTCAGCCAGGCACAGATGTTTTTCATCGGTCACCTGGAAGACGCGCGGGTCGAGTACAACGCGGTACAGAACTTTCCGTATCTCAAGAAACTCTGGAAGTCGCTGCTGGAGGCGGAATACGGGGACAAGGTCGAGCACCGCTCCATCGAAGTGCTGGAACAGGTGGCGCTGATGCTGCTTGACGACAGCGTGAAGAGCGACGACGACGAGTTGAACGGCTTTGCCGAACGCTTCCACGCCGGCATCGAGGAGAACAAGAACAACGTCAACTTTTCCTGGCATATGGGCATGGAGTTGTACAATCTGTTTGCCGGGCGCCGCGAGGTGCCGAGCCTGCGCATTCTGCAGAACATTCGCATTCCGTACCGCGACGACAACCGCTACGCGTGGGAGTTCGAGGAATTCGACTGGGACGCCGAGGTCGAGTACGTGCCGGCCAGTCAGCGACAGGTGCGGCGCAAGGTCAGCGCTGTCGAGATGGCCAACGAAGTGGACTGCGAGTTCGCCGGCGACGACGCGCAGGAGATCTGGACCTGCGAGACCGAACTTTTTCCCTACGAGGATATGGGTGTCAGCTACAACGAGATGTGGGGCAAGGAACCGGTTTCGGACCCCTTCCACTACCAGGAATGGGACTACCAGGTGCAGCTGCATCGCCCGGACTGGGTGACGGTGTTCGAGCGCCGCCAGCCGATGGGCGATCCGGAAAGCATCGAGGACATCCTCACCGAGTACAAGCCGGTAGCGCACCGCATCAAGCAAATCATCGACCTGCTGTCACCGGAGGGCGTGCAGCGGGTGCGCAATATGGAAGACGGCGACGAGATCGATCTCAATGCCGCGGTGGACGCCATGGTGTCGATCCGCATGGGCGAACAGCCGAATCCGCGTATCACCATGCGCAACGTCATCAAGAACCGTGACCTGGCGGTGGTGGTGCTGCTTGATCTGTCCGAGTCCACCAACGAAACTGTGCCCGGATCCGACAAGACCGTGTTGCAGCTGACCCGTGAGGCGGCATCGCTGGTGTCTACTGCTATCAATGGCATCGGTGACCCGTTCGCCGTGCACGGCTTCGCGTCCGACGGGCGCCATGATGTGCATTATTACCGTTTCAAGGATTTCAACCAGCGCTTCGACGACGAGGCCAAGGCGCGTCTTGCCGGCATGAAGGGCGGCCTGTCCACGCGCATGGGTGCGGCCATCCGCCACGCCGCGCAGTATCTGCTCAAGCAGCCGGAGCGGCGCAAGCTGTTGCTGCTGGTCACCGACGGCGAGCCGGCCGATATCGACGAGCGCGACCCGCAACATCTGCGGCACGATACCAAAAAGGCTGTCGAGGAACTCTACAGCCGCGGCATCATGAGCTATTGCCTGACGCTGGACCCGGACGCAGACCAGTACGTGAAGCGTATTTTCGGCGAGAACCACTACACCATCATCGACCACGTGCAGCGGCTGCCCGAAAAGCTGCCTGCACTGTTCGCCAGTCTTACCTCCTAACGGGTGCGCAGAGCCATGACCATTCACAAGCCAAACCAGCGCTACGTCGGCATCGACAAGGAAATCAACGGCGGCATGACCGATACCGGCAAGATCATCCGCGACGCCTGGGTATTCGGCATTATCGACGAAAGCGAAACCTGCGAGGGCTGGCTGCCGCAGGGCATCGAGGATCTCTGGAAGAAGGTCAACCAGGAATGGGAAAAATACGGTTTTCGGGTCAACGCCCTGCCCGAAGAACTGCGGGAACGTTTTTTCCGGATACAGAACGCAGCTGTGGAAAAGGCGCGGGCGACGGGATGGGACCCGGAATTCATATCCGATGATGAATGAGGCGGAGCGCGTTTGCGCCTTGCAACGCGCCGTTTAATCGTCACCTGACAGGGTTCGACACTGATGGACCTGAATTTCACGCGTGGCAATGAAATCAGCCGGGAGGAGCGCAGCATCCCGGCGGATCTGTACAACATGCTGCATCTCTTGTATGCCCGCCGCGGCGATCGGCATCTGTTCGTTCCGATCCGCTCCATGCAATACCTGGCGGCGATCGACCGCGAGGAGATTGTGTTTGTCGATGGGCAGGGGCCACGTACCATCGAAATCTCCTGGCGGGATTTCCGGGCCGGCGAGCGACAGGATCTGCGTGCGCCGGTCAGCTACACCTGCATCTACTACGACAGGAACGCCCCTGGAATCATGAATCGCCTGCAAAGCGAGTTTCTCAAAGCCGTGGCGCTGCTGCAGGACCGCCAGCCGCGATCCGACGGCGGCAGCGTAACACCTCTGGACCGTCATTGAACGCGCTGTGACCGACACCCTGATCGATCTTCTGCGCCATGGTGAACCGGTCGGAGGCCGGCGTTTTCGCGGCGATGGTATCGACGACCCGCTGAGCGAAAAAGGCTGGTCGCAGATGTGGCGCGCGGTCGGCGGACATGCGCCCTGGGACCGGATCGTCACGTCGCCCATGCAGCGCTGCCGGGCATTCGCCGAGCGCCTCGGCGACCGGCACGGCCTGCCGGTCGACATTGAACCGCGTTTCCGGGAGGTTGGTTTCGGCAGCTGGGAGGGCGCCACTCCCGACGAGATCCTGGAGCGGGAACCGGAAAGTTATGCCGCGTTTTACCGTGATCCCGTGCATCATCGTCCGCCCGGTGCCGAGCCCCTGCAGGCGTTCGGGATGCGCGTAAACGGCGCCCTTGCCGATGCGATCAGGAAATTTCCGGGCCGGCACCTGCTGGTCGTGGCGCATGCCGGCGTTATCCGCGCCGCTCTGGGGCATGTGCTGGAAGCCGATCCCGCCGCCTGGTACCGAACCCGGATCGACAATGCCGGCCTGACGCGTTTGCGCAGCGGACCCCACGGTACCCGCCTGGAATTTCACAATCGCCTTACG
>JAGFJP010000125.1 GCA_024102665.1 Thiogranum sp. | reverse complement strand
TTCCAGTAAGGTTGAAAATCGGCTTGCGTGGGCTAATGTCTCAAGTATGAATAAGGAAAAAAGCGTGTTCCTTTATCAGGAGAAAATCCCATGCATACGGTGTACATCCACATTGACGAAAAGCTGGACGACAAGGAACTGCGCGCCCTCGAAAGCGATTTACGCGAAATCAGGTATATTTCCGATGTCGAAATCGATGCCGGGAAACCCCACGACATCCTGGTCGAGTTCGAGGAAGCGCATATCTCGCCTATGGCCATTCTCAAGGAGCTGTCCCGCCACGGGCTGCACGGAGATATCATTTCCGGTTGAACTTGGATCGTATCCGAATTCCGGCAACGGTTGCCGGAACGCAGGAATGTGATCCAGTTTCCGGAAAAAGGAGCGGCTCAGCCTTGAATCAGGGCAGGCAAGTGCCGCTGTAACAAGAGTCACGGAAGCCCGGATTCGATCATGCGTTTATTCCCGCTGTTGCTGCTCATCGCCGTTTCGGTCCTGCAAGGTTGTGCGAGCCTGTCGCAGGATGAATGTCGCAGCGCGGACTGGTACAGCATCGGTTATGAGGACGGGCTGCGCGGACACACGCCGGTTCGTATTGCCGATCATCGCAAGGCCTGTGCCAGTCATGGCGTGGCTCCGGATCTCGCCCGCTACAATGAGGGTCGCGACGCGGGGCTGTTATGGTATTGCGAGCCGCGCAACGGATTCAGGCTCGGCGTGAAAGGCCAGGCTTATGCCGGCGCCTGTCCGGCATCCGCCGAAGCGGCTTTTCTGGACGCCTGGTCCGCCGGCAAGGAGATTCACGAGTCGGAGTATCAGGTGCGTCGCCTGGACCGGATCCTGGGAGTGAACCGCGAGCAGCTCGACAGCCTTGTCCACGACCGGAAACTGACCGAAACCGAGCTTGTGCGACGTGGAACCACCTGGCCTCGCCGCGCGGAACTGCTGCTCGAGTTAAAGGAACTCGAGGAGACCCGGGTGATGGTGGAAAACGAGATCAGCGAAATCGAAGCCGCGATTGCGCAGGAACGCGCTCATCTGCTGACGCTCAGGGAGAACGCCCGTCACTGGGAAAGTGCCGGGCAGACGTCGCAACGCTAGCCCGCATTGCGGGTACCTTACCAAGGCATCATCCCGGCGCAGGCCGGAATCCAGTCAAGCGAAGCTCCTGGATTCCGGCCTGCGCTAGAACGACGAAAATTCGGACGTGTGGTTCAAGCAGGCGTCATTGATCGACGCACAAGCATTCTCGTTAGCCGTTTTCCCCGGCCTTGCATAACGATCGCCCCGTAACAGGCCTGTCAAATCCCTTCACAAGGTAACCGGTGTCAGCCAGTCTGCGCCGGCTTTAATGGTTTTTCGTGCTTCGCTGACCAGTGGAACCGGTCAGCAGCAGTACCGTTATTCTGCGACTGTTACGTTGGTTGCCTGTAATCCCTTGGGCCCTTTCTCGGTATCGAAGTTGACCGTTTGACCTTCAAGCAGCGTTTTGAAACCGTCGCCCGCGATCGACGAAAAGTGCACAAACACATCAGCGCTGCCATCGGAAGGAGCGATAAAGCCAAAACCCTTGGATTCGTTGAACCACTTAACGGTGCCTGTAGCCATGTAAATAACCTCTGGTTGGTCTGGTGATCGATTACTGTTATTTAATTGCAAACTTGGTGGGAAGGTAATTTACAGGAGATACTTTATTAAGACTTCTGGAAACACCTGCGCAACGTGCAATTGAATCAATTTTAAGCATGTTTGACGTTATTAGGCAACAGTTTGTAATCCGACAATTTTTCGCCGCAGAAAAGCGCTATTATCGTCGCCCGGAATATCAGCCGGACGCAGCGTGTCTCGCGGGCGATGCGCTTCCCGCCAGACGGAATCCGCTGCCAGGGTGATTGCCTTTGAATAGTTGTTCTTCCAGTGCTCGCGGGGGATTGTAGCGGTATGTGGATTTGCCCGGTGTGCGCAATGCCTTTGCATGCGACCGGTCGGCAGCTGGTCTGCGAGCGCGGGCACAGTTTCGACCGGGCGAAACAGGGTTACGTGAACCTTCTGCCGGCGCATCGCAAGCACAGCGCTTCGCCGGGTGACGACAAGTTCATGATCGCCAGTCGCCGCGACTTTCTCGAGCGGGGCTACTACCGACCGCTGGTTGAGCGTCTTCGCACGCTGTGCGTCGACGCCATGAACACTGTCTGCGGCGGCTTTGCCCTGCTCGACAGCGGTTGCGGGGAAGGCTGGTATACCTGCGCGATTGCCGATGCCCTGCAGGAATCCGCACCGGACCGGTCGCTCTGGATCGGCGGTATCGACATCGCCAGGGATGCGGTGGCGATGGCCGCCAGGCGTTGCGGCGGGGTTGATTTCGCGGTTGCCAGCAATGCTTCGATTCCACTTGCCGACACCAGCCTGGATTGCATGCTGCGGATTTTCGCGCCCGGCTACGATGACGAGACGTTGCGGGTTCTGAAACCTGGAGGGCTTGCGATGGTTGTAACGCCCGGGCCACGTCATCTGTTCGCCTTGCGCGAGCTGGTCTACGACGAGGCGCGGGAACATGAAATCACGATAAACCAACTGCCCGGTCTGTGCCACCAGGATCGCATCACACTGGCGTTCGGGATGCGTGTGCAACAGGGGGATATCGAAAAGCTGCTGCGCATGACCCCCTATTTCTGGAAGGCATCCGCACAGCGGCAACAGCAGATCGCCGCCATGCATTCGCTGGACACCGAAGCCAGCTTTCTGATCGACATCTACCGCCGCGCGGTGCGTCCCTGAATGGCATTTATGCCGGCGCATTTGATCGGTGTCAATTGCCGCGCCCGGCGCCTCTCCTATAGTGGGCCCAGGCATCAGAACAAGGTGTTATACGGGGATACGTGATGAAGGCGGAAGACAAAGCCCTGCTGTCCGGGCAAGCTTACGAGAAAGCGTTCGGTTGCGAACTTGAGTTTGGATGTTGCCCTCAGTGCGTGCTGGCGACTGTCCAGGAATACATTGGTGGCGTCAGCGATGAAACCATCAAGGCGAGTCACGGCCTGTCGGGTGGCGGCGGACTGAGCGGCGCCGGGACCTGCGGCGCGTTGTCCGGTGGCCTGGTGGCGCTCAGTTGCAAGCGCGGCCGCGAGCGGCAGGATTTTCACAAGGGCAAGCGCATCGGAAATTTTCGTCTTGGCCAGCAACTGGTGGACCGGTTCCGGGAAGAGTTCGGTGGCACCACCTGCCAGGAGTTGCAGGTTCAGTTCACCGGCAAGACCTGGAATTTCTGGGACGCGGACGAATACGCGGCATTCGACAAGGCGCGTGAACACAAGTGTGCGCGGGCCACCGCAATGGTTACCCGGTGGGTTGTGGAAATGCTCTAGGGC
>JAGFJP010000050.1 GCA_024102665.1 Thiogranum sp. | reverse complement strand
TCGGCCAGGTTGGCCGTTCGGGCGTCGAGCCAGGGCGGCGGTAGTTCGTTGTTCTTGAGGATTTTGGTGGCCATGCGCATTTCCGGCGGCTCGTTGGGATCCTCATTGAGGTTCAGCGGCTTGCCCTTGCCCGGCAGGTTGTCGAACACGCCCTGGCGCATGGCTTCTTCGAGGGCGCTGTTGATCCGGTTCTGCCACTTGTCCAGTCGTGATGGATCGGAATTCTGCGGTCTGTGTTCGGGCTGGTCCTTGCCGTCGTCCTGCCCCAGATGTCGGTCTGTATGTACTCGACCAGGTGCCCCAGGTGTATCGACCCGTTGGCGTAGGGCAGGGCGCTGGTGACCAGAATCTTGCGTTTTTGCTCCGGCATGAAATTTCCTGACAACACCTATAGATAGCTGCGCATTATGCCAGATGCAGACGATCGGAGACATGGGGGGCGTCGAGAGCAGGACACAGGGCAGTATCCGCTGCCGGGATTGCGCCCGCGCCGCTTCCCCCAAACCCGCACAAACCGCGATGGAGACCGTCGTCGCGCGGTTGTGTACACTGATTGCCCAGTTTTTTCAGAAGCTTTCAGACCGGGCGTCTCCGGCAATCGGAATCCAGAGGAACAGATTATGGCTGAGGTCACACAGCAGCAGATAGAATCCAAGATCAAGGAATACATCGATCCTTACATGGAAAAGGATCTGGTGGCGACCAAATCCGTGCGCAACATCATGATCGAAGGCGATCAGGTCGTGGTGGACGTGGTACTGGGTTTCCCCGCTGGTGGCTACAGGGACGAGCTGGCCGCAAAGCTGAAAGAGCTGGTTGAATCACTGGAGGGCGTCGCCAAAGCGCGCGTCAACGTCAATTTCGCCATCCAGGCGCACGCCGTGCAGAAGGGCGTGAAGACCATCAGCGGCATCAAGAACATTATCGCCGTGGCCTCGGGCAAGGGCGGCGTCGGCAAGTCCACCACCGCCACCAACCTGGCCCTGGCGCTGTCGGCCGACGGCGCGAAAGTCGGCATTCTGGACGCCGACATCTACGGCCCCAGCCAGCCGCGCATGATGGGCATCCACGGCAAGCCGGAATCGAAGGACGGCCAGACGCTGGAACCGATGATGAGCTACCACGTGCAGGTGATGTCCATCGGTTTCCTGGTCGATGAAGAGACCCCGATGATCTGGCGTGGGCCGATGGTCACCCAGGCGCTGCAGCAGTTGCTCAATGACACCAACTGGAAAGACCTGGACTACCTGGTCATCGACCTGCCGCCGGGCACCGGTGACGTGCAGCTGACGCTGGCCCAGCAGGTGCCGGTCAGTGGCGCGGTGATTGTCACCACGCCCCAGGACATCGCTCTGCTCGACGCACGCAAGGGTCTGAAGATGTTCGAGAAGGTCGAGGTGCCGGTGCTGGGCATCATCGAGAACATGAGTATCCACATCTGCAGCAACTGTGGTCACGAGGAGCACATTTTCGGCGAGGGCGGCGGTCAGCGCATGTCCGAACAGTACGATGTCGATTTCCTCGGCGCTCTGCCGCTGGACCGCGCGATTCGCGAAGAAGTGGACAGCGGCCGTCCCTCGGTGGTGGCCGATCCGGACGGACGTATTGCCCAGATCTACCGCGACATCGGCCGCCGCACCGCCGCCAAGCTGTCGATGCAGTCGAAGAACTACGCCGCCAAGTTTCCGCAGATTGTCATCCAGAACAACTGATACGGCGGCTCCGCGGTGGGGACAGACCTTCAGCTCTGTCCCCGTAAGAACTACCCGCGGCTGAGAAGCACACCCGGGGACAGGCCAAAACCTGTCCCCCTGCTTTTTTTATCCCCCCATTCCCGGTATCGTTGCCGCTTCATTTTTTGGGCGAGACGCAAGATGTCGATTAAATCCGATCGCTGGATCCGCCGCATGGCGGAGCAACAGGGCATGATTGAACCTTTCGAAGCGGGCCAGGTGCGTCATAACGACGCGGTGGGCCGGGTCATATCCTACGGCACTTCCAGCTACGGCTACGACATCCGTTGCGCCGACGAATTCAAGATTTTCACCAATATCAATTCCGCCATTGTCGATCCGAAAAACTTCGACGCCAACAGCTTTGTCGATGTCAAATCGGACGTGTGCATCATCCCGCCGAATTCCTTCGCCCTGGCCCGCACCGTGGAGTACTTCCGCATTCCACGCAACGTGCTGACCATCTGCCTGGGAAAATCCACCTATGCCCGCTGCGGCATCATCGTCAACGTAACGCCGCTGGAACCTGAATGGGAAGGGCACGTCACCCTCGAGTTTTCCAACACCACGCCCCTGCCGGCCAAGATCTACGCCAACGAAGGGGTGGCCCAGGTGCTGTTCCTGGAATCCGACGAAGTCTGCGAAACCTCCTACCGCGACCGCGGCGGCAAGTACCAGGGCCAGACCGGAGTCACTCTCCCCAAAGCCTGACGGCAGCGTCGCACGTCATCCCGGTGTTTTCCGGCATCCGGATGCCTGTGCGCGGCTAATGCGCGCGTCGATCCTGCCGCTACGAGCGGGACAGGGATGTTGACCCGTAACGCATTTTTCAAGTGTGACTGCAGTGACCGAACCCGCCAGAGACATGGATGCCGTGATCCAGGTAACAGACCTGGTTACGCACTACGGACAGCGCAGAATCCTCGACGGAATCGAGCTGAGTGTGCTGCCGCGCGAAATCCTGGTCATCATGGGCGGCAGCGGCTCCGGCAAGAGCACCTTTCTGCGCCATCTGCTGGGGCTGAAAAAACCCAGCTCCGGGACCATCCGCATCCTCGGCCAGGACATCACCGGCCTCTCCCGTAAACAGCTCTACGCTTTGCGCAAGCAGATCGGCGTCGCCTTCCAGGGTGGTGCGCTGTTCGGCTCGCTGACCGTGGGCGAGAACGTGGAGTTGCCGCTGCGCGAACATACCCGGCTGGACGAAGACACCATCCGCATCATGGCGCGCATGAAACTCGAAATGATGAATCTGTCGGGATTCGACACCCTGATGCCCTCCGAGCTTTCCGGCGGCATGCTGAAACGCGCCGGCCTGGCGCGCGCCCTGGTGATGGATCCGCGCATCCTGTTTTTCGACGAACCCTCGGCAGGCCTGGACCCGGTGGTGGCCGCGGAACTCGACGAACTGATTCTCAAACTGCGTGACACGCTGGGCATGACCATCGTGGTGGTCACCCACGAGCTGGAAAGCGCTTTCAAGATCGCCGATCGCATCACAGTTCTCGATCAGGGCAGGCTGGTTATCACGGGGACGGTCGATGAAGTGCGGGCGACCGATAACGAAAGGGTCCAGGATCTGTTCAACCGTCGCCCGCGCAACGACGCGGTGGACAGGGACGCATACCTGCACCGCCTGACCGGATACCGGCACGACGCCTTATGATCAACGTACTGCACCGCCTCGGAGACAGCAGCCTGGGTTTCGTCGAACAGGCCGGCCGCCTGTTGCTGTTCCTGCTGAGAGCGATCGCCAGTGCCGCGCGCCCGCCCTACCGCTGGCAGGCGCTGCTGCGCCAGGTGCACTTTATCGGCGCGCGTTCCGCGCTGGTGATACTGGTGGCGGGCTTCTTCACCGGCATGGTGCTGTCGCTGCAGTTCTACGACACGCTGGTGCGTTTCGGATCGGTCAGCCTGCTGGGTTCCGCGGTGGCGCTGGCCATGATCCGCGAACTGGCGCCGGTGCTGACCGCCCTGGTGGTGATCGGCAGGGCCGGTTCCGCCATCTGTTCCGAGATCGGCATCATGCGCAGCCAGGAGCAGATCGACGCGCTGGAATGCATGGCAGTCGATCCTTACCGTTATCTGCTAGCGCCGAAGCTGGTGGCGGGCGTGATATCGGTGCCACTGCTGACCAGCCTGTTCATCATGATCGGTATCGTCGGCGGCTGGTTCGTCGGCGTGGTGCTGTTCGGCGTCAGCGAAGCCGCTTTCTTCCAGGGCATGTACGAGACCGTGACGCTGCACGATATTCGCATGGGGTTTACGAAGTCGCTGATATTCGGACTGCTGGTTGTGTGGATCACATCGGCGAAAGGTTTTTTCCTGCACCTGGAACGTTACGGTGCGCACGGCGCAGAGGGTGTCAGCCGCGTCACCACCGATGCGGTGGTCATCGCATCCATCAGTGTGCTGTGCGCGGACTATCTGATCAGCGCAATCATGTTGTGAGGCCGTTATGAACCGATTGACGATCGAGACTTATGTGGGCCTGTTTGTGGTGGCCGGACTGGCAGGAATGTTTTTCCTGGCGACTAAGATGGGCAATGTCGGTGTCTTCGAACCCGAGACCTATTCGGTGAGCGCGCGCTTCACCTCGGTGTCCGGTCTCAAGGAGGGCGGGGTCGTGGAACTGGCCGGTGTGCGCGTCGGCAAGGTGCAGAAAATCGTGCTCGATCCCGCTGCCTATGAAGCAGTGGTGCACCTGAGTCTCAACAAGAACGTGGAACTGCAGGAAGACAGCGTCGCCTCGATCCGCACCGCCGGCATCATCGGCGACCGTTACGTGAAGCTGTCGCCCGGTGGCTCGGACCTCATCCTGGAGGAAGGCGATGAAATCATCGAAACCGAATCCGCTATCAGCATCGAGGAACTGGTGAGCAAATACATTTTCGAAGGGGACAAAGAATGAACGTACAGATTCAACACGCCGGCCGCTGGCTGGCGCTGCCGTTACTCGCCCTGCTGTGTCTTCCCGCCGCTGCCTGGGCGGGCGCGCCCACTGACAGCCTGCGCGGCACCATCGATAATGTGCTCGCGGTGCTGCGCAGCCAGGACCTCGAAAGCAGCGCCAAGAAACAGCAGATCCGCGGTCTGATCAGCGCGCGCTTCGACTATCGCGCCATGGCGCAATCGACCCTGGCGCAGAACTGGAAAACGGCCAGCGCACAGCAGCAGGATCGCTTCGTCGAGCTTTATGCGCGCATGATGCAGGACACCTACCTGGTGCTGGTCGAGGAATATACCAGCCAGGAAGTCGCCTATGGAGAAGAGAAGATCAGGAAAGACAGGTATGCGCAGGTCGATACCGCGATCCTCGATCAGGGCAGGGAGATCCCGGTGCAATACAAGCTGCGCCTCAAGGACGACGGCTGGTACGTCTATGATGTCATCATCGAGGGCGTCAGCATGATCAGCAACTACCGCAGCAGTTACCAGCAGATTGTGCGCGCCGACGGCATGGACGGTCTGATTGCGAAAATCGAGGAAAAGCTGCAGGCATCCGCGGAGTAGGTTTTTCCCGTCATTGCGAGCGCAGCGCGGCAATCTCTCGCGGAGGTTGCCGCTGTCCTAAAAGGGGTCAGTACCCTTTTGGCGATTGAACACATATTGACTATGACGGGTAGCCCTAAAAGGGTACTGACCCCTTTTAGGGGCCCCTTTTAGGTCACTGCGCCGGCGGCAGAAAGCGCAGTTCACGCAGCAGGATCTCGGTTTTCAGACCGCTGCTCTTCTGCTTGATGAACCGCACCGGAAAATAATTCAGTTCCGGCGCGCTCCATATCCAGCTCTTGTCCCTGTCGTCGTCCTTGCGTTCCAGTTTCAGCGTCCGGTAGCTGCCCAGCGGCAGCTCGGTTGTGTCTTCCCCGGCGCGTTCGAAGCGGTAGTGCTTGATGCGCCCGCGCACCGCGACGGGGTACTCGAAAACCTGTTTGCCGTCGCGCAGGTCGAACAGCATGGCGAGTTGCATCACCATGCTGTCCAGGGTGCCTTCCGGCATGGCGATGTCCCACTGTTCGCCGGCCCCGCGGTTCGCCACCCGAAGTTTTTCGTGGTCGAACAGCAGGTGCGAGTTGTCATCGTCATCACCGCCCGGGTGCCGCGCGCGGTATTCCAGCACCTCGATACCGTTCTCGGTCAATCGCCAGCGACTGCTCTCCTGCGCCGGCTTCGCGCCGAACAGGCCGGCGACGCCGGTTCTGGCGGCTTCGGACCGGTACAGGTACTCATTGCCCCGCAAATGACTGAGGCTGAATTTCGCGGATCCCACCTTGATGCCGTTGAGCATCACGTCGTAGCCGGCGACGAATTCCGGATAGGGGTCGTCACCGCCTGCTCTGGCAGGCTGCATCCAGGCGCCGCCGAGCAGGATGGCGACTGCAAGCCATGACAGCATAGCCCCTGTGTTGACGAAGCATTTCATATTCCGGCGTCCTCGTTTCGAGCGTCGGGCTGCAGCGGCGTTTGCAACGGCTGACCGTCGAACAACACCTGGCGGCCATCGTAGCCAACGCGCCCCTCGGCAATCCAGCGGATCACCTGGCAATACAGCTGATGTTCGCGCGCCAGCACCCGCGCGGCCAGCGTTCTGGCGTCATCATCGGGCAGCACCGGCACGCGGGCCTGCGCGATCACCGGTCCGCCGTCCAGTTCCTCGGTGACAAAATGCACACTGGCGCCGTGCAGCCTGGCGCCGGCCGCGATGGCCCTGCGATGGGTATCGAGGCCGCGGAACTCGGGCAGCAGCGAAGGGTGTATGTTGATGAGGCGGCCGCTGAAATGACGCACGAAACCGGGCGTCAGGATGCGCATGAAACCGGCCAGCACCACCAGCCCGGGCTCGAACCTGTCGATCAATCCCTGCAGGGCGCGATCATAATCCTCGCGCTGCGGATAATCGGCGGCATCCAGCGCCAGGGTGTCTATGTGTCTGCGGCGCGCATGCTCGAGCCCGGGTGCCCCGGCATTGCTGCTGATCACGGCGCTGACGCGCGCCGGCAGTTCACCGCGATCGATGGCTTCGAGGATGGCCTTCAGGTTGGAGCCGCGGCCCGAGATCAGGACCACCAGCGACAGCGGCGCTAGCGCTTGTGGTTCAGCCATTCAGTGCGACGCGCGGCTCGCCTTCGCCCGTTTCGATGCTGCCCAGCAACCACGCGGTCTCGCCCTGCTGCTCGAGGATCGACAGGCATTGCTGCGCCTGCGTCGCCGGCACGCAGATGACCATGCCGACGCCGCAGTTGAGGGTGCGGTACATTTCCGCCATTTCCACGCGCCCCTGCTGCTGCAGCCAGGTGAACACGGCCGGCCATTGCCAGCTGCCGGTATCGATGCGCGCAACGGTGTTTTCGGGCAGCACCCGCGGCAGGTTTTCCGGCAGTCCGCCACCGGTGATATGGCACAGGCTGCGCACTTCCACCTGGTCCAGCAATGCCAGCAGCGGTTTGACGTAGATGCGGGTGGGTTCCAGCAACCAGTCCAGCAATGTCCTGTCCTCGAGCTGAAAGCCCATGCCGACGCCGGAAACTTCGATGATCTTGCGGATCAGCGAGTAGCCGTTGGAATGCGGTCCCGAGGAGGCCAGGGCGATGAGCGTGTCGCCAGGCTGCACCGACTGGCCGTCGATGAGACGGTCTTTCTCCACAATACCGACGCAAAAGCCCGCCAGGTCATAGTCGTCACGCTGGTACATGCCGGGCATTTCCGCCGTTTCGCCGCCGATCAGCGCGGCGCCGGCCAGTTCGCAGCCGCGCCCGATGCCTTTGAGCACGTCGGCGGCGACATCCACGTCCAGTTTGCCGGTGGCGTAATAGTCGAGGAAGAACAGCGGCTCGGCGCCCTGCACGACAATGTCGTTGGCGCACATGGCGACCAGGTCGATACCGATGGTGTCGTGACGCCCGCTGTCGATGGCGAGTTTCAGCTTGGTGCCGACGCCGTCGGTGCCGGACACCAGCAACGGCTGGCGATAACGGTCCAGGGGCAGTTCGAACAGCGCGCCGAATCCGCCGAGGCCGGTAACCACGCCGGGCCGCCGGGTTCTGGCCACGATCGGTTTAATGCGCTCGACCAGGGAATTGCCGGCGTCGATGTCGACACCGGCGTCCCGGTAGCTGATCGGCGCACCGGGGTTAGACGTATGTTGCCCAGACACAGCAGGCTCCGTAGCTGGAAAAATGCCAATGGTACTAGCACCGCCCGCATAATGCATGGGTATTACCCGCTGTGGTATCGTAGCGCCGGAATTTCCCTGACTGCGATGAAGTTATTGATTCTACGTTTCTGCATAGCGGGCCTGCTGACCCTGGTGCTGGGATCGGCGGCTGTCCAGGCGGCGCGCCTCGACAACCTGTTCGAGGCGCAGGTCGAGGCCGCCGGGCGTGACAGCGCATCGCGTAACGACGCCTTGCAACGCGCCCTGCAACAGGTGCTGGTGCGCGTCACCGGAAGTTCCGACGGCCTGCAGGAGCCGGGCGCCCGCGCCCTGTTGCAGGAACCGGGGCGTTTCGTTCAGCAGTACGGTTTCGCCCAGACCGGGCCCGAGGCCCTTGCCCTGTGGGTGCAGTTCGACGGTATCGCGCTGGCGAAGGAAATTCGTGAACAGGGCCTGCCTTACTGGGGAGCCGACCGGCCGGATGTGCTGGTATGGCTGGCGGTGGACAACAACGGCCAGCGTTTCCTCGCTTCCGAGGCTGCCGAAGACAGCGTCGCGGGCGCCGTGCGGGCGGCCGCGCAGCTGCGCGGTCTGCCGGTGACCCTGCCGCTGATGGATCTCCAGGACCAGCGCGCCATCGAATTCACCGATGTCTGGGGCGGCTTCATCGGGGCCATAGAGTCGGCGTCGCAGCGCTACCGGCCGCAGGTTATTCTGGTCGGCAAGCTCGGCCGCTCGCGCGCCGGCGGCTGGAGGGGCGACTGGAATCTGCTCGGCGCCGCCAGCGACCGCGACTGGAGCGGACACGCGGCGACGCTCAAGCAGGCCGTCGAGCAAGGCATCGGCGATGCCGCGCAGTGGCTGGCGCTCCGGTACGCGGTGGTGGCGGGCGACGCCGGCAAGCGGGCGCTGGTGGTCGAAGGGGTGCGCAATCTGCAGGACTATGCGCGTGTCTACAACTACCTGTCGTCCCTGACCCCGGTCGACGGCGTGCAGGTGATACGCGCCGCCGGCGACCAGGTCGAATTCAACCTCGTCCTCAATGCCGCGGATCGCAACCTGTTGCAGGTCATCCGGCTCGGCAGGACACTGCAGGCCGTCGAGGACCCTTCCTCCTGGCGTTTCCGCCTCGGACCCTGACGCATCGATGCAGGTACGCGATATACCCAATGCCATCACCGTCGGCCGCATCCTGCTGGTGCCGCCGACGGCGTGGGCGCTGGTATCGCATCAGTATCCGCTGGCGCTGATCCTGTTTGTCGTGGCCGGCGTGTCGGACGCACTGGATGGCTTTCTCGCCAAGCAGTATGACTGGGGCAGCCGCCTCGGGGCGATTCTCGATCCTCTGGCGGACAAGGCGCTGCTGATTTCGTGTTACGCGGCCCTGACCTGGACCGGGCTGCTGCCGCTGTGGCTGCTGGCGCTGGTGGTGTTGCGCGACGTCGTGATCGTTGCCGGCGCTGTTGTTTACCACCTGCGCATAGCGCGCCTCGACGCTCGCCCAACCTGGATCAGCAAAATCAACACCCTGCTGCAGATCCTGCTGGTGCTGTTGATCATCGTGCAGCAGGCTGCGCAGTGGGGACAGCCGGCATGGGTCCAGCCGCTGGTGTTCGCGGTCACCGTGAGCACCATCTGGAGCGGCATCGATTACGTCATCACCTGGAGCCGGCGCGCGCGGCAGGTGCAATGAACCGGCAACT
>JAGFJP010000027.1 GCA_024102665.1 Thiogranum sp. | reverse complement strand
AGGTTCACGCCATGGAAAACCGACACAACCGCCAGCAAGGGATGACGCGGCCGCTCGCAGCTGGTCTGCTTATCCTCTGCGTGCTGGCCGCGCCACAAGCGGCGTTTGCAGAATCGGCGGCGGAGCGCCCGAAAATCGGTCTTGCGCTCAGCGGTGGCGGCGCGCGCGGCGCTGCCCACGTGGGAGTGCTCAAGGTGCTGGAGGAGATGCGTGTTCCGATCGATTACATCGCGGGCACCAGCATGGGTTCCGTCATCGGCGGTCTGTATGCATCGGGCATGACACCGGAGCAGATCGCCACGGCGCTCGAAACCATGGACTGGGAGCACATCTTCGATGATGATCCGCCGCGCAAGGATCGCTCGTTCCGGCGCAAGCGCGACGACGATCTGTACCTGGTCAATGCCAAGCCCGGCATTTCGGACGACGGTGAATTGAAGTTTCCGTCCGGCGCGATCCAGGGCCAGAAATTCGTTCTGGCGCTGCGCGAACTCACGCTGCCGATTTCCACCGTGACTGATTTCGACCGCTTGTATATCCCGTTTCGGGCGGTCGCCTCGAATATCGGCACCGGGCAACGCGTGGTACTCGGGTCGGGTGATCTGGCCACGGCGATGCGCGCCAGTATGGCCGTGCCCGGTGCGTTCGCCGCCACCGAGATCGACGGGCAATTGCTGGTCGACGGGGGCATCACCGACAACCTGCCCATCGACGTGGTGCGGGAGATGGGAGCCGATATCATCATTGCGGTCGATATCAGCACGCCCTATATGCCGGCGGAGGACGTCACCAATCTGTTCCAGATCACTTCGCAGCTGACAACCATCATGACGCGCCAGAATGTCGAGCAGCGACTTGCCACCCTGACTGACCGCGACATTCTCATCGTGCCCGACCTGGGTGATATTTCCAGCGGCGATTTTACCCATGCCACAAAGGCGATACCGCCCGGACGCAAGGCCGCTGAAGCGCAGCACGGCGAGTTGGCGAGGCTCTCCCTGTCCGAAGCGGCGTATCAGGCGCACCTCGCCGTGCGCGCGGCGCGTCCGCCCGACGCGCCACCCGTCGTGCACTTCCTGCGCATCGAGAACGATTCTTCGGTGTCCGACGGTATGATCCGTGACCGCCTGCATCAGCAGATCGGCGCGCCGCTGGATCGCGAACAGCTGGAGAACGACATCGGCAGCATCTACGGACTGGAACTGTTCCAGTCCGTCAGCTATGACGTCATCGAGGAAGACGGCCAGACGGGTCTGCTGGTGAATGCCAACGCCCGCAAGTGGGGGCCGAATTACCTGCAGTTCGGTGTCGAGTTGACCAGTGACGGCGACGGCCAGAACACCTTCAACCTGGGCTTTGCCTACCTGCGTACGGCGATTAATGAGCTGAACGGGGAGATGCGCCTCGGGCTGCAGCTGGGTGAAGAGCCCAGGATCGCTGGCGACTGGTATCAGCCACTCGATACGCTGTCACGTTATTTTGTTACGACCGGCTTGAGCTACGGCGCGCGCAACGTGGATGTTTTCAACGGCAAGGGCGATCGCCTGGCGGAGTTCCGCGTCGACGAGACGCGGCTGGAACTTGCCGCAGGGCGCGAATTCAGTGTCTTCGGCGAGGGCCGCCTGGGCTACCGCTATCGCACCGGCGATGTAAAAGTTCGCACGGGTGCGCCCGGATTGCCGGAGTTCGACTACGATACCGGCGAGGTCTACGCGCGCCTCTCGCTCGACCGGCTCGATAACTTCAACTTTCCGGAGAGCGGGGGCCTTGGCATGCTGGAGTACGCCGCTGCACGCGATGAGCTCGGCAGCGATACGGATTTCGACCAGATGACCGCGCGCGCGAGCCGCTTCATGACGCTCGGTGACGGACACGTGATCGGCCTCGGCGGGTTGGTGGAGACGACGCTCGATGGCGAGGCTGCGATTCAGGACCGCTACCGTCTCGGCGGGTTTCTGAACCTGTCCGGGTTCACCCAGGATTCGCTGAGCGGCCAGCAGGCGGCGGTGCTTGCCGCGATCTACTACCGGCGGTTCAGACCCATGCCTTTTCTGTCCTGGTATATCGGCGGCTCGGCGGAATATGGCGGTGTGTGGGAAGACAACAACGATATCGGCGACGACGGCATCGCCTCGGGGAGTCTGTTCCTTGGTGCCGATACGCCGATCGGTCCGCTCTACGTCGGTTACGGTCATGCCGAAGCCGGAAACAATGCGGTGTTCTTTTACCTAGGGCGTCCGTTCTTTCAATAACATCGGCGTATGCAAGAACACATGATCAGTCTGGAGACGATTCGCGCCGGCCTCGCGAATAATGAGTTTTTTCTCGAATACCTGCCTATCGTCAGCCTTGACCGGGAGTGCTGCATCGGCGCGGAGGCCCTGTTGCGCTGGCAGCGTCCCGGTGGTGTCGTGTTTCCCAATGCCTTCGTTCCGGCGATCGAGCACACGCCGCTGTCGGGTCTGCTCACCTACTGGGTGATCGATCGGGTGGCGATCGAACTCGGCGACTGGCTCAGGAATCAGGACGGTGTCGAAATGCATATCAATGTCCCGCCCGAGATCCTCGGCCGTGGCGGGCTGGAATACGCTGCGCAGAAGTCGGGGCTCAGCGATGTCAGGCACAAGATCGTCCTGGAAATCACGGAACGCGGGTTGCCGGACCAGATCGGCCTGGACGCGCTCGAACTCGCAGCGCGTGAGGGTGTGCGCGTGGCTCTGGATGACGTGACCATCGATCCGGCCAGCGTGCTGGTCCTGTCGCGCAGCAATGCGAAGATCATCAAAATCGACAAGAGTGTGCTTCTTGACTGCGACAATACCGGCTGCACGCCGCGCTGGGCAGAAGCACTGGCGGTGCTGCTGAAGACAACGGATCTCGAAGTCATCGCCGAAGGCGTGGAGACGGCCGAGCAGCTTGCGCTGCTGCGGGCCGCCGGCGTGCGGCGGGTGCAGGGGCACTATTTCTCACCGCCACTGGGGGTGGACGCGTTTCTGCACTACTTCAGCGAACAGACCTGTTGACCGCTCCAGCCATGCAGCTGGCCAGGGGCGAACGGAACTGATGAACAGGTCCTGACAGACGGGAAATACTCTGCTACGATCCCGCGATCGTTGTGCCCGGGAAGGAATCCCGGGGTCTGCAGCGGTCGTTGAGCGAGCCCGGGATGGGCCGTAATAATAGTTAGTCAACCACAAGGAAGGAAGGTTATGGAAAAACCAGTTATACGTATTTTGCTCGCTGATCATCAGGAACTCGTACGCTGCGGCATTCAGCGCCTGCTGGATGACATGCCCCAGTTGACGGTGATCGGGGAGGCGTCCAGCGGCGAGGAAGCCGTGCAACTGGCGCGCAGCATGAAGCCGGACGTCGTCCTCATGGACGTGCAGATTCCCGGCATCGGCGGGCTCGAGGCCACCCGTCGCATCGTTCAGGCCAATCCCGCGACGCGTATCCTGGTGGTGACGCTGCAGGTGGACGACCCCTTTCCCACCCAGTTGCTGGATGCCGGCGCCTCAGGCTATCTCACCAAAC
>JAGFJP010000014.1 GCA_024102665.1 Thiogranum sp. | reverse complement strand
TGCCCGATGCCTTGCCCCTGGGCGAGCGGCAACGCCTGTCGCTGGCGGTGGCGATGATCCACGGCCCCGAGATGCTGATCCTCGACGAACCGACCTCCGGCGTCGATCCGGGGGCGCGGGACAACTTCTGGCGCATCATGATCGGCCTGTCGCGCCAGGACAAGGTCACCATCTTCATCTCGACCCACTTCATGAACGAGGCCGAGCGCTGCGACCGCGTCTCGCTGATGCACGCCGGCAAGGTGCTGGTGACCGAAACACCGGCGGCGATCACCAGGGCGCGCGGCGCGGAGAATCTCGAAGAGGCATTTGTGAACTACCTGGAGGCGGAGGTGGAGGACAGCCGGATGGAGACATCGGGCACAGCGCGGCCGACGTCGCTGCCCGGGGAGGAAGGCGAGGCCGCCGCGGTGAATCGCAGCGCCTTCAGCCTTCGCCGTCTGTTCAGTTATACCCGGCGCGAAGCCCTGGAGCTGTTGCGCGACCCCATTCGTCTTACCATGGCCGCGCTGGGCAGCGCGTTGCTGATGGTCGTCCTGGGCTACGGCATCAGCATGGATGTCGAAGATCTCACCTTTGCGGTGCTCGACCTCGATCAGACCAGCGTGAGCCGCGACTACACCCTCAATCTCGCCGGCTCACGCTATTTCGTCGAACGCCCGCCGCTGCAGGGTTATGCGGACATGGACCGGCGCATGCGGGCCGGCGAGATCAGCCTGGCGATCGAGATCCCGAGCGGTTTTGCGCGCGACCTGGCGCGCGGCGGAGCCGCGGAAATCGGCGCCTGGATCGACGGCTCCATGCCCGCGCGTGCCGAAACGGTGCGCGGCTATGTGCAGGGCATGCACCGGCACTGGCTCGCCGGCAAGGCACGCGAAATCCACGGTGATGCGGCCAACGTGGGGCTGGTCAATATCGAGACGCGCTTTCGCTACAACCCCGAGGTGACCAGCCTGCCGGCGATGGTGCCGGCGGTCATCCCGCTGCTGTTGATCCTGATCCCGGCGATCCTCGCGGCCCTCGCCGTGGTGCGCGAGAAGGAACTGGGCTCCATCGTCAACCTCTACGTCACGCCCGTGACCCGGCTGGAGTTTCTGCTGGGCAAGCAGATCCCGTATATCCTGCTGGCGATGGTCAGCTATCTGCTGCTGACCGTTCTGGCGATTTATGGTTTCGGCGTGCCGATCAGCGGCAGTTTTGCCACGCTGACGGCGGCGGCGCTGATCTACGTCACGGCGGCCACGGCCTTCGGCCAGCTGATTTCAACCTTCGTGCGCAGCCAGATCGCAGCCCTGTTCGGCACCGCATTGCTGACCATGCTGCCGGCGGTGACTTTCTCGGGACTTCTCAATCCGGTCACCTCGCTGGAAGGGGCTGGTCGCGTCATTGGCGAGATGTTTCCCACCACCCACTTCATCACCATCGCCCGGGGCACCTTTTCCAAGGCGCTGGGTTTTGCCGAACTGCAAGGCGCATTCGTGCCCTTGCTCGTTGCGGTGCCGGTGCTCATCGGGCTCGCAGCAGCGCTGCTGCGCAAACAGGAGCGTTAAGGTGCGCCTGCTGCGCAACAGCTTCCACCTCGGCGTCAAGGAACTGCGCAGCCTGCTGCGCGATCCGATCATGCTGGTGCTGATTGTCTGGGCCTTCACGCTCTCCATCTATACCGCCGCCACGGCCATGCCGGAGACGCTGCACAAGGCGCCCATCGCCATTGTCGACGAGGACCGGTCGCCGCTGTCGATGCGCATCATCGACGCCTTCTACCCGCCTTACTTCCTGCCGCCGTTGCTGATCAGCGCCGGGCAGATGGATTCGCGGATGGACGCAGGACTGGACACCTTCGCCCTTTATATCCCCACCGGTTTCCAGCGCGATGTGCTTGCCGGCGATACGCCGGCGCTGCAGCTGAATGTGGATGCCACGCGCATGTCGCAGGCTTTTACCGGCAGCGGTTATATCCAGGCCATCGTTAACGGCGTGATCAACGAATTCGTGCAGCGCCATCGGGAAGAGGGGGCCCTGCCGGTGCAGTTGCAGCTGCGAGCGCGCTTCAACCCCGAACTGAACCAGAGCTGGTTCGCCGCGGTGATGGAGCTGGTCAACCGCATTACCATGCTCTCCATCATCCTCACCGGCGCGGCGCTGATCCGCGAGCGCGAGCACGGCACTCTGGAACACCTGCTGGTCATGCCCGTCACCCCACTGGAGATCATGAGCGCCAAGGTATGGGCCATGG
>JAGFJP010000133.1 GCA_024102665.1 Thiogranum sp. | reverse complement strand
CCTTGCTGTTGCGCGCCGGGCTGCGTTACATGCTGCGCCATCGCTGGCAGGGTCTGCTGGCCTTGTCCGGCATCGCGCTCGGGGTGGCGGTGGTGCTGGCGGTGGATCTCGCCAACAGCGGCGCGCGCGCCGCTTTCGAACTGTCCGCGCAACAGTTGCAGGGCAAGGCCACGCACCGGCTTGCCATACCGGGCGCGGCGTTGCCCGATGCGGTGTATGTGGACCTCAGGCGCCAGCCCGGCGCACCGCCCATGGCGCCGGTGGTGAGCGGCTGGGTCAGCGTCGAGGGTGCCGCAGGACGCTACCACCTGGTGGGCTTCGACCTGTTTGCCGAAGCGCCGTTTCGCAGTCAGCTCGCCGACGTGTCGAACGACGCCGGTTTCACCACCGACTGGCTGACACAACCCGGCGCCCTGGTGCTCGGCGCGGCAACGGCGCGCGCGCTCGGTGTCGATCAGGGCGACACGCTGGACGTTGTTTATCGGGGCAGGACTGCCAGGCTCGAGGTGCTGCGTGTCGACTCGCAACAAAGCCGCGCCGGCGATGACCTGCTGCTGGTAGATATCGCCACGGCGAAATCGGTGCTGGCGATGCAAGGGCAGCTCAGCCACCTGGACCTGATCCTGGATGCCGCAAGCGAACCCTGGATCAGGCAGCGCATCCCCGCCGGTGTGCAGTTGCAGACCGTCGCCGAACAGGCGCGCGGCGTGACGCGCCTGTCCGCGGCGTTCGAGCTCAACCTCACCGCCATGAGCCTGCTGGCGCTGCTGGTGGGCATGTTTCTCATTTTCAACGCCATGACCTTTTCCATGGTGCAGCGGCGCAACCTGTTCGGGCGGCTGCGCGCCATCGGTGTCACGCCGCGCGAACTGTTCGGGCTGATCCTGCTGGAAGCCGTGATACTGGCGTTGCTCGGCACCGCGCTCGGCCTGTTGCTCGGTGTGTGGCTGGGCCGCGGGCTGACGCGCCTGGTGGCGGCCACAGTGAGCGAGCTTTACTACAACGTCAGCGTCACCGCCCTGCATCTTGACTGGACGGCGCTGTTAATCGCCGCCGGTCTCGGCGTGGTGGCGACAGTGCTGGCGACACTGGTGCCGGCGTGGCACGCGGCGCGCACACCGCCCTTGACGACCCTGTCACGCGCGGCGCTGGAACAGGCCGCGCGCCGCGGCGTTCCGCTGTGGGCGTTGTTCGGACTGTTGCTGCTGGTGGCCGGCCTGCTGCTGGCGCTGGCCTTGCCGGGCGGCGTGATCATGAGCTTTGCCGGTTTGTTCGCGCTGGTGCTGGGCGCCGCCATGATGACACCGCTGGTCATTCGCGCGCTGCACCGGATCCTGGCGCACGCCGGTCTGCCCGGTATCTGGCGCATGGGCGTGCGCGACCTGGACCGCCACCTGTCGCGCCTGGGGATTGCCGTCGCGGCGCTGATGGTGGCGTTGTCGGCCAGCGTCGGTGTCGCGGTCATGGTGGAAAGCATGCGCGGTTCGGTCAATTCCTGGCTGAACGATTTGTTGCGTGCTGATCTGTACGTCGCCGCGCAAGGCTTCGATGAAGGCGCAACGCTGCCCGACGCTGTCGTGCAGGAAGTTGGGCAATTGCCATCCGTGGCTGCGCTCAGCCGTTACCGGGAACGCGACCTGCCGGTGGCGGGGCGACGGGTGGAACTTATCGGTGCGCACCTGACGGCGCCGTCGCGCGAGGGTTTCGGTTTTTTGAGCACCACGCCATCGCTGTGGGAGGACTTTGCCGGTGGCGGCGTGTTGATTTCCGAACCCCTGTCGTATCACCTGGACCTGGCACCCGGCGCGAGCCTGGAACTGCCGACGCCTGCAGGACCCTTGCGCGTCAAGGTGGCCGCCGTGTTTCGCGATTACGCCAGCGAGCACGGGCGCGTTTTCATGGACGAATCGCTTTACCGGCGCTACTGGCCGCAGCAGCAGGTCAATACGCTGGCGCTGTTTGCGCGCGACGGCGACGTAGCGAATATGCGCCGCGAGGTGAGCGGGCTCGTCGCGCGCCACGCCATCCTGATGACACCCGCAGGCGCTATCCTGGAAGAATCCATGGCGGTTTTCGACCGCACCTTCCGCGTCACCGAAGTGTTGCGCGCCGTGTCGCTGGTTGTCGCGTTCATCGGCGTGCTGAGCGCCCTGATGGCGCTGCAGCTCGAACGCGGCAAGGAATACGCCGTATTGCGCGCGCTGGGCCTGACGCGCGGCCAGATCGCCGGACTGATCAGCGGCGAATCCCTGTTGATGGGCTTGCTGGCGGCATGCGTGGCGATGCCCACCGGCATGCT
>JAGFJP010000095.1 GCA_024102665.1 Thiogranum sp. | reverse complement strand
ACGATCAACAGGCGGATCAGCACCACAGGAACGACCGCCGGCAGGTTGCGCCAGTGCGCCCTGTCCCATTCCAGGCTGAGACCCAGCGAAAACAGCATCAGGGGCACCACGCCACGCTCCAGCAGGCCCAGCAGACCGCCCAGCGTCTGCGGCGTCGGCACATCCGCGACATTCAGCAACACCGCGACAGCGGCGGCCCACAACGCCGGAATCCGCAACAGCGCGGCCATCATGCCGTGCGCGCCTTCCGCGGCGGTACCGTGCCGCGCGGCGATCAGCACGCCGAGCGTGAACAGCAGCGGCGTGCAGGCGAACAGATCGATCTGGATCGCCACGCTGCGCGCCCAGGGTCCGAAGGTCGCCTCCAGCACCGGCAGACCGAGATAGGTGACGTTGGGAAAGGTGGCGGCCAGGATCGCCGCGCCGGCGGTGGCCGAACCCGTGTGACACAGCCGGCAGGAAAACGCGCTCAGCAACCAGCCAAGAATGACAGCCACCGCCCCCGAGGCGGCGATGAGCAGAGTGACGCGGCCGATTTCGGCCTGCCACAAAACCGAAAGCACCAGCGCCGGGAGCAGCAGGTAGTACACCAGCGAGGTCAGCACCCGGCGCGTCTGCACAGGCTCCAGCCCGGCCGGCCTGAACAGCCGCCAGCCGACACCGCAGGCGATCAATCCCGCCATCTGGATGAGGGCCTCCAGCATCAGCGCTCCCCCCCGCCGTTTAAACCCGCAATGCGCCCGAGCCACACAACCAGGGCCGTAAGCGCCAGCGCCGCGCCCAGCAGCGCCATTGCGGTCAGCGGGTTATTGAGACGCTCCGGCGCCAGCAGCAACAGCAGACCCAGCGCCAGCATCATGAGGCCGGACAGCAGTTTCAGTATGCGGCCTTCGGACTCCTTGAGCCGGCGCGAACCCAGCGTGGCGACAAACAACAGCACGATCAACAGCAGGGGAATCACATAAATCAGGTTGTACAACGCCAGGTACAGGTAATGGCCGGTTGTCGACAGACCGTTGAGCGTCAGGATGCGCGTGTAAACCATCGGGAATCCCGCCGTGCACAGCAGTTCATAGGTGTTCGCCACCGCTGCCAGCAGCACGGTGCTGAGCAGCAGCGCCGGAACGCTGCTGTAATTGAGCAGCGCGCCGCTGCGCCGGGCCAGTTTCTGCTTCTGCGTCTCCGACAACGTCAACGATACGCCGCGCCGGAACCAGACGTAATCCTTGATATTGATCAGCGCAATGGTCACGGCCACGATACCGGCGGCCAGCGTCACCAGGCGCATTTCACCGAACACCAGGAACAGGTTCAGCCAGGCCGCCATGAAGGCGAAATACACCAGGCCCGAGACCGCGACGAACACGCCGCCGACCATCAGCATCATGCGCCGGTCGCGCATGTGCACCAGCATGCTCAGCAGAAACAGCAGGACGAAAAAGGCGCAGGGATTGAAGGCATCCATGCCCGCCAGCACCAGCGTCAACAGCGGCAGTGACAACTGCTGCGCGTCGAGCCGGCCGAACACGGGCAGATCCAGCGCCGGCACCTCGCTGCTTTCCGCCTGTGCAGCCGGCGGCGACATTGCCGTCGTGCCGTAGACGCGTGAATAGCACTCCCGCACCTTGCCATCGAGAAAGCTGCCGCCGGTGTCGACGCCGCCCCAGCCGACGTACATGCGACCGCACACCATGAAGGTCGGCACGGAACGCGCCTGCTGCCCGAGCAGGGCAGCCATGGCGATAAAGCGTTCGCGGTTTTCCAAAACAGCGAAAACTTCGTTCGACTCGAGCGACAGCCAGGGATAGCGCGCCGCCAGTTCCTCTACGAACGGCTGCGCTTCCAGGCAATGCGGACACCGGCTGGACCAGAAAAAGTACAACTTCACCGAAGGCGGCTGCGCCGGGTCGGTATTGAACCAGAGCGCGTCGCCGCCCGGCAATGCCGGCGCGTCCGCCGCCGCTACGCTCTGGCCGACCAGAAGCAGTATCAGGATCATCCAGAAATCACGCCTGTGCGCCGCCCGCATACCTCAACCGCCTGTCCGTCTCATATTTGTTCATGACTCAATCGCAGTCCTTGCCCCCGGCCCCGCACCTGTGACGGGGAATGGCGCAAGCTGCTATCTTGTAGCCCCGTCCGCTTTTTTTACCGGAGCCCGGCATGGGACGTTACCGTCCACCCGCACCGAAGTCGTCGCTTTATATCACCCGCGGGGGGTACGTGTCGCTGCAGGAGGAACTCAACAGCCTGTGGCAGCGCCGTGCCCGGGTGACCAAAGCGCTGGCCGCTGCCGCCGCCGAGGGTGACCGCTCGGAAAATGCCGAATACATCTACCGCAAGAAGGAACTTGCCGGCATTGACCGGCGTATCCGCTACCTGCAGAAACGTTTGCCGGAACTGAAGGTTGTCGCGACGACACCATCCGATCCCGGGCGCGTGTTCTTCGGCGCCTGGGTGACCCTGGAAGACGACGCGGGCCGCCAGGTGACATACCGCATTGTCGGACCTGACGAGTTCGACAGCAGCCGCGGCTGGATCAGCATGGATGCGCCCATGGCGAGAGCATTGATGAAGAAGGCGCTGGATGACGAAGTCAGGGTGCAGACGCCGAACGGCGACATCAGTTATGTCATCGTCGATGTGCGCTATGAAGCCTGGCCTGGAGCCTGAAACTTCCTCTGGACAGATCGATATTCGTCGCTAATATTCCGCTTGGAGCCTGCCCGGGCAGTCTGCGCGTAGCGAGGCGAGCGGAACATCGAGGCCAGGCTCCCGCGCGCCGGTGGCCGGTGCGTGCTGGAAAGCAATCAACCCAGAGCGTCCAGGTGGATGAAAAATGTCGGGATCATCGGAAAACAACAAAGGTCTTTGGTACGGTTACCTGGAAGCAGGCAACAGCAGCAGTCCGGTCATCCGTGACCAGCAACTGGAAACCGGAAACGCGAAAACGGTTTATCTTTTCAATCTTGCACGGGGCAGGATTCTCGAGTACCAGCGGGAAATCGTGGAACCGAAACTGCGAGAACTGAAACCCGCCGAAGCGGGCGCCATCGCCGACCTCGACGCGGCCTACCCGGAAGCGCGCCGCCAGCTCAATGGTCGCGTCAACCGCACCCTGAACATCCCCGAGCGGGCCGCTCCCGCCGCGAAAGCCAGGGCGCCGGACGATGATGATGACCGGGCAGCCATATCGGACGACGAAGACGACTGGATCGATCCCGAGGACGACTAGGAGCCTGTCGGACTTGGGACTGATCGATTGCGCCGGTGGGACAGGCTCCTAGCCGCATTTCCCGCCGTTATTGCCGCGGCAGAAAGGACGCCTGACGTATCCGAAGCCGGGGCGGTCCCGTCAGGAAGGCGCGCCGCGACGGGCGCGGCGTTTCGCCTGTCCCGCCTTGCCCTTGCGCCCGCGGACAGCCGGGTCTTTCGGCAGACCCGTGTGCTGGGTGCGAAACGTTTTTCCGGGCGCTGCTGCCTTGCGCCGCGTTGCTTCGCTGTCCTTGCCCGTGCCTTGCGGCTGCCAGGCCGGAACCAGCTGGTTTTTGCCGTTGCCGATCAGGTCCTCACGGCCCATGCGTTTCAGCGCCTCGCGCAACAACGGCCAGTTGTCGGCATCGTGATAGCGCAGGAACGCCTTGTGCAGGCGCCGCACTTTCAAACCCTTCGGAATCGGCACCGTCTCGCCGTCCGCGCGCACCTTGCGCAGCGGGTTCTTGCCGGAATAGTACATCGCCGTCGCGGTCGCCATCGGTGAGGGCAGGAAATTCTGCACCTGGTCGGCGCGAAAGCCATTGCGTTTCAGCCACAGCGCCAGGTTCAGCATATCCTCGTCGGTGGTTCCGGGATGGGCGGCGATGAAGTAAGGAATCAGGTACTGCTCCTTGCCCGCCTCCTGAGAGTATTTGTCGAACAGCTCCTTGAATTCGTAATAGGCCTGCATGCCGGGCTTCATCATCTTCGACAGGGGGCCCGCTTCGGTATGTTCGGGCGCGATCTTGAGATAGCCGCCCACGTGATGCGTGACCAGCTCCTTCACGTACTCCGGTGATGTCACCGCCAGGTCATAGCGCAGCCCCGACGCCACCAGCACTTTCTTGATCCCCGGCAGTTCGCGCACGCGCCTGTAGAGACGGATCAGCGGCGCATGGCTGGTCTTCAGATTGGAACAGATGCCCGGATAGACACAGGACGGCTTGCGACACGCTGCCTCGATTTTCGGGCTCTTGCACGCCAGCCGGTACATGTTGGCGGTGGGACCGCCGACGTCGGAAATCACCCCGGTGAATCCCGGCACGCTGTCGCGGATGGTCTCGATTTCGCGCACGATGGAGTCTTCCGAGCGGTTCTGGATAATGCGTCCTTCGTGCTCGGTGATGGAGCAGAAGGTACATCCGCCGAAACAGCCGCGCATGATGTTGACCGAGAAACGGATCATTTCGTAAGCGGGAATACGCGCACCCTGGTAGGCCGGGTGCGGTTGCCGCGTATAAGGCATTTCAAACACGCGGTCCAGTTCCCGGGTAGTCAGCGGCACCGGCGGCGGATTCAGCCACACATCGCGGTCGCCGTGACGCTGCACGATCGCGCGCGCATTGCCGGGATTGGTTTCCAGATGCAGCACGCGCGAGGCATGCGCGTACAGCACCGGATCTTTTTTCACCGCTTCGTATGACGGCATGCGGATGACGCAGCGCTCGCGATCGACAGGCGCCCGGGGATGAAAATGCAGCCGCGTCTCCGCGCCGTTTCCGCTGGCGCAGGCCGCGGCTGCCGGTTGTTGCGCGTAGGGATCCGGCCGGACATCGATTTTGCCGGGAGCATCGAGCGTCGTGGAATCGATTTCCGTCCAGTCTGCAACACTGTCTGTGCGCACGAAAGCCGTGCCGCGGATGTCGGTGAGCGACGCGACCGCTTCACCGGCCGCCAGCCGGTGCGCGATCTCCACCACCTGGCGCTCGCCGTTGCCGTACACCAGAAGATCGGCTTTGGCATCGAGCAGCACCGAGCGGCGCACGGTGTCGGACCAGTAATCGTAATGCGCGATACGCCGCAGGCTGGCTTCGATGCCGCCGATCACCACCGGCACGCCGGGGCTGGCCTCGCGGCAACGCTGGGCATAGACCAGCACCGACCTGTCCGGACGGCTGCCGCCGGCGCCGTCCGGCGTATAGGCATCATCGGAACGTTTCTTGCGGTCCGAGGTATAGCGGTTGACCATGGAATCCATATTCCCGGCGGTGACGCCGAAGAACAGGTTGGGGCGGCCCAGCGCCATGAAATCATCGACTCCGGTCCAGTCCGGCTGGGCAATGATACCGACACGAAAACCCTGCGCTTCAAGGACCCGGCCTATAACGGCCATGCCGAAGCTCGGATGATCCACATAGGCGTCGCCGGTCACCAGGATGATGTCGCAGGAATCCCAGCCCAGGTCGTCCATTTCCGCGCGCGACATGGGCAGCACCGGCGCTGTGCCGAAACGTTTCGCCCAATAGGGACGCCAGGAAAAAAGCGGTTTGCTCGCGAGCATGGGAAGATACCGTGCGCTGTCCGGCGCCGCTGCGCTCTGTGAACGCAGCGGCGTCTGAATCATGGCCGCACAGTATATCAGCCCGGGTCCGGGCAGGCCCGAATCCCGGAAGGTGCGTGTGGAAGCGCCTTGATCGGCGCTCAGGCGTTGCTCACCTCGGACGCGCAATACTTGCAGCGCCGCGCGGCGATCGGAATGTCCGACAGGCACTCGGGACACTGCCTGGTGTCCGGCGCCGGTTTTGCCTCTTCTTTCCTTTTCATCGAGTTCAATCCCTTGATGACCATGAAAATGGCGAACGCCACGATGATGAAATCCAGCGTGGTATTGATGAACAGACCGTAGTTGATGGTCGGCGCACCGGCTTCCTGCGCCGCCGCCAGGGATTCGTACTGCCCATCTCCGAGATTGATGAACAGATTGCTGAAATCGACATTGCCCATCAGTTTGCCGATCGGCGGCATGATGATGTCCGATACCAGCGAACTGACGATCTTGCCGAAGGCGGCGCCGATGATAATACCGACTGCCATGTCGACAACATTGCCACGCAAAGCGAATTTCTTGAATTCTTCTAACATGTCGCATCTCCTCTGGACAATGACCGCAAAAAACCGGATTGAAACCGCGCTCACTTTAGGCGGTGGAAGCGCCGGAATCAATGGCGCCTGAATCCATGGTCCCGGCACAGAGTATTCGCAGCAACATGCTGCCAACTGTCATGCCTGCGCAACGTCTGGCTTGACTGCCGCGGCTGGGCGATACTTGGCCATGTGCTCCGTCGTCGCGCCGATACGGGCACGCGTGTCGCCATCATTACTGCAAGAAGGATTGTCATGACCGCAAACAACATCCGCATTGGTCTCGTGACCGTGTCCGACCGGGCCAGCCGTGGCGAATACCAGGATCTTGGCGGTCCGGCGATGCGCGACTGGCTGTCCCGGGCGCTGGTGTCGCCCTGGCAACCGGTGGCGCGCGTCATTCCGGACGAACAGGCGCTGATAGAAAAAACCCTCGTCGAGCTTTGCGATGACGAGCGCTGCTGCCTGGTGCTCACCACCGGCGGCACCGGGCCGGCGCCACGCGACGTCACGCCCGAAGCGACCGCAGCGGTGTGCGACAAAATCCTCGACGGATTCGGCGAACAGATGCGCGCGGTATCCCTGCGCTATGTGCCGACCGCGATACTGTCGCGGCAGATCGCCGGCGTGCGCGGTCAAAGCCTGATCGTCAATCTGCCCGGAAAACCGAAAGCCATCGGTGAATGCCTTGATGCCGTGTTCCCCGCCATACCCTACTGCATCGACCTGATCGAAGGGCCGTTCCTGGAAACCGATCCGCAGGTGAGCCAGGCGTTCAGGCCCAAATCGGGCTGAACGGAAGGCGTCTTCGCGCGCAGCCGCGATCTCTCCGTCATTGCGATGACACCGACAAAGCCTAATGCTTTTCGACTTCCTCCTTGCTGGCGCAGGCGATGCACAGCGGCGTCGCCGGATCGTATTCCAGGCGCTTGACGGCGATCGCTTCATCGCAGCGCGCGCAGTAGCCGAAACTGCCTTCGTCCATGCGGCGCAGCGCCGCCGCGATATTGTTCAGTTCGATGCGCCGGCGTCGCTCGCGTTCGCGCGACATTTCCTGCCCCTGCAAGGCGTCGATCCTCGACAGGCGCCCCACGCTGCTCTGGTCGAGTTCGACGGTTTGCGCCGCATCTTCGCTGGTTTGCTTCAGATCCAGCAATTGCTGCTGCTTTTGCAGCAAACGCTCGCGGAATGCAGCGAGCTGGTCGGCGTTGAACATGGCGGTCGTCCTGTTTGCTGTTGGGTCCGGCGCAGTCGGTCAGGCGGAGTTGAGCAGCAGATTGACTGCGGCGTTGATGGCCTGCAGGCGCTGCGTGTCGCCGCCGCGGTCGGGATGATGCTGCATCGCCAGCTGGCGGTAGGTGCGCTTTATCAGGGCATCGTCCACCGGGTCCGTCAGCCCCAGTTCCTGCAACGCCGCCGCGCGCCCGTCGTTGCGTTGCAGAGGCGACCAGAACGAAGCCAGCAGAGCATCGACATCCTGCGCCGAGGTGGCTTCCAGGTTGGCGAGATCGAGATAGTATTCACGCAGCGCATCCACTGTCGCCACCGCGCTGTCAGCCGCCCGGTATGGCAACCAGCGAATGCACAGCGGACCGATGTCCAGGTGCGCGCGACGCGCCTCGCGCGCTGCATCGCGCAACCTGTACAACGCATGGAACAGCAGGAAATGGGCGCAGAACAAGGCGTGCGGTTGCCACGGCGAGTCGCCCAGAAAAGCAAACCAGTCACGCTGCAGCAGACGCAGCATTTCGTGCTCGCTCAACCCGTCCGGATTTTGATCCAGCACACTCGACACAGCCTCGAAGAACGCGTCCCCGATGATTGTGCAATTATCTATGCCCTTGTATTTCATATCATAAATGCAATGACAGCCAGGCCGTTTCAGCGCCCCGCCCGGCTACAATGACAGACAAACCCGGGCAGCACCAGCACGGTATCCTGTTGTGCGCCGCGCGCCGCTGAAAACAAAAGTGTTTTTCGCAGAATTCGTGTATACTTCTGCGCGTGACTCAGACAGGCGGGAGCTTTCTTTGGAAAATGCCGCCGCTGTCGTCATACAAGGTAAGTTGCACGTTCGTTAGGTCTACTCAGAAGCTCCATCCGGTACTTCCTGTCCAAAACCTTAACAAGATCTGCAATTGAATACCGTTTACTGTTCTACAAAGAGGTTTTATCTACATGGTTACAGGTACCGTTAAGTGGTTTAACGAAGCCAAGGGTTTTGGTTTTATCGCTCCTTCCGACGGCAGTGCCGATGTGTTCGTGCACTTCTCCGCCATTCAGGGCGCTGGCTTCAAGACGCTGGCCGAAGGTCAGGAAGTCAGCTTCGATATCGAGAAAGGTCCGAAGGGCCCGCAGGCCGCCAACGTCATGCCGGCGAACTGACAGCGAGCGATATCAGCTGTACACAAGACCCCCGCCCTGGTGCGGGGGTTTTTTTTGCCCGCGCGGCGGGCGCAGTCGCGGCTCAGGCGCGCGACATGAATTCGCGGGTCTCGGTGTTGACCTTGACCTTCTCGCCCGGCGTCAGGTACTCGGGCACCTGGATGACAAGACCGGTGCTGAGGGTCGCGGGCTTGGTGCGCGCCGACGATGAGGCCGCTTTCATCCCGGGTGCGCAATCCTCGATTTCGAGCACCACGGTGGACGGCAGTTCGATGCCGAGCAGAACGCCGTCGGCGATCAATGCGCTAACCCCTTCCAGCGATTCGGTCAGAAACGGCAGTTCATCCTCGACGGCGTCATCGGCGAGCGTGTACTGCTCGAAACTTTCCTTGTCCATGAAGGTGCAGCCGTCGGCATCCCGGTACAGCAACTGCACAGCGGGCCGTGAAATCTCCACCTGGGTCACGACCTCGTCGCCCTTGAAGTTGCGTTCGAATTTCTGACCCGAGGCCACATCGTGACCCCGCACCTTGTACAGCGTGCTGCCGCTGCGCGACGATGGCGACTGCACCTGCATCTGTTTCACCACGATGTTCCTGCCATCGATCTGGAACACCATGCCTTTCCTGAGTTCGTTCGCTTTCATGAGCCTTGCTGCAACCTGTTCGAAAAGCCGCAAGTCTAGCAACAAAGTTTTGCGCTTCACATGCTTTGCACTACCATAACGGCCCTTTTGCGCGACCGGCGTCGCCGACAGCATCGAGATCAAGAGCTTGCAAATGGACCAATTCATCCCCGGTCAGCGCTGGATCAGCAGCGCCGAACCGGACATGGGCCTGGGAACCGTTACCGCCGTCGAACCGCGCACGGTCACCTTGACCTTCCCCGCCAGCGGTGAGGTGCGCAGCTATGCCAGGGCCACGGCGCCTCTGACGCGCGTGGCGTTCGGTCCCGGCGACAGCATCATCGCGCACGACGGAGTGACGCTGAAGGTCGAGGCCGTGCAGACGATCGCCGGCTTGCTGTGTTACACCGCGCGCGATGCACAGGGTGACATCCGGCATCTGCACGAAGGCGATCTCAGCCACTTTATCCGGCTCAACCGCCCCACCGAACGGCTGTTCAGCGGCCAGATCGATGCCGACAAATGGTTCGAGCTGCGCTACCGCAGCCTGCTGGAACTCAACCGCCTGACGCATTCCGAGCTGCGCGGCCTCACCGGCTGCCGCACCAGCCTCATCCCGCACCAGCTCTATATCGCCCACGAGGTGGCGCATCGTTACGCGCCACGCGTGCTGCTCGCCGACGAAGTCGGCCTGGGCAAAACCATCGAAGCCGGATTGATCCTGCATCATCAGTTGCTGACCGAGCGCGCCGGGCGCGTGCTGATACTGGTGCCGGAAAGCCTGGTGCATCAGTGGCTGGTGGAGATGCTGCGTCGCTTCAACCTGTTTTTCAGCATTTTCGACGAGCAGCGCTGCCAGGCGATCGAACAGGGATCACCCGGCGAGAATCCCTTCCAGAGCACGCAACTGGTGCTGTGCAGCCTGGCGTTCCTCGTCAATGCACCGCAGCGTTTCGACCAGGCTCTGGCCGGCGACTGGGATCTGCTGGTGGTCGACGAAGCGCATCACCTGGAATGGTCACCGCAGCAGGCCAGCCACGCATACCGGCTTGTGGAAGGCCTGGCAGCGCAGACCCGCGGCGTGCTGCTGCTCACCGCGACGCCGGAACAGCTCGGCAAGGCCGGCCATTTCGCGCGCCTGCGCCTGCTCGACCCGGACCGCTTTCCGGATTTCGACAGCTTCGTCGCAGAGGAAGCCGCCTATGAACCGATCGCGGCGGTGGTGGAAACGCTGTTGAGCGATCAGCCGCTGGATGCGGCCGGACTGCAGACCTTGCGCGCGACCATCGACGAAGGCGACAACCAGTCGCTGCTGGACCTGGTGCAGAACAGCGGCGCCGATGCCGCGCGCCGCGCCGCGGCACGCCGCGAACTGGTCGAACACCTGCTGGATCGTCACGGCACCGGCCGGGTGCTGTTTCGAAACACCCGCGCTGCAGTGAAAGGCTTCCCCGGCAGGAAAGTCAGCGCCTGCCCCCTGCCCTTGCCAGCGGCATATGCCGCGGCGCTGACAGAGTTGCAGTCCCGCGCCACACCCGAGCCTCGCCTGTTGCTGTGCCCGGAGCTGTTCTGGCAAACGGTCGCCGGCGCCGGTGACAATGACTGGACGCGCATCGATCCCCGGGTGGACTGGCTGGCGGACCTTCTGACCCGGCTGAAACCCGCCAAGCTGCTGGTCATCACCGCCAGCGCCCGCACCACGCTCGACCTTGCGGCTGCTCTGCGCACCCGGGCAGGCATCCATGCCGCCGTGTTCCACGAGGGTCTCAGCCTGGTGGAACGCGATCGCGCGGCGGCCTTCTTCGCCGATCAGGCGGTTGGCTCGCAAGTGCTGCTGTGCTCGGAAATCGGCAGCGAAGGACGCAACTTCCAGTTCGCGCACCATATGGCGCTGTTCGACCTGCCGCTCAATCCCGACCTTCTCGAACAGCGCATCGGGCGCCTGGACAGGATCGGCCAGACACAAACCATCAACATTCACGTGCCGTACCTGCGTGACAGCGCACAGGAGGTGTTGTTCCGCTGGTATCACGAAGGACTGGACGCCTTCGAGCACACCTGCCCGGCGGGACACGCCGTATTCACGCAGGTCGAAGCAGCATTGCTGCAAGCGCTGCGGCGCGCCAACGACGACAACCCCGACATGACGACGCTGATCGCCGGCACCCGCGAACTGCACCGGCAACTCAACGATACATTGCACCGCGGCCGCGACCGGCTGCTGGAATACAACTCCTGCCGCCCGCACGTCGCCGGGCGTCTGCGCGAGCGCGCGCTCGCCGAGGACAGCGCCAGCACGCTGCCGGACTATATGGACAGCGTGTTCGATTGCTTCGGTGTCGACAGCGAGGAACACAGCGCCGGCTGCATCATCATTCGTCCCGGCGCGCACATGGTGGCGCCGTTTCCCGGCCTCGCCGAAGACGGCATGACGGTGACCTACGACCGGGAAACCGCGCTGGCGTTCGAGGATGCGCACTTCCTGACCTGGGATCACCCCATGGTCACCGCCGCCCTCGATCTGCTGCTCAGCAACGAGACCGGCAATGCAGCAGTGACAGCGGTGAAATACGCGGGTGCCAGGCCCGGCACCCTGCTGCTCGAATGCGTGTTCGTGCTGCAGGCGGCCGACGCCAGCGGCATGCAGGGCAGCCGCTACCTGCCGCCTACCGCCCTGCGCATGGTGGTCGATACAAAAGGCACGCGTCATGACAACACCCTGACCCATGCCTGGATCCGCGCCAACCAGCAGACGGTGGACACGGATACCGCCACCCGGGTGGTCGCCATGAAACAGGCTGAACTGCGCGAGATACTGGAACATTGCGAACAGCTGGCGCGGGCACTGGCGCCGGACATCCTGGCGGGGGCCCGGCATCGCGGCGAACAGACGCTGCAACAGGAAATCAACCGGCTGCGGGCGCTGCGCCGGGTCAATCGCAACATCCGCGACGAGGAGATCGTATTCTTCGAGCAAACGCTGCAGACACTGACCGAGGCGCTGGAATTGATCGCCCCGCGTCTCGACGCGGTGCGCGTCATTGTCAGCACCTGAGTCAGCCTCCAGGGCGCCCGCCTGTACTCGGCACCTTGCCCATGCTTATACTGGGGTTTAACGAGGGGCTGGCTGCGGGTCTGAAATGCTGCAACTGCTGAAACGGTTCTGTACGCGCTGCCGCGACAGCGCATTGCCGCACATCAGGCAGGCAAGTCGCGAGCACGCCGCGACAGTGCAGGAAGCCGTCGAACGCGTGGTCGACGGCATCGAGCCGCGGCTGCGACTGGTCCCCGGCTACCGCCGCAAACTGCAACAGGCGACTGCCACCGCGCTGGACTATGTCAACGAGCTGGTCGACCGGATTCCGCCGGTTCTCGAAGTGACCCCGGCAACCTTTGTCAGTGATCCTCAGGTCAACGCCTTCTTCGCGACACCGGAAGATCTGCGCAACATCTTCAGCCAGAGCCCCGAGTTGCGAGCGTTTTTCGACGACATCGCCAACAGCGAAGCCACCGAGGGCTATGCCCTGTTGTGCACCACCGAGCACGAAAAAACGCTGCTCGGCAGCGAGCTGAACGGCGATATCCTGCGCCGCGACGTAATGCAGACCGCGGTGTATTTTTCCGAACACAAGGTGATGTCGCCGGCGCCCAGCGAAGCCGATGTGCGGCGCGGCCTCAAGCAGTGCATTTTCGACGCCCTGGTCATCCATGCCCTGCGCCACATCGCCAATCTCAAGTCGCAACGGCGCGATCTGGAGGATCAACGGCGCATCCTGCACGCGCGGCTCAGGGCGCGGCAGGCGCAGGGCAACGGACTGACCCGCCTGCTGGCCTCGGCCTATCCCGAGGCGGAGGCATCGACACAACAGGACCTCGAACAACAGCTGGCGGAAACCGAACAGAAACTCGCCCGAATGCCGGCCAGCCTGGATGTGCTCGGCGGTTACCTTGACGAGGTCAGGACCATCCTCGCGCAACCGCAGGCGTTCATCCGGCTCCGACTGGTGACGTTCAACCTGGACCGCATGGGCATCAAGGTCGGCAACGGTTCATCGCAAGCAGGCCAACAGGTCCGTTTCGCGGAAATCGAAATCGTCAATGTTCTGAAACGCGTCGTCGCCCTGGTGCGCTATCCGCGCCGCGAGATGCTCGAGCAGCGCAGCGTAATCTGATCGAGTGAACGGCGGGTTCTCGCTGCAAGCGGTCGGGGGGTGGCGCGAAACGCGCACCTGAAAGCGGCAAAAAACAGTGCCGATTGCCGCTGCGCGAGGCTTGACATTTCACCTTTCCCGCGTCCCGCGCAGGCTCCTTATTCACAGACGTAATCGAACGGTAAGAAAATCTCTGGGCGGAGCGTTTGTCGCTTCATATCTGGTCGATAAATGTATTATATCAATATGATTTTTAATATGTTTTTACAATTGTGGAAATATTATACGATTTAACGGCCGGCCTGCGTTTTCATGGCCAAAACGGCCTTACCCCCGTTTGATCCACAAAGTTATCCACAGGAATTGTGGATAACTTCGCCCATTGCCGTATGACTTGTTAACAACGCCGTTTTACTTAACTATGGCGACCCCGTGTTCACCGTGAGATCCACCATTGAACCGCGCATCCATTCACGGCGAAGCAGCCCGGGCATTCGCCAATCGCCTGCAGAAAAATCTCCGGCACCTGGGGCGCTGGCTGCAACGCGAGGATATTCGCTGCTATCGACTCTACGACGCGGACATCCCTGAATACGCGCTGGCCGTCGATGTCTACGGGAACGCCAACCACTGGGTGCACGTTCAGGAGTACCAGGCGCCCGCCAGCATCGATGCCGACAAGGCGCGTGCCCGCCTGGAAGACGCGGTCGCCGTGTTGCAGGAGGTGCTGTCGGTGCCGGCCGAGCGTATGTTCGTCAAGGTACGGCGGCAGCAGAAAGGCAGCGCGCAGTACGAAAAACTCGCGACCAGCGGCCACTTCCACGAAGTGCGCGAAGGCGGCAACCGCTTCCTGGTGAATTTCGAGGACTACCTCGACACCGGCCTGTTCCTCGACCACCGCATCACGCGCGCCATGCTCGGCGCGCTCGCCGAGAGCAGGCACTTCCTCAACCTTTTCGCCTACACCGGCAGCGCCACCGTCTACGCGGCGCGCGGCGGAGCCCTGTCCACCACCACCGTCGATATGTCCAATACCTACCTCGACTGGGCACGGCGCAACATGGCGCTCAACGGCTTCACGGGCAAGATGCACGGGTTCATCCAGGCCAATTGCCTGGAATGGCTGGAGCGGACTGCGGGCGCGCGCCGCTATGGACTGATTTTTCTGGATCCGCCGAGCTTTTCGACATCCAAACGCATGGATGGCACGTTCGATGTGCAACGCGATCATGTGACATTGATCCGCAACACGGTCAGATTACTGGAAGACGACGGCCTGCTGGTTTTTTCCAACAACCTGCGACGCTTTCAGATGGATCGCGAGGCGCTCGCGGATCTGGTCATCGAAGACATCAGCCGCGCCACCCTGCCCAAAGACTTCGAACGCAATCCGAAGATTCACAATTGCTGGAAAATCCGCAAGTAAAACCTTTGTTGCGAAAGACCTTGTGCGACTGCTGCGCACTTGAACGCGCGATCGGTGGAGAAAAAACCCTGTGCTATAGTTAATTCACAACGTGAGACGCTTAACAGGCAAGGAAAACCCGTGGGGGTGGCTGCATCGATTCGGGGATACCTTAAATGTACCAACCATTCTACAACCTCAGCGCCGACGCCTTTCGTCTCACGCCTGACGCCAGATTCTGCTTCGCCCACGCCAGCCACACCCAGGCGCATGCATACCTGGAGTACGCGCTCAAACTCGGCGAGGGAATCATCCTGGTGACCGGCCGCCCGGGTACCGGCAAGACCACCCTGATCGACGCCTTCATCAACCAGCTCGAAAAGCGCACTACCATCGCCGAAAGCATTACGGCGAGCAGTCTCGAGACCACGGAGCTGTTGCGAGCCGTGGCCTATGCCTACGGCATCGATGCCGAAGGCCTGGACAAGGCGGCACTGCGCCGGCGCATCGAGCAGTTCTTTATGCAGCACCTGCAAGCGGGACGACGCGCGCTGCTGGTCATCGATGAAGCGCAGGGCGTCTCGCATGCGGCGATCGAAGAGTTGCGTCTGCTGTCCGATCTGCATGCCGGACCCCGTCCGTTGCTGCAGCTGTTCCTGGTCGGGCAGGAGTCGTTGCGCGACCTGATGCGCTCGCCCGATATCGAGCAGTTTCAGCAACGTGTCGTCGGCACCTGCCGCCTGGAACCGCTGAGTCTGCGCGACACCGGCGGCTATGTGAAACACCGTCTGCTGCGCGCCGGCTGGGTTGGCGATCCGCAGTTCACGGGTGAGGCGATTGTCGCGATCTATCGTCACAGCACAGGCGTGCCGCGGCACATCAACAAGATATGCACCCGACTGCTGTTGCAAGGGTACATGGAAGGCAAGCATGAACTCGGTGAAGCCGAGGTGCTGGCTATCGCGGCCGAGCTGCACGAAGAGCAGCTGGGACCTCTGGCGAGCAACCTGGCCGCGTTTCGCGATACCTGGCAAGCTGTGCCCGAACTGGAAGACGGCACACTGTCCGTCGACGAACTCGCGCTGCGCCTCGACAGCGAAGTCCGCATGCGCCGCGTTGCCGGCGGGCGCCCGGTAGCGACGGGCGTGAAACAGCCGACCGCTCACCGCGTCGCGCCGCCGGCGGCCGCGCCCC
>JAGFJP010000089.1 GCA_024102665.1 Thiogranum sp. | reverse complement strand
GAGATTGCCGCGCTTCGCTCGCAATGACGAAACTCATGATAAATTTGTTTTTTACGCCCCGGTAATGGATATTTGAGCGCGTCATGTACGTAGCCTGCCCCTCGTGTCGATCGCTTTTCCAGGTCCAGCCGGCGCATTTGCGCGCCGCGGGCGGCGCAGTGCGCTGCGGCATGTGCGACCACACGTTCAACGCATCCGAAGCGGTGTTCGAGGATGCGCAACAGGCGCTGGCGTGGGCCGAGCGGCACGTCGCCCGCGAAATCGATGACCTGGTCGACAAAGCGCTCGACCAGCTGCCCGGGGCAGATGCGTTCACCGGCGTGGCTGGCGATAATGATGCGCCTCGCGCATCCGCAGCGCTGCCAGCGGACGTCGCTCCGCCAGTTGATGACGTCGCCGCAGTCGGCGAGCCGCAACGCGATACGCAATCACCGGATACAGAACCGGGACCGCCGCTTGACCGGGCATGGCGGTTCCACGCCGATGCGGACTTCTATGCGCAGCCGCAACCGGTCGAATATTCGTATGGACGACAGGCGGATAGCGGCGCCGCCGGCGGCGATCCGCCGGCTGCCCTGTTCGTTGACGAATTCGACAGCACGATGACGAAGACGCATTGGGGCGCAACCGCCGCGGCGCTGTTCCTGGCGCTGCTGTTGCTGGGTCAGTATGCGTTTGTCGAACGGCACTGGCTGGCATCGAAGCAGCGCCTGCGCCCGGCGCTGGAAGTGTTCTGCGATATGCTGCGCTGCGATCTGCCGCTGCGTCGCGATCTCGGCAAAATGGAAATGGTGGAGCGCGAAGTCCGCGACCACCCCAACGTCGCCGACGCCTTGTTGATCAATGCGGCGTTTGTCAATCGCGCCGCGTTTGCGCAGGCCTGGCCGCTGTTCCAGATTTCCTTCTCGGATGTATCGGGCACCCTGGTCGCGTTGCGGCGCTTCCGGCCCGAGGAATACCTCGACGCCGGCAGGGACCCGTCGGCGGGCATGGCGCCGGGTGAGGAAGCGCGCTTGCTGCTTGAAGTCATCGACCCCGGCGACAGCGCGGTATCGTTCCAGTTCGATTTCCTGTGACATTGAATTTCGCAATATAAGCACATAGCGAAACAGGCGCGCGCGCACTCAATCGCGACAATGCCGCAACAGCTTTGCGGCGATCCGGTGCGGACTTCGCCGACGTTATCATCAATCGTGCAACAACGCAGAATAAAGCGCCTTAATGAAGCGTCTATAGCAATTTCCGGACCGCGAAAAAAAGTGCAATCAGTCACTTTTCCAAACGCAAAACCGCGAGTATGATTGGCAACTCTTTTCCCCCTGAAATTGCCAAGGAGCCTGATCGCCGCATGCAGATTGGTCCGTACAGTTTACGCAACCAACTGGTGCTGGCGCCGATGGCAGGCGTGACAGATCGACCGTTCCGGCAATTGTGCAAGAAGCTCGGCGCAGGACTTGCCGTGTCGGAAATGGTGTCCTGCAATTCCGCTTTGTGGGGCAGCAGGCAGTCGTTGCGGCGCATGGACCACGCGGGGGAAACAGAGCCCAGGTCAATACAGATTGCCGGTGCCGATCCGGCGATGATGGCACAGGCGGCGCGTTTCAATGTCGAGCGCGGCGCGCAGATCATCGATATCAACATGGGTTGTCCGGCAAAAAAAGTCTGCAACGTCATGGCGGGGTCCGCGCTGTTGCAGAACGAAGACCTGGTGAAGCGGATTCTGGATGCGGTGGTCGCCGCGGTTGATGTTCCCGTGACACTGAAAATCCGCACCGGCTGGGATCCGGAAAACCGCAACGCGCTGGCCGTTGCGCGCATCGCCGAGCAGGCCGGTGTGCAGTCGCTGGCGGTGCACGGGCGCACCCGCGCCTGCGGTTATAAAGGCGAAGCGGAATACCTGACTATCCGAAGCGTAAAACAGGCGGTATCGATCCCGGTGATAGCCAATGGCGATATCACCGATCCGCACAAAGCGAAGCAGGTTCTGGAAATCACCGGCGCCGACGGCATCATGATCGGGCGCGCGGCGCAGGGGCGGCCCTGGATCTTCCGCGAAATCGAAAATTATCTGGCCACGGGCACTTTGTTGCCCGAGCCCGGGATGGAGGAGATACGAAACATCATGATTGAGCATCTTGATAATTTGTACGCATTTTACGGGGAGTTCACGGGTGTGCGCGTGGCGCGCAAGCACATCGCCTGGTACAGCAAGGGTCATCCCGACGGCGCGGAATTCCGTCGTTGCGTCAATCAGGTCGAAAGCGTCGATGCACAACTGCGCATGACGCATGCGTTTTTCGACCGTGCCGCGGAACGGCGGGAGATGGCCGCATGAGCGCCGTCATCCATGAGAGCGAGGCGCGTGCCCGCAGCGGCAGCACGGCTGCGCGCAAGGAGCGCCGCCAGCAACCGCTGCACGCCTGCGTGCAGACGTCGCTGGAACGGTTTTTCAGGGACATGGACGGGCACGAAGTGGACGGCGTCTACGACATGGTGCTCGGCCAGGTCGAGCACGCCATGCTCGAGAGCGTGATGAGCTACACCCGTGGCAACCAGACGCGCGCCTCCGAGGTGCTGGGCATCAACCGCAGCACCCTGCGCAAGAAACTGAAACAATACAATCTACTTTAAACAGCCAGCGGCCACGGAATACACGGAACTCACTATCTGCATATAGCCACCGAAAAACCCTAAGACGCGGAGCCTTTGTGTTTCCGTGTCTTACGTTTTTTCCGTGGCTGTCGTCCTGAAGTTCGTCCTCGTGGTGGCAACAAATCAAGGATCCGGAAATTATCATGGGAGCTATCCAGCGCGCGCTAATCAGTGTTTCCGACAAGACCGGCGTGGTCGATTTCGCGAAACAGTTGCACCAGGCCGGGGTCGAGATTCTTTCGACCGGCGGCACGGCGAGTCTGCTGTCGGAAAACGGCGTGCCGGTGATCGAAGTGTCCGATCACACCGGGTTCCCGGAAATGATGGCAGGCAGGGTCAAGACCTTGCATCCGAAAATCCACGGCGGCATCCTCGGGCGTCGCGGCACCGACGAAGCGGTAATGCAGGAACACGCGATTGCGCCCATCGACCTGGTGGTGGTTAATCTGTATCCGTTCGAGGAAACCGTGGCCCGGCCCGACTGCGACCTGCCCATGGCCATAGAAAACATCGATATCGGTGGCCCGACACTGATCCGCGCAGCCGCCAAGAATCATGCCGCGGTTACCGTGGTGGTCGACAGCGCCGACTATGCGCAGGTGCTGCAGGAGATGGCGGCCAACCAGGGCGCGGTCAGCGATGCCACGCGCTTCCGGCTGGCGGTCAAGACCTTCGAGCATACCGCGCGTTACGACGGCGCCATTGCCAACTACCTGGGCACCCTGACCGCCGAGCAGAAAGAAACCTTCCCGCAGACGCTCAGCCTGCAGTTCAAAAAAGCTCAATCCATGCGTTACGGCGAGAATCCGCACCAGGGCGCGGCGTTTTATGTCGAGCACCGTACCGCGGAAGCCTGTGTTGCGACCGCCATGCAACTGCAGGGCAAGGAGTTGTCCTACAACAACGTCGCCGACACCGATGCCGCGCTGGAGTGCGTCAAGCAGTTCGATGCCGGGCCGGCCTGCGTCATCGTCAAGCATGCCAATCCCTGCGGCGTCGCGTACGGCGACAGCCTGCTGGATGCCTACAATCGCGCTTACCGCACCGATCCCGAGTCTGCGTTCGGTGGCATTATCGCCTTCAACCAGGCGCTCGACGCCGCAGCTGCGCGCGCTATCGTCGAGCGGCAGTTCGTCGAAGTGATTATTGCGCCGGAGATCGCCGGGGACGCGCTCGCGGTGCTGGCGGAGAAGAAAAACGTGCGCGTGCTGGCGTGCGGCGGCTGGACGCAAAGCCCCGCGGCGCGCCTCGATTTCAAGCGTGTCAACGGCGGCCTGCTGGTGCAGGACGCTGACCTGGCGTTGCTCGAGGAAACCCGGGTGGTCACCGACCGCGCGCCCGGCGAAGCCGAGATGAAAGATCTGCTGTTTGCCTGGCGCGTCGCCAAATTCGTGAAATCCAACGCCATCGTCTATGCCAAAGACGCCATGACCATCGGCGTCGGCGCCGGCCAGATGAGCCGCGTCAACAGCGCGCGCATCGCCGGCATCAAGGCCGAGCACGCCGGGCTGGAGGTCAAGGGTTCAGTGATGGCATCCGACGCCTTCTTTCCGTTCCGCGACGGCATCGACCAGGCGGCAGCGGCAGGCATCAGCGCTGTGATTCAACCGGGCGGATCGATGCGCGACGAGGAAACCATCGCCGCGGCCGACGAGCACGGCATCGCCATGGTGTTCACCGGCATGCGCCATTTCCGGCATTGAAAGAATGAACATACTCGTCATCGGCGGCGGTGGCCGCGAACACGCGCTGGCCTGGAAGGCAGCGCAGTCTCCCCGGGTCGAAACGGTTTTCGTGGCGCCGGGCAACGCCGGCACGGCTGGCGAGGACAAACTCGAAAATGTCGCCATCGACGCCGGGGATATCGACGCCCTGCTGGATTTTGCCCGGCAGCAGGCGGTCGCGCTGACTATCGTCGGTCCCGAGGCGCCGCTGGTCGCCGGCGTCGTGGACCGTTTCCAGGCTGCGGGACTGCGCATCTTCGGCCCCAGCGCGGCGGCGGCCGAACTGGAAGGCTCGAAAGCCTTCACCAAGGATTTCCTGGCGCGGCATGAGATTCCCACCGCGCGTTACGGCAACTTCACCGACCTCGATCAGGCGATCGCATACATCAGGCAACAGGGCGCGCCGATCGTGGTGAAAGCCGACGGCCTTGCCGCCGGCAAGGGCGTGATTCTGGCGCAGACCGAACAACAGGCCATCGATGCCTGCCGCGACATGCTGGCGGGCAATGTTTTCGGCGATGCCGGCCACCGCGTGGTGATCGAGGAATTTCTCAGCGGCGAGGAAGCCAGCTTCATTGTCATGGTCGACGGCGAGCATGTGCTGCCGCTGGCCACGTCACAGGACCACAAGGCGCGCGACGACGGCGACACCGGTCCCAACACCGGCGGCATGGGCGCCTATTCGCCGGCGCCGGTGGTCAGCGAAGACATGCACCGGCGCATCATGGACGAAGTCATCTGGCCGACCGTGCGCGGCATGGCGGCGGACGGCAAACCTTATACCGGCTTTCTGTACGCCGGCATCATGATCGCGCCTGACGGCACGCCGAAGGTGCTGGAATACAACGTGCGCTTCGGCGACCCGGAAACCCAGCCGATCATGCTGCGCCTGCGCTCTGACCTGGTCACGCTGTGCGAGGCGGCGCTGGACCGGCGTCTCGACAAGGTGAGCGCCGAATGGGACCCGCGCGCCAGCCTCGGCGTGGTGCTGGCGGCCGGCGGTTATCCGGACGACTACAGAAAGGGCGA
>JAGFJP010000066.1 GCA_024102665.1 Thiogranum sp. | reverse complement strand
AAAGTGGAGAACATCATGTCAAACGAAACACGTTTTGATTTCGTGATTCTCGGTTCTGGTTCCACGGCCTTTGCCGCAGCACTCCGGGCGCAGGAACTCGGCAAAACTTCGGTCATGACGGAGGAACGTACCACGGGCGGAGTTTGCGTCAACCGTGGGTGCCTGCCTTCCAAAAATCTGATCGAGGCCGCGAAGTTGCTCCACGACACGCGAAACCCGCGCTATCCGGGTCTGGCCGCCGCCGAACTGCGGCTGGATTTCCGGGCGCTGATCGCGCAGAAAGACGAAATCGTTCGCAGCTACCGCGAGAAGAAGTACGAGAGTCTGCTCGGTGGACAGTTCAGCTTGGAAAAGGGACGCGCACAGTTCGTTGATGCGCACACGGTCGAGGTGAATGGAAAACGACTCATCGGAGACAAGGTGCTCATTGCCACCGGCTCCCGGCCCGTCGTGCCGCCCATCGAGGGCTTGAGCCAAGTGCCCTATCTCACCAGTGATCTACTGACCAGCGATGAGCCGATAGAACTAACCGAGTGTCCCCGCTCCCTGATGATCGTGGGCGGCGGCTACATCGCCCTCGAATTGGGTCAGATGTTCCGGCGCTTCGGTGCTGAGGTCACCATCCTGGAGCGCGACAAGCAGTTACTGGCTCACGGCTACGAGCCCGCGGCAGGACGGGCCATTGCCACTATCTTTGCCGAGGAGGGCATTCGGGTTGTCACCCTCGCTGCCGTACAGTGCGTTCGTCAGGAAGGCAGCAGGGTGGTGGCGATTGTCCAGATAGGCGCGAAGACCCGGGAGTTTCGAGCCGACAAGTTGCTCGTCGCCACCGGTCGCCGTGCGAACGCGGACAATATCGCTATCGAAAAGGCCGGGGTTACAGTTGGCGATCAGGGTTACGTCCATGTCGACGAATACCTCAGGACCAACATCCCGCATATTTTTGCTGCCGGAGACGTCATCGGGCGGGAAACCGGCAGTCAGCTGGCAACGCCGGTGGGCAGCCAGAATGGCGGCAAAGCCGCACACAATGCCCTGTCTGGTGAACCACTGCGCCGTGTCGATCACCGCGTCATTCCGCGCGCGATCTTCGTTGACCCGCCAATTGCCTCCGTCGGCCTGAGAGAGGAGGAGGCTGTTGCGGCGGGTCACCGTTGCTGGTGCAACACGGTTCCGATGTCGCTGGTGCCGCGCGCGCAAGCGATTCATGACACTCGCGGCATCATCAAGATGGTGGCGGACGCCCAGACAGAGGAAGTATTGGGGGTCACGATGGTCGGCAACAGCGCGGCTGAAGTTATCCACGAAGCGGCGATGGCGTTGCGCTTCCAAGCCAGGCTACGCGATTTCGTTGACCTGCTGCACGTCTATCCGACGATGGCCGAGGCTCTGAAGATCATTGCTATCTCTCGTTTCAAAGACCCGGCCAAGCTCTCCTGTTGTGCGGAGTAGAGCACAACGGCCTCACCACGCGCGGCGCGCGGTGCGTTATCGACCGCGCTGATGGATCGTTGACGCGCGTTGCACATATACACATATGGAAAGGAGTGACCATGTCAGACCCACTCGATCAGCTTTGCATCAACACCGTGCGGTTTCTGTCGGTGGACGCCGTGCAACAGGCGAACAGCGGGCACCCGGGCATGCCGCTCGGTGCGGCCGCGATGGCCTACGTGCTGTGGACACGCCTGCTCAAGCACAATCCGCGCAATCCCGGCTGGTTCAATCGCGACCGCTTCGTGCTCTCGGCCGGACACGGCTCGATGCTGCTCTACAGCCTGCTGCACCTGACGGGCTACGCGCTCTCGCTGGACGACATCAAGCAATTTCGCCAATGGGGCAGCCGGGCGCCGGGGCACCCCGAGCGCGGGCATACACCGGGCGTTGAGATCACCACCGGGCCGCTCGGGCAGGGCCTCGCCAATGCGGTCGGCATGGCGATCGCCGAAGCGCAGCTGGCGGCGCGCTACAACCGCCCCGGGTTCGAGGTGATCGACCACGCCACCTATGCGCTCGTCAGCGACGGCGACCTGATGGAGGGGGTCGCGGCGGAGGCGGCCTCGCTGGCCGGACATTTCAGGCTCGGCAAGCTGACCTGTCTGTACGACGACAACCGCGTGACGCTGGCCGCCGGCACCGACATCACGTTCTCGGAGGATCGCGCGCGCCGCTTCGAAGCCTATGGCTGGCACACGCTGTCGGTCGCGGACGGCAACGACCTCGCCGCGATCGACGCCGCGCTGCGGGCCGCGCGCGCGGAGACGGCGCGCCCCTCGTTGATCCTGGTGCGCACCCACATCGGCTACGGCTCCCCCAACAAGCAGGACAGCTTCGAGGCGCATGGTTCGCCGCTGGGTGTCGATGAGGTGCGTCTGACCAAGCAGAACCTCGGTTGGCCGAGTGAGCCCCTGTTCCTGATCCCCGAACCGGCGCTGGCGCATTTTCGCACGGCGCTCGCGCGCGGGGCGCGCGACGAGGCGGCGTGGAACGCGCGCATGGCGGCCTACCGGCAGTCCTTCCCCGAACCGGCCGCCGAACTGGAGCGCAGCCTGCGCGGCGACTTGCCCGCGGGCTGGGACGCGGACATTCCGGTGTTCCCAGCCGACGCCAAGGGTATCGCCACGCGCGTCGCTTCGGGCAAGGTGATGAATGCGATCGCGCCGCGGTTGCCTATGCTGACCGGCGGCTCGGCGGACCTCGATCCGTCCACTCACACCGCGCTCGAGGGGTTCGGCGATTTCAATTCGCCCGCCGCCAGGGATGACGATACGCAAGGCGCCGACCGTAGCGGCTGGAGCCATGCCGGACGCAACCTGCACTTCGGCGTGCGCGAGCATGCGATGGGCGCGATCGTCAACGGCCTGGCGGCGCACGGTGCCTTCACTCCGTATGGCGCGACCTTCCTGATCTTCTCCGACTACATGCGTCCGCCCATCCGGCTGGCCGCGCTGATGGGGTTGCACGTCGTGCACGCCTTCACCCACGACAGCATCGCGCTCGGCGAAGACGGTCCCACCCATCAGCCGGTGGAGCAGCTGGCGGCGCTGCGCGCAATTCCGAACCTGACCGTGATTCGCCCCGGCGACGCCAATGAAACCGCGGTCGCCTGGCGGGTCGCGCTGGAGACGCGCGATCGTCCGGTGGTGCTGGTGTTGAGCCGGCAGAACCTGCCCACGCTCGATCGCCGCCGCTACGCGCCGGCGGACGGACTGCGCCGCGGGGCGTACGTGTTGTCCGATGCGCCGGACGGCGAGCCCGAGCTGATCCTGATCGCCAGCGGCGCCGAGGTCGGATTGATTGTGGCCGCGGCGGAACGCCTGCAGGGGGAGGGCGTCGCAGTGCGCCTCGTCTCCATGGCGAGCTGGGAACTGTTCGAGACCCAATCCCAGGCGTATCGCGACGCGGTGTTGCCGCCCTCCATCCCGGCGCGGCTCGCGGTCGAGGCCGGGGCGACCCAGGGGTGGCATTGCTACGTGGGTGACCGGGGAGACGTGCTCGGCGTGGATCGCTTCGGCGCTTCGGCGCCGGGGCCGATCATGCTGCGCGAATATGGGTTAAGCGTGGAGAATGTGTGCCAACGAGCGCTGGCCCTGGTCGAAAGGAAGGAGGAACCATGAGCCTGGATGAGACATGAGGTGAGCAATGACAAGACGTTATCAACGCGGAGACGCCGGGGCAGCGATGCTGGTCCTGATGCTGGTGATGGTACTCGGCTTCGCCTGGTGGGGCAGCATGAATGGCAGTGGCCACATGTCCTCCAGTCCTCCTGCGCAGGAGCGTGTGAGGACGGCGCTCGAGCTGCTCGACGAGGCCTACGCGCGCGGCGAGATCACGCGCGAGGAGTACCTGCAGAAGCGTGAAGACCTGATGAGTGGCAACCGAAGAACCAAGGGGCGATGACGCGTTCGTGATTTCTCATTGGCTGTTCGAGGACCTCGACAAGCACCTGGATTCGTTGTGTTGATTCTGCGACGACCATAGCGTTCTGGCCAAACTGGCATGCCGATGCATCCAGAGTGAGCCGCAGCCTCGGCTTGCGTGTCGGCATTCTCGCCGCTCCGCAAACGCCGGTGGCGCGAATCCGGTGATACGCGCCTCGGCATCCAAGCGAGGAGGAGGAGCAAGACATGACCACGCAAACCAAGGCAACGGGTCTCACGACGGCCCAAGCGCGGACGCGGCTGGCCGAATACGGCGAAAACACCATCGCGGAGAAACGCGTCAGTCCCTGGCGAAAGTTTCTCGCCTTTTTCTGGGGCCCCATTCCCTGGATGATCGAGATCGCCGCGATTCCGTCGGCGGCAGCCGGGCGCTGGGAGATGCCGAGGGTGCTCGCGGTCGCCGTGACCGCGGGTACGATGGGCGTCATCGCCTCGTTCGTGCTGTTCTGGATCGCGCGCGATGTCCTGCAACTGCCTCCCGCGCAGATCCAGACGGTGATCTTTCTCAAACTGCTGGTGGCGGGGCACCTGACCATCTACATCACCCGCAGCGAGCGCTGGTTCTGGCAGCGCCCGTGGCCCGCCGCGCGCCTGTTCTGGACCACCGAGGCGACCCAGGTCGCCGGGACGCTGGCGGCGGTCTACGGCTGGTTGTTGGAGCCTATCGGTTGGAGCTATGCCCTCGGGGTATGGGCGTATGCGCTCGCCTGGTTCCCAGTCAACAACGCCGCCCGCGTCTGGGTGCTGGATCTTTGGGAGCATGGCTTCAACGGGCACGCGCGGCATCTGGACCGTGCGCACGCCTCGCTCCATGCCTGTCAATGCCCGCCGGCCAGCTGCGCCTGTCCGGCACCCGCCGGGGGCGGTTCGGTCGCGCGCGCTTCGGAGGCACAGGCATGATGGCAGGACAGCAACGCGACGGGCTGGCGACGCTGCCGTTCTTTCTGCTCATGGCGGCGGTGTTCGCCGTGTATGTGGGGTACGGCATTGTGCTGCCGTTGCTGCCGTTTCTGCTGGAACGCCTGTTGGGCGATGCGGCCCGCTTTTCGGTCGCCTGGCACACCGGGATGATCGCCGGCATCTACATGTTCGCGCTGTTCATAGGCGCGCCGTTGTGGGGGCGGGTTTCGGATCGCATCGGGCGCCGGCCGGTGATCCTGCTGGGACTGGGCGGCTGCGTGGTCGCGCTCGCGTCCTTCGGCTTGGCGACCAACCTGTGGCTGGCCTATCTGGCGCGCGGTCTCGGCGGCGCCCTGGTGTCCGCCGTGTTGCCGGTGGCCCTGGCGTATGTGAGCGATACCAGCACACCGGAGGCGCGGGCGCGCCGGTTTGCCTGGATGACCGCGGCTACCACGTTGGGCTTTATGGCGGGGCCCTTGCTCGGCGGTTGGCTCACGGATCTGCAGGTCGGGGGATTGGTGGAGGTGGGGGCGGGTGGTTCGTTCTCGGCGCCGTTCTTTACCGCGGCCGCCGGCGGTGCCGTGATATGGCTGGCGGTCTGGCGCGGGCTCCCCGGTATCTCGCCCACACCACACGCGGCAACGGCACAGCACAACTCGCGCAATGCCCATTCGGTGAATGTGCTGCTGTTGCTGGCGCTGCTGGGCATGTTCGGTCTGGGCGCCTTCGAAGTCGCGATCGCCCTGCAGGGCCAGCAGGTGCTGGGGCTCGATCCGTTGCAAATCGGCTGGATGTTCATGGAGTGCAGCCTGGTGATGGTGGCGGTGCAGGTGCTGGTGTTCTCGCCGCTTGTCCGGCGTGTCGGATTCCGCTTCATCATCGCGCCGGCCTTTCTGGCCATGGCCGTGGGTGTGGGCTTGCTGCCATCGGCGGCCAACTGGAACTGGCTGATACTGCTGGTCGGGTTGTTCGCCGCCGGGTCCGGGATCCTGATTCCGATGCTGGCGTACCGGGTTTCATTGAACGCCGGTTTTGCTCAAGGGGAAGCGCTTGGCAAGCAGACCGCGGCCGCTGCCCTGGGACAGGGGCTCGGCTCCGTCGCAGCCGGTTGGATGTACGGTCTCGCCATCGAGGCGCCGTTCTGGTTGACGGCAGTGTTGTTGTTGGCCGGGGCGGTGGTCGGTATGGCCCGTACCCCTAACAATCAACTAAGTACAGGCGACTAATCGCTCATAGCAGCTTTCAAGATACAGGGTATTTGCAATGGAGCATCCAGTACTCACCATCGTTGAACATCGGCAGACGCGTCCGCCCCTTGGGAATAATGCGCGGCCCAAACTCGCCGTTACGGTCCCGGGGAACATCCAGGCTCAGAGCGCCCTGTCCGGCTCCGATCATTCACGCATTTCCCTGAAACCAGTATATTTTCCGCCAGGAGTGAGTCCGCATGGATGAGCATTCAGCACACGAAGCCGACATCAGGAAAGGCAGCATCTCCCTTCTCGGCGGGATTGCGATGGGCACCGGCGTCATGATTGGCGCGGGCATCTTTGCGCTCACCGGACAGATTGCGGAGCTCGCGGGACCGCTCTTTCCGCTTTCCTTCGTCGTCGGCGCTCTGGTGACGGCACTCGCCGCCTACAGCTATATCAAAATGTCCAACGCTTGGCCGTCCTCAGGCGGGATCGCCATGATCCTGCAGAAGGCTTACGGTCCCGGTGTCGTAGCGGCTTCGGCTTCGCTGCTTATGGCGCTCTCGATGGTGATCAACGAAAGCCTGGTCGCGCGTACATTCGCGAGCTATGTCCTGCGGCCCTTTGACCTTGAGAAAAACGGTCTGCTGATTTCAGCGCTCGCACTCGCGCTCATCGTCTTTGCCTTTTTCGTGAACGCGGCCGGCAACCGATCGGTCAGCGGCGTTTCGCTTTTCATGTCCGCAATCAAGATCGGCGGCATCGCGATTTTCGCCATCGCCGCGATTTGGGCAAGCGGGTTGTCCTCGGGAGCGTTCGCAGAACCGGTCTCTTTGTCGACGGCCGACGCGCTGCTTGCCTCGGTGGCGTTCTCCATTCTTGCCTTCAAGGGCTTCACGACCATCACCAATAGCGGCGGCGAAATTGTCGACCCGCATCGCAATGTCGGGAGGACTATCTTCTATTCTATCGCTATTTGCATCGTGATCTACTTGCTCGTCGCGATCGCCGTCGGCTCCAGCCTCACTATCTCCGAAATCGTCGCGGCACGCGACACATCGCTGGCGGCAGCAGCGCGCCCTGCCCTTGGCGACATTGGCTTCTATTTCACCATTGCGATCGCGATTTCGGCAACGACCTCGGGTGTTATCGCGAGCGTCTTCGCCGTTTCTCGAATGCTCACGATGCTGACCGAGATGAAGATGATCCCGCACAGCCATTTCGGTATGAAAGGCGGCATCCGCAGCCACATGCTGCTCTATACGGTAGTCATTGCTGGCACGCTGGCCATCCTGTTCGATCTTTCACGTATAGCATCGCTCGGCGCCTTCTTCTATCTGGTGATGGACATGCTGGTGCATTGGGGCGTCTTCCGCGGTCTGCGCGAGGAAATTGGTGCGCGGGCCTCGGTGCTCCTCGCCGCTCTCGCCGCGGACGCCGTCGTGCTCGCCGCATTCACCGGGGCGAAATTGCGGAGCGATCCTGCCGTCGTCGCTTACGCAGTGATCGGTATCGGGGTCGTTTTTATGCTCGAATGGGTTTTTCTGTCCCGCAGGCGCTCATCGAGCTCCTCCTCCGATGAGCATACCCATGGACGTTAGCACTTCTCTCGGCACACCATCGCCTGATCAATATTTCCGCATCAGCTGTCATAAAGCGCTCACTCCCGCGTCTTTCTTTTTTTTGGCGGCTTATCCGGCGGCAGTTTCCACGGCTTCCGGCGGCGCGGAAATGCGGGCGAGTTTGCCTGGGTCGATAAGGAGGCGCGTTGTAAATCGCAGCGCAACCGAGCTGGCCAGTTTGGTGGTGCGCCGGCACGACAGTTTCACTGCTGAAAGAAGGTTATCGATGTATCAGTTATTAGTGGAATTAAAAATGCAAAAAAGGGTTACATGATGGAGCACACGGTACTCACCGGTATTATCGGTCTTCTAGCCGCCTCTGTGGTGTTGCTGGCCCTGTTCGAGCGCATGGGGCTGCCGATTTTACTGGCCTATCTGGTAGTGGGGGTGGCCCTCGGTCCCGCAGGCCTTTCCTGGATACCTCATACCGAGGATCTCCATTTCCTCGCCGAGTTCGGGGTGGTGCTGCTGCTGTTTACCATCGGCCTGGAGTTTTCCCTGGGCCGGCTCTGGACCTTGCGCAAACATGTATTCGGGCTCGGTGGCGCCCAGGTTATGGTCACCGCGGTGCTCGGGGCACTGTTGGCCTGGGCGATAGGGCTCGAGCCAGGTGCAGCCTTCGTGGTGGGTGGATCGCTGGCACTGTCTTCGACGGCGGTGGTGTCGCGCGAACTCAGTCGCAGGGACGAACTCGGACAGCAGCACGGCCGACTGTCGGTAGCGGTGTTGATCTTTCAGGACCTGGCCGTGGTTCCTTTCCTGATCCTGATCCCGGTATTGGCCGGCGATTCGGGGAACGGTGTTTGGGCCGCAATCGGACAGGCGCTGTTGATCGGTGCCATCGTCATCGCGCTGATGATGGTGGCGGGCCGGTGGTTGTTGCGGCCACTGTTTCGACGTATTGCCGAACGGGGCTCTGAGGAGCTGTTCACGCTCACGGCGTTGCTGTTTGCACTCGCGGCGGCATGGGTTACCGAGTTCGCCGGGCTGTCGTTGGCCCTGGGTGCTTTTCTTGCCGGCGTGATGCTCAGTGAAACCGAGTACCGGCACCGGTTGATAGATGAGATCCGGCCATTTCGTGATGTGCTCCTGGGCTTCTTCTTCGTGGTAATCGGCATGATGCTGGACCTGGCGGCAGTGGGGGCGCTGCTGCCGTGGGTGCTGCTGGCGCTGGCCATGTTGCTGCTGGTGAAGACGTTGACCACCACCGTCCTGGGACGGTTGTTCAGCGTGCCTCGCGGGGTGGCCATGCATACGGCGTTGCTGCTGTCCCAGGGCGGCGAGTTCGGACTGGTGCTGGTGATGCTGGCGGCTAAGGAGGGCGTGCTCGGCCCATCCGTCGAGCAGGTGGTGCTGGGCACGATCATCCTGAGCATTGCGCTGACGCCACTGCTGGTCGTTTGGGCCGGCCCGCTGTCACGCAAGATCTGTTTTCGCGAGGCCGGCGTTCGCGACTAAGCCGCACCACATGGCAAATAATTGAAGGAGGGTACGATAATGGGACCTGGCAGTGAAAAAGTGAAAGACCCGGTGTGCAAGATGCTGGTGGCGCCGGACCAGTACGCGATCAACTATCAGGGCCTAGACTTTGCCTTCTGCTCGCAGCAGTGCAAGGACCGCTTCCTGGCCAACCCGCACCTGTATATCGGTGTGCCGGGCGAGCCGGCGCCGAAGCAGGCCGGGCAGGAAGTGGTCAAGCGCCGCCGCCTGCGCCTGGATCAACCCTTGTCGGCATCGGCGGCGCAGCAGATCAGCGAACAGCTCCTCGCCATGATGGGGGTGTACGCGGTGGACATCGCCGCGGACGAGTTGACCATCACCTACGACCTGCTGCAGGCGACGGCCGAGCAGATCGAGGCGACCCTGCAGCAGGCCGGCGCTCGCCTGGGCGGGGGCTGGGGCGAGCGATTGCGACGGGCCTTTGTCCATTACCTGGAGGATACCGAGGTGGCGAGCCGCGAGGTGCAACCGGGTCCTCCTGGGCATGGCGGGCATCATCATGACTGAAGTCGACGGGCTCAGTACAATGGATTATCTGGCCCGGGTCCCGGGATCATGAGGCAGGGGCAGGGCAGATTCACGCAAGGATGCTCGGTCGAGCGCCCATCTGTTTCGACGTCGCGCATCGTACCGGCGATGAGTACTCCGTTGGCCTCCATTTTCGGCAGCGGTTTCCTGGTCATCGTGCCGGTGCTGGCCAGCGGCGTGGGGCCGTACGCGGTGTGGGCGATGCTGGCGGTGGCGTTTGTCGCGTTCCATACCGGCGCTATCGTGCGCCACAATATCCTCTGTGCCGAACCGGTGCTGGCGGCAGGCAACAAGCGCACGACGCTTGTGTTGGAACGACTGTCGGATGTGGCGCTGGTGGCGGCCTATGTAGTGTCGGTGTGCCTGTACATCCATATCCTGAGCGCCTTCGTGCTCGGTGCCTTCGAACTGGATTCGGGGTTCAACAAGAGTCTGCTCACCACGCTGGTGATCGGGCTGATCACCGCGATCGGCATCCTGGGCGGCTTGAGGCTGTTGGAGCGGATGGAGCAGTGGGCTCTTTATGTGACCATCCTGGTACTCGCCTTGTTGTTAGTCGGCTTCGCCTTCCGTGACATCAGTGACTTTCTGGACACCGGACGCGTCGCGCTTCCGGCCCTGCCGCAACGCTCCGGCTGGGAAATGGTGACCATCGTGGCCGGGACCCTGATCGTGGTACAGGGCTTCGAAACCCCGCGTTATCTCGGCCGCCGCTTTGATACCTGGACGCGGATCCGGGCCTCGCGCTGGTCGCAGTACCTCTCCCTGGCGGTCTATGTTGGCTTCGTCGCACTGGCGTTGCCCATCGTGCCGGTGCTGAACGGGCAATACGACGACAACAGCCTCTTACGGCTGGCTGCGGCTGTCTCGATGCTGTTGACGATGCTGCTGGTCCTCGCCGCCGGCCTGTCGCAGTTTTCCGCCGCGGTGGCGGATACCCTGGCGGCCGCGGCGAACCTGGAAGAGGTCTCGCGCCTACGCGTCAACCAACGTTGGGGTTATCTGCTGGTCGGTGGCGCGGCCATGGTGCTCTCCTGGACCGGTTCGACCTTCACGGTGATCGCGCTGGCGTCGCGGGCCTTCGCCCTGTACTACCTGCTGCAATGCCTGGTGGCCTTATCCGTGTGCCGCAACCACCGCGAACGGGTGCGTTTCTTCCTGGTGGCGCTGGCGCTGGGATTTGTGCTGCTGTTTGCCGTCCCGGCGGGATAGGCAGGGGAGATGATCAGAGAGTACGCATTTCCACGGCCGGTGAGACGGTTTGGGCTGCTTGGCCTGTTTGGCCTGGTTGCATTCGTGTCATCGCTCATTGTTCTGCACCTGACGGGCAGCGGTATCGACTGGACGCACGGTTATGTCAGCAACCTGGCCAACCAACCGCTCGGCTGGGTCTTCATGGTCGGGGCCTTCGTGCATGGCTGGGGCAACCTGGCGTTGACCCTGGGGCTGCGCGGGGCGCTGCGGCCGGGGCGGCTGCGGAGCTGGGCGGTGCTGCTCTTCGGCCTGGCCGCGGGGGGTATTCTGCTGGCGGCGGTGTTTCCCATCGATGCCCCCGGACAGGGTCCCAGTGTGAGCGGGCGGATACACCGCTCGGCGGCCAGCGCCACCTTTGCGCTCGAACTCGCCGCGCTGTTCGTGTTTTCGGCGGCCTTTGGCCATCAGCGTCGCTGGCGCCGCCAGCGGCGCGTCTCGCTGACGCTGTCGGCATGTGCGGCGGTTGCGCTGACGGCGTTTGTCATCGCCATTCAGTTGGATGTGGTGCCGGGCCTGGCGGAGCGTGTCGCGCTGGCGATTTTTCTGGTCTGGGAGATTTGGGCCTGCGTTCAGCTAACATGGAGCATCGGTGGTGCAGGCGGTGGCAGCTGTTATTCGATGTTACACTGAACTGTGAGGGCACAGGTAAGTGTCCTACTACAAATCAGAAGACCGGAACCAGCGCGTAGCCTTGTGCCTGGTAGCCGATCAACGAAATAAACCCGTCGCCTATAACATCCAGTTCCGGCAATACCTTTTCGTTGTCAACGTTGAACACCTTTGTGGCTACCGCGCAGATCTCCTGGCGTACGCCCAGGCGATCCAGGTCCGCGACGGCGGCGGCGATCCGGTTTAACGTGTCTTCGTGTTCCATCACAACGTCATCGTCCGGTTCGGTGGTCAGGAACGGTACACTGGGCCCGATGAAAACCAGGATGAAGTCCGGCTTGACGTATTGCCGGACCAGTCCGGCGTGGGTGCCCTTGATCACATCCAGGTAGAAGGTCAGTTTTTTCGGGTCACCGATGTCAACCAGGAACACACCCTTCGCCGTTTTCAGGTCGGCCAGCGCGCGGGCATCGTTGATGGCCGCTGCACCCATTGCGGGGGGGAACGGTATCAGTGATGTAAACAGGGACAAAGCGATCAGCAAGAGGGGTAAACGTCGCATGGCTTGTTCCTCAGGATGATTTCTGTCTCAGGCGTTCCAGGTCGACCAGTGAGCAACTGGTCTTGCGGGATGCCTGGCATTCGGCGCTGCCGGGGGTATGTTCGAAAGAACAGTGCCGGGATTGGAGCATGGCCCAATCCGCGTCGGCGTAAGCATCTCTGGGCAGGTTGGGCGGGTAATACACACAACCCCAGCACGGTTCCGGCGGTTCAGTTCTTGCTGACATAGTAGCGGTATACCTTGCCGTCTTCCCGGCTGTCGAGCAGTGTGTTTCCCGTGCGCCTGCACCAGGAGGGTATGTCGTTCCGGGTCCCCGGATCCGTGGCAATAATTTCCAGAACGTCACCACTGACCAGGGCCTTGATGGCCATGTTGGTTTCTATCATCGGCATGGGGCAGCATTTGCCCGAGGTGTCGAGTGTGCGGGTAATCTTTATCGCGTTCATGTTGCCGCCCTCAAAAATATTGATAGTGGTCCGCCGGGGCGGCTTTCTCGTTCAAAAACCAGGACGCGCCAATGATCCCTTCAGCTTCCGGGATGAGGTTTTCCTCATTCACGTCGAAGATCGCGGCGGCCAGGCTGCAGGCGTAGAGGTTGACCTTGCCGGTGGCCTTGAGCGCCTTGATGATGTCGTAGATCTCGACGGGCAAACCAGCCTTGGCGACCTGTTCCCGGACCCAGGCATCCTGATCCGCGTGGTCGCCCTGAATTTTCATAGCACCCGCACCTGCCGCGGTGAGCGCGCGGACCGCCCAGTTCACGAACAACATGTTGACCTCAACGCCTTCCGCGGCCTGCAGATAGGCAAAGGCGAGCGGGGTAAGGATCTTGTCATAGGAATCATCCCGGACAACGATGGCCATGGATTTCATAATAAATCCTCCTAGAACGAATATTCGTTCTAATGTGGGAGCAAAAAAAAGCCGGGCGCTATTTTGCGACCGACCGCCAGGCACACTGCCAGACCTCATCGAGATAGGCCGGTAGTGGTTTTTCCAGAATGCCGTCGAGGCGAAGATGGATCATGCGCAAGGCACCCCCGAAAACGGCGGTGGCCGCGACCAAGGGATCCATTTGGACCAGCACCCCCGAATCCATACCTTCCTTGACCATGTTGCGCATCTGTTCGAAGGGTTTGGAGGAACAGATCGGTGCCGCTTCGGGCATGAATTCGCGATGCTTGGCATAGAGCATAAAAGCCATGATTTCGGGCTCCGCCTCGGTCATCTGGAACAGCTGTTCAATGACCGCGCGGCAGCGGTCGTGGGGTGTCTTATGCTGCTTCCGGATGTCGGCAATGGCCGTTCCCATGTGCGCGACGAGATCGTCATACAGGGCCTTGGCGATACCCTCTTTGTCCTTGAAATGGTGGTAGATGGAACCCGTACTCACGCCGGAATCCCGCACCACATCCTGGACCGAGGTATTGAAATAGCCCTTCTGCGTGAACAGGCGCAGGGCCGTGGCGAGGACCTGGTCTCGTGCCGGGGTGTCGGGGCTGGTGGGCAGGGCGCTGACAGACATAACAAGAGACTAGAACGAATATTCGTTCTAGTCAAGCCTAAGATTAGCCCGCCGTCGGGTCGGCTTGCTTGATGCGACAGTTGCAGTGGCAGATGCCCGCTTCGTTAGAGGAGAAGCGCACTCGTTAGTTGTCGAGCATAAGTATCGTCGCAATTGCCGTCTCAATTGTGCTGGCCGTACGGGTGAGTGTCTCAATCGTGCGGTGTCAGCGGACACCAATGCATACGGCCACCTGCTTTAATCCAATTGCGCTTGTTCCTCTTGCTCATCCGCTCCCTATCACGAGCGTCAAGATGTGAACTGAGGCGGTCAGCATCGCGAATAATGCTGTTTAATGGACTATTCGAGAATTCGTGGGGACGCGTGTAGTCATCGATTAGCCGCACCAGAACGCCATGAGCATCCTGATCATGCTGCATCAGGTCGAGTAGTGGTTCGGCCAGGAAATAAGGCAGCAGTCGCTCGTGTTCACGAGGCCGGAATGGCACCTTCCAGCGATTCGGGTTGTGACTCGACCATACCACCTTTGTCGCATCATGCAGCAGCGCTACGGTGGTTGCCGCATCGCGTTCTATATCGCTGAGTAATGGATGCATGCGCACTGTTGCGGCCACGGATTCAGCTACCTCTACGCTATGCGCTAACAGTCCACCAAGCTCACTGTGGTGACACGCCTTGCTCGCGGGAATGCTAAAAAATCCCCTTACCCAAGATTCATTGCGGAAAACCATTTCCCAGAAACGCACAAGCGCTGGTGAGTTCAATTGCTGATACAGGCATAAGAGCCTCGGGATGACGTCTGGAATTGGCGTCCATTCGGAGGGTAACAAAACGAGAGGGTTAAAGTCGCTTACAGGCGTGTCTGAGATCGAAACCACTTCGATTACCGGTCGCTCTTGGTCAGTGCGGGCTCGCAGGTTTAAAGAGTACGGGGCGCCGGCAGCCAGCCACGGCCGACGTGCCTCGCCTGGCAATAGTGCATGTGCAGTCCCAGAGCAGTCCTGCAATTCCAGGCAGCGGCAGGCACCGAGGCGTGGGTTATCATGCCACTTTACCCGTATGACCCGGTACGTTCCTTCGATGGGCTCGTTCAGGGATTCGGATCGGCACAGCTGCTTGAGTACTTCGCTCAATATCATACTGGATCCTTCCGAAACTTCGACGTGTCTAAAAGGACGCAGACTGCCACATGCCTTAACCTGGAGAACGTCGACGCCGTATCTTTGGGGGTAGCGGGGATGTGAACATAACCCGATTTTCTCATCTCGCTTCTCCGAATTGCGTGCGCAGGAGATGTTCCATTGCCGATCCATCCTGGCGAGTCAGATTCGGTACATAGCGCGAATAGACAGTGAATAACATTTTTGTGGTCGTGTGCCCCATCTGACGTGCAATCCACTCCGGACTCTCGCCAGAGGCCAACCATAGTGTCGCGGCCGTATGCCGGGTCTGATATGGGCGCCGGCGACGGAGATCGGCTTTTGCGAGGGAGGGGTACCAGACGCGGCTCGTGACGTTACGGTAATTCAATGGCTGCCCGTCGCGGCCACAGAAAACATACTCAGAGCGGTCATCGGTTTTCTTGTGCTGAATCCGTAGAGCCTGAGCGACCACCGTGGACATGTCGATGATCCGTTCGGAACCTTCGCATTTAGGTGTGTCGGGATGACCCTGTACCAAGGTTTCCCTGACTTCGATTTCATTGCGCTCGAAATCCACATACTGCCACTTGAGTCCAATAAGCTCGGAGGTGCGCATGCCGGTGAAGAAAGCTACGGTGAAATAGGTGCGGTAACTGGCCGGGACGGTGTCGAGGAACAGTTTAACTTCTTCGAGGGAGAAGGGGTCTACCCGGGTCCGGGGTACACGCAGTGGCTTGATGCCACGATACGGTGTGCTAAAGTCGAAACGGTCGGCGGCCTCTTCGAGAATCTGGCGCAAAATGTTAAGGATCTGATTGATCCTGGCAGGAGAAAGTCCTTTGCCTCCGCGGTAATCTTTGGCGAGATGGGTGCGGAGGTTCAGGATGTCGGTTTTCGTGATGTCGCCGACCCTTCTTCCTTTGAATTGTGGGACGAGGTGTTTGCGAAGGATGTCGCTGACCTTTATTTGATTGGAGTGTTTCCAGTCAATTTCACGCTCCGAATACCACTGGTCACTAAAAGCGGTAAACAGTGGTGTTCCTGCTACTGAGATGCTGCTTGTCGCCGATGTGTCGCTATTTTGTAATGCTTCCCTGGCAGCGCCTGTAAGTTCATCTGCTGTCGGTGGAGGGGTGGTCGAGGTCAACGGCTCGAACAATTCGACGCGTTTGCTATGCGGGAAATAATGTCGATATGAAAACGTACCGGCGCGGATTTCCCGTTCCATGTTTCTGAGTACCTGTTTAAGGCGCCTGCGGTTGATGAGACTTTCCGTTAGGGCTGTCTGTTCTCTGCAACGTACACCTTGATACCTGAAATCAAAATATAAGGTGTTGGTCTCTTTTCTTACCCGGATACTACCCATGGCACACCCCGCCGTTTGCCATCGGGATTGCGTTCGCATTTCCAGTGTGACCAAGAATGTCATTGGCAATGTTTTCCCATACGTAGAGAATCCGGCGAGAACCTGGTAGCCGGACATAATGGGTGCCTTCGATGAAATGGCGATCCTTCAGGTATTCACGGATATGGCGCTCTGAGTAATGGAGTCGCTTGGCGAGTTGTGCCCCTGTAATAAAAGTAACGTCCATTGGATTCTCCTTTTAAGAATTCGTGTATAACTGTCAGACAAACATATTGTATGACAAATATGTCTGCTTGTCAAGTTGTCTGACAAATGAGATCATGCAGGGTAACTTGTGGATTGAGGGAGGAGAGACCGATGAATGCTGCCAGTCCGGGACAGAAGCAGTTGGCGGTGAGGGTTGATGACGAAACGTTACAGGCGATCGATCAGAAACGGATGGCGCTGGCGGAGAAGGGGGGTGGGGGTATTCCCTCTCGCTCGGACGTGGTCCGTATGGCTCTGGATCAGTATCTGGGTATCAAAGGGACGAAAAAGCGCGCATAAAATAGAACGGTGTTGTCTGTGCCCATGATCGTTTCGCGCTGGTTGAGTGGTATTCGACCGGGGTGCTCGCTGGGTTTTGACCATGGACACAAAATGGTCACGAGGTGGGCACAGTTTGGGCACAAGCCCCTGATGAGTTGAGAATAGACGTAGCAGGACAGGGTTGTCTGTAGATATTTCCCGACCCGGACGAGCCAGTTGATTGAGAGGAAACTCTCCTGATCTTAATAGGTTGGCCTGTAGTTGACAGGAATTGGCGACCCTGTAGAATTCGCTAGCTTAGAACTTCAGGCGCGTAGCTCAGTTGGTTAGAGCACCACCTTGACATGGTGGGGGTCGTTGGTTCGAGTCCAATCGCGCCTACCAGAATTACGGAAAAGGGAAAAAGGGGACAGATCTGTTTTTCCCTGCAACGCAGGAAAATGGATCTGTCCCCTTTCCTTTTTTTACTATCAAGTGGCCATTCGTAGCGGTCACCACTGGAGCAAGACGGCAATGCCTGTAGTTACCCTTCCCGACGGCAGTAAACGCAGTTTCGATCACCCCGTTTCCGTTCACGACGTAGCCGCCGATATCGGCCCCGGTTTGGCCAAGGCTGCGCTGGCCGGCAAGATCGACGGCAAGATGGTGGATACGTCTTTCGTCATCGAGCAGGACGCGGACCTGAGCATCATCACCGAGCGCGATGAAGAAGGCCTGGAGGTGATTCGCCACTCCACCGCGCACCTGCTGGCGCAGGCGGTGAAATCCCTGTTTCCGGACGCGCAGGTCACCATCGGCCCGGTGATCGAAAACGGCTTTTATTATGACTTCGCCTGCAAGCGCGCCTTCACGCCCGAAGACCTGCAGAAAATCGAAAGCAAAATGGCGGAACTGGCCAAACAGGATCTCGCCGTCAGCCGCAAGGTGATGCCGCGCGATGAGGCGGTCGGTTTTTTCCGCGACATGGGCGAAGCGTACAAGGCGGAAATCATCAGCGACATTCCGCAGGGCGAACAGATCTCCCTGTACCAGCAGGGCGACTTCATCGACCTGTGCCGCGGTCCGCACGTGCCCAGCACCGGCAAGCTCAAGGCATTCAAGCTGATGAAAGTCGCCGGCGCCTACTGGCGCGGTGATTCGAACAACGAAATGCTGCAACGCATCTACGGTACCGCCTGGACCGACAAGAAAGCGCTGCAAGCCTACCTGCATCGCCTGGAAGAGGCCGAAAAGCGCGATCACCGCAAGATCGGCAAGGCCATGGATCTGTTCCATACCCAGGAAGAAGCGCCGGGCATGGTGTTCTGGCATGACAACGGCTGGCAGGTATACCTGCAGATCCAGGACTATATTCGCAGCAAGTTGCGCGATCACGGTTACCAGGAAGTGCACACGCCGCAGGTCATCGATCGCTCGCTGTGGGAAAAATCCGGCCACTGGGAAAAATTCCACGACGACATGTTCACCACCGATTCGGAGAATCGCACCTACGCGATCAAGCCGATGAACTGTCCGGCGCACATCCAGATCTACAACCAGGGTCTGAAAAGCTATCGCGACCTGCCGTTGAGGCTGGCGGAGTTCGGTTCCTGTCACCGCAACGAACCGTCGGGCACCCTGCACGGGTTGATGCGGGTGCGCGGTTTCGTGCAGGACGACGCGCACATCTTCTGCACCGAAGCACAGATCCTGGGCGAGGTGTCGGCCTTCATCGACCTGCTGTTCGAGGTCTACCGCGACTTCGGTTTCGAAGATGTCATCATCAAGCTGTCCACGCGCCCGGAACAGCGCGTCGGCGCCGACCATCTTTGGGACAAGGCCGAGAAAGCGTTGGAAGATGCCCTCAATCACAAGCAGCTGGACTGGAAGCTGCAGCCGGGGGAGGGGGCTTTTTACGGCCCCAAGATCGAGTTTTCGCTCAAGGACTGCCTGGACCGGGTCTGGCAGCTGGGCACCATTCAGCTCGATTTTTCCATGCCCGAGCGCCTCGGTGCGCATTACATCGCCGAGGACGGCGCCAAGCATGTGCCGGTGATGCTGCACCGCGCCATCCTCGGATCGCTGGAGCGTTTTATCGGAATTTTGATCGAACATTACGCCGGCGCGCTGCCGCTGTGGCTGGCGCCGGTGCAGGTGGTTGTGCTCAATATCACCGACCGATATGCGGAATATGCAAAAAAAGTGGAAGAAACCTTGAGAAATCAGGGAGTGAGGGTCAAATCGGACTTGAGAAATGAGAAGATCGGCTTTAAAATCCGCGAGCACACAATTCAGCGCGTCCCGTACCTGCTCGTTGTAGGGGAGCGGGAGGCTGATTCGGACACCGTGGCCGTGCGCACGCGTAGCGGTAAGGACCTGGGAAGTTTGTCCTTGCAAGCCCTGACGGAAGGGCTGACCGCAGAAATCGCGAGCCGCGGCCGAACTGCTTTGGAGGCATAAACATCGCTGCAGCAAAGAAATCGAAACATCGGGTCAATCGCGATATCACCGCGGAACAGGTACGATTGGTCGGTGTCGAGGGTGAACAACTAGGGGTGGTCTCGCTCGATGAGGCCCAGGCTACCGCCGACGAGGCTAACCTGGATCTGGTCGAGATATCGCCGCAAGCGGAACCCCCCGTTTGCAAGGTGATGGACTACGGCAAGTTCCGCTTCGAGGAACAGAAAAAACAGCAGGCTGCACGCAAGAAGCAGAAACAGATCCAGGTCAAGGAGATCAAGTTCCGGCCTGGAACGGACATCGGGGATTACAACGTCAAGTTGCGCAACCTGACCAAGTTTCTGACCGAGGGCGACAAGGTGAAAGTAACACTGCGCTTTCGCGGGCGCGAAATGGCTCACCAGGAACTGGGCCGTGATTTGCTGAAACGCGTCGAGACGGATCTCGCCGAACTGGGGATGGTAGAACAGTTCCCCAAGATGGAAGGCCGGCAGATGGTCATGGTGCTGGCGCCGAAAAAGAAGTAGTCGTTAAAGGTCGTCCCGGGCAATCACCGCGCCTGGGGGCGACATCAAAGCAGGGACGGATTCTGAATCTGCCTGTCCCTTAACCAAGCGGGAGAGAACGTTATGCCAAAGATGAAAACCAATCGCGGCGCCGCCAAGCGGTTCCGTGCCACAGCCAGTGGCTTTAAACGCGGTCAGTCACACCACCGCCACATCCTCACCAAGAAGAGCAGCAAACGCAAACGTCAGCTCTGCGCCATTACGCAGGTCAACGACGTGGACGTACCTTCCGTACGCCGCATGCTGCCCTTTGTCTGATTGAGTGAGGTATAGGTCATGCCAAGAGTAAAACGCGGGGTGCAGGCACGCGCCCGTCACAAGAAGGTCCTCGATAAGGCGAAAGGCTATTACGGCGCCCGGGGCAGTGTTTATCGTGTCGCCAAGCAGGCGGTGATCAAGGCCGGTCAGTACGCGTACCGCGACCGTCGCCAGCGCAAGCGCCAGTTCCGTGCGCTGTGGATCGCGCGTATCAACGCCGGTGCACGGGAGAACGGTCTGTCGTACAGCCGTTTGATCAATGGTCTGAGCAAGGCGGAGATCGAGATCGATCGCAAGGTGCTGGCCGATCTGGCGGTGTTCGACAAGGCCGCGTTCAGCGCGCTGGCGGAAAAGGCCAAGGCCAGCCTGGCGGGTTAAATCTCAGGGGTCAGTGAATCGCCCCGATTAACTGCGATTAGACCAGGGGGAAAGGCCTGAAACCTTTCCCCTTTTTATTTTCGGGAGAAGAAAAACGGTGGAGGCCTTAGCCACACTTGAACAACAGGCCAGAGAAGCTGTCGATCAGGCCGGCGACCTGCAGGCGCTCGACCAGGTGCGCGTCGCCTACCTCGGCAAGAAGGGCGTGCTCACGGAACAGCTGAAACTGCTCGGCAAGCTGCCGCCCGACGAACGGCGCGAGGCCGGTCAGGCTATCAACGTCGCCAAGAAACAGCTCCAGGATGCGATCGAACTGCGCAAACAGGTGCTGCAGGAAGCGGCGCTGGAGTCACAGCTTGCCTCCGAAAAGATCGATGTGACCCTGCCCGGACGCGGTATCGGCGTCGGCGGCCTGCATCCGGTCACCCGGACCTTGCAGCGTATCGAACGCCTGTTCTCCGCCATGGGTTTCGAGGTGGTCGAGGGCCCCGAGATCGAAGACGATTACCACAACTTCGAAGCGCTCAATATCCCGGAACATCACCCGGCGCGCGCCATGCACGATACCTTCTATATCGATGCACACCGCGTCCTGCGCACCCACACTTCGCCGGTGCAGATTCGTGTCATGGAAAACCAGGCGCCACCGTTCCGGGTCATCGCGCCGGGCCGTGTGTACCGTTGTGATTCGGATCTGACGCATACGCCGATGTTCCACCAGGTCGAAGGCCTGCTGGTGGACGAGCATGTCAGTTTCGCGGACCTGAAAGGCGTGCTGGACGAGTTCCTCAAGCATTTTTTCGAACGCGAAGAGCTGCGGGTGCGCTTCCGTCCGTCCTATTTCCCGTTTACCGAGCCGTCGGCGGAAGTGGACATCGAGTGCGTCATCTGTTCCGGGGAAGGCTGCCGTGTGTGCAGTCACAGCGGCTGGCTGGAGGTGCTGGGCTGCGGCATGGTGCACCCCAACGTGTTCAAACACGTTAACGTCGATAACGAAAAATACACGGGATTCGCTTTCGGAATGGGTATCGAGCGCCTCACCATGCTGAAGTACGGTGTGGATGACCTGCGCCTGTTCTTCGAAAATGATTTGCGATTCCTGCAGCAGTTCCGTTGAGAGCCATAAACCATGAAATTCAGTGAAGCCTGGTTGCGTGAATGGGTAAATCCCGATCTCGACACTCGACAACTCGCAGACCAGTTGACCATGGCCGGACTCGAGGTGGATTCGGTCGAGCCGGTGGCGGCGCCGTTCAGCGGCGTGATTGTCGCCGAAGTGCTGTCCGTCGCAGCGCATCCGGACGCCGACAAACTGCGCGTATGCCAGGTCTCCACCGGCGCGGGCGAAGCGCTGCAGATCGTCTGCGGCGCGCCCAATGTGCGCGCGGGCATGAAAGCGCCGCTGGCGACCGTGGGCGGCACCATGCCCGGCGACATGAAAATCAAGGCAGCCAAACTGCGCGGCGTGCCATCGCAGGGCATGTTGTGTTCGGCGCGGGAACTGGGCCTGAGTGACGATCACCAGGGGCTGATGGATTTGCCGGGCGATGCGCCGGTCGGCCGCGATCTGCGCGACTATCTGAAGCTCGATGATGTCAGTATCGATGTCGACCTGACGCCCAACCGCGGCGATTGCCTCGGCGTCCTCGGCATGGCCCGTGAAGTCGGTGCCCTGACCGGCAAGGACCTTGCCACTGCGCCAACTGGCGCTGTGCCGCCTTCCATCGATGATCGTTTGCATATCGATGTTCAGGCGCCGGACGCCTGCCCGCGCTATCTCGGGCGCGTCATTCGCAATATCGATGCCGCTGCGCAAACACCTTTGTGGATGCAGGAAAAGCTGCGTCGCAGCGGAATCCGCAGCCTCGGTCCGGTCGTCGATGTCACCAACTATGTGTTGCTGGAACTGGGCCAGCCCATGCATGCCTTCGATCTTGATCAGCTATCGGGTGGCATCGTCGTGCGTTACGCGCGTCAGGCCGAAACGCTTGTGCTGCTGGATGGACGCAGCCTTGAACTGGATGCGGAAACCCTGTTGATCTGCGACCGGGACAGGTCGCTGGCGCTGGCCGGCGTGATGGGCGGTGCCGATTCCGGTGTGTCCGAAGCGACCCGCAGCCTGTTTCTGGAAGTGGCGTTTTTTGCGCCCGAGCATATCGCCGGTCGCGCGCGGCGTTATGGTTTGAACACCGATTCGTCCTACCGCTTCGAGCGTGGCGTCGACCCTGAACTTCAGCACCGCGCCATGGAACGTGCCACTGAATTGTTGCTGGCGCTGGTCGGCGGAGAGGCCGGTCCGGTTGTCGAAGCCCTGTCGCCGCAGCACCTTCCGAAGAAGGTATCGATCCCGTTGCGGCGCGCGCGTATCGAAAAACTGCTGGGCTTTCTGCCCGCTGACAAGCAGGTCGAAGACATTCTGGCGCGCCTCGGCGTAACCGCGCACTCCACTGCAGAGGGATGGCTGGCAGCGCCGCCGGCTTACCGCTTCGATGTCGCGATGGAAGCCGACCTCATCGAGGAAATCGGGCGTGTGTACGGTTACAACAATCTCCCGGTGTCGCGCAGCTATGGCGAATTGACCATGCGGCCGGAGCCGGAAGGTGCCATCCCGCTCGAGCGCATTCAGTCTCTGCTGGTGGATCGCGATTACCAGGAAGTCATTACCTATAGCTTTGTCGATGCCGACCTGCTGCAGTCGCTGGACCCGCAGGCGCAGACGGTGGCGCTGGCGAATCCGATTTCTTCGGAAATGTCGGTGATGCGCACCAGCCTGTGGCCGGGACTGGTCGGCGCTCTGCGCTACAATCTGGCGCGTCAGCAGGGGCGCGCGCGCTTATTCGAGTCAGGTCTTAAGTTTATTGTCCAAGACAATGAATTAAAACAAATAAATATGATAGCCGGCGTGATCGTCGGCGATCGTAATCCGGAACAGTGGGGGCTGCCTCGCCAGCCCGTGGATTTCTTCGATCTGAAGGCCGATGTCGAAGCCTTGCTGGCGCAGACCGGGGTGGTGGCGGAGTTTCGCGCTGACAGTCACCCGGCATTGCATCCCGGCCAGAGCGCATCGATCCTGGTCAACGACAGGCACGCCGGCTGGCTTGGCTGTATCCATCCGGGCGTGGCTGGAAAGCTGGAAATTCCAGGTAAAACCTGCCTGTTTGAACTGGAACTGGATATTTTGCTTAAACGCAAAGTGCCAAGCTTTCAAAAACTCTCAAGATTTCCGTCTATCCGCCGTGATTTAGCGGTAGTGGTGGATGTGGAAACTCCCGCTGCGGCCCTCTCACAATCGATTGCCGGCCAGGCCGGCGACCTGCTGCAGGATCTGCGGGTATTCGATGTGTACCAGGGCGAAGGCATAGAATCGGGGCGAAAAAGCATCGCTTTTGGCTTGATTCTACAGGGGTCTTCACGCACACTAACTGACACGGATGTTGACGCGGTAATGCAGGGGATAACCGGTCAACTTGAACGACAATTTGGGGCAATATTGAGAGAGTGATCCCATGGCGTTGACGAAAGCCGACATGGCAGAAAAATTGTTCGAGGATCTCGGGCTGAACAAGCGTGAAGCCAAGGAACTGGTGGAAATGTTCTTTGAAGAGATCCGCATGGCACTGGAAACTGGCAAGCAGGTTAAATTATCCGGATTCGGGAATTTTGATCTGCGCGAGAAAAATCAGAGGCCGGGTCGTAATCCCAAAACGGGTGAGGAAATTCCGATCTCCGCCCGTCGAGTGGTGACATTCCGTCCAGGTCAAAAACTAAAAGCGCGCGTAGAGGCATATGCTGGAAGCCAGCAATAACAACGAATTACCCGTCATCCCAGGAAAGCGTTATTTCACAATCGGTGAAGTTTCGGAACTGTGCGGCGTGAAGCCGCACGTTCTGCGTTACTGGGAACAGGAATTTCCGCAGCTCAAGCCGGTAAAACGGCGCGGCAATCGCCGCTATTATCAGCGCCACGATGTCATCATGATCCGGCAGATCCGCAGCCTGTTGTATGAGGAGGGCTTTACCATCGGCGGTGCGCGCCAGCGGCTGTCGGGTGAGGAAGCCCGCGAGGACGTCAGTCAACGGCAGCAAATCGTCAAGCAGATGCGCATTGAACTCGAAGAGCTGTTGCAGATCCTCAAGCGTTAACTGCTGAAACACCTTTTACATTCTCACCCGCGGCTCATTACTGTATGATTGCCGCTCTTCAAAACGACGGGGCGTAGCGCAGCCTGGTAGCGCACCTGCATGGGGTGCAGGTGGTCGGAGGTTCAAATCCTCTCGCCCCGACCAATTTGAGTAATTTGATTGCGAGGCCGGGCGATCGGATTCCCAGCCCGTCTCAATACGACGGGCGTTCGCCGGACCTGATGTCCACTGGACATCAGGTAGTTTCCGGCTCACCCTCTCGCCCCGACCAATTTTTTTATGCCGTACAAAACCGACGACTTGAGAATCGTGGATGTCCGGGAAGTGGTTCCCTACGCGGAACTGCAGGCCGAGTGTCCCATCACCGAAACCGCGGCGCGGACCACTTACGAGACCCGTCAGGCCATCCATCGCCTGTTGCACGGCGGGGACGATCGTCTGCTGGTCGTCGTCGGCCCCTGTTCCATCCATGATCCGCGCGCGGCGCTGGAATATGCGCAGCGTCTCAGGGATGTCCGGGAAAAACTCGCCGATGACCTGCTCATCGTCATGCGCGTGTACTTCGAGAAACCGCGTACCACGGTGGGCTGGAAAGGCCTCATCAACGATCCGGACCTGGACGGCAGTTTCCTGATCAACAAGGGTCTGCGCCTGGCGCGCAAACTCTTGCTCGACATCAACGATCTCGGCGTGCCCGCGGCGACTGAGTACCTTGATCTGATGTCGCCGCAGTATGTGTCCGATCTCATCAGCTGGGGCGCGATCGGTGCGCGCACCACGGAAAGCCAGGTGCATCGTGAACTGGCTTCGGGGTTGTCCTGCGCGGTGGGTTTCAAGAACGGCACGGACGGTTCCCTGAAAGTCGCGATCGACGCGATCCGTTCAGCGTCGCAGCCGCATAGTTTCCTGTCGCTGACCAAGGACGGCCATTCGGCGATTTTCTCGACGGCGGGCAATGACGATTGCCACATCATTCTGCGCGGCGGTACGCGGCCCAACTACGACGCTGCCAGCGTTGCCGAAGCGGCGGCGCAGCTGCAGGGCGCTGGCCTCGAGCCACGACTGATGATCGATTTCAGCCACGGCAACAGCTCCAAGCAGTTTCAGCGTCAGTTAGTGGTGGGTGAGAACGTTGCCGCGCAGATCGGCGCCGGCGACCACCACATCATGGGCGTAATGATCGAGAGTCATTTGAAAGAGGGGCGCCAGGATTGTGTGCCCGACCAGCCGCTCGAGTACGGCAGAAGTATCACCGATGCCTGCATCGGCTGGGAGGCGACCGTCCCTCTGCTCGAGAGCCTGGCAAAAGCCGTGCGCCAGCGCCGCGCGCACGAAGTGCAGGCGTCCGCCTGACCATCACACTGAAGATCACATCTCCAGCGAAGACGCCTGCTCCAGCAGCTTGCGTTCCCAGTCCAGCGATGTTTTGACGATGAAATCCAGGTCATCGTGCCTGGGTTCCCAGCCAAGGATCTTTCTGATCCTGTCGGCCCGCGCGATCAGCGAGGGCGGGTCGCCGGCACGACGGTCTTCCTCTTTGACGTTGATCGCTGCGCCGTTGATGCGATTCACCGCATCGATCACTTCGCGAACACTGTAGCCATGGCCGTAACCGCAGTTCAGCGTCACGGATTCACCGCCTCGCTGCAGGTAGTCGAGCGCCCTGATATGCGCGTCGGCCAGGTCGTCGACGTGAATATAATCGCGCACGCCGGTGCCGTCGGGCGTCGGATAGTCCGTGCCGAACACATACAGCTGTTCACGTTTGCCGACCGCGACCTCGGCGGCAACCTTGATCAACAGCGTTGCGTTTCTGGTTGACTGGCCGATGCGTCCTTCCGGATCAGAGCCGGCGACATTGAAATAGCGGAGGATGACGTGGCGCATGTCGCTGGCCTTGCCAAGATCGCGCAACATCATTTCGCTCATCAGCTTGGAGGTGCCATAGGGATTGATCGGTGAGAGCGGGCTTTCTTCGTCGCACCAGGCATCGTCGGGCGTGCCATAGACTGCAGCGGTCGAAGAAAAAATAAAATGCCGGACGCCGGCCTTGGCACAGCATTCGAGCAGGTTGCGCGTGCAGCAGGTATTGTTGCCGTAATACTTGAGCGGATTCTCGACCGATTCCGGCACAATGGTATGCGCAGCGAAGTGCAGCACGGTATCGATGTTGTGCTCTTCGAGCACGCGGCTGACAAGCCGAGCGTCGCCGGTGTCTCCGGTCACCAGCTCGGCGCCCAGCACCGCATCGGCGAAACCCGTGGACAGATTGTCCAGCACAACCACCGGTTTTCCCGCATCAGTCAGCATGCGTACCACATGACTGCCGATGTACCCGGCGCCCCCTGTGACCAGTATCCTGTTTTTCGACATCAGGTTTTCCTTTGTTTTAACAGCATCGGAATCATAACGGCTGGCTGTGCTCGCTGCCAGTCTGAGCCGCAATGGAGTGGACCTTTGCCCTGTGTTTCGGCAGGCATCGCGCGGCATTGGTGGCATACAGCTCATCCAGCGCCACGCTCTGGCCGACCTCGGTGACGATGCGACCATGGTAGCGCCGCAACTCGCGGGGCTCGCGCACGCCGCAGGCATGGGCGATGACACCGACTTCATACACCATGTTCCTGACATAGTTGGCCACGCGTTCCGACTTGACCGCCGGCACCAGGCCTTTCTGCAGGCGCGCGTTATGCGTGGCAATGCCGGTCGGGCAGGTGTTCTTGTTGCACTGCAAGGCCTGAATGCACCCAAGCGCAAACATGAAGCCGCGCGCCGATGCCACGAAGTCGGCGCCCACGCACAGCGCCCAGGCCACTTCCGCGGGCGTAATCAGCTTGCCCGAGGCGATCAGCTTGATGCGCTCCTTGAGGCCATGCTCGACCAGCATGTCCGCCACCAGCGGCAGGCTCTCCTTGATCGGCAGACCCATATAGTCCATCAGGCTCATCGGCGCGGCGCCGGTGCCGCCGTCGGCGCTGTCGATGGTGATGAAATCCGGCGCCGAGCGTACACCGCGGCGGTTGATTTCCTCGAACAGCTCCTCCAGCCAGCCATAGGCGCCTATGACCGCCTTGAACCCCACCGGCTTGCCGGTCACGGAACGTATGCGCTCGATGGCATTGAGCAGTTCGGCGATGGAGTTGATGTCGGTGTGGCGATTGGGGCTGATCGAGGCCTCGCCGACCGGAATGCCGCGAATCAGGGCGATTTCCTCCGTGACCTTGCCGCCCGGAAGAATGCCGCCCTTGCCGGGCTTGGCGCCCTGGCTGAGTTTGAGTTCGAACATCCGGACCTGTTCATGCGCCGCGACCGCCCGCAAGCGGGCATCGTCCAGGTTACCCGCTGCGTCGCGCACACCGTATTTGGCGGTTCCGATCTGGAACACGATATCCGCGCCGCCCGACAGGTGGTAGGACGACAGTCCGCCTTCGCCGGTGTTGAGCCAGCAACCGCTCTTTGCCGCGCCGGTGGACAGCGCCAGCACTGCAGGCCGGGAAATAGCGCCGTAGCTCATGCCGGAAATGTTGAACAGCGCATCGGTGACGTAGGGTTTTTCGCAGAACGGACCGATGGTGACTTCGCCGACCTTTGCCGCGTCGGTGCCCAGCATCGGAAACGGGCAGTTCACGAACAGCAGGGTGCCGGGCGGCGACAGATTGCGCGTCGAGCCGAAGGCCGTGGTGGTGTCCAGATCCTTGGCGGCCCGGTACACCCACGAACGCTCGGCGCGGTTGAACGGCATCTCCTCGCGATCCATGGCGAAAAAATACTGGCGGAAAAACTTGCCGAGATCTTCGAAGAAATAGCGGAAGTGACCGACCACCGGATAATTGCGGCGGATTGCCTGGCGGGTCTGGGTGACGTCGAGGATATACACCACGACAATGACCAGGAACGTCAGTCCGATGAAAATGACAAAGAAGCTCGCCAGGTACTCCAGTGAGCGAAGCATGAACCCGGTATCGGGTATGGACATGGCGTGTTCTCCCTTTGCGCGGCTGCCGCGCTGTCATGAGACCCGCCCGGGGTAGCGGCCAGCGATCCGGAGAATACAGTAAAACTTTATACTTTCAGATAGATTAGCGAATTAATTAATGTGGAATCTATTCGTCAGCCGCGTGTTGTTGGCGCTCTGGGATTCCGCGACAATGCAGCGCATGATATCCAATCCTGTTTCGGTCGCGCCCATGATGGACTGGACCGACCGCCATTGCCGTTACTTTCTGCGCCTGATCTCGCGGCGGGTGCAGCTTTACACGGAAATGATCACGTCCGCGGCCCTGCTGCACGGGGACCGCGCGCGGCTGCTCGCATTCGACCCGGCGGAGCACCCGCTGGCGATTCAGCTCGGCGGCAGTGAGCCGGCCGAGCTTGCGGCCTGTGCAGCGCTGGCGGAACAGGCCGGCTTCGACGAAGTGAACCTCAACGTCGGCTGTCCCAGCGACCGTGTCCAGTCGGGCCGTTTCGGTGCCTGCCTGATGCTGGAACCCGGGCGGGTTGCCGACAGCGTTGCGGCGATGCGCCATGCCGTGAACCTGCCGGTAACGGTGAAGACCCGTATCGGCGTCGATGCGCAGGACAGCTACGCCGCCCTGGCGCGCTTTGTTGCATTACTGCGTGACGCCGGATTGCGGAAACTGATTGTGCATGCCCGCAAGGCCTGGTTGCAGGGCCTGAGCCCGAAGCAGAACCGCGAAGTGCCGCCGTTGCGCTACGATGTCGTCTATCAGCTGAAACAGGATTTCCCCGATCTCGAAATCCATGTCAACGG
>JAGFJP010000057.1 GCA_024102665.1 Thiogranum sp. | reverse complement strand
ATCGGCTCAAGGACAAGCTCAAGGCGGGCTTGATCCGCACCGAGGAGCCCGCGGTCGTCAATTAACCAACGGGTGGGGAATTTTCAATGACCACAACTGGGGAAAATTGGATGACCGTTGACAACCTGGTTTGCGGGGGTTGCCAGCGGCGGAAACCGCCGCGCACCACCTCTAATATCGGCGGGTATGGCGTCCAGCCAGACCAGTAAGACCCTTTGCCATACAGGCAATTAGGGTCGCACGGCGACGATAACCGACCGCATAGCGGTCAACCAGGCTGTACGCCCCTGAACGCGTGAAGGGGTGTACAGGGGTGCGTATAGGGCGTCTAACGGCCTCGCGGGTGCTATACAGGGAATGGCACCAGAAGATAAACGCACCGACGGATACCAGGTCCACCTCGAGAATCGGTGGGCCGCACTGCTGTGGATCAATAAATTCGGCGGCCTCACGACCCGCGAACTTGCCCGCCTGATCTGGACAGATCAGACCAGTGGGATGCGCAGCGCACAACGCACTGTCGCGAGTCTATTGTCCGACAAATTCCTCATTAAGCGCCACCTGGACAGTGGGGGCACTATATATGTTTTGAGTGTCGCAGGAGCGCGAGCGCTTCAGAGCGAAGGGGCCGAGAATGTCAGTGCCCGAGGACACCGGGATCTGTCGTTCCATAAGCCGCTACATCGCCTAATCGCTAACGATTTCTTGATCGAAAAGTTTCTAGAGGGGTGTAAAGTCTGGACCGAATTCGAGGTCCAACGCCGAGTCGCCCCTGTACCTCGAATCGTCATCAAGACGCCCAAGGAATCCGCAAATAAGAAGAAAAGGAAGAGTAAGGAACCCATAAATCATCTGCCGAAAATTCCCGATAGCGTTATCGAACACAATGGTGAACTCATCTGGATTGAAGTAGAGAATTCATTCAAATCTCAGACCAGAATCGATGAAATTGTGCTAGTTGCAGGAACGCTCCTCGGCCAATCCTCAGGCTATTTCGTGAAGAGTTCGCGAGGCCAAGGACACTATAAGCGCATGTATTTCGTCGCATCTGATCCCGAACGTCTCTACGCTATATTTCGCTGCTTTCTGCGACATTATGAACAGGAAACGATCAATTTTGACATCCTAAGAAGAATCGAACTTATTCATGTCAGTATGTCATCTGGCTACGTGTGGGGCGGCATACTTTGCGCACTGACCTCTAGCACCCCAATCGGTAGAGCCACTACACGCACCGAAAGGAAAGGCGCTATTAAATCGATATTCAAAGATGGCGAACTATCCCTATCCACCCTAAACAAAGCTGAACTATGGCAAGTCTATATACAGGTGGTCGAAGCCTTGAACACGCCACTAGGCGAATTGACGCAGATGTTTGAAATGGATATTTCGGAATATTCCGACCTGGCACTAATCCCCGCGCCTATCTTCTCGAAGGTCGACATGGAAAGTCTTCTGACCTATTTGGAGAGTGTGCGCGATGAATGGATGAATAAGGACACAACCTTCAGAAAAGAGGATTTCTTTCGTCTGCTAGAGACTTCCGTCGAATAAATATAGCTATGGATATTTCTATCGACAATAGAGTGCTACAACATATCGTTGCTGCAAATAAACTCGGCATACAGGTCGATTCTGTCTCATTTTCCGGCCAATCGGATGAGCTGCCGAATCGAAATATTTTACTGAATCCCAGCTTGCTAAATCCAAAACACTCTACCAGTGAACCACTGGTACGTTACTGAAAATTAAGCACCGAAATCGCTATTTTTGACGGAACGAATACTTATTCAAAAGAATATTCTTTTATATGTCACTTTTGGGCGTTTAGTGCCTATACCCTTATGAAGACATACTCATTACTACCTCAGGTCATCAATAATAATAATCAGGAATCTTTCTTTCGTATAAGGATATTTACTACTGTCGTTTTGGCCGCCTTCGGGCGGCCATTTTTTGGATGCTCAATTAACAATAAAACCAAGTCGCATTGCCGGATCGCCACATAATCTGCGCAATAGTGAATTTTGTTCTATACGATTGAAACAGATAAATCGTGACCATCATTCTAATCCACTCCTGCTCAGTACCCTGATACTTTCCAGTATCTTTTCGTACTCCTGATACGACATCACAGCCGCTACTCGCTTCCCATTCCGCGTAACAATAATGTCTTTTTCCGGTATCTGTTCAATCAATGATTCCAACGAAATATCTGAACCAGTAATTTCAGCAATTATCGGCTTCATTACATCATCAAGAAGGGATTTGGCCTTTTCAATGACTGCATCTCCATCGCGGGAATATCTGTCACAAATCGCCTGCTCTAGCGCCTCAGGCAGGATTGCCCGCCACTTGGCGGCCGTGCCCTCTTCAAGCATAAATAATCGGTCTACCACGTCAGACGGGAGGGACGCGACTATCGTCGCCAGGCCAGTAGCACTTAATTCTTCGACAGAATCCTGCTTATCATTGCCAGATTGCGCATATCGCTTCTTTGTCCATGCAATTGCCACCTTTTCCATTACATCCGTCGGTATGGCCAACGTGGCTTTTGTGCGGTGCTTGGCTACATCTCTGGCGAGCGAGAATCCGGGCGGCTCTTCGAGTTCGAGATACACTTCTGTAGCAGGCATGTCAGAGATGTTTACTTTTTCAAACAAATGAAAGTTTTTCCCGATAGAAATCGTCGACCTTGCGCTCATAGATCACCGTCCGAAGAGTTTTTCGACTTATTAACTGTGTCGATTATCCATTGCAGCATCACGATATTTACAATAGTACACAAGCGAATTTCTCCGAAACAGTTGACGTAAACACTTTTCCTGCATTTATTTCCGGCCCTCCTGTAATATCACTCCTGCTGTATTACACCAGTCGCCATACGTAATACAGAACACATGTATTACACTCTGCTCAGGACATGTGCGCCCCTCCATATCGGCAATAAAAAAGCCCGCCATTGGCGGGCTTAAAAGTGACAAAAAAACAATGTCTATTGTTTACTATCCTTACCCGACAAAGCGAGCACCATTTCTGAGAGCCGAGCAAGGGCATTTTCTAAACGCTCCGCCCTACCCTCGTCTTCCCGTTCGCATTGCGCCAGTTTCACTTCATATTCGATAGTAATCTTCTTCAAGGCCTCGATTTCATTCGAGTGCGCCTCAACCTGTTCCTGATAAACATCTAACTCTTTTTCCATACTTTCTAATGCATCAAGCGCGTCTTTTAGCTCCAATTCCAACGCCTCAACGCGCTCAGCACATACCTTGCGGATTTCTCCAACATCGGCAGCTGCAAGGTGAACCGCTTCGTCCCAAATTTTTTCTACAGACTCCGACATAGCATCAACAATATCTTTAGGAATTTCGGTCTTCCTGCCAATATCTGGCGGAGCTTCCGCTTTCAATGTCTTCAGATGCCTATCTATAGTCGTATACGACCCTTTGTCCCCGAGTTCTTTTCGAACCTTGTTAGGCGTCGCTCTTTCTCCGCGACCTTCAAGCAGAGATTTCACTGTGCGCACATCTTCTAGCGTAATACCACGTACGGTCATAACAATTTTCCTATTCCAGACTAATACACCACGTTTTTTCGTGGACCATCTGGTATAGGTAAAAACATCGTGAATTCCGGCAACGCGTGTATTTTTCGGAGTAAATGGACCGGATGATCCGGTAACCTCTCTCGAAACTGTCGAATAAGGTAAGCTCGATGAGCCGAGACTCTGTTGCCTCACCAAACTGCTTTCCCTTCACACTCACTGAAGAACGACCGCTTCGCCACCCTTCAAGGAACGCATGCCTCCGAGGCAGTTAATTCCCCTGCTTTCGCGGTCTGCCTCTCCGTCGGCGGGGGCTGCATCGCGGTTCCGGACTAAGCTGCTCTCGCAACCACTCCTCGATTACCGTTTTGAACCAATAGACCCTCCTCCCGCCAAGGCGCTGAGGTGGCGGCAAGGTCCCATCTCGAACCCAGTTTTCAAGGGTTCGTTCGGAGACCCCGAGTATTTCCTGAAGGTCGGCTTTCGAAATTGGTGTTAGGCTCTGTGACACGCTGCATTCCCGTTTGACTCCCGATACTGTTAATAGGGAATCCGAACTAAAAACGAGGACGTTTTGGGGAAAAACTTTTCGGTGCAGCTCCCAGACAGTCTTGCTCCAACATTGCTCCACTTTTGCTCCACAGTTGACAGCAAACATGACGCCTTGTTGCGGTCCATTGCGCCTTATTGCGGATAACACCATGTTTTTAATGGAGTTTATTCTACAGGGGTTAAATACCACGACAGCTTGATAACCGGCTGTTTTTATTGTAAAAAGTACGCAGGCTGTACGAATAGAAGGGCTAATCGGGTTCACACGGCAGGGGTCACTGGTTCAATCCCAGTACCGCCCACCATACTTTCAATAGGTTACGAGCCTTGAAGAGCAAAATCGTGCGATTTTGCTCCAATTTGCTCCACACCTGACGTCCGACGCCCCTCATTTCGCTACATGCCTTGTCATCCACTGAACAAGGAGTAGCGCCATGGCGACTATCACCAAACGGGGACCTCGGTCTTATCACGTCCGCATCCGACGCAGCGGGCACCCCACCTTAGCTAGAACCTTTGATCGGCGCGAAGACGCGCGCCAATGGGCACGCGACCGCGAAACCGAGATGGATCGCGGCAACCTACCCGACACCCTCGAAGCCCGCCGGACCACCCTAGCCGACGCCCTTACCGAATACCGCCTCAAGGTCACCCCCAAACATAAGGGGGCAGCTGAAGAAGCCAGCCGCATTCTCGCCATGACCAAGCGCCGAATCTGTCAACGGTCATCCAATTTTCCCCAGTTGTGGTCATTGAAAATTCCCCACCCGTTGGTTAATTGACGACCGCGGGCTCCTCGGTGCGGATCAAGCCCGCCTTGAGCTTGTCCTTGAGCCGATAGGAGTTGCCGCGGATGTTGATGGTAATGGCGTGATGCAGCACGCGGTCGAGGATCGCGGTAGCGATGACGCGATCGCCGAAGACCTCACCCCACGAGCCGAAGCTCTGGTTGGAGGTCAGGATCACCGGTCCCTTCTCGTAACGTCGGCTGATCAGCTGGAAGAACAGGTTGGCCCCCGCCCGGTCGATGGGCAGGTAGCCGATCTCGTCGACGATCAACAGGCGCGGCACGGTGTAGGTCTTGAGCTTGTCCTCGAGCTTGCCCTCGGCCAAGGCTTTGGTCAGGGTGGCGATCATGTTGGCCGCGGTGGTGAACAACACCCGGTAGCCGTGTTCGATGGCCTTGATCCCGAGTCCGACCGACAAGTGAGTTTTGCCGACGCCCGGCGGCCCCAGGATCACGACGTTCTCGCCGTGCTCGATGAAATGGCAGTTGGCGATATTTTGCAGCTGCTTTTTATCGAGCGAAGGCTGATAGCTGAAGTCGAACGCGTCCAGCCCCTTGACGAAGGGGAAGCGTGCCAGGTTGGTGCGCATGGTGATGTTCTTGGCGGTCTTGGACTTGAGCTCTTCGCCGAGCAGCTGATCGAGGAAGTCGGCATACGACAGCTCCTTGTCGACCGCCTCCTGCAGCAGGGCTTCCAGGCGTTCCTGGCTCTTGATCAGGCGCAGTTTGGCCAGCTGCTCCTGCAGGCGTTCCAGTTGCGCGGCCTTCATGGCTGCACCCCTGCCAGTCCACTGGCCAAGGTGTCATACAGGTCGAGATCGCGCACCTCGACATCGAGCGCCAGCGGATCGATGCGCGCGGTGTGCGGGCCGGTGGCGTAGCGGGTGCGCGCGTTGCGGGCCACCGCACCGGGGCCGTGCCCGGGCTGGATCGCCAGTTCATGGCTGCCCGTACGCAGCGGGTGTTCGGCCACCAGGTCACCGGCGTGATAGATCCAGACCCGGCCCTCGCGCGCCTGCACCTCCACAGGCTTGCCGATCAAGCGAAACGGCACCGAGTAGCGGTTGGTGCGAAAGCTCACCAGCCAGTCCCGGGCCACGATCCGGCTGACCCTGGCATCGGTGAGAAAGCTCGGCTGGCGATGGGTGGGCAGCAGATGGGCGCGCTCGCGCTCAAAGCGCGCGAGCGGCACCTCGTGGGTGGTGCCGTGCACGCGCGTATCGGCAATCGTGGCGTTCCACTCGCTCAGCTGTTCGGTGAAATCGACGATGTCGACAAAGGTCCGGCCCGGCAAAAAGTTGCGCTTGACGTACTTGACGCCCGACTCCACCTTGCCCTTGGTCTGGGCGCGGTAGGCGCGGCACAGGCGGGGCTCGAAGCCCCAGTGCTCGGCAAACGCCTTGAAGGTCGTGTTCCACACCACCCGGCCTTCGCGGGTCGGGTAGCACACGGTGCGGGGTCGGTCATAGAGGTGCTCGGCGGTCAGTCCGCCAAAATGCGCAAAGGCCCGTTCGTGGGCTTCCAGAAACTGGTTCAGGCGTTCGTCCGGATACGCCCAGTAATACCCGCGTCGGGAAAAGCCCAGGGTGAGCACAAAGATCCGCAAGCGCGCCGGGCCGTGGCGCAAGGCGACCCGCGCCTCGCCCCAGTCCACCTGACTTTGCTGACCCGGTGGCGTCTCAAAACGCGTCTGGGTCAGCGCATCGCTGCCGGCGAGCTCGCGCAACGGGGCCACGAAGCGCTTGACCGTCTCGTAACTCCCCCGATAGCCCTGCCGCGCCTTGAGTTCCTGATACAAAATCCGCGCCGAATAGCGCACCTCGGGTGCGCGCTGGCGCAACCAGGCGCCGTGCGCCGACAGCAGCGTCTCCACCGGGGCACCGCGCTGGTACGGGTGCCATTGCGCATCCCGGATGCAGCGCCGTACCGTCTTGCGATCCACATCCAGCAGACGTGCGATCGCCGCTATCGACTGGCCTTCCTCATCATGTAAACGGCGGATCTCCGCCCAGCGTTCTTGTCCAATCATCTCAACCTCCAACGGCGTGCGCTGATGGTTGAGCATGGCCTTGTTTACCTCATAACTCGACATGTCCGACCCTCCTGTTAGGGCAGAGGGTGGGGAAATTTGGATGACCCTGACTGGGGATTATTGCGTGACCGCTGACAATCCTGGCATGCTCGACCACCACACCGACGGTGACCGGCGCCCCATCCAGACTTTCTTCGAGCACCCAGGCCGTGCGCCCGTTCTTTATCCAATAGGGAAGTCGCACCCAACGCGGCTTGTGGCCGAGGATCTGCTCCACTTGCCGGGCCACGTCGCCGGCTCTCCAGATCTGGCCCGGCGCCGGCACCTGGCCCGCGAACGCTTCCTCCAGAAATGTTTCCGGGCGCTGCAGATCGGTCCTCGGCGGGGTGTGGCCAAACGCCAATCCCGTGGCAAGCACCAGCCCAACAGCAGCAAGCGAGCGTAGTATTGTTCCAGTCATGGATGAGCTCCTTAGGTCAACGAGGTTCGACCCTATGGTAATGAGAAGCGTTCGCATTGACAAGTTTGCGTCTCGAGACCTTGGATGAACCGAACAGGCTATCTTCAGACCGGGCAGGTCACCTGCCACGACGCCAGCGGACGCGAGATCGATTGCGCGGGGAGTGACCAGGACGGCGAGTTTCGACGCGGTGTGCGGTGGCCCACACCGCGCTTTGAAACTGACGGGCAGACCGTCACGGATCGGCTGACGGGACTCGGCTGGTGCCGCAACGCCAACCTTGCCGAGTTCCCCCTGATGTGGCAGGAGGCGCTGGATTATGTGGCGCAAATGAATCGTGACCAGGCCTTTGGCTATAGCGACTGGCGTCTGCCCAACCGGCGCGAGCTGCGCAGCCTGATCAGTCACCGGACCAGCCGGCCGGCGCTGCCGGAAGGGCATCCGTTCACCAACCTTTTTCAGGGGTGGTACTGGAGTTCCACCACGGCGGCGATCAGTCCGGCGCATGCCTGGTATGTGGACATGGCGGGCGGGCGCATGTTCTATGGCGGCAAGGACCAGTCTTTCCTCGTCTGGCCGGTCCGGGGACCGGGGGAAGGTGTTCTTCCAGCCACTGGACAGACGTGGTGCTACAGCGCAGCGGGCGATGTGATTCCCTGCGCCAGTACAGGTCAGGATGGTGAGTTCGTGTGCGGCCGTTCCTGGCCTTCGCCCCGTTTCGAAGTATCAAAGGAGACGGTGATCGATCGATTGACAAACCTGCGCTGGCGGCGCGCGGCCGATCTGGTCGGCGCGGTGACCTGGGCGCAGGCACTGGCCGCGGTCGCGTGGCTGAACCAGCAGCCAGCCGTGCCCGGCGGCTGGCGTCTGCCCAACATCAATGAGCTGGAGTCGCTGGTCGATTGCAGTACCCACAGCCCTGCGCTTCCGGTGGAGCACCCCTTCGCGGCGCTACAGGAGGTGTACTGGTCGTCCACCACCAGCCTGTATGAAGCGGACTGGGCGTGGGCGCTTTACCTGAACAAGGGTGCGGTCGGCGTCGGGCAAAAGACGCAGGCACAGTTCCACGTATGGGCCGTATGCGACTGACCGTCCGCTACCCTTACAACTGCTCTTGCTGCGGCTTCCGGATCGGAGCTGGTCGTTTGGGCAGGGTTATATGGAACTTCGTGCATCCTGCAGCGGAGGTGACACCAATTTTTCCGCCGTGGGCTTCGATGATCGATTTGACGATGGCAAGTCCGAGGCCGGCACCGCCGCGTTGCCGGGAAGGATCGACGCGATAGAAACGGTCAAACAGTTTGGGCAGATGCTCGGGCGCGATTTCCGGGCCGGTGTTTTCGACAACGATGCCGATTTCGCCGTCGTGCTCCGCATTGAGTTCCACCCGCACAGTGCCGCGGGCCGGTGTATGGCGGATGGCGTTAGACAGGAGATTGCCCAGCGCGCGCCGCAGCATGGGCCGCTCGCCCGAGACCGTGGCGGCGCCATCCAGTGCGAGCGCGACACCGCGCTCTTCCGCCCAGCCCTCGTAATAGTCGAACAGTGCCTGCACTTCCGCGGCCAGATCCAGTTCGGTGATATTTTCGGTCTGTGGTCGATTGTCCGTCTGCGCCAGAAACAGCATGTCGCTCACCATCTGCGCCATGCGCTCGTATTCCTCCATGTTCGAATAGAGTATCTCCCGGTACTCGTCGATGGTCCGCGCCCGCGACAGCGCCACCTGTGTCTGAGTCATCAGGTTGGTGATGGGCGTACGCAGCTCGTGGGCGATATCGGCATTGAAGTCCACGAGGCGGTGAAACGCCGCATCAATGCGCTGGAGCATCTCGTTGAAGGAGACCGCGAGGTCCCTGAGTTCATACGGCACGCTTTCGGGCGGCAGGCGTGTGTTCAGCTCGTTGGCGCTGATGCGGCGGATGCGGGCGACGATGTCATGCAGCGGCGCATGGCCCTGCCGCACCGCGATCCATCCCATCAGGCCCATGACGAAGATGCTGCAGGCGATCATGAACCACAGGGTGCGGCGGAAGGCGACGAGAAAACGCAGGTGGATGTCGATCGGTACCGCCACCACGAGGGTGTAGGCGCCTTCGGTCGTGTCCTTGCGCGCGGAGCGGATTAATACGCGGTAGGTGTGCTTTGCATCGCTCCATTGGCGCACCGATGTTCCGTTAGATCGGCTATCCGCTACCTGCGCGAGGGCGGAAAGATCCGGTCCCGGGCTGGCATACAGCGTCTGTCCGTCTTTTCCGGCGATATGCAGGGAGGCGCTGTGATGGCCTACCAGGATGTCGTCGAAGCGTTGTTCGAGTGACGTGAAATCCTCCGTGGCGCGGACACGGGGCAGCACGTCCTGCACGGCGCGAGCGATGATTTCCAGTTCGCGGGTGTCTTCCGCGGCGAAATGACGTTCCGTGGACTGACTGATAATCCAGCCGAACACGGGAAACACCGTGGCGGCCGCAATGCCGAACAGCAGCGTGAGGCGCAGCGCGAGGGACAGGGGGCGGCGCAGCAGGCGCATAGGCGTGCTCAGATCTCACTCGAGGTATCGAGCATGTAGCCCATGCCGCGCACCGTGTGGATCAGCTTGGGCTCGAAATCGTCGTCGATCTTGGCGCGCAGGCGACGGATGGCCACGTCGATGACATTGGTGTCGCTGTCGAAGTTCATGTCCCAGACCTGCGAGGCGATCAGGGAGCGTGGCAGCACCTCGTCGCGGTGGCGCAGCAGCAACTCCAGCAGCGCGAACTCCTTGGCAGTGAGCTGAATACGCCGCCCGGCCCGCGTGATCCGACGGCGCATCAGGTCGAGTTCGAGATCGGCGACCTTCAGTGTCGTGTCGGTCGCGGGGGCGGTGCCGCGCCGAAGCAGGGTCCGTACCCGCGCCAGCAGTTCGGCGAAGGCGAAGGGCTTGACCAGGTAATCGTCGGCACCGAGCTCCAGTCCCTTGACCCGATCATCCACACTGTCGCGCGCGGTGAGAAACAGTACCGGTACCTTATGGCCGACCTCACGCAGCGCCCGCAGGATCCGCCAGCCGTCGAGGTCCGGCAGCAGGACATCGAGGATGATCAGGTCGTAAGCACCGGTCATGGCGAGGTGGTGGCCGTCCAGCCCGTTGCGGGCGAGATCCACCACGAAGCCGGCCTCGGTGAGCCCTTGCCGGAGGTATTCGCGGATCTTGGCTTCGTCCTCGACGATCAGGATCTTCATGCGCGGTCCTCACTCTGTCGGGGGAGATGTCAGCAATGTGACCCTACGCCCTTGTGCTTTCGGTTACATGGATGCAGAGAGCTGATACCAG
>JAGFJP010000033.1 GCA_024102665.1 Thiogranum sp. | reverse complement strand
TCGTTAAGCGTAAACCAAGATGAGTTATCTGGTAACCATACTCAGAACGATCGAAGGAAGGCCGGATGCTCTTACTGAAAGAGAAATTAGGAGCGCTGTAGCTAAGCGTCCAGAATTATCATTCGAAGATAATGAAGTGCTAAGAAATGGGAAATGCTTCCTGGTTTTCAAAAACGGGGAGTTGTTGCGGAAGAATCCAGACGTCGTAGATCTCAATGACATGATTGCTTTGGCCAACGAAATGGGGGCTCGAGTAAGAGGGGATGAATTCGAAACCTATAGATCGGCAGATGATGCAGCTATCCATCACGACGACATGCCGTTGGTCTTGCGCGTGCGCCGAGACAGAGAAAAACGGAAGAATCGTAGATCAAAACCGGATTATGTTCGCAGCGGGAAAGTGCTCGGTTTTTTGGTGCTGTTAATGCTGGTCTTTCACGCCTTAGGCTGGTTGGAGTGAAAGCGCTTAACAAGCGACTGTGATCCCAAGTCAACCTGGTCAAGCTAATTTTGCATTCCAACATTCACCGTCTCTGAGCATCGCATTGAGCATGATGACCATCTTTCGGATGCAGGCAGTCAACGCGACCTTCTTGTGTTTGCCGTCAGCAACCAGGCGCTGATAGAAGCGCCGGATCACGGGGTTGTGCTGAACAGAGGTCAGCGTTGCCATGAAGAGGATGGTCCGCACGCTGTGCCGCCCGCCGCGGATACGCCGTTTACCGCGCAGACTGCCGCTGTCGCGGTTGTAAGGCGCAACGCCGGTCAGTGCAGCGATCTGCTTGTTGCTGAGCTGGCCGAGCTCGGGGAGATCTCCGAGCAGGGTGTTGACCACGGCGGGGCCGATACCGGGCATGCTGAGCAGGATGGCGCGTTTGTCGCGCCATTGTTCTGTCAGCGGACATTGGAAACTGACCCACTTCGGACAAAAAAACTGACCCACCTTTGTTTAACTAGGGCTTGCCGAGAAGAGGGAGGTGAGCCCGATGCTAACGAAGGAGGCAGTCATGGAGATCAAGTTACTGGCCCGACAGGGACTGAGCATTCGAGCCATTGCGCGGGAGCTTGGGGTGTCGCGCAACACCGTGAAGCACTACTTGCGCGGTGAAGCGGTCAAGCCGGCGGGATCGCGGGGGCCGGGTCGGCCACGCAAGCTGGAACCGTACGAGGACTGGCTGCGCCGGCGGGTCGAAGGGGCCGCGCCGGTACGGTTGCCGGCGACGGTGCTGCACCGGGAGGTGGTGGCGATGGGTTTCGAAGGCACAGAGCGCACGGTACGGCGCTTTGTTGCGGGCCTGCAACCGCCGCCCGCGTCCGAGCCGCTGGTGCGTTTTGAGACCGCGCCGGGACACCAGGCGCAGATGGATTGGGGCGAGTATCGCCTGGGCAAGCGCCGGGTGTATGCCTTCATCGGTGTGCTGGGCTTCAGCCGCTGGCTGTACCTGGAGTACGTGGACTCCACCCGCTCGCCGGTGCTGGTCGACTGTCACCGGCGGATGTTCGCCGACTTCGGCGGCGTGCCGCGCGAGGTGCTCTACGACAACATGCGCACCGTGGTGACCCGGCGCGACGCCTACGGGCGTGGACGTCACCGTTTCCATGACGGCATCTGGTCGCTGGCGGCCGAGTGTGGTTACCGTCCGCGGCTGTGCCGGCCCTACCGGCCGCAGACCAAGGGTAAAGTGGAGCGCAGCGTGCACTACGTGGCCAACAGCTTCTTCTATCCGCTGGTCACCCGCCGCCAGCTGGAGGGCGAGTCACTGGATCTGGAGCTGCTCAATGCCGAGGCGCGGTTGTGGTGTGCGCAGGTGGCGAACGCGCGCTGCCACGGCACCACGCAAGCCCGGCCCGTCGACCGCGTGTGCGAGGATCGGCTGGCCATGCAGCCCTACACGGCACCGGCGCAAGGCCCCAACCGCGCTGCCAGCTGGCCGCGTTACCGCTTGCAGCGCTCGCCCCGCGAGTATGATGCGTGGCTGCAGGAGGTGCACTCATGAGCGATCGGCTTGATACTCTGTGCGCCGAGCTGTCGCTTACCGCCGTGGCCCACGACTACGCTACCCTGGCCGACGAAGCGGCGAAGAAGAAGCTCTCGTTCATCGCCTACCTGGAACGGGTGCTTAGTGCCGAGGCGGCGCTGCGCGCCGAGCGCAGCCGCCAGATGCTGGTCAAGCTCGCCACTCTGCCCACGGCAAAGACCCTGGAGCAGTTCGACTTCGAGGCTGCCGCCGGCGTGCCGAAGGCGCGCATCGACGAGCTGGCAGGGCTCGCCTTCGTCGAGCGCCGGGAGAACGTAATCCTGCTCGGGCCGAGCGGCACCGGCAAGACGCACCTGGCCATCGCGCTGGCGCTGCGCGCCACCGAGCGCGGCTGCAAGGTACGCTTTATCACCGCCGCCGACCTGGTGCTGCAGCTGGAAAAGGCCCGCCGCGAGGAGCGCTACGAACAGTACCTGAAGCGCGCCATCCTGGGACCGCGGTTGCTGATCATCGATGAGATCGGCTATCTGCCGCTGCGCAAGGAACAGGCGGATCTGTTCTTCCAGGTGGTAGCCAAACGCTACGAACAGGGCTCGATGATCCTGACCTCGAACCTCTCGTTCGGCGACTGGGAAGAGATCTTCGACGGCAACGCCGCCCTGACCAGTGCGATGCTGGACCGGCTGTTACACCACGCCCACGTGATCCAGATCCGGGGCGACAGCTATCGGTTGCGTCAGGCCCGGCAGAGCGGACTGATCGGGGGCCAGCAGAAGCTGTGAACGCGATGACCAACAGAAACCAGGTGGGTCAATATTTTTGTCCGCTGGTGGGTCAATTATTTTTGTCCGTTGACAGTTCCTCGGCCTCGATTTTCTGGTCCAGGAGCTTGTCGAGTTTTTCGATCTGTTTTTGCAGGTGGTGGATGTGGCGCTGGATGTCCCCGCGCAGGCTCCTGGGCATGATGTGCGCTCGGTTCTTCTCCATGGTACTCATGGTCATGAGCTGTCGGCGACGGGCCAGCAAGTCCTTAATTACCCGTATATTCCGGTTGCTGGCAGGGCGCACCTCCGGCCGGATCACTGCCGCATATTGCGCGATGATGCGGGCATCGATCTTGTCGGTCTTGGCCAGTTGCCCGATCGCCCCGGCGTAGCGGCGGATGTGCAAGGGATTGACGATGATGATCGGCATGTCCTTGTCGAAGGCGGCGTCGACCAGGCTGCGCTCGTAGCGCCCGGTTGCCTCGACAACAAGGCGGGTGAGCTTGTAGCGATTCAAACGCGCCAGGAGCGCATATATGCCCTCCGTCGAATTATCGACGGTCAGGTGAATATCGCGTTCGTGGATGTAAACGTCCAACTGCCATTTTCCAACATCAATCCCGACATTGATTTCCTGTGCTGATTTTTTACCCATTGTGTGCAGTTCCCCACCTTGCTAAATTCGGGCTCGAGGCCCATTCGACTGTCCGGGTTAAAAGATCGAATCGGTGTGACGCCGCACGCTTGTTAACGGTCTCAGTTTCACTGGAGCCTTCGCTCAATCGGGCTGTCACACCGATAACCTGTTGCTACCAGGTTATGGGCCTCACTGTATTCGCTTGGAGATTGAAAATCGATCATACAAAGCGTTCCAGCCGACGCAAAAAGCGCGCGATTGAACGCTGACGTTATGTGTTTTCACCCACAGGCAATGGAAGGAGTTCTGATGACTGATCATTTCGGTTCTTGTCTGTGCGGCACCGTGAGCTTTGAGGTAAAAGGTGAGTTCGACAGCTTTTACCTGTGCCATTGTCGGCATTGCCAAAAAGATACAGGTTCGGCTCATGCGGCAAATCTATTCTCGCACTCAGCTAAATTGGTCTGGCAGTCGGGTGCAGCTGCCGTGACTTCCTTTACGCTTCCAGGCACTCGTCATAACAAAAGCTTTTGTAAGTTGTGTGGTTCAGCATTGCCAAACACTCAGATCGCAGGTTTGCTTGTCGTTCCCGCAGGGTGTTTGGACACTCAAATCACTATGTTGCCAACGGCGCATATCTTCTCATCCAGCAAAGCTGCTTGGGATGAGGGGTTAGGGGAGGTGCCAAAGTTCGAGGGACTGCCAGCTTGAGCTACCATCACATAACGTGGCTGTTGTCGGTCGCACCTACGCTGCGCTTCGGCACGCCGCAAAGCCAAGCGTTATGAGTGGGAGTAACACTCGGGTGAATATAGGTATTTACATCTATGATCAAGCCGAAGTCTTAGATTTTTCGGGGCCATTTGAAGTTTTCTCGACTGCTTCGCGAATTTGTAAGGACGACAATCCTTTCGATGTTTTCTTGATTAGTGAAACGGGTAATGCAGTTATCGCCCGAGCGGGGTACACGGTATTGCCGTGCTATGGATTCAATAACCATCCAGAAATTGATGTTCTAATCGTTACGGGTGGTGTTCACATCGATGAAATGGGCAAGCTTCCGGTCATTGAGTGGATCTATCAACAATCACAAAGTGCATCCGTAGTGGCATCTGTTTGCACTGGCGCATTTCTACTTGCGAAGGCCAAGCTACTAGAAGAGCATAAAGTTACAACTCACTGGGAAGATATTGCTGATCTGAGAAGTACGTTTCCTCAGTTGAATGTTGTTGAAAATGTTCGCTGGGTAGATGAAGGAAAGATCGTTACCTCGGGCGGTATATCAGCAGGAATCGACATGAGTCTCCACTTGGTTAGTAAGTTGCACAGCAACGACTTGGCTGAGAAAACAGCAAAGCAGATGGATTTTGCATGGACAAAGAACTCATAACAATCGCGTCAATTAGGACGCTCGCAAGCTCGCGCCTATTACGCGGGCGTTAGAGGTCGCCACCCCCCGGCGGATGTAACCATACATAAAGCCATATCATAATATGGACATTGCGCCCAGAGTCTGCTAGGGTCCCCGCATGAGCATGGAAAGCTTTGAATGGGATCCGGAGAAGGATCTTGTCAATCAAACCAGCACGGCGTTTCCTTCTCGGAAGCGCAGGTTGCTTTCGCTGATCCGGATCGTGTTATTGCGGAAGATCTGTCCCACAGCCTCGGTGAGAAACGGTATTACTGTTTTGGGAAAGCTGGAGATGGAATCCTGACTGTTCGATTTACGTACCGCCGTGGTTTGATCCGAATTTTTGGAGCAGGCTATTGGCGCAAAGGTAAGCAGATTTATGAGCGCGAAAATCAAATACACTGACGAGCCTGTCGGCCCGGTCAAGGTTGTGCCGGACTTTCTTCCGGCTCCAGAGGAGCTTGTGTTCAAAGAGGATACGGTAAAAGTTACGATCGCTTTGAGCAAGGAAAGCGTCGAGTTTTTCAAACATGAGGCGGAAAAGCATCATACCCAGTACCAGAAGATGATTCGCCGGCTGCTAGATGCATATACGTTGGCGCACAAGCAACCTCTAACAAAGCGT
>JAGFJP010000017.1 GCA_024102665.1 Thiogranum sp. | reverse complement strand
CGCATCACCGCAAGCCCCGGGCTCACCTACACGTTCGATGATGACGGCAACACCATCGGGCGCAGCGACGGTGCAACACTGAGCTACACCCACGAGAACCGCCTCGCCAGCTTCACCCAGGGCAGCACGACCGCGAGCTACGCCTACGATCCGCTGGGAAGACGCATCAAAAAGACGGTGAACGGCGTCACGACATGGTACCTGTGGGATGGTGCGGAGCTGCTGGCGGAGTATGATGGCTCAGGGAATCGCACCAAGCGCTATGTGTACCTGCCCGAGAGCTACGCGCCCGTCCAGATCGAAGACGCGAACGGCACCTACAACGTGCACAGCGATCATCTGGATACGCCGAAGCTGTTAAGCGACAGCACGCAGCAGATCGTCTGGCGGGGGAGGCGGGAGGCATTCGGTAAGACGATGGTCGATCCATCAAGCACCGTTGAGCTGAATATCAGATTCCCGGGGCAGTATTATGACCAGGAAACGGGGCTGCATTACAACTACTTCAGGTACTACGATCCGGCGGTGGGGCGGTATGTCACGGCGGATCCGATTGGGCTTAGCGGGGGGATTAATATCTATGCCTACGTTCGCGGCAATCCGATGAGATTCATCGATGCGAACGGGCTGGAGATCTCGCCGTTCAATCCTTTTAGACCGGTAATCAAGGAAAGACTGAAAGGGGAAATAGATAGAAGGATTCCGCCAAATGCTCCTCCCATCCCCGGCACGGATCGTAAAGGCACCATTGATACTCTTGTGAAGGACATAATGAACTCTGATGCTGTGGATGCCCAAGGACTGTGGGATGCGCAGAACGATCCCGACAAAGCGAGGGACCTTGGTGATAAAATCAGGGACGAGCTAAAGGATAAGCACCCGGATTGGCCCTGGGATGAATGGGATAAGTTTTGGCCGTGCTTATTCGAAGACTGCAGTGACATGGAACCGCGTTCCGATACAGGCACTGGTCTATGCGGAGCATAATGATGAAAAAGACTATTATCACGATAGATGCGGCTCTGTTAATAGTGCTGTTAGCAGGAATGGTATTTCAGAGCACGCTTTACGGACTATACGAATTCGTTATCTCGGTCCCACTTTTGTCCGCTCATTGGATATCAAAGCTTTCATTCACTCGGTGGTGGCAGGAGCCATTTTTCGAATGGGGATTGGTTGTCACGTATTATTTGTTTTTGCATTTGGTAGGCTACGCAATCTATCGGATTAATCATTCGCTTGTGGCAGTTTCCATTTACTTGGTCGCAGTGACATTTGCTCAGATCGCAGCGACTGTGTTCTATAAATCAACATGAATGTGAATAGTGATGGCCCGCGTGGACTTCTGAAAACAGCAGATGACCGCAATCAATTGCTCTAAGCGGTATGTTGAAGCTCTGGTAATGGCGCCGACCTACGTCGGTCTGGTGATATCCATTTCAACGTTACCAATTGTTGTCTGGATTATTTTGCTGCTAGTTGGTTTATGGGCCAGCGGATGGGTGTATGCGCTAGTAGTTAAGCGGCCCTTTGGGACACGCACTGCACACCGCAATGCCCTGGCATTATTCACAGTCCAAGCGTTTATACTCATAATCGGTCTGTTAATCTTGAGTTCGCGACAATGAAAGCGCGCAGATCACACGCGCCCTGGGCGACGGTACCCAATAACGCGAGACCTGGTCACGCAACGGCCCGTGACAGAAGAGGCGAAGCGCCCCGGTGTCGGTGTCAACGGTCTGTCGTCATCGAGCCGCTCCATCCAGGAGGCGATCGCCTCCTGGAAAGTAACGGCGAGGTGTTGTTGCTGGCTGCGCCCGTCGACGAACGCCTCGCGCATGCGGTGCAGATGGTAGCGAGAACGGCATTCTCGTGAACGCCCAGGAGTCGGGCAATGGCGCGGTTACTCTGACCGCGCCCGGCAAGGGTCTGGATGGTCATGCGGGCCTCCTGATCGAGCTTGTTTGCCATGGCGCGTCCCCCCCGTTGTGAGGAGAACAGCGTGTCAGGCAGGAAGACAAATCTCAGCCACACCCGTGCGCAAGACTGGGTGTCGCCTTAGCTCGATCATGGGGCGTCGCTCTACAGCGCTCGACCACCGCGCCGCGATCATCGACGCCAACCTGAACACGACGCTCTACCAGTACGATGCGCTGAGCCGCCTGACCCGTATCGAGCAGCAGGGCGTACCTTCAGCCACGATGCCATGAACCGCCCGGACGTCACCACGGCCGCCTACCTTCCGGGCGCCGACCGCACCCTGGAGGCCGACTACGACCGCTATGGCAACCGCAGTGCACTGACCTTCAACGATGGCGCAGCACTCACTCACAGCTACACCTACAACAAACTCGACCGCCTCGTAGCCGCCACACTGCCGGGCAGCCAGGCCTTCGCGTTCGCGTACTACGCCAACGACGACCTGCAGACGCTCACTTACCCGAACGGGGTGACCGGCAACTACAGCTACGAGACCAACGGACCCGTTGAGGCCATCACTTTCACCGGCAGCAGCGGCAACCTGGAGCAGCTCGACTACACCTACGACCCGCTGCTCAACGTCGACACTCTCACCGATCTGGCCGACGGGCTGCACGATTTTGATTACGACAACCTCAATCGCCTGA
>JAGFJP010000016.1 GCA_024102665.1 Thiogranum sp. | reverse complement strand
CGGTCTTGAAAACCGTTGAACCTCGCGGTTCCGTGGGTTCGAATCCCACCCTCTCCGCCAAATAAAAATGGGCCCCACCCGGGGCCCGTTTTTATTTTGGTGGTGCAGGATGGATTTGATGAGAACCCATCGGTTCGAGCCGAGCGGCGCAACGCGCCGCGAGACGACGCCGAAGCGCAGCGCAGGCGCCCCGAAGGGGTGAGGAGCGTAGCGACGAATACATCCCACCCTCTAATCCCGAAAGACCCTCGACGGGTCTTTCGGGATTCTCTTTCGACCCCCAAAGGGTTGCGCTAGCCAGCCAGCTTCGGTAAAACTTGCCATCGGGGGGACCCATGGGCGCCGGTGCGTGCTCGCGGTCATGCCGCCGGGGAAGGCTGGTCATAACAGTTTTTGCTCGCGGCTACAGCGCAACGATCAGGAAGAAGAAAAAGCGCATGCCTGTATTCCGAACTGCTGTTTCAGAAGCTGACACCGGTGCACTCTGTCACGGGGCAATCCGGTATTGCAGGCGATCTAGTCCCGGCATTCTTGCGGTGGTGTCTATCGTCAGCCTCGCATTGATCGGATGCGTCATGGATATCTCCCAGTCGAGGCCGCAGTACGTCACCTGGGATGGCCTTGAACCGGATAAGTGGGCATCCGTCTGGTTGATCAAACGCCACATCGCGCCCGATGCGGAAGTGATTATCAAGCCAGTGGGCGCTCCTGTTGGAGATGGTATTCCGTTCGGCACGCCTGAGGCGCAATTCCGCCGCGAACACGGTGCTTCACTCTATGCCAATCTGCTGCAGAGCTATGGTTCCGACGATCGCGCGCTGCAGCAATTGAGCGAGATTATCCAGGATATCGAAATAACGCCCTGGACTGACGACAAGCATCAGGACAGCGCGATTATCGAGCAGGCTTTTCGCAGGTTGCAGGAGCAGTTCGATGGCCGCGACGTTCCGATTGCCTGCTATGGAGAATTTTTTGATCGGGTGTATGAGGGCTTGCTGCGTGAGCATGACGGGCGAGAGTGGCCAGCCGTGCTGGGTTCCATCGAAAAGGATTCCTGCGGGACGTCCGCAAAATCAATCGCGCAGCGGGACACCGCGCCTTTTGTTCGAGAGGTTGACGCCACCGCGGTGCTGGACCTGATAGGTGCCGGGAGAAGGGTCGTATTCGTGGATGCGCGAGAACCCGCGGAGTTCGATGACTACCATATTCCGGGTGCCGTGAATCTGCGGATTAGAGATGTATCTTCAGACGTTAAAGCTCGATTCGACGGGGCGGATCTGGTGATCGGTTATTGCATCAAGGATTTTCGCGGGTTCGAGCTGGCCAGGGCGCTCTCGGGCGTCGGCGTGAAGAATACAGCGATCATGAATCCTTACGGTATCGCTGGCTGGCGTCATCTCGGGCTGCCGACGACGGGACTGAATGGCTTGTCCGAGGACGCAGCGCTGGCGCAGTTGCACGATTGCGCAACGGGTACCCGCCGATGTCTGTAACCGCTCTCGGACCCATCTGGGACCCCCGCATCAGAACATTATTGCTGCTGACCGTTTTGACCATCCCCATGGTGACCTGGATTGCCGCACTCGGGAATCCCTTGCTCTATTTCCAGTCGGGGTTACCGCCGGGGCAGGCCCTTTACAGCCTCTCGAAACTGGCCGGCCTGTACGCGATTGTCTTGTTATGGCTTCAGGTGCTGTACGGAGTCGGTAAGAACATTCGGCCGGGGCGTGATGATCGGCGGCCATGGTCGTTCAATGCGCACCGTTTGCTCGGGATTTCCACGCTCGCTGCAGTGCTCATGCATTTTTTGTTTTTCTTCTCGGCGGTGAGCGTGCGAACGAACAATTTGCCGCTGAACCTGCTGGTGCCCGATCTGGGCAATGGGTTCTATGCCGCCGCGGTGTCCCTGGGCTGGTTTGCGCTGGTGGGAATGCTGTTGGTCGCGATGAGCGGTTTGCTGCGGTCGAAGACGAAAGGGGGCTGGATATGGGTGCACCGTTTCTCGTTCCTCGTCATCGCGCTCGGACTGGTGCATGCACAGCTTGTGGGCAGTGAGGCGCAAGCGAATCATTGGTTTTACCTGACGCTGTTTTTCGGCGGCACCGTTCTGGCGGCCCTGATGTGGCGTATGAGGGCGGGACACGGATGAGTCGGTTCTATAACCAGAAGGGATACAGTAGCTTGGGGTCCAGGCGTGCGTGTTCGATGGTCAGGCTTGATGGGCTAGCCATACTGAACCGATTTTTGCTAGCATTCACGGCCGAGCAGCAAACAAGAACATGACAGGTGCTGGCCTAGAACGATAAGAAGATAGCAGTTCCATCCTTCGTTCCCTGTCGGAAAAAACAATAATCATGACTGCGGGGGTGCATCGGAGTGCACGGAGCGCGGCAGGGCCATTCAATCGGGGGAGTCTGTAAGCCCGTCCAATCCACCGTAACGGGCGGAAGTTGCGATGTGCCGCGATTTGTGGCGCTGCTGGTTCTCTTCGCTGCATTTCTGTTTCAGTCCGCCGTTCGCGCGGATCTTGTCGCCGGGGATCTTGCACCGTATGGCTCGCCGGACGGTGTGCTGACCAGCGCCGACCTGCTGGTCCTGCAGCGTTTCGTTAGCGGCGAGCTCATTCCAACGCCTGAGGAACTCCTGGTTGGCGACGTCGCTCCCCTGAACAATCCCGATGGCCAGCTCAATGCCGGCGATCTCGTGGTTCTGCAACGCGCCGTCTTGGGTCTCGTCACGCTTCCACCGATCGATACGGGATCCGACGCACCGACATTGAATGCGGGCGCCAGCCCAACCAACGACAATCCCTACACGGTGACGGGAACGGCGTCGCCAGACACCGTGGTCAGGCTGTATGTAAACGGCCTGTATCAGTCATCTGTCAACGCAGCGCCCGATGGCGGTTTTAGTGTCAACGCGATCCTGCACGACGGTCTTAATGAGATCACCGTGACCGCGTGGAACGGAAGCACCGAAAGCGCTGCCTCAAATGCACTCAATGTCGATTACATCAACAATATCCCCCGCAGCCAGAGCGGCATGATCAATGTCGACACCGTCTGGACGCCCGCGGGGCCCGGCGGGCCCAACGATCCCTACCTGATCACCGGAAATCTCACGGTCTCCGCAGGCGCAAATCTGATCCTGCCGGCTGGCACGGTCCTGCAATTCGGCAGCGGCTATTACCTGCAGATAGACGGCACCCTGACGGTAAGCGGAACAGCATCGGAACCGGTGGTGTTCACCTCGAACAACGCGACGCCAGCGGCAGGCAACTGGTCGGGGATCAGGATCACCAGCGGCGCTACGGACGTGGTGATCGACAATGCGCGGATAGAGTACGCCAGCAACGGCATCACCTTCACCGGTGCCGGCGGGACGTTGAGCAACAGTCTGATCGAAAACAACTATACCGGGGTTTCGATCACTGATGCTTCTCCGACGCTGCAGGGCAACATCGTTCGTAGCAACAGCAACTACGGCGTATTCGTCTATCGCTATTCGAACCCCATGATCGACGGCGGCAACACCATTGCTGGCAATAACTACGGTGTGTATGTCTACGGCGGCAGCACTGCGAGCGACCAGAATCCGCACCCGGTGGTGAGCGGCAACAGCATCTACGCCAATCAGTACTACAACTACTACGCCGCCAACTTCTACGACAATGAGAACGTGCATCTGGCAACGAGCGGCAACTGGTGGGGCAGCGTCGATCCGGCGACGATCCATCCCAAGCTCTACGATTACACGGACAATCCGAACTCGGGGCCGGTGGTCGACTACAGCGGGTTTCTCGACGCGCCCGGTGGCGCGGCCGTAGCGGGGACGTATCTGAACGGTCCGTTTGGAGCGGACACGACGCTGATTGCGGGAACCGTCTACACGGCGCTTGGGGATCTGCACGTTCCGGCGGGCGTGACGCTGACCATCCCTGCGGGCGTGGAGATGCGGTTCCCGCCCAGCCTCGAACTCGGCGTCGCGGGAACCTTGCTGGTGGCGGGTACAAGCTCGGAGCCGGTGCTGTTTACCTCCGCCAAGGCGACGCCGGCGGCCAGCGACTGGGCAGGCATCAAGATCACCAGCGGTGCCACCGGCGTTGTGATCGACCACGCGCAGATCGAGTACGCCAGCAATGGTGTGAGCTTCACCGGTGCCGGCGGCACGGTGAGCAGCAGCACAATCGAAAACAACTTCAACGGCATTTCGATCACCGACGCCTCGCCGACCGTGCAGGGCAACAGCATTCGAAACAACGGCAACTACGGCTTGTATATCTATCGCTACTCGAGCCCCATCATCGACAACGGCAATATGATCACCGGCAACAACTACGGGCTGTACGTTTACGGCGGCAGCACCGCGAACGACCAGAACCCGCACCCGGTAGTTACGGGCAACAGCATTCATGGAAATCTCTACTATCACTACTACGCGTCGAACTTCTACAACAATGACAACGTGCGCCTTGCAGCCACCGGCAACTGGTGGGGCAGCGCCGATCCGGCGGTGATCGAGCCGAAGATTTACGACTACACGGAGTTCCCGAACGGCGCACCCGTACTGGACTACAGCGGGTTTCTCGATGGTCCTGGTGGCGCGGCAGTGCCAGGCGCCTACCTGAACGGGGCCTTTGGGACCGACACCACGCTGACGGCCGGAACGCTCTACACGGTGCTGGGCGATCTGCATGTGTCAACCGGCGTTACGCTCAGCATCCCCGCCGGTGTGGTGATACGCTTTCCGGCCAACCGCGAGTTGGGTGTCTCTGGCACTCTGATCGTGGCTGGAAGTGCGTCGGAGCCTGTGGTCTTTACTTCGGCCAAACCCACGCCGGCAGCCGGTGACTGGGCGGGGATCAAGATTAATGCCAGTGCGACGGGGGTGGCGATCGACCGTGCGCGCATCGAGTACGCCACTAACGGCGTGAGTTTTACCGGAACCGGCGGGACGCTCACCAACAGCACTATCGAGAATAACAATACCGGTATCTCGATCACCGATGCTTCGCCGACGGTGCAGGGCAACACGATCCGCAACAACAGCAACTATGGCCTGTACATCTACCGCTACTCGAATCCGTTGATCAACGGCGGCAACACCATCACGGCTAACGGCTACGGGCTGTACGTCCAGGGCGGCAGCACCGCCAGCAACCAGAACCCGGCTCCTGTTGTGAGCGGCAACGGCATTTACGGCAATGCGTCGTCCAACTACTACGCATACAACTTCCATAACAATTCCAATGTCCACCTTGCGGCGACCGGAAACTGGTGGGGCGGCGTGGATCCCGCAGTGATTGGTGCGAAAATCTACGACTACACCGATGCACCATCGCTATCACCCGTAGTCGACTACAGCGGATTCCTCAATGGACCTGGCGGCACGGCTGTACCGGGCACATACTTGAACGGTTCATTCGGCACCGACACCACGCTGAACGCCGGAACTGTGTACACCGTGCTGGGCGACTTGCATGTGCCGGCCGGGGTGACGCTCACGATTCCGGCCGGTGCGACGCTGCGCTTCCCGATCAATCTGGAACTGAGTGTCGCGGGCACCTTGCTGGTGGCGGGCACGGCCGCCGAACCGGTGGTGTTCACCTCGAACAAGGCGACGCCGGCGGCAGGCGACTGGGCAGGGATCAAGATCACCAGCGGTGCCACCGGTGTGGTGATCGACCATGCGCAGATCGAGTACGCCAGCAACGGCATCACCTTCACGGGTGCCGGCGGGATGCTCAGCAACAGTGTCATCGAGAACAACCACTCCGGCGTCTCGATCACCGACGGGTCGCCGACCGTGCAGGGCAACAGCATTCGCAATAACAGGGATTATGGCCTGTACATTTACCGTTACTCCAATCCAGTGATCAACGGCGGCAACACGATCACGGGCAATGGCTACGGGTTGTATGTACGGGGCGCCAGCACCTCGAGCGACCAGAACCCGCACCCGGTGGTGAGCGGCAACAGCATTTACGCTAACACGACCCACAACTACTACGCCTATTTCTTCTACGACAATGCGAACGTGCGCCTGGACGCCACCGGCAACTGGTGGGGCAGCACCGATCCGGCTGTGATTGAACCCAAGATCTACGATTACTCCGACAATCCATCCGCAGCGCCGGTTGTGGACTACAGCGGCTTCCTCGAGGACTCCGGCGGCGCCCCTGTGACGGGCAGTTACTTGAACGGCTCATTCGGGACCGACACCACGCTGAGTGGCGGGATGGTCTATACCGTGCTGGGCGATCTGCACGTGCCTTCGGGCGTGACTCTGACGATCCCGGCCGGCGCGGAACTCCGCTTTCCGGGCAACTGGACATTCCATGTCGCGGGCAACCTGGTGGTGACCGGAACGGCGTCAGACCCGGTGGTGTTCACCTCGGACAGGACGACGCCCGCGGCGGGTGACTGGCCGGGTATTCGCGTTGAAAGCACCGGCAGCGCAGACCTGGATCACGCGATTGTGGAATATGCACAGTACGGAATTGACGTGCGCGGCGTGCTGAGCCTGTCAAACAGTCTGGTCCACTTCAATGTCTATGGGCTGCAGTTGTACCAGAACGGCGCTTCCGCCGCGATTCTCGACAGTCAGCTGGTGTACAACACGCAATTCGCCTTGTACGCGTATGGTACCGGCAGTGATGCCACGAATCCCCAATTCACACTCAACAACAGCGATCTGTTCGGCAACGCGTCCGGCGCTTTGTATGTCTACAACTACGGCGCCAGCAGCCTGAGCCTGGACGCAACCGGAAACTGGTGGGGAACGCCGACACCACAGATCAACGTGGACATCAAAGGTAACAGTGCCTCGATCGTGAACTATGCCAATCCCGCACCGTCACCGCTGAAGGCGCCCGCGCTGTCCAGCATCTCTGTGGACTATCTCTACATCTCGCCGGCGAACGGGGACGCCGTTCAGGATGCCGTGGTGCTTTCAGGTCCCCTGAGCGAGTCGGCGGACTGGACTGTCGAGGTCAGGGATTCACTGGGCAATGTCGTGCAAACAGCGGCGGGCACGGGCACGAGCATATCCGCATCCTGGGACGGCCGCGACACCCTGGGACAACTGCAGGCGGAAGGTCGGTACAGCCTGGTCGTCAACACCTCTGCAGGAACGCGAGCGGGTCAGGCGGGGCGCGGCTACGTGATCGTCGATGATACGGCGCCTCTTGCCGATCTCGACGACGCTTTGAATGGCACCATCATACAGAACCTGTTGGTGCAGGACCTGACCGGCACGGCATCGGACGAGAACTTTGCGCAGTACCAGGTGGAATATGGCGCGGGTGTGACGCCCGCTGCATGGTCTCCCGTTAGCGGCATCTTTAACGCGCCCATCCTTAACGACCTGCTCGACAGCTGGATCGTGGGAACCATCGACGGAACACCGCCGCTGGACAATGGCCTTTACACCCTGCGCCTGACCGTCACCGACAAAGCCGGCAATACAACGACCGACACGGTGCAGATGACGCTCGATAACCTTGCAACCTATAACGTCACCGAGAATCTTGCGGCATTCAGCCCGACGCTGAACGAGAGCGTCCAGATCGAATTTACCGTGAATCTGCCGGCGGATGTCACCCTGAATGTGTATTCCGCGCAGGATGATGCTTTGATTTACACCACGCCCCAGAGTGTCCTCGCCGGCACCAATGCGTTCACATGGGATGGAACCGGAACGGGGGGACTCCCGATCACCGACGGCACCTATTACTACACGCTCACCGCGGCCGACGGGACGCGCATCGGCAATTACATGCCACCGCTGGTGGCCACTCCTTCGGACCTCTTTATGGGCGGAGGCGCGAGCGTCCCCTTCAATACCTTCAAAAATGAATTCTTCAAACAGGCGGCGACGGCGCCAGTCAACGGGCGGGCGAGACTCCGGATCGCGCTTGCGACTTCGCCCTATATCGGGCAGGTGATCTACCCGGACGGCGATGGCATCGATATGCTGGCCGGCGAGACGCGGACATTCCTCTGGGATGGGCGCATACCGGGAACCGCGGACATCTTTATCGGGACCATGACCGCGTACCTGGATTTCACGCCACACGGGCCGAACTACGTGACGGTCAGAACACCGGCGCCCGTGATCACCGGGCCCAACGCCATTGGTCCGGCAGCACCCTATCTCGAGGTCAAGGCCGATCCCTACATTGTCTACCTGAGCTACGGCCAACTGGTGAAAGTCCATTACCACATCGACCGCGACGCCCAGGTGACGATCAAACTCCTGCCGCCCGGCGTGACGGATTTCGATGATGCATCCGCGGTGTTGGTGAAGAACGAATCCCAGGCGGCCCAGGATCACACCGTCGAATGGCAGGGACTGGTGCCCGCGGGTGACGGGCGCGATCGCAGCCTTCCGGCAGACGGTGTTTACACCCTGGCCATCGAGGCGGTCGCCGGCGACACCGGCGCCAGCACACTCTACAGGGCGGTGCTCAGTGCGTATCAGTAGCGTTCTGCGCAGCATTGGGCTTGCTTGCCTGCTCTGTCCGACGGCGCAGGCCGCAGAACCCGAGATCGCCTATCTGCGGCTCACGGGCGGTTTCTGGCAGGTGTGGGTCACCGATACCGAGGGCGCGCAGCATGTACAGGTGTCCTTCGATGAAACGGACAAGACCCGCGTATCCTGGCTGCCCGACCGCAAACAGCTCATCTGCAACACCAGTGACGGCCGTATTCAGCGTATCGCCGTTGATGGAAAGCTCGAACAGGACCTCGACCTGCCGGTGAGCGGCATGTTCGATGCGCAGGTCTCGCCCGATGGGAAACAACTGGCGTTTTCGCTCGCCTCGACCCAGAAGAAGGACAACAACAGCGTCTGGATCGTCGGTGTCGATGGAACAGGTTTACGCAAACTGACCAACCAGCCGGGGCTGGCGATCTCTCCCGCATGGGCGCCGGACGCCAACGCAATCATTTACTCGTCAGGCAAAACCGTGAAAGCACATGAACTGTGGAAAGCCAGTGTGGATGGCAAGCGCCAGGAGCAGATCAGCACGGGCCGCGCGACCCTGAAGGTGGATCCGGCGGTGAGCACGGCAGGCGATATCGCCTGGTCAGACAACCGGCACGGCAGTCACGATATCTGGATTCACCGCAAAGGCGGCGGCGAGCCGGTTCGAATAACTGACATGCCGGAGTTCGAAGGCGAACCCAGCTGGTCACCCGATGGCAAGTCGCTGGTGTTTTCCGTTTTCCGGGCGGGAGAACAGCGGATCTGGGTGTCGGACCCCGAGGGCCTCGGCGCCCGGCCCATCACTCCGGCAGATGCGCGCAGTCGTGCGCCAGCGTGGGCGCTATGAAAGGGGCTGAAGTGAAGCGTGCGCCTGTCATCGCGAGCCTGTGGATGGCGGCGCTGTGCCTTGGAGCCTCGCCAAGCCTGAGCGCCGCCCCGCAGACGACGGAGGGCTTGCAGCTGACGGGCGTTTCCGTATCCCCGAACACGATTTCACCACAAGAGAATGAATCCGCAACCATCCGTTTCAACCTCAGCCGCGCGGCGAGCGTCGCGCTCGAAATCTACGACGCCTACGACCAGCGCACCTGGCACGCCGCATCGCAACAGCCATTGGCTGCCGGCGATCATGCCATGCCCTGGCCCGGCGTCGATGATGCGGGCAAGCCGGTGGCGCCGGGCGCGTACTACTACGTTCTGAAGGCCAGCTCGAGCGACGGTAGTGCCGTTACCCACGACCTGACGGACGTCACCGGCGGCAAGAACGTCAAAGTCGAGCGCATCCGTTTTCTGCCCGAGGAAGGGTTGATCGAATATGCCGTGCCGGAGACTGCTTTTCTGTTCGTCCGCTACGGCATCGAAGACCATGTGCTGTTGGGCACGCTGGTCAACGCGAAGGTGCATACGCCCGGCCAGTACCGAGTGCCCTGGAACGGCTATGACGCCTCGGGGCGCATCAAGCTCGCGGGCCATCCGGAAGTGGGGTTCTTCGCGCACGGCATGAACCTGAGTCGCAATGCCATCGTGGTGAAAGGACCGCAGCCGGAGGCTTCACCGCCGCTCGCCGATCAGGCAGTGATTCGTGCGGCCGCCTTGAAACCCATCGGCCTCAACGCGCATGCCTACCACAAGCGTCATCTGTGCCGTGATTTCGGTGTGACCCTGGATCTGATCGACGCGGCACAGGCGGACAAGGGGGCGCCGCTGGTCAGCGGCCGCACGCGCTTCCGGGTCGATGTGGCGCCGGAAGATCAGGCGGTCGTTCAGAACCAGCGCTTCGAGATTCAGTTCTATCTGGACAACCAGATGATCTATGAAAATGAAGTCTCTTACACGCCCTACAACTGGACCCTGGACATGAGTGCGATACCGCCGGGTACGCATCACCTGACGGCGCTGGTCGTGGGCTATGGCGCACATTTCGGGGTCTCTACGCTGGAGCTGCGAGTCAAATGACAGTCAAAGAACATAAACCCGGCCGCCTGGGATGGTGCGCTCTGCTGGTCTGCGCGCTGGTCATTGCTCCTTTGCAGGCGCAGGAACGGGAAAAGCAGGCCGGGCAGTATTACGTCGAAGGCGTCAACTTCTTCACCCAATCGCGGATGCGCGATGCCGAGCGCGCCTTTCTGCAGGCGCTACGCATAGCGCCGTCAGACAAGGCCGCATGGATGGGCCTCACGGATGTATACCTCGCGCAGCAGCGTTTTGAGGAGGGCGCGGCGGCCGCGGAACAGGCGCTCGATCATCATCCCGGAGACGCAGAGTTCTGGATACGCAAAGGTGTGTTCCTGCGCGAAGCCGGGCGCCCGGAGGAAGCCAGCGCCGCCCTGCGGCGCGCCGTTCAGGTGGCATCCAGTGACCAGGCGGTTGTTAAAAGAGTGAAAAACGAACTCTTCTATGATCGGGACGCCAAAGGGCGCGTCGATCTCGGGGCGGGGGAGTAGGCGCGTGAATTCCCATCTCACCACCTGCAGCGGGAAAAGGGGCTTCTCATTGAGGGAAATGCTGAAGTGTGCCTTGCTCCTGTGCGCGTTATCCCTCGCCCCCGGCGGCGTCTTCGCGCACTCCGAAAGCCCCGTCGGCAGTGGTGGCGGCGGCGATGATGATCCGCAGCCCGGCCCCTGCGACGGCGAGGGCGGATCGCCGTCCAGTTGTGACTGCGCCCCGGCGGGTGATCCCATCAACCCCTATGACGGCAAGTTCTTCCTGCGCACCACCGACCTCGTGGTCAACGGCGTCTACCCCATCCGCATGGTGCGCCGCTATGACAGCCATGCGCGTTACGATTCGCCGCTGGGCTATGGCTGGGCCTTCACCTACGACAAGCGCCTCTACAAGTATCCGGACAATTCCGTCATCGTCCGCCGCGACTGCGGTGTGCGTGACCGGTATGTCTTTCAGGGCGGCGCTTATCAGGCGCCTCTGGATCGGCATACCACGCTCGTCGAGGAGACCGACGGCTCCTTTACCCTCACGCAACAGGATGGTTCGAAAGAGTTCTACGATCTGGACGGGAAGCTGACCGCTCTCGAGGATCGCCAGGGCAACCGCCTGGAAATGAGCTACGATCCGGCGGGGCGCCTGCCGCTGACCGGCACCTCGAAATTTGCGCTCGACCCTGCCACGCCCTCGGTCGTCGCGTACGACTATCGTTTGACTGGCGTGAGAGAGCGACTCAAGAGCGGCAGCCTGTCCGGCCATGAAGTGACGCTGGCTTACGATCCCGCCACCGGCCGACTGCAGAGCGTCACGGCCTCGGACGGCCGCCAAGTCACCTACCAGCACGACGCCACCGTCAGCGCCACCCACGGCAATCTGCTCACCGTCAACGGCCTGGACGGCATCGTCTCGACCTACCAGTACACCGGTACCGACCCGCACAACGTGACCAGCCTCCAGGTCGGTGCGGGTACCACACCGCACGTCAATGTGTATGACAGCCAGGACCGCGTCCTCACCCAGACCCACGGCAACAACGTACTGCAGTTCGCCTACGGCATCGACACCACGGTCACCCAGACTATCAAAGACAACGCCACGCCCACGCCGAATGTGCTGAACACCCTGGTCACCGTCTACAGCTACGACCAGTACGGCTTCCCGGCGCAGATCACCCGCACCCTGGACGGCGGCACGCAGTACCGCCAGACCTGGCTGCGCAACGGTCAGCAACGGGTCACCGAGGAGAACCTCTTTGAAACCCCGCCCGGCGGCACCGAGTTCCTGGTGCGCAGAAAGACCTTCACCTGGGACACCGCCGGCAACCGGCTGACCGACAGCACCCAGCTCGCCAACGGCGAGACCGTGACCACGACCCGCACCTACGATCACAGCTGGGTGGCCAGCGAAGAGACCGTCTTCAGTGCGCGGCCCACGGAGCTCTTCCGCACGGAATACACGTTCTACTATGACGCCAGTGGCGTGCCGACCAACATCAAGGAGCAAAAGCGCCGCAAGGCCGACGGCAGCTTCCTCACCACCACCTACACCTACGACGCCGATAACCGGCTGCTGACCACCACGCTGCCTGACGGGCACAAGATCGTCAACGTCTACACCGGCGACTTTCTCACCAAAACCTACCACGAGATCGGCGGCGCCGAGAGCCCGTATCTGAAACGCCAGTACGGCTACGACACCCGCGGCAACCGCAACCAGATCATTGACGCGAAGAACCAGACCACGCAGCTCGATTACGACGACCAGCAACGCCTGATCCAGATCACCAACCCGCTTGGGGAGGAGACGCACTACCGCTACACCGGGCCCTACCTGACCGAGATCGAGCTCGGCCGCACCGCGGCTGACGGCGAAGGGCAGCTCACGCGCCTCAACTACACCGCCGAAGGCTTTCTGGAATCCATCGACCGCAAGGACGACGGCGCCGCTTGGCAGCGCTTTGTCAGCTACACACTCGACAGCCGCGGCAAGCGTCTGTCGGCAACGGATGCGGTCAATCGCACTACGCTCTTTAGCTACGACGCCCTGGGCCGCCTGCTCAGCGTCACCGATCCGCTCACCCATGTCACGCAATATCGCTACGATGCCCTGGACAACCGCGCCGCGATCATCGATGCCAACCTGAACACGACGCTCTACCAGTACGATGCGCTGAGCCGCCTGACCCGCATCGAGCAGCAGGGCGTCTCACCCGCGGCGGTCACGCAGATGACCTATGACGCCCTGGGCAACCTGCTCAGCGTCACCGACCCCGAGAACAATACCACCAGCTACACCTACGATCGCCTGTCGCGCAACACCCACATCACCCAGCCGCTGGGCCAGACGGTCGAATATGTCTACGATGACCGCGATCGAGTGGATTACATGCTCAACGCACGCGGCCAGAAGCTCGACTACGCCTACGAACTCTGGGGACCGCTCAAAGAGCAGAAGGACTATGCCACGGCAAGCGCCACCACGGCCGACCGCACCGTCACCTACGCGCGGGACTTCAATGGCAACATCACCGCCATCAGCGACGACACCATTCAGCCCGTCAGCCTCTACACCTTCAGCCACGATGCCATGAACCGCCCCGACGTCACCACGGTCGCCTACCTTCCGGGCGCCGACCGCACGCTGAATGCCGACTACGACCGCTACGGCAACCGCAGCGCGCTGACCTTCAACGATGGCGCCGCGCTCGCGCACAGCTACAGCTACAACAAGCTCGACCGCCTCGAAGCCGCCACGCTGCCCGGCGCCCAGTCATTCGCGTTCGCGTATTACGCCAACGACGACCTGCAGACGCTCACTTACCCGAACGGCGTGACCGGCAACTACAGCTATGAGACCAACGGTCCCGTCGAGGCCATCACCTTCACCGGCAGCAGCGGCAACCTGGAGCAGCTCGACTACACCTACGACCCGCTGCTCAACGTCGACACTCTCACCGATCTGGCCGACGGGCTGCACGATTTTGATTACGACAACCTCAATCGCCTGA
>JAGFJP010000011.1 GCA_024102665.1 Thiogranum sp. | reverse complement strand
TCATCTGCTCGCCGCCCGGTTGATGAACGGTGACGCCCCCTTCGGTGCCGGGCGCCAGCAGGTTGCGCAAACGGATGTTGGCAAATGTGCCGCGCATCATGACTTCATGGTTGCCGCGGCGTGAACCTAGCGAATTGAAGTCGGCCTGCTGCACGCCTTTGGAAAGCAGATACTGGCCCGCGGGGCTGTCGGGCCTGATGGCGCCGGCCGGCGAAATGTGATCGGTGGTGACCGAATCACCGAGCAGTGCCAGCACCCGCGCGCCGCTTATGTCCGATACTTCACCGGGGGTTTTGCTCATGCCTTCGAAGTAGGGCGGGTTCTGGATATAGGTCGAATCGCTGTCCCAGCCGAACAACTGGCCTGCCGGCGAATCCAGCGCCGTCCAGCGGTTCTCGCCCTTGAAAACGTCCTGGTATACCTGGGTGAACTCTTCGCGATTCACATTGCCGGCGACGATGTCGCTGATTTCCTTCTGGCTGGGCCAGATATCCTTGAGTAAGACGTCGTTGCCGTCCGCGTCCTGACCAATGGGATCGTTATACAGATCGATGTTCATGGTGCCGGCGATCGCATATGCCACCACCAGTGGCGGTGAGGCGAGGTAATTCATGCGCACCTCGGCGTGCACGCGGCCTTCGAAATTGCGGTTGCCCGACAGTACCGCGCAGGCGGACAGGTTGCCCTCTGCGATGGCTTTGGAAACCGGCTCCGGCAGCGGCCCGGAGTTGCCGATGCAGGTCGCGCAGCCATAACCGACGATGTGGAAACCCAGGCTTTCGAGGTCGTCCATCAGCCGCGCTTCGTTGAGATAGCGGGTCACAACCTGCGATCCCGGCGCCAGCGAAGTCTTGACCCAGGGTTTTACCTTGAGGCCTTTTTCGCGGGCTTTTTTCGCCACCAGGCCCGCGCCCAGCATCACCGAAGGGTTGGAGGTGTTGGTGCACGAGGTGATCGAGGCGATGACCACGGCGCCGTCGTCGAGCTCGAACTCCTGGCCGTTGATCGAGCCTTTGACGGGTTTGCTGGTGAGATTGCGTTCAGCCTTGAGCGCGGCCAGGGCTGCGTTGAACATGCGTTTCGAATCGGTCAGCGGTACACGGTCCTGCGGGCGCTTGGGTCCCGCGAGGCTCGGCACGACACTGGCCATGTCGAGTTCCACCACGCTGGTGTACTCCGCCTGCGGCTGATCGGGGGTGCGGTACATGCCCTGTTCCCTGGCATAGGCTTCCACCAGCGCGACCTGTTCCTCGCTGCGCCCGGAAAGGCGCAGGTAATTCAGCGTTTCGTCATCGATCGGGAAAATGCCGCAGGTGGCGCCGTATTCCGGCGCCATGTTGGCCAGCGTGGCGCGGTCGGCCAGCGACAGGTGATCCAGACCGTCGCCGAAGAATTCCACGAACTTGCCCACCACGCCGTGCCTGCGCAGCATCTCCACCACGGTCAACACCAGGTCGGTGGCGGTAGCGCCTTCCGGAAGCTTGCCGGTGAGCCTGAAACCGACCACTTGCGGGATGAGCATGGACACCGGCTGACCCAGCATCGCGGCTTCCGCTTCGATGCCGCCGACGCCCCAGCCCAGCACGCCGAGACCGTTGATCATGGTGGTGTGCGAGTCGGTCCCCACCAGGGTGTCGGGATAGGCCTGCAGCACGCCGTTGTTTTCCTGCGCCATGACCACGCGACCCAGGTATTCGAGGTTGACCTGGTGCACGATACCGGTGTCGGGCGGTACCACTTTGAAATTGGAAAACGCCTTCTGGCCCCATTTGAGGAAGCTGTAGCGTTCCTGGTTGCGCTGGTATTCGATTCTGGCATTGAGATCGACCGCGTCCTTGCTGCCGAAAGCGTCGATCTGCACCGAGTGGTCGATCACCAGTTCGGCCGGTTGCAGGGGATTGATCTTCTGCGGATCGCCGCCCAGCGCCTGCATGGCATCGCGCATCGCAGCCAGATCCACGACCGCCGGCACGCCGGTGAAATCCTGCATCAGCACGCG
>JAGFJP010000166.1 GCA_024102665.1 Thiogranum sp. | reverse complement strand
GCATGAAGGACTGGTTTCTCGGTCTGGAACCGCGCGAGCGCAAGCTGGTAACAGCCGGAGCGGTGGTGCTGGTGTTACTGCTGCTGTATGTGCTGGTCTGGGAGCCGGTAGTCGGCAAGTATGCGGCACTGAGGGAAAACGTGGCGGCGCAGAAGCAGACGCTGGCGTGGATGCAGCAGTCCGCCGCAGAGGTGCAGAGCCTGCGCCGCGCCAGCGGCGGCAGCCAGGGCCTGGGTGGCCGTTCCTTGCTGGCGGTGGTCGACCAGTCGGCGCGTTCCGACGGTCTCGGTTCCGCCATCACGCGTATCGAGCCCGACGGCACCAGGGGCGTCAAGGTGTGGCTGGAAGGCGTCGCCTTCGATCCCATGATCCTCTGGCTCGGAAAACTCACCAGAACGTATCAGATCGAGACCAGTATCATCACCATCGAACCGCAGGGCGGGGGACGCGTCAATGCGCGCCTGACGCTGCTGGAGCCGGGCGCATGAAAGTCTGGCACGGCGTGGTGACGGGCGTTGCAGCCTATGTCTTTTTCATTGTTGCCGGCGCGCCCGCGGCCAGGGTGCTGCCCTGGTTGCAGCCTGCGCTGTCGGCGGTTCAGCTTGCCGGCGTGGAAGGCACCGTCTGGAACGGGAGTGCAGCGATCGTGAATGCAGCGCCAGTCCAGCTGCAGCAGGTGAACTGGCGCTTGCGGCCGTGGGCGGCCGTGCTGGGCCGGCTCGAGTTCGCCGTCGACGCGCGGTTGCGCGGCAGGTCCTTGCAGGGGCGGGTGGGACGCGGACTGTTCGGGCGCCCCTACCTGTCGCAGGTGCAGGGCAGCGTGACGGCGGCAGATGCCCTGAACTGGGCGAAGATCAATCAGGTTGGCATCGACGGCGTGCTCAGCTTTGATATCGCGGATGTGCAGTGGTCCGACGCGCCCTGGCCGGCGATCGGCGGCAGCCTGAGCTGGTCGCCGGCCACCGTGACCCGTCCCGTCGAACTGGCGCTCGGCAAGGTGCAACTGGATACCCGGATCGAGGACGGGATAACGCGTGGCAAGCTCGACGCCAGCGGTGGCGGCCTGCTGGTGCAGGGCAACCTGGAGCTGCAGCCCGCCGGCAACTACCGGCTGGACGCGCAGATTCAGCAGCAGGGCGATGTTGCGCCCGAGGTGGCGCAGTTCCTCGCCACCTTCGCGACCTATAAAGACGGCACCTATCTGCTGGAATGGTCGGATACGATCTAGGCTTCGAGTCTGGCGAAACGGCATGGCTTTGTTGTTGAACACCCCGGAGCAGCACGGATTCCAGGATCCGACCCTCGAGCTCAACGAGAAACGTCTCGCCGAACGCCTGGCAAGCCTGCCGGTGCTCGACATCGGCGAATCGCTGCGCATCGTGCTGGGCGACCTGGAACCGCTCAACGAACAGCAGCTGGATAGCGGAAAGCGGCTGCGCCTGCTTGGTCTCTACCAGCGCGCCGCGAGGCGTCTGTTCGAAACCGCGGCGCCGGCGCAACTGCGCCAGCAGCCTCTGTCGCAGCAGCGCCGCCAGGACGCCGTCGACGGCGTGGAGCGGCTGTGCCTGGGGCTCGCCAACGGCTACAAGATCGTCATCAAGGAAATGTATGCGGCCGGAGCGCAGACGACAGACGCCGCGCTGTTCGGCCAGGTGCTGCGATGGGGCGTCATTCAGCTTGCGACAGCCTTGCTGCACAATTATCGCTATTACCGCCCCGAACCGCCGTTCGTGTTTCTGGAACTCAATCAGCTGTACCGCCTGGCGCGACATTACGGTGTCCATGAAAAAACCCATGACGATGACGCCAGCGGCATAGAGGCCAGCCTGGCGAGTGTCTACCAGGCGGTCTGTCTGCTGGCGCTCACCGATCCGTTCAGCGCTGAAGAAGGGCAGGCCGACCGGAGTTTCACCACCCTGCTGCATTACGCGCCCAGGGCGCGCATTATTCCGGGCAACAGCTGGCAGGACGTGCCTGAAGGCCTGTTTTTCCTTGACCTGCAAAGCGACAGCCGGCCGCGCCACTGCGTTTTCCTGCAGGCGCCGGTGAGCGCCGACGATCCCTGTATCCTGGATGCGAGGGTGGCGCTCGGCGATATGCACAATACGCTTGCGGCGTTGCCGGCAGATAAACGCAAGCGGCGCAGCGAGGTGGCGATCCTGCGCCACCTGCTGCCGGAAGTGACCGGGCGCGACAAACGCCGCAACGAGCGCCGTGCGGACGGACGCTGGATCGACATCGTTACCGGGCTGGAAGCTGTTCACGAGTGGTTGTCGCGGTTTCAGCGCGGCGAGCAACCGCGCGCCATGCGCTGGCAGGTCAGGGACAGCAGCGATAGCGGTTACCGGCTGGCCTGGAACGAAAGCGCCGCAACGCTGCTGCAGGTCGGCGATCTGGTGTGTATCGTGGCGGACAGCACCCGCGCGCGCGCAACGTTCCGTTTAATGGTCGTGCGCTGGATTCGCAACGAGCGCGGCGAAGGCACCGAATTGGGCGTTGAGCTGTTTGAAGGGGTGCCAGGCCCGGTGCGACTGGTGGCGGACGAGCAACCGCAACAGAGCTGCGTTGCGCTGTTTCTGCCTTCGACCGGCGCGCCGGGTTCGGTGGCGCGGCTGGTGGCGCCGGCGGAATG
>JAGFJP010000126.1 GCA_024102665.1 Thiogranum sp. | reverse complement strand
GGTTTCCCACAAGGCTTCGTGACAGGTCACGCAATCGGGTTTTGGCTCGGCGGATTTCTGGTGGGCGGCCTGGCTGTCGACAATCTCCCGGTGGCAATCGACGCACGCCATGTCGCTGTGCACGCCTCTTGAATATTTGTGTTCATCAATGGCCATGAGCGGGCGCGTTTCGCCTTCCTCATCCGCAACCGTCAGTTCTTCCTTGCCACCGTGGCAGCCCAGGCAGCTTGCGTCGTCCAGGGTGGTCGCGGTCTGCGCGGCACCCGGATCGTCAGCGTCTGCCGCGGCGGTTGCGTCGGGGAGGGATACCGTCTGAGTGGCGATCAGGCACACCAGCCCCGCCAGCAATCGGATCAAAGGCTTTTGCAAGCGCACGGTGCCACCCCCATTCAGTCGTTATTCGATATTCGGGTACATCCCGCCAGGCAGCGATTTTCCGCACAGCGTCAGTGTTTACCGGCACACCGCAAATATCCGGGTCCCGTCTACTTGAAGCTTCCGTAGTAATGGACGAGTGCTTCGATGTCCGCCGCTTCGAGCTTTTCGTATTTGGGTTTCATCTTCTTGACCATGGGACGATCGCCGGCGCTGAACTCCTTGAACGCCTGCCGCAGGTAGGGCATCCACTGGCCGGCCAGGATGCCGCTGTCATCGCTGGCGAGACTGCCGCCGTCGGCATGGCATTTCTTGCAGTTGTCCTCATGAATTTTCTCGCCCTTTGCGGCCAAAGCCGGATCGGATTCCTGGGTGGCTCGCACGAACGGTTTGGCGGCGAACCAGGCAGCGATTTTCTCGATGTCGTTTTCGCTGAGTTCTTTGGCGATGTCGCACATGGTGGTCTTCTGCCCCTTTTTATCGCCGCTCAGGTATTCGGACTCGGGACAGGGTCGCTCCTTTCCCTGGTAGGCGATCATGCTGTCGGTGGTGTACGGGGCGGAAAAGCCGCCGATGATCGGTACCTCCGGTTCAGTGCTGGCGCCGTCTTTACCATGACAGTCGGCGCAGGGCTTTACCAGTTCCTGCGCGTCGGCGGCAAAAGCCCCCTGAATACCTGAAACGGCCAGCAGGGCACCGAGAGTGAAGCTGCTCAGGTACTCGATCTTCTTTCGACTCATAACCTACATCCTCCTGTCTGGTGCTTTCGGGACGGTCCGTTCGGCTGGCGTATCGGTAAATAAAGCACGATTCGGCGCCGGCTGTCCCCTGATGTTCTTGATACAGATCAACTATAGTCGTTTTTTTCCGGTATATCGGGATATTTTCCAGCGAATTAGCAACAGCATCCTCATGTTGCACTATACTCGGGACAATTGAAACAGATCAAAAAAAACGGGGTGGCAGGACAGAACAACAAGCAGTGCGGGATGCACCCGAAGGGGGTTGGCATATTCCGCAACACAAAAGGAGAGAGTCATGAGCCGGGTCAGCAATTTGTTGCGGTGGATCGGGGGCATTGCGTCTGTCAGCGTGGTGGCGCTGGCGTTGAGCGCATGCGGTGGCGGGGACGACGGCGATACCGGTCCGCAGGGCCCGCCCGGACCACCGGCGGCGGCAACGCCGGCTTCTGCGACATCGCTCGATATGACCATCAGCAGCGTGACCATCGCCAGTCCTCCGGTGGTCGAATTCAGCGTCAGCAACCAGGACGGCGACCCCGTCAGCGGCCTCACCACGAGTGATCTGCGTTTTACCATCGCCAAGCTGATGCCGGGTACGCTCGGCAATCCCAGCGCCTGGCAGAACTATATCCTCACCACCCAGACAGCGACTGCCGCCGGCGCCCCGGGCCTGGGCGATACCGCCGTCCAGGCGACCCGCGAGAACAACGGCACGCTGGTGGACAACGGTGACGGGACCTACAGTTACAGCTTCGCCACCGACGTCACCAACGTGACCTGTCCCGCGCCCTGCACCGACGCGCAGGGCAACGCGCTCGACGTGAGTTACCAGGCGAACCTGACGCACCGGGTGGCGATCCAGACGCGCGGCGCCCTCCCGGCGGTCAACGAACTCTATACTTTCAGACCCTCGGACGGCGCCACCAGCGGACTCGTCACCCGTGACATCGTCAAGACCGAAACCTGCAACGTATGCCACAACGAACTCGAAGCCCACGATGCGCGCATCGACACAGCCTATTGCGTCACCTGTCACAACCCCGGTTCGACGGATCCCGACAGCGGCAACACTGTCGACTTCAAAGTCATGGTTCACAAGATTCATCGTGGCGCCGGGCTGCCGAGCGGCGAATACGCTATCTATGGCTTCGGGGGGTCGAAGCACGATTACTCGACTGTCGAATTTCCACAGGACATCCGCAACTGCGCCAATTGCCACGATGGCAGCGACCCGGACACCCCGCAGGGGGACAACTGGAACACACAAATCAGCATCGAGGCCTGCGGTTCCTGCCACGATGACATCGATTTCTCCAAGGACGGATCTGCGGCGGGCGCCAACGACCCTGCCGGCCATCCGGGCGGCATCGTCAGTGATAACAGCGAATGCGTGACTTGTCATGCGACCGGACGCATCGCCGGCAGCGTGGAAGAATCGCACGCCCTCCCGGCACTGGCCGCGCGCGCCGCGTACCAGTTCAACATCCTGGAAATCTGCGGGACCGCCGTCGGCGCCAACCCGGTGTGCGCACCCGGCGCCGCCGACCCGGTCGTGGTCAAGTTCTCGGTGACGGATCCAACCAACGGTGATGCCCCCTACGACATCAACGCCGTAACAGGGAATGCGCAGTTCGGCGTGCTCAATGTGCTGATCGCCTGGGACACCGCCGACTACAACAACATCGATGGCACCTCCTGGTCGTTGGTACCGCCTCAACCGGCCCGCCCTGAATCCATCAATGCGCTTACTGCTGCGGTGGACAACGGGGATGGCACCTATACCGTCACTGCGACTATTCCGATTCCGGCAACAGCCACCGGCAGTGGCGCCATCGGTATTGAAGGTCGCCCGGACGGGGACTTTGACGGCGATGGCACATTCAGCGATCGCATCCCGGTGACGAGCGCGGTCGCCTATTTCAGAATCACCGATTCCACACCGGTACCGCGCCGCCAGGTGGTCGACAATGCGAAGTGCAATGCGTGTCACGAGCAGTTCAGCCTGCACAGCGGTCGCCGTAGCGGCGAAGTCGCGCTGTGCGTCATGTGCCATAACCCCGACAACACCGATGTCGTACGGCGCCCCGAGATAGCGCTGACGCTGTACGGGAAAACCGAGGAGTCGCTCGCCTTCAGTAACTTGATCCATGGCGTACATGCGGGCGCCCAAACCACCTACGACGGCAGCGCGGCGTTTGGCTTCCGCGAAAAGGGCCTGGTCACCTACGCCAGCAGTGCCCACGACTACAGTGCCTTGCGTTTCCCCGGCAGGCTGCAGGACTGCGAAACCTGCCATCTGTCGGGAACCTATGAACTGGACGGCATCTGGGCTTTGCCGACCCAGAACGGCCTGCTTGCCACGACTATCCTTGCGGCGCCGAGCGCGACCTTCCCTCCGCCGGATGTCGAGGTCGCCGATCCTGCGGATGATATCAATATCAGTCCCACGGCGGCGGCGTGCGCGTCCTGTCATGACAGCGCGCTGGCGAAGGCGCATATGATAGTGCCGGGCGGGGCGGTATTCGACCAGACACAGGATGTCATCAGTGCTGTCGTGGTCGAAACCTGCGCCGTGTGTCACGGGCCCGGCCGCGACACCGATGTTGCTGTGGTGCATGCCGAATAAGCACGGCTGAGTGTGCTGCATGAAAAAACCCGCCAGCGCGGAGCCTGCACCGGCTCTGCGCTGGCGGGGAAAACGATACGTAACAACAACCGGAATCCAGCGGCGGGTGATATGAAGAACGGATACGTGCGGGCTGCCATTGGTCTTTCTCTGCTGTGTTTGCTCGGTAACGTTGCGCTCGCAGCAGAGCAGGCGGCGCCCTCGGATGCCGGGACCGCGAAGGCCGGGGTTACTGCGGCAGCTCTGGCGGGCCAGTACACCGAGGAAGGCGCCGACACCTGTATCAAGTGTCACGACGAGGACGAGGAATACCCGGTCTTCGACATCTTCAAGACCAAACACGGGCAGCGCGGCGACAAACGCTCGCCGTTCGCCGGGTTGCAGTGCGAGGCCTGCCATGGTCCCGGTATCGCAGGCGCCGCGGCGATGCAGGAGGTGCTGGAGCGGGGAGGCCACGTCGGCAAGGTCAGGCCCGGCCAGGAGCGCCCGCCGATCCTGAACTTCGGCATCAAGTCCGACGAACCGGTCGAAATCCAGAATGCTTCGTGTCTCAGCTGCCACCAGGATAACAAGCACATCGACTGGCAGGGCAGCGCGCACGGCGGTGGCAATGTCGCCTGCGCGACCTGTCATACCATACACGTCGCCGAGGACCCGGTGCTGCAGAAAGACTCCCAGCCGGAAGTGTGTTTCAAGTGTCACAAGAAAGAACGCGCGGAATTCTACAAACCCTCGCACCACCCGATACGCTTCGCTGAAATGACCTGCAGCGAATGTCACGCGCCGCACGGATCGGTTTCGGGCGGAGTGCTGATCAAGGCCACGCTCAATCAGACCTGTTACACCTGCCATGCCGAGAAGCGCGGGCCCTTTCTCTGGGAGCACGCGCCGGTCGCCGAGGATTGCAGTCTGTGCCACAGCCCGCACGGTTCCATACATCCGGCGCTGCTGACGAAACGCGCGCCGCTGCTGTGCCAGCAGTGCCATTCCCAGGCCGGTCATCCCAGCGTCGCATTGACGGCCGGCGGACTGCCCGGTGGAAGCGCTTCCGGGTTCCTGCTGGGCGGCGCCTGCATGAATTGTCATGTCCAGGTGCACGGCTCGAATCACCCCTCCGGCGTGAAACTCATGCGATAAGGGCGCAGGCGAAACCGAGGCGACGACCATGAAAAGAATCAACACCAGGCCAGCGGGCGCGCTCACGTTGACAGCACTGGCGGCAGTCGTGTTTTCCGGCACCGGTGTTGCCGCAAACACCGTCGCTTCCGGAGAGTACCTGGTAGACACCTCCGGCTGGAAATGTGAAGACTGTGCCTTCGAGGAAGGTTTCAGCGGCGAGGTGGAACTCGGCGCGGGCCACGTGTCGGACGATTCTTTCAAGTTCGGTGAATACAACGGGCTCAACGAGGAAGGCGGGTTTTTCATCGGTAACGCAACAGCCCGTTATCGCGACCTGGATGCCAACTACCTCGACCTTTCGTTGCGCAACGCAGGTCTCGATTCGCGGTCCCTCAGCATCGAAGGCGGCAGACAGGGCAAATACAGCCTGTTCCTGAGGTACGACGAAATATCGCACTTCCTGTCCGACAGTGTCAGGACGCCCTACCTCGGAGACGGCGGCGCGAACCAGAGCCTGCCGCCCGGCTGGGTCGCGGCGGGCACCACCGGCGCCATGACGGCGCTCGGCGCGAGCCTGCACAGTAGCGACATCGAGCTGGAACGCAAGCGCCTGGATGCGGGGCTGTCGTTTATACCGGCGTCGTCATGGGAGTACGCTGTCAGGTATCGCCACGAGACGCGCGAGGGCAGCAAGCGTTCGGCAGGTGCGTTCTTTTTCAATGCCGCGCAGCTCGTCGAGCCGGTGGACTACGAAACCGACCAGGTCGACGTTTCGGCCTCGTACACCGGCGAGCAGTGGCAGGCAACGCTGAGCTATTACGGATCTTTTTTCAGCAACGAAGATCAATCGCTGATCTGGCAGAACGCCTTTACCCCGATCGTGGCCGGCGCCGATACCGGTCAGCGCGCGTTGCCGCCGGATAACCAGTTTCACCAGGTGGTGCTGTCGGCCGGTTACCAGGTGAGCGAACGCACCCGCCTCAGCGGCGATGTCGCCGTCGGCCGCATGGAACAGGATGAAGACTTTCTGCCTGCAACCGTCAACAGCAATCTGGCAGTACCCGCATTACCGCGCAGTTCGCTGAACGCGCGCGTGGACACGCTCACAGCGGACTTCAGGGTCATTTCCAGGGTCACCGACAAACTCAAGCTCAGCGCATCCTGGAACCATACCGACCGCGACAACGAGACACCGCGGTCGGAATACCCCTGGGTGACAACCGATGCATTCGTGGCGGTGCCGATCGTGAACCGGCCTTACAGTTTCACGCGCAACGAGGCCAAAGCGAGCGCCGACTACCGCATCAGCGGTACCACCAGGGTGGCGGCCGGTGTGGATCATGAACGTCATGAGCGAACCCTGCAGGCGGTCGACGAAACCCGGGAGACGACGGCCTGGGGCAAGCTGACAGTCCGCGCCAAGGACTTCGTGGATATGACATTCAAGGTGGCGCGCGGCGAACGGGATACCTCGGACTACCAGGCCGGGATCGATCCGAATCAGAATCCGCTGTTGAGAAAATACAATATGGCGGATAGAACCCGCACCTCCGGCGGAGTGACCGCCAGTGCTTCGCCGACTGAGCGCATCACCGTCGGCATGAGCCTCGATTTCGCCAGCGATGACTATTCGCGGTCAACGCTGGGCCTGCTCGATGCGCGCGAAATCAGCCTCAACGCCGATGTTTCGGCGATGCTGACCGAAAAGACCGGTGTGCATGTGTTTCTCGGTCATGAACGCATTAAATCGAGGCAGGCCGGCAGCCAGGCGTTTTCCATCCCGGACTGGCGCGCCGAGAATGACGATACGGTCAACACGGCCGGTTTCGGCATTACGCATCAGCTGATCGAGAACAGGCTCGGCGTCGGCGCCGATTACGTGATGTCGCGCTCCAGCGGCAAGATCGATGTTTCCGGCAGCGACTTTCCGGACCTCGAGAGCGACCTCGACAGCGTCAAGCTGTATGCCGACTATCGCTTCAGGGACAACATGACGCTGCATGCGGCGTACTGGTATGAAAGCTACGACGCCGACGACTGGATGCTGGACGGGGTCAACCCGGACACGGTTGCGAACGTTCTGACATTC
>JAGFJP010000109.1 GCA_024102665.1 Thiogranum sp. | reverse complement strand
CTCATGAGCGGGGCACTACCTGTTCGGGCAACTTGATTTCGACGGCCGGCACATTTGACGGTTGCGGCGCCGGTGTCGCAGCCGGCGGACGCGGAAAACGCAGAATGACGCGCGTGCCTTCGCCGGCCTCGCTTTCGATTTTCAGTTTGCCGCCGATGCGCGCAGCGCGTTCCTGAAGAATCTTGAGACCCAGGTGTTCCCCCGGACCGTCTTCGCTGACCTTGTCCTGTATGCCTACTCCGTCGTCCTCGACCAGCACCATGTAGTCGCCGTCACGGGAGGCGCGCATCAGCACGCGCACGGCATTGGCCTCGCTGTGCTTGAGAATGTTGGCGAGCGCTTCCTGAATGATGCGCAACACCTGTACTTCCACTTCCGCGGGCAGTTTGATTTTGTCCCATTCGAGCTGGAGAAAGGCGCTGATATGTGAATTGCGGCGAAAGCGCTCCACCGCCTGTTCGACCGCCGGAATCAGGCCGCGCTTGTCGACCGGAGCGCGAAAGTGCGCGATCAGCTCCCGCAGCTCTGTGTATGCCTCGTCGAGACTGTTTTCAATGCGTTCCAGTTCCCGCCACAGCGCCGCTTCCTCGCCGCTGTGCAGGGTCTCGTCGAGCACCCGCACCTGGAACTTGAGGCTGGCGAGGCTTTGCGCCAGAGAGTCGTGCAGTTCATTCGCCAGGCGCGTGCGTTCCTCCATGATCGAGAGCAGGTTCGCTTCCTCGTCCAGGCGCGACTTCTCGATGGCCATGCCGAGATGATGCCCGATGCTGGTCAACAGGTTTTTCATGTCCTCGCGCTCGACCAGGCCGCATTGCTCGGTGAACAGGTTGTACACACCGAGTATCTTGCCGCGGTAGCGCAGCGGCACGGCGATCATTTCCACGTTCTCGTCGTCGAAAAACGGGCGGCCGGCGAATTTTCCGCAGCCTTGCAGATCGCCGAGCGAATAGACGTCGCCGCTCTGTGCCGCCATGCCGCACAGGCAGCGGTCGACCGCCACCAGCTGCTCCTGCTGCACCACTTCCGCGTCGAGCCCGCTGCTGGCGATCAGACGCATATCGCCATCTGATGTCAGCATGCGCACGACTCCGGCACGCGCGTCCACCACATCCTTGAGCGTGTGCAGAAAGCGCGTGAGCAGATCCTCGAGATCGCTGGCCGCATTGATGTTGGCGGCGACGTCGTAGAGGATTTCCAGCGAATGGGTTTTCTGCTGAATGCGCCGCGTCTGCTGCTCGACCTCGGTTTGCAGATCGAGCGACAGCGTCTCGAGGCGTTCGCCCAGTGCATTGATATCCTGGTAGAGGGTGCTGAAGTCCGGTTGATCGGACTCCGGCAGCCGCGCGCTCAGGTGGCCGTCGCGCATCTGTCGCACCCAGTCACGCAACTCCGTAAGCGGCGCCAGGAAATCGCGACGGGCGATGTGAAAGGCAAAGGAAAGCAGCATGACGCCTCCGATCAGCAGCACGCTGTTGGCCAGATGCAGCCAGTTGCTGAGATCGGAACTGAACAGAAACCAGATATTCAATATGCCCAGGACCAACAGCAGAATGCCGAGCGCGGAAAGCGCACCGAGAAACTGGCGCGTGGTCGGCCAGTCAAGCAGCCCTAGCCAGCGCGACCGCGAATCCGGTTGCCGCGTGCTGCCTTCGTGATTATTCCTGGTGTGTGCTTCGGAGCTCATAAGCGCTTGTGTCCCGCATAGACCGGGCCATTATAGCGCTGAATTATGAGGCCATCAGCTTTTTGTCTGCGCAGCCGGTTTCCCGGCATATTCTAAGTGTTCTGCTGTTGCGCCGGGTCATTCGGATTGATGAAGATGATCTCCTTGTTGCCATCGATTTCGACGTAATCGATGACGGTGCCGGTCAGCATGTCCATGCTCTGCGGCGCGACGACGATCTCGATGCCTTCAGACTGGAACCTGTTGTCGCCGTCACGGCTGGTGTCGTCGAAACCCAGCGCATAATGGAATTCGCCGTTTTCGAGGCGGGTGACCGCGAGCCTCAGCGGCATGCCCTGCATATTGCCCTGTTTGGCCGATTCGCGGATCTGTTGTGCGGCTTCCGGAGTCAAAGTAATCATGGGGCTCTCACCTTCAATGCATCATTTGTCGTAGGGAATTCAGAGTTGTTCTGCCGTGACTTGCAATCGGCGACAAAACGCAGAAAGCGTTCCGTCCAGCGGTTGCTGCGCGTGGTTCTCTGGTGCGTATAGCAGGCCAGCAGATTCCTGTAAATGTAACCGTCGTGATGGCCATCGATGCCGGCGCCGCGCAGCACCTCGTAGGCCCAGGCGGCCGGCGGTTGCAGATTTTCCAGCGATGAATAGTGGAATTCATGGGCGGCGATCTGGGCTTGCGGCTGTTCGCCCGGCCAGGGCAGTG
>JAGFJP010000049.1 GCA_024102665.1 Thiogranum sp. | reverse complement strand
CGCGAAAATCCTCGCGGTCGATATACAGCTCGCGCGTGAACGGCATGCTGCGCATGCCCATGCTTTCGTCCTGCGGATGATTGGGCGCCTGCAGCTGTTCGACCTTGTCTTCGGGCCAGTTTTCGATAACCACTTTCAGCGGGTGCAGTACCGCCATGCGCCTCGGCGCATGCTGGTTGAGATCGTCGCGCACGCAGTTTTCCAGCACGCCCATCTCGACGTTGTTGGCGGACTTGGTGACACCGATGCGTTCGCAGAATTCGCGGATCGCCGCCGGCGAATAGCCGCGCCGGCGCATGCCGGCGATGGTCGGCATGCGCGGATCATCCCAGTCCTCGACGTGCCCCTCCTCCACCAGCTGGGTGAGCTTGCGCTTGCTGGTGACGGTGTATTCCAGTTCCAGGCGCGAGAACTCGATCTGCTGCGGGTGGCATTCCAGTTCCAGCTCGTCGAGGAACCAGTCGTACAAAGGCCGGTGATCCTCGAACTCGAGCGTACAGATGGAATGCGTGATGCCTTCCAGCGAATCCGACAGGCCGTGCGTGAAGTCGTACATCGGGTAGATGCACCAGGCCTCGCCGGTCTGGTGATGCACGATGCCGTGACGGATACGGTAAATCGTCGGATCGCGCATGTTCATGTTGGAGGACGTCATGTCGATTTTCGCGCGCAGGATGCGCGATCCATCCGGGAACTCGCCGGCGCGCATGCGCGCGAACAGATCCAGGTTTTCCTCCACGGAACGGTTGCGGAACGGACTGTCCCTGCCCGGCTCGGTGAGCGTGCCGCGGTATTCGCGGATCTGCTCGGCGGTCAGGTCGCAGACATAGGCCTTGCCCTTTTTGATCAGCTGCACCGCGAACTCGTACAGCTGCTCGAAATAGTCGGAGGCATAGTACAAGCGATCGTCCCAGTCGTAGCCCAGCCAGCGCACGTCGCGCTTGATGGCCTCGACGAACTCGATGTTTTCCTTGTGCGGATTGGTGTCGTCGAAGCGCAGATTGCAGGTGCCGTTGTAGCGCTCGGCCAGGCCGAAGTTCAGGCAGATGGACTTGGCATGTCCGACGTGCAGGTAGCCGTTCGGCTCCGGGGGGAAACGCGTCGCCACCCGGCCGCCGTTTTTACCGGCCGCCAGATCCGCTTCGATAATGTTGCGAATGAAATTGCTCGGGATGACTGTCTCTTCCGCGCTCATGCGTCTGCCCCCTGCTCCGCGCGCTGACGGATATATTCCAGTGCCCTGTCGATACGCCGCAGGCAGGCTTCGCGCCCGACCAGGTGCAGCGTCACGTCGATGCCCGGCGAGGCGGCACGGCCGACCACCGCCACGCGCAGCGGCTGCGCCACCTTGCCCATGTTGAGTTGCAGCGCCTCGGAGACATCCTTCACGGCCTGGTGACAGGCGTGCGGCGTCCAGGGTTCCAGGGTCGCCAGTGCTTCGCGCATTTTCTGCAAGGGCTCCAGCGCCACGGGACGCAGGTGTTTTTTCGCCGCCTGCGGCTCGTAGGTATCGAAATCCCGGTAGAAGAACTGGCTGATGTCGGCCATTTCCACCAGCGTCCTGGCGCGTTCCTGCTGCGCTTTCGCCACTTCGTGCAGATCGGGTTCGGGGGCGGGATCGATGCCCATCAGTCCCAGGTGGTGGCTGAGATGCCGCGCGACATGCAGCGGGTCCATGGCCTTGATGTAGTGCTGGTTCAGCCACAGCAGCTTTTCCGGGTTGAAACTCGAGGCCGACTTGTTGACGTCGGCGAGATCGAACAGCTCGATCATTTCATCGATGGAGAAGATCTCCTGGTCGCCGTGCGACCAGCCGAGGCGCACCAGGTAATTCAACAGCGCCTCCGGCAGGTAGCCGTCCTTGCGGTACTGGATAACGCTGACGCGTTCACCGTGCACGCGCTTGGACAGCTTGGTGCCGTCTTCGGCCAGGATCATCGGCAGGTGCGCGTAGACCGGCACCGGGATGCCCAGCACCTTGAGAATATTGATCTGGCGCGGCGTATTGTTGAGGTGGTCGTCACCGCGTATGACGTGGGTGATCTGCATGTCCGCATCGTCCACCACCACGCTGAGGTTATAGGTCGGCGAACCGTCGCTGCGCTGGATGATCAGGTCATCGAGCTCGTCGTTGCTGAACTCAACCCGGCCGCGCACCAGGTCATCGACCACCACTGTGCCGCCGACCGGATTGCGGAAGCGGATCACGTAGGGTGCGTCCGGCGCGGGCGGCTCGACGCCGCCGCGGCAATGGCCGTCGTAGCGCGGCTTGATTTTCTTCGCCATCTGCTCTTCGCGCAGCCTGTCGATGCGCTCCTTCGAGCAGTAACACTTGTAGGCGTGCCCGGCGTCCATCAACTGCTGTATGACTTCGCGGTAGCGATCGAAACGTCGGGTCTGGAAAAAAGGCCCTTCGTCGTAGTCCAGGCCCAGCCAGGTCATGCCTTCGAGAATGGCGTTCACGGATTCGGCGGTGGACCGTTCAAGGTCGGTGTCCTCGATGCGCAGCACGAACTGGCCGCCGTGCCTGCGGGCGTACAGCCAGGAGAACAGCGCGGTGCGGGCGCCGCCAATATGCAGATACCCGGTAGGGCTGGGAGCGAAGCGGGTGCGAACGGTCATGACATCCTTTCAGAGCTGGCAAATCAAACCCGCATTGTAGCCCGATCGGGCCCGCCTGCCTATGCGGCTCAATCCCTGAAACGTGCGCTGTGATAGCCTTCGCGCAACTGCTTTACCGCGCTGACGCCGTTGCTGGTCACGTCGTAGATGCGCCAGCCGTTCGGCGACAGGTAGAAATGAAAGCGCAAGCGGATGTGCGGACCGCCGGGATGATAGAAGTCACCGCCGGCAATCCAGCGATAGGGTCCGGTCGGGCGCGGCACCATGGGAATGACGGTCGGGATGCGCGAGCTGAACAACCCCATCTGCCGCGCCAGTTCGGTGAACAGGCGATCGCGAACCCGGTTCTGGAAGTGGCTGCGTTCCAGCGCATTGCGGCGCGTATAGTCAGGGCCGGCGACCAGGTAGGCCATGTAGGCGAAATCAAAAAAACGCGCCGCCTGGTCTTCCATCAGACCGACAATGGACGCCGGGTCGCGCGGGTTCTCCACGCCGGAGAGATCCTGCAGCCAGTACAGACCGGACTCCAGCATATCAATGCCGTTGGGCAGCGAACGGCGCATCGGAACGTAGCCGGGATCCATGAAATCCGCGCTCGCCGGTGGCGGCGCCAGCGCCAGCAACAGCAGCGCCACAAGCGCTGTTGGCAGCTGTCCGCGCCGTCGTCGCATAACGCGACCTACACCGGTTCCTCGCGCGGAATGACCTCGCCGGTCAGTGTCTTCGGCGCTTCCGGTTGCTGCGCCTCCGTGCTCTCGGTTGCCGGCGCAGGCCGCCGTCCTGACGGATCGGTGAAGCGGTCATTGAGCGTCTGCACCAGGCGGTTGGCATCGCTGACCAGGCTCCTGAGCAGCTTGCGATGGCGCGCGGTCCAGCCGACCGGATCGGGGGCGAAGATGCTGCGCCAGAAACGCGTGTTGCGGCGGAAAGCGCGGCCCAGGCGTTCGGCCTCCTCTTCGCTGTGTTCCTGCTGCACCTCGCGCAGCACGGCGTCGCGCCCCCAGCGTCGCGAAACGAAATGCAGATACAGCGCCGCCGCGGCCAGCAGCGCTGCCGCCAGCACGGCGAGTGGCGGGTTGTCGAGCAGCCACTGGAACCTGGCCTTGAGCGGATCGGCAACCGCCGGCGGCAGGAACGCCGCGCCCGCGACCAGCAGCCCCGCCAGCACCAGCCACACCAGGTCCCAGCGCAACACGCGGCGCCGCCAGTGCCCGATCAGACGGCGTATCGCGGGCACATAATAGCCTTCGATCTCTTGCGCATGTTTCTCGAGAGAACCGAGGATGCGATAGGCACGCTCCACGCTGACCTGTTCGATGCGGCTGTGGATTTCGCTCAGGTCCTGGTCGCGTTTCCACTCGAAGCGCCGGCGCAAGGCATCGTTGGCGATGGGCACCGCCGCCTCGGGATCGTAAATGCAGTAAAACCGGCCCGCCGTCAGTCCTTCGCGCGCCAGTGCGCGCTGCCAGGCGCCGACCACTTCTTCCGGGTTGTCTTCCCGCGCCGTGGTGTCCATCTGGTTGAGGATGTACAGGAACTTGCTGCTGTCGGCGCGGTCCTTGGTGGCGCGCACCAGGTGCGCCAGGGTATCGCTCATGGCGCCCGGTTCCGGGTGACGCGCGTCGAAGAACACCAGCACCAGGTCGGACAAATCGATGATGTGATTGGTCAGGCGCAGGGTTGCCGAGCGCTGCGCATCGGCGTCGAAGCCGGGTGAATCAATCAGGATGCGACCTTTCAGATTCGGCGCGTTGCAGGTCTTGAGCTGCAGGTAGGCGTCGACCCGGCGCCCCTGTCCCGACTCCACTTTGTCGAGTTCCTCGCTGGTCTGGTAGAAAGGAAACCGCGGGTCGGCATCCAGCGCCAGTCCGGGCAGGGTGCGCACTTCCTTCTCGCCGGTGAAACAGATCACCGTGAACTTGTCATCGACAGCCTGGTTGCCGGTGTCCTGCAGCGGGTAGGAAAGATACTGGTTGACGAAGGTCGACTTGCCGGCCGAAAAGGTTCCCAGCACCGAGATCAGCGGCCACCAGGAAATCTGCGTTGCATAGGATTCGCTGCGATCCAGCAAACCCAGTGAATAGCCGATGCGTGACAACTGCCGGAAACCGTCGACCGCCGCAACCAGAACAGGATTTTCCTCCTGCAAATGCAGCTCGAGACTCTTCAGGCGCTTGCGAATGGTTGTGTCGGGTCGTGGCATGACCGCCTCTCGATAAATTTTATAAACGTTACCAGGGCACGAAGTTGTTCATGAAACGCATCGGGCCGGTGGCATTCTGCATGTTGCGCCCCATGGAGGATGTGTCGTAGCGCATCTGGTACATGGTGAACGACATGGAATCGATGGACTGGTTCATGTGTTCCATGCTCACCACGATCGCGCCCATGGCCCGGTTCTGCTGCTCGATGTCATTGCTCATGCGCGCCATCAGCCCGGTCATCTCCGTGATATCTCCCGTCATCGTCTCCATGTTGTCGGTTATTTTCAGTATGTTCCTTGTCATGGTATTCATGTTGTTGGTCGTCGATGAGAAATTCCGGTTTATGTTCACCATGCTTTCCGCGATCGCTCCGACCTGTCCCGTGATGGTGCTGATGTCGGTGGTCAACCGATAGATCAGGAAAAACCCGTAGGCGGCCAGGATGATGAAGGCCAGCAGCGACGGGTAAACAACCAGCTCCCAGCGCCGCGCGCTCGCCTCGAAACTGCGCGCGAACTGGCTCATGTACTGAGCCATATCGCTGAACAGCAGGTGCTCCGCCTCCTTGGCTACCGCCTCGATCTCATCGTCCTGCGGGTGCCCCTCCGTTCCAGGCTTCTCAGTCATCAACAACCACTCCGGTCGTGCTGCGCCGGCGGACGATCAGCCGCCGGACTGCCTCAATCGTTGTTCCAGTTCACCGGCCTTTTGCGGATCGAGTCCATGCAACATCCTCAGCACGTGCTGCGCGCGCAGCGTTTCACCCTGATCGATCAGCAGCCCGGTCGCCTTGTGATAGGCTTCCGCGGCCATCGCCCGCTGGTCCATGGTCAGGTACAGATTGCCGAGTTCCCCCCAGCCGTCGGCCTGCTCGGGCCAGCTTTCGACAAGGTTGCGATAGCGCATCTCGGCGCCGCGCAGGTCCCCGCTCCAGAATATTTCCCGCGCCTCGGCCAGCCCGGCGCGGAACTCCGGTTCTGCCTGGGCGACGTTGCGGGTATCGTGCGTCGACTGTGGCGCCGCCACGGCGGGATAGGCTGCACTTCGCTGAGCCGCTTGCGGGGCCCGGTAGGATTCCGGTGGCTCGCGCGGCTGCTGCTGCAACGGCCGGTATTGCGGCGACGCGTCTTCGGCTGCCGGCGCCGCGTAAGCCGGTTGTTGGGCCGGCTGCGATACATCGGCAGGCGTGGTCTGTGTTGTTGCCGCCGGCGCGGATATCCCCGCCGCTTCTGTTTCCGGCTGTGGCGAAGCGGGCGTCGCATCGGTGCCCATCGCGGCGTCGCTCTCGGCTTCCTCGAGCGGCCGGTATTGCGCTGACACATCGGTATCGGGATACGCTGCGGCCACGGAAGCCTCCGCGGGCGATGGCATATCATCTGCACCGCTGCCTTGCGCCTGCGGCGCCACAGCCGGTTGCGCAGGCCGGGTATCTTCAGGCGATGCTTGCGATGGCGCGGCTTCGCCCGCCATTGGCGGCAGGCTGTCATCTGCTGGCGCAGCGGTATCGGCCCCGGCCAACGATGGCAAGTCCGCCGCTCCCGCCTCCACAGCCTGACCGGTTGCGGCGCTGGCGCTGGCCTGCGGTGGTTCAGCCATGGCTGTCGCGGGCGCCGGTTCAGCCGTTGCGCGTTCCTGTTGTGTGGATTCGGTCTGTTGCGCCACGCTCTGCGATTCCGTTCCGAACCACTGCGGGAACAGGCTCTGGCGATACAGGTAGAGAAAGAACACGGCAACGAAAAATGCGATCAGCAAGCCGTGACTCAAAATTTTCTGGACGAGTTTCATAAGCGCTGGTCCCCTGTCTTATCTGCCCGGGTATTGTTGTGCCGGTTCAGATGATGTCTGCGGCGCAGTGTCCGGCGCGCCCTGCGACGGCATTGTCATTTGCTGGTAGCCGGCCGGCACTTCGAACAGGTTGCCCGGCTGCGGTGCGACACGGATGTTGCGCAGCTCGCGGAAATAGCCGCCGGGCAACTCCTCGCGGATAGCGATGCGCAGTTCCGGGTCATACCATTGGGTTGAAAGCATGGCTTCGCCAGTTTCGGGTCTGACGCTGACTTCCCAGCGTTCTGTATTGCGGCCATGCAATGTTTCCTGCCCGAGCGGCCGCATTTCCGAGACCGTCCCGTCCTCCCAGAGCTGGCGCAACGGCATGTGCCGCTTTTCGTCGATCCAGTGCAGGCTTCGCACTGGTTGTCCGTCGCGTACAATCAGCATTTCCCATTTGCTGACCGGTCGTTCATAAATCACGTCGCTGCCCAGACGCGTGCATTGCGCGTTCGGAACCTGGTCGCAGGGACTGGTGTCCCTGGGCGGCAACATCGGGTTCATGATTCCGCCGGGTGGAAGTTTGCGTTCCAGATAGCTGTTCTGCTGCGGTACCAGCAGCAGCGCACGCTGGTTCGCCATGTCATAGATTTCTATCACCGGCTGCCCGTCCTGCTCGTACTCCAGGCGCACGCGGTTGTCACCGACATGAATCTGCGCGTTACGGCTCTGCCTGTCCGGCGTGGTTTGCACAGCTTGCGCGGAGAACTGCACATTCGACGCACTGGCGAACGCGCTGCCGGCTGCAACACCCAGACAGATGGCATACAGAAACCCTTTAACCCGCACAGTCACGAGCCTTCCTCCTCACAGGCCGATTGAAAATCCCCGGGGTTGCGGATCTGCCATTGCTGCAGATCCGTCCCCGGGAACCCGTACTTACCGGGAGGGTTGCTGCTGTTGCTGCTGACCGCCCTGTCCCTGCGGAGCGCCGCCAGGAGCGCCATAGCCGGGGCCATAGCCGCCGCCGCCATAAGGAGGAGCACCGTAGCCGGGGCCATAGCCGCCATAAGGAGGAGCACCATAGCCGGGACCATAGCCACCATAACCAGGGTAGCCACCGTAGTAGCCCGGATAGCCGTAGCCGTAGCCCGGGCCATAGCCGTAGTAGTCACGGCCATAACCGCGGCCATAACCACGACCGCTGCCGCGACCGCTGAAGCCCATGGAGAAATCGCCGTCACCGAACATATCTCCCATGCCATCACCCCAGCCGTCGTTCCAGCCACGGTTACCGTAGCCAGGACCGCCCCACCAGGCTTCGGCCGAGGAAAACGGCACTGCCATGGCTGTTGCCAGCGCTGCGGCAACAAACGTTTTTTTGAAGTCGATCATCTTGATAACCTCCGATCTGAAAGTTGAGAAAGCACGGACCATCCATGCTGCCTGTTTCCCCTGGTTTCGCCTTTGCAACGGAAAACGAGGGGAGCGACGTTTTCCATCAGCGATTCGGTAGTCAGGCTGTTGATGTACTGACTACCAGCCCATCGGCCAGCCGACGCCGGGATAACCGGCGCCGCCGGGCCAGCCGGCGCCGAAACGGCCCGGCCAGATTCCCGGCGCACCGTAACCATAAGGTGCGCCGGCGTAATAACCCGGATATCCGCCGGCAAGCGGATATCCGCTGCTGTCTGTAGAACCGAAACTGCTGCCCGCGCGGCGGTCATAGGGTGCCGCAGGCCACACCGTGGCCGGCACCTGCGCCGCAGGCTTGCTTTGCGCCGGCGCTCGCTGCGTTTCCTCGAGCGGGCGGTACTGACCGGCACCCGGCAGCTGCGTGTACACCGGTTGCTGCGGCTGTGATTCACCCCAGCGGGGTTGCTGCGCCGGTGGAGCGACCTGTGCGCTGTAGCCATAGGGCCGGTGCTGCTGAGTGGCCCAGGGGTTGTCGGGATCCACCGTCGCATACGCCGGCGGCGGCTGCACGCTGTAACCGGGTTGCTGTTGCGGGTAACCGTAGCCCGTTTGCTGCTGCGATTGCGGGTACCCGTAAGCAGGTGGTTGTGCACCGCCATACGCAGGCTGCTGTTGCTGCTGTGAATAGCCGTACCCCGGTTGCTGTGCGCCGCCGTAAGCGGGTTGCTGAGGTTGCGGATAGCCATAGCCGGGTTGCGGCGGCACATTGTAGCCAGGCGGTTGCTGCGGGTAGCCATAGCCGGGCTGCGGCTGCGCAGGCGCATACTGTCCTGCCCAGCCGGGTTCCGGTCGCTGCACCGCGATGCCCTGTCTCGGTAGCGCCTTATCAGCACTGCCCCGGGACGAATCATCTTCCGCGTCTCCATCACAACTTTTCACCACCAGCAGCGTGAACAGCCCGAGCACGACAGCAGCGATAACCGCATGGCGGATTTTCCAGAATCCGGCCGGCGCAGGTGCTGCTGCGTGCTGCTCGCCATCGGCTGCCATATGCTCCTCGTTTCGTTACTGACCCTGCTCGCCGGTGGTCGCAGAACCCCCGGCCGCAGGCGCCGGATAGCCGGGATAACCCCAACCCGGCGCGC
>JAGFJP010000178.1 GCA_024102665.1 Thiogranum sp. | reverse complement strand
CCGCATTTATGGGAAAAACTGAAAATGCTGGCTGCCGGGACACTGGTGAAACCGATCGATATTTTCGATCTGCTGCTGCACGGCGCGCCGCTGGTGCTGGTGGGCCTGAAACTGCTGCGAATCCGGAATCTGAAGCGAATGGCCGGTGGCGACAGGCGCTGACAATGCCGCCCATCGTCTCGATATCGAACCTGTCCAAGAGGTACGCCAACGGACATCATGCGCTCAAAAATGTGAGCCTCGACATTGCGCCGGGCGAAATCCTGGCGCTGCTCGGTCCCAATGGCGCCGGCAAGACGACGCTGATATCGATCATCTGTGGCATCGTCACCCCGAGCGCGGGATCGGTGACGGTGGGCGGTTATGACATTGTTTCGCAATACCGGCACACCCGCAGCATGATCGGCCTGGTGCCGCAGGAACTCACGCTCGGCGCCTTCGAAACAGTATGGAACACACTGTGTTTCAGCCGCGGGCTGTTCGGCAAGAAACCCGATCCGCTCTATCTCGAGAAGCTGCTCAGGGATCTGTCGTTGTGGGACAGGAAAGACAGCGCGTTGATGGCCCTGTCGGGCGGCATGAAGCGCCGCGTGCTGATCGGCAAGGCATTGTCACACGAGCCGACCGTGTTGTTTCTCGACGAGCCCACCGCTGGCGTGGACGTCGAGTTGCGCAAGGATATGTGGGCGCTGGTGCAGCGTCTGCGCGAGTCCGGCGTCACTATCATCCTCACGACGCACTACATCGAAGAAGCCGAGGCGATTGCGGACCGCGTGGGGGTTATCAACGACGGTCAACTCCTGGTGGTGGACGACAAGCTGGCATTGATGCACAAGCTCGGCAAGCGACAGCTGATCGTCGATCTGGAAGAACCGGTGACGCAGATACCGGATGCGCTGGCGCCCTGGGCACTGGAGCTATCGTATGATCGCTGCCAGCTTGTCTATACCTACGATCCGCACGCCACGCATACCGGTATCCGCGGTTTGCTGCAGGCGCTCGATGCGGCGGGACTGTCACTGCAGGACCTGAGAACGACGAAAAGCTCTCTTGAAGAAATCTTCGTCAATCTGGTGAAGGGGCGATCATGAACACCCACGCGGTCAGAGTCATCTACAAGTACGAAATGCTGCGCGCATGGGAAACACTGCTGCAGAGTTTCGCGTCGCCGGTGCTGTCCACCTCGCTGTATTTCGTGGTGTTCGGCTCGGCGATCGGATCGCGCATCGAGCAGATCGACGGGGTGTCCTACGGCGCGTTCATCGTGCCGGGCCTGATGATGCTTGCGCTGCTGACCCAGAGCATCTCCAACGCTTCATTCGGTATTTTCTTTCCGAAGTTCACCGGCACTATCTACGAAGTCCTGTCCGCTCCGATTTCCTTCGTTGAGATCCTGATCGGCTACGTCGGTGCCGCAGCGACCAAATCGCTGATCATCGGCCTGATCATTCTCGCAACGGCGGGATTTTTCGTTCCGCTGGAAATCGCCCACCCGGTATGGATGGCGGGGTTCCTGATACTGACCTGTATTTCCTTCAGCCTGTTCGGCTTTATCATCGGGCTGTGGGCCGACAACTTCGAAAAACTTCAGCTCATCCCGCTGCTGGTGATCACGCCGCTGGTGTTTCTCGGTGGCAGCTTCTATTCCGTGGATATGTTGCCACCGGCGTGGCAGACGGTCACGCTGTTCAACCCGGTGGTCTATCTGATCAGCGGCTTTCGCTGGAGTTTTTTCGAGGTCGCCGACGTCAGCGTGGCGCTGAGCCTGTCGATGGTGCTGGCGTTTCTGGCCGCTTGCCTGCTGGTGGTGTGGTGGATGTTCAAAAGCGGATACCGTCTCAAGCAGTAAA
>JAGFJP010000171.1 GCA_024102665.1 Thiogranum sp. | reverse complement strand
CGCCGGACACGCCAACGGGGAAGCCGATATCGCGCCGCTGTTTCTGAATCCGGCGGCGCTGATGGCGAGGATGCCTGCCGATATCAAAAAGCTCGAGCAGTATAAATCGACGCGGGCGCTTGAACTGCCGGACGACATTTCTGCATCGCTGCTGGCAATGGCGTTGCGGCAGTTACTGAAAAACTGGCAGGCGAGTCCCGTGCGCAAAGCCGCGCGCGAAGAAGCGGTAACGCGCATCGAACTGGTCGGCGGACTGGACGCCGCTTACTGCGTGCTGAACAACGGCCGCCCGTTTGACCCCGCCCTGTTCCTCAAGTCCGGCCGGGACGAGATTATCGATATCGGCCACCGCGCGGCGCCCGAACCAGTTGCCCGCAAGGCCTTTGAACCGTTGCATTGCAGCAGCCAGGACCGCAGCAACGGGGGCCTGTGCGTGAGCTGGCGCGGCGCGCAGGGGCTGAAGCCGCACGTCGGACAACTGTTCGCCTTGCGTCGCGCGGTTCCCGCGGCTTCTGCCTGGGTGGTCGCAGTGTGCCGCTGGCTGACAGAGGCAGAGCCGGTCGCGGGTTTCGACATCGGTCTGCAGTATCTCGCGCGCGAACCCGCAGCAGTGGTGATTCGTCCGCTTGATGGCAGCGATTCGACCGGCGACTACCAGCCGGCCATCGTCGCCACCCAGAAACGCGGCGAACGTACCGTCCACACCCTGATTGCGCGTGGCAACCTGCTGGTGGCCGGCCGGACCTTCGCGATCTACACCGGCGACGGGCAACAGCAGGCGCGCTGTGTCGAACTCCTGGAAACCGGTCACGGGTTCGACCGCTTTATCTACCAGCCGATCTCCTGAACGCACAAAAGGCCCCGCGGGGCCTTTTGTCTGGTTTGGCAAAACTCCGGCTGTGGAACTACTTCAGTTCCAGCGAACCTCCGAGATAGTTGCGGTCGCTCTGCTCGACGACACCCACCGACCAGGCGCCGCGATTTCTGGCGTGATTGACCGCTGCATCCACTTGGGCCGCGGAAGGATTGCGGTCCACGGCGAATACCTGTCCGGGGTGGATCAGGTCAGCGTCCTTGATCTGGTCGCGGTTGGCTTTATAGATCAGTGGCCACTGGTAGGGGTTGTTGTAGATTTCCTGCTGACCGGAAATGGACCACAGGCTGTCGCCGCGCACCACCTGGTACTGGATCGAAGCGGCGCGCAGTTCCGCCACCAGCGGTGACAGCATGTCGTAGGCCTTGCGACCCTCGGCGTTGCGTATCGCCTCGCCGGCAGCCGCCAGGGTATTCTGCTGATCGGCGCTCAGGCCCTGCGAAGCACTGGCCTCGGCGTACAGCACCTTGGCTTTTTCGAGGTAATGCTGGTTGATGCCGAGTTCGGCCTGGCTGCGCGCCTGGTTGGCGAGCTTGATGGCGTTTTCCTCGTCACCCGCGGCTGCGGCCTTTTCCGCTTCCGCCAGCATATCTTCGGTATCACGCCACAATGCGTCGAGCGACTTGGCACTGGCTATCGCGGATTTGGCGCTGTCAATGGCCTGCGTCACCGCCGCGGAAGGTCCAGCCGGCTTTTCAGCTTCTTTCGGCGCCGTCGCGCAACCGGCCACCAGGCCGAGCGCTACCACCACCACCATCAATTGCCTGCCGAGAGAAATTCTTTTCATGGAAGTCGCTCCGTTAGTCGTTGATTTATAAAGACTTTATGCGTTCTTCGAATACCGGGACACTGCGGCCGGTGAGTTCTGGTCTCGCGTTGTTATTGATAATGACGCAGCACAACGCAATTCATTCCTTTGTCTATTGAATTTCAGTCATTCTTGCCGGCTTGCTGCGCTATCTCGCGCGCCTGAATCGCCTCGTCGCGCGCCTGCGCTGCACTGCGCCTGGCATCGCGGAAACGGCGATCGTTGAGCAGATCCTGCGCAGTATCCAGCAACGACCTGGCCTTTTCATACTCATCGACGGCATAGCGTTCGGCACCCGCCGCGCGCGCCGCTTCAATGGCCTGTCGCGCTTCGCTCATTTCCTGCACCGGAGCGGCACCGCATGCCACACCCAGCACGACAAACAATGCTACCGTCAGCCACCGAATCATCTGCGTACCCTGACCCTGCCCTTCAGTGGTATCCCGTTTGTTGTGCGCCATGTGTGCAGCAATTGAAAAATCCAGGCGACACGCTAGCATCAGGGCGTAAACGGGTCAAGAAAGCCCTGTACGCGCCATGACGGATAACGCAGAATAACGCGCCGGCCGAAGGAGAACACGCGGATGGCGAAAGTCACTATCTATCACAACCCGCGCTGCAGCAAATCCCGTCAGACACTGGACCTGTTGCACCAGCACGCTATCGAACCCGACGTTGTCGAATATCTGAAGACGCCGCCGGATGCCCGGCAACTGGAACGCATTCTCGATCTTCTCGGGATTGAACCAAGGCAACTGATGCGCTGCGACGAAGCGGAATACCGCGACAACGGACTGGATGATCCTGCGCTGAGCCGCGCGCAACTGATACAGGCCATGGTCGATCACCCGAAGCTGATCCAGCGACCGATCGTGATCAGCGGCAACCGCGCGGCGCTGGGGCGTCCTCCCGAGCAGGTGCTGGAGATTTTGTAATGGGCGACATCCTGGTGTTGTATTACAGCCGTTACGGGGCCACCGCGCACATGGCGCGTCACGTTGCGCGGGGCGTCGAGGAAGTCCACGGCGTGCAGGCGCGCATTCGCACCGTGCCGCCGGTATCCACCGTGTGCGAAGCCACCGAGGACAGCATTCCCGCCGAAGGTGCGCCGTACGTGAGCATGGATGATCTGCGCGAATGCAGTGGCCTGGCGCTGGGCAGTCCGACGCGCTTCGGGAACATGGCCGCGCCGTTGAAATATTTTCTCGACACTACCGGCGGCCTGTGGCTGAACGCGGGGCTGGCGGGCAAGCCGGCCGGTGTTTTCACTTCGACCTCCTCCATGCACGGCGGCCAGGAAACCACGCTGCTGTCGATGATGCTGCCGCTTCTGCATCACGGCATGTTGCTGGTCGGCATTCCCTACAGCGAGACGGCGCTGATGCACACCGACGCCGGCGGCACGCCCTACGGTCCCAGTCATCTGGCGGGAACCGACAGTAAAAAGCCGCTGACCGAACCGGAAAAGGCGTTGTGCCGCGCGCTGGGCAGGCGGCTGGCCGAAACAGCGCTGAAACTGGGCGACTGAGCGGTTTGAATTCCACCGCGCGCTTGCTGTATGCGCTCACGCTGTCGGGCTATTTCGGCATCATGGCGTTGCTGCCGCTGTGGTACGGCTGGCTTGCGCCGCCCGAAGTGGTTTCGCCGGCCGTCGCCATCACGCTGCTCGGGCTGCCGTTGTTTGCGCCGCTGCGCGGCCTGCTGCACGCGCGTCGCTACACGGTGGCATGGAGTCTGTTCCTGTCGCTGCTGTATTTCACCCACGGCATTGTCGAAGCCTGGAGCGCCAGCGCCGCGCGGTTCCCCGCGATTCTGGAAATTCTGTTGTCGCTGTTGTGGCTGATCGCCGGAATCGCCTTTATCAGGGCCACCCGGGCCGTGCCCGCGGGCACATCAGATATCCAGCACTGATTTCACGAACGGCACCGTCAGCTTGCGCTGCGCCACCAGGGAGGCGGCGTCGAGACGGTCGAGCAGATCGAACAACGCCGGCATGTCGCGCGGCAGGCGCCGCAACAGGTAGCTCGCCGTCTC
>JAGFJP010000159.1 GCA_024102665.1 Thiogranum sp. | reverse complement strand
GCGAGCGGCAGGGGTAAGGGGTGGCGAACGGGATGCGGCTTATCGACCGGCTCGGGTGCGTCGCCCCTTCACTACACCCCGGCTACTCATCGTCTTCGATTGAGCTCTGCCGTGATTCTTCGTCGCTGATCGACGGGTCGCCGCTGATGCCGCTCAGTATCCCCGCCGCAGGATGTAGCCCCGCGAGCCACGCCTCGGCGGCCCATCGCTGATCTGCGGTAAGGGTTCGAAGCGTGCCGGTTAGCAGGCGCGTGACGTCGCCCGGCGGCAGGTGGAAGCGCGCTGCGATCTGGCGCGTGGGCGTCCGGCTTTCGAGGAGGCTTTCGCGCAGGGCTTCGATGATCTCGGTGTCTGTCATTGTGATCTCGGGTGCTCTTTATCCCAGCACGGCTGGAACCGAGTTGCTCGGCGGCAGGTGGACACCGCTTTCGCAGCCCCGTACATATCCACCTTCTGTAGTGTAACTGCTAGCGACGGCGCTCGTCACTCGCTCCAGCTTCCGAGGTCTTCGTCAGTCGCTGCTTCGAGCAGCTCCGCGCCTCTGTCGGCTAACTTGCGCAGCCGCTCGGCGGTCGGTCGGAACTGGCTCTCGAACGTCTCGCGCTGCTGCTTCTGCGCTTCCGTTTCGTCGTCTGTCATTGCAAGCCTCTCGGGTGGTTCGGGGGGAGTCCTGTGCATCTAAATTAAATCATAGCGGTCGGAAATTTTCTCCGCAAAGCTAACGGCCCGTTCGGCCCTTCTTTTCGGCGGCTTGGATTTGCTGCACGAGGTCATCAAGATCGGTGGCATCAGGCAGCAGCGTCTGCTGCGTTGCGCGCTCGTAGAGCAACACAAGCAGCCGCTTATACTCATAACTCTGCCTCCCGATACCCGCTGGCACTAGCGGCCCCCACTGGGGATCCTGCCGCATCGTGTTGATCCCAGAGTCCACCCTCTGCCTAAAGCTCTCTGGGCTATCGTAGTAATCCTCGGGCTGCACGATGCCCGCTGCGAGCAGCACCGCGATGTGCGGCACGCCAAGGTACTCCGCCGCCGCTCGACTGAATGTTTGGCTGATGTGCTGGGTCTTGCGCGCACCGCTACGCAGCTGCGAGACGTAGCCATAGGTGACTCCCAGCTGCTCGGCGAGCTGCGAAAGCGTGTAGCCGTCGGCGTTCGCCTTCGCGAACAGCCAGCTCAACAACGTTGCGCCTGGGCGGCTCAGGTCTTCGTCGCTCATCGCGAGGAACTGTGTTTTCTGCGAGTGCGGCGCGGTGGTGCGCTTCGTGCGCGTGGTGCGCTGGTCGGTTCCCGCCTCTTCGAGCTTGGCGAGGTCTGCGGTCTTACGCTTTGCGGCCATGGGTTTCCTCGATTACTCCTGCGGCTGCGGCGGCTTTGCGCCACATATCTACTAGCGAACAGATGCGCAGCCAGCGGCGGTACTCTACGCGCACTTTGCCCGCGAACATGGCTTGGTAGGTGCTCTGCGGCAACTCACCGGCGATTTGAATCTGCCGGTGCGTCATCGTGCGCAGCCAGGCTTTAATCTTTCGCTGCACGACCTGCGGCGCAGCCCAGCGCGGCTTTGCCGTCCAGTTCTCGTCCTTGGCGATGACAGCGAGTGCCTTCCGGATCGGCGCATCGCCGATGCGCGGCGTTGAGCCTCGGAGCCACCCGCCCAGCCCGGTACGACTGATATGCTCCCCGCTATGCGCGGACAGCAACTCCGCCAATTCCTCTATTGTCAGGTCGTATTTCTCCAGCGCCTCGGACAGCTCGGCCGCGAGCGATGACGCCCGTGCTGCGCTAGGTGCTGCGGCGGGTGCTGCTGGCGTTGCTGCTGGCAACGCCACTTTTTTGCGGCCTTTGACGAGGCTCGGAATTGGTCGTTTTGAAAGCATGCTACGGATAGTAGCATGAACCGTTACGTCAGACGCACCCTCCTACCGGCGGCCGCTGATGGCATTTAGCCGATGCGGTTGCCAGAGGCGATCTCCCTGACAGGCCGTCCTTGCGCTTTGACGCGGGCGAACTCTCTGTCGTCGGACATAAAGCTGCACACGATCTGCTGCACGAGTGCAGAAAGCGTGGCGCTGTCGCCGGTCTCTTGTTGGTAAAAATCTGCGTAAGCTTTCAGGTCGGCGAGTGTACTGGACTTAAAGCCAATAGAGACGCGCTCGATCTTTTTTGAATCAGTGAAGCGCTTCAGTTTCATGCAACCCCCAGGTTTGGTTTCGTCACCGCGTATAGCGAAAAGTTTGGTGCGAAAACGCCTGCGCAAATCGGCGTAACGATGGGCATGGTCGACCCTTGAAGACGATTCAGTGACGCATCGCGTTTGGCGCGGCGGAATGGAGGCACGATTCTGCCACTTGATCTCGCCCTCGACCTGTTTGCCGAACGGTAAGAACCGGCCATGGCCCCGTCATTCCGGCGAACGCCGAAATCCAGGTAACCATTAGGTAACGCGGGTCTGGAACCGGCCAAGAGCTGCCGTTCCCGATGAGACTACGTTAGCGGGATACTCCCGCATCAAACATAAACCCGTTGTCGCGAAACACCCACAAACAGACATCGACGACTGTCGGGTCGTAGCGTGTGCCGCGGTGGCAGCGGATTTCCTCCAGCGCCGCGTCGATACCGAGGCCTGGGCGGTAGGGTCGGTGGGATGTCATCGCTTCCACCACATCCGCCACGGCCAAGACCTTGGCTTCGAGGATGATCTCTTCGCCTTTCAGTCCATCCGGATAGCCTGAACCGTCGAGCCGCTCATGGTGTTGCCGGATCATCTGGGAAACGGGCCAGGGAAATTCGACGTCTCGTACAATCTCGAAACCCACCTCCGAATGCGTTTTGATGAGGGCGAACTCGGCGTCGGAAAGCCGTCCAGGCCGATTGAGGATTTCCGACGGCACGTAGATCTTGCCAACGTCGTGGATCAGCGCACCCAGACGAATGCCTTCGATGCGTTCGGGACCCAGATCCATCGCCCGCGCAATTTCGACCGCCAGCTCCGCCACCCGCTGCTGGTGTCCGGACGTGTAGGGATCGCGTTTCTCCAGTGCAAGCGCCAGCGATTCGATCGTCTTGACCAGCGTCTGCTGCTGCCGCTCGACGCTCAGCTGCTGCGCTTCCAGCAGGCGGGTACGCTCCAGCCCGGTGCGCAGCGAGCGAATACCGTATGCCAGGTCGTCGGCGAGCTCGGTCAGCAACGACACCTCTTCGTCGCCAAAGGCATTCGGTTCATCGGAATAAATAACCAGCACACCCAGCGGACGGTCGAGATGCATCAGCGGCAACGCGAGCAGCGATCTGCCAAGGTGAATTCTCTCATCGGGTGTCCACCAGGGGTTGGAGCATATTTTCTCGTCAGTGAACTCCTTGATCACGGGTTGCGCTGTCTCGATTGCGGTGCGCGCGGGGCACGTCCCGCAAAGCACGCCAGCGGTACAGTTGCCGCCCATAGCATCCGCAAGCAGGCCGAACTGCACCATTGGCTGCACCGAAACCGGCAGTTCCTCTCTGGTGTACCCCACCCACGCTGCAACAAACCCGCCGGTCTGGACGATCGCTGCGCAGATCTCCTCGAGGAGCGCCTGTTCATCGGTTGCCCGCACCAGCGTTTCGTTACAGGCGCTCAGGGTGCGCAGGGCACGGTTGGCTTCTCTCAGCGACTGCTCGGCTGCCCGCTTCGCGGACATGTCGACGCCTGTTGCAATGACATAGCGCAGTGTACCGTCAGCGTCAGCAAGGGTCGTGTTGGACCAGGCAATGAGTCGACGTGTCCCATCGCGGGCCACCCATTCGTTTTCGTGGTAACTGGGAACGCCTTCGGCCACCAGATTGTCGAATACCGCCTGCACCTGCGGCTGCTGTTCTTCGGGCACGAACAGGCTCCAGACGGCGCGCCCCTCCACCTCCCCGGCTTCATACCCGAAGCTTTCCAGACAGGCCCGGTTGCACCGGACGACGGTGCCATCCGGTGCCAGCACCACCATGAATGCAGCCGTGGTATCCAGTACGGTGGTCACAAAATCCCGCTCGGCGGCCAGCGCCACTTCGGCGTGCTTCTGAGCGGTGATGTCGGTAATCACTCCGACCACTTCTACGGGTTTGCCATCCGTGTTGCGGTTGACGACCGCGCGGCCGGAAAACCATCGCAATGTTTTGCCGTCGCGCTGCCAGAAACGCATTTCAAGGCTCAGACTTTGCCCGTGTTGCAGCGTTTTGCCAAGTTCGGTCATTACGCGCTCGCGATCGTCCGCATGCAGTTGCCGCATCCACAAGCCCGGGTCAGCGGTCATTTCCTCCGGAGTAAAGCCGAGTAACATTTTCACCGCCGGACTGACCAGCGTCGGACCGAGCGTTTCCGGATCCAGGGTAAACAGAACGTCGGGCACTGCATTGACGACGTGACGAAAACGGTTTTCCGAGGCCACCAGGTTCGCGATCAGCTGCTGACGATGTACCGCGACACCCAGCTGGTCTGCGATGGACTCAAGCACCGGAATGTGGTCATCGGAAAAGCGATAGCCGTGCTCGCAGCTGACCACCCCGAGACCGCCCGCCACACGATCGCCGACGTTGATCGGGGCAATCAGGACAGCCTGGACGCCGAGCTGGACATATTCCGGCAATGCGTGTTCAAAACCCGAATAATCCGGAACCGACTGTGTGTGCCCGGTTCGCAGGACGATGCCCGTCACCCCTTCTTCGGGGTCGAAGCCTCTTTTGACGGTACCCCCGGCGCTCGCCAGCCCACCCGAGTGCCAACGATGAAACAGCAGTCCGGAATCCCGATCAAGCAAGGCAGCGGTTCCCAAATCCGCTCCCGTGAGGCGCACGGCCGCTTCTACGGCCCTGTGGCCCAGCTCATCGAGATCCAGCTCGGTCGATAGATCCTCGATCACTTCACGCAGCATCTGGTTCAGCTGCTGTGTCCGGCGCTCTGCTGTTACGTCGCGCATCACGTGCAGGGTGTATAGGAACTGACCGGCGCTGTCCTGAATCGGATAGGTGCTGCATATGAAGTGACGGGCGTCGGCTGTCACCACTTCCTGGCTATCTGGGCTCTCTTCCGGGTTGTCTTGTCCAGGCAAGGGGCCGTCTCGCAGAGGAAAGACCTCCCAATAGGGCTTGCCGATGATGTTACGGTAGTCGCAGCTGGCCTGGTCGGCGTAGGCGCGGTTGGCGCGCAGAATCCGGCCGCCCCCGTCGTGGATGAACATGAGTTCGTCGACAGCGTCGAAAGCGTCAGTGAGCTGCTGGCGGGCGCGCTCCACCTTTCTGGCCAGCCCGCCCCAGGCGTCGAGCAGACGTCCTTCGATAGCCGGGTCCCTGGCTGTGTCCGGACCCTCCCCATCGGCGGTTACCGGCTCTTCTTCCCTGTTTCGCGACACTGCCGCCTCCCTCCTTCCGCACAAATGTTAAAAATGCAAATATTGGTAGCGGCTTGCGGTGTGTGTTCTTAACGCTTGATGGCGGGTTGCAGGCGGATTTCGCGGCGCTTTCTGCGATCCCGCTACCGGAACTCCTCTGATCGGCGCGACGGCCGTTATCCGGGCAGGCGAAGGTACTGCTCGACACCGTTGGAATCCCTGAACGGGCAAAAGGAGGCCATTTGACGATGAATGTAGATGCCATCATGACCAGGCACGCTGTTTCCGTGTCCATGGACGACAACCTGGACAGGATCCGCAAGGTATTTGCAGCCAAACGGTTCCATCATCTACTGGTGATGGAAGAGAATCACAGGCTGGTCGGAATCATCTCCGACCGCGACCTTCTCAAGGCGATCAGTCCCAATATCGACAAGGACAGTGCCTGTGCAAGAGACCTCGCGACGCTGAACAAGAAAGCTCACCAGATCATGTCCAGACACCCGGTCGTTCTGGAGTCCGGTACGTCGGTAGCACACGCCGTCGATGTAATGGTAGAAAAAAGTCTGAGCTGTTTGCCGGTCGTCAATGCTTCCGGCGCGACGATCGGTGTTGTGAGCTGGAAGGACGTACTGCGTTACCTTGCGTTACTGAAGGCTCCGGCGTTGGCAGCTCAACCATGATGAATGTCAGGGCGAGGTCTGTTTCGGGTCGCCTCCCGTCCTTTAGCGAAATCGTATATAAGAAAATCCTGTAGGACGGGAACCGGCCAGAACACGACCTTCAGCGATCCGAATAGCCCATAAAACGGACATTGGATGACCGTTGACAGCGGCGAAGCCGGCCTGCTTGGCCGCCGCCTTGTTATGTGCTGTTTGATGTTACCTACATACGCTAGGGCAATTTACACCCGTCCCACCTGGTCCTGAATAGCAGGGGCCTCCTGGACCTGCATAGCATGGGCCGCCCGGACCATCATAGGCTGGACCACCTGGGCCAGAATAAGCGGCACCACCTGGACCAGAGTACCTAGATCCGCCTGGGCCATCGTATGCAGCCCCCCCCGGACCTGAATATTCCGTGCCTCCTGGACCCGCATAGCATGGGCCGCCCGGGCCCGAATAAGCAGGACCGCCAGGCCCGTCGTAAGCGGGGCCGCCTGGACCGTCATAGCATGGGCCTCCGGGCCCGGCGTAACCGTGGCAATTACATGGATCTATTGCTAATGCAGGATTTAACCAAACCGCTCCCAAGAGTAACGCTGCCTTCAGTAATAGCCTCATTGTTCATCTCCTTCTGGCACATAACAGTTGAATAATCGAGACGCCATGTCTCGTTATACATTTACAGCTAGAGCTCACATAAGGCAGCAAAGACGCAGACGCTGAGCGTACGAAAAAGAGTCAAATGCATAATCTCTCCTCCGTCATGTTCTTATCGGTTTGCCTGCACTCGCGTAGGAATGTTGAGTTTCCTTATACGACTTACCATTCGGTTGTCGAGAACAGTACTTCATAACCCAGGCCCGGGAAACCACAACTGTAATTTACCGTTTCATATGGTTGAGAAAGTGGGATTTAAACCTACAGAGGTCGTTAAATTTAATTGGTTTTCAAGTTGAGTAAGGCCCGCGTTGGGTCGCTTCTCGCCGTTCAGCCAAGATTACTCTCGCCTCCCCTTAGAAGGGCCGGGGTCGGCCAAGTTGACGTTTATATGGTTCTGATCAAATGACCGAGCCTACACGCTGCCCACCATACCCGTTTGCTCGCCGTATTGACTTGCTAGTCTTTAAATCGATCACTAGCCGTTACGACTTCGGAAATACGAGTTAAACCGAGAGGTGTCAAATCTTCTTTACGTATTGAATTGCTATTAAGCAATTCATTCACAATTATCGCGGCGGTGTGCTTTGCCTCATTTCCATATTTACCTATAGAGCAGTGCGAATAGAATGAGCCAGATTCGATCACAGCGTTCGCAATCTCTCTATCGACGAGGTACTTACCTATATGCCAGCTAACTCTTACGTCGTATAACATGATCGGCCTCTTGGTACAATTTTACTCAAATAATTCTGCACACGCGCTTGCAAGCCCCATTTCATCTGGCATGGATTCAACCAGCCACTGTTAGTAATTGGGGAGGCACTCATGGATCGACAGTAGTTCTCGCGGGGAGCGCTCATTCGCCAGTCTCATCCCCCTCCATGCGCCGTGCATATGCAACCTCTGGATTACTTATTATCTTTGTGTCGTACAGAAGATACCGGTCATTTGCTATGTCATACCATAGTAGTACATTGCTATCCCGATACAGTCTGAATCGGTCTACTGTTGGCCAAGTCAAAGGATCGCCTGGACACCCACCACCGTGTTTTTCATGTACCGAAAGATCGAAATAGTGCGGATCTTGACCGTCTATAGAAAACTGTAGGCATTCAAGTGTTGTCCAATCGCTATACAGCTTATCAAGCGCGATACGGGCGGCCATCGCATCAACGGCATCTTCTTCGCTATTGATCGAGGGGATGAGGCGTTCGCTGGACTGTATATTGGATACGGCATATTCCCGCTCGCGACAGCCGAGTAGTGCAATGCTAATAAAAAAGCAGATGAGGGCAGCATGTGAACGCCAATGACGGAAGTAATTTCTAGTAGAATGGTTATTATCTGTCATTAGTAGCAAGCGCTTTTATTACAGCGCCATTAGCTATCAATCTCAAGAGGCTGCGCTCTCTCATTAGGTCAATGGCAATTTGCTTGTTCATTTAAGGAGAATCGCTTTCTGATGATCAAGCACCGCATTATCTTTGCAGGACTCAGTCTTGCTTAGTTTTTCGTGTAAATAATTTACGTACCCTTTTTTGAATCCAGGAGAAATGGTTTTCTCGTTATCAGTGGAATAGGACTCTATCACGTAATCCGCCAAATCATTGACTTCATCATCATCCAGTTCGCCACATTTTGAATAAAGCCATTCTTCGAAAAATGGCTGTGTGTACCCAATTTTATCCCGAAACTCGGATTGAGAAATAAACCTAATCTGACGAGAAGTGACTGTGAACATTTCATCAATTGTCGATTGAGGGATACTGACAGTTTTCAAATATTTTCTTGTCAACGTCTCGATGTTTGCATAAACGTCTCTGGCATCGCTTGCTGCTAGTTCTGCATATTCTTCTTGTTTTACATATGGCCTATGTATTCCGAGTGATGGAAATTCCTTTAATAGTCGGTTACCGGTGGCATCGTACCATTTATTATCACGAAGACTCCGAATACTTCCGGATACAAAGATAATGAAACAAGCGCTATAGCACTTTGTGGGTTCATCGTCGAAATCACGGGAATAAATCCCAAATACGTTAGTTCTAGCATTTAGCTCTTTAATGAATTCCCCGATCTTGATCGCTTCAAAGAAGTCCCCACCGGATGAATCAAGCGAAAATTGTATCTCATGATCATTCTTCAGGAGTTTGTAGGCATACTGTTTGATTTTATTCAGATCACCCCTTTCGATCGTGCCGCTTATATGAATTACAGCAGGATTCTCGTCGGTGACTCGCGCCTCCCAAGGAGAATTCCCAAGAAATATCTCAGCTGCAACTGAGCCGGACGATAATATTAGTAGTATTAAACATAGAACAATATTCATTGCGATGATCCGTTCCGGATTTGTTGTCTGTCAATGGTTCTACGGTTCTATCCGGCCGTAGGTCATGAATTAGTATCCGCTGAAATATTGCAGCAAGCCATGAACAAATCAAGCAAATATGCTTTGCCAGTTCGAAAATTCACGATAAGGAAGCGCTGGCTGAGACCAAGAGCTCTGAACGTCTTATTACGGGTCGACTCCCGTACCTTAGAGAAGACTTATCTGGAGCGTCTAAGAACATGGTTGCCCCCCGACTTTCCTTGCTGCATAACGATTCGCTTCAAGCGTGCGGGGACCGCGTCGCTTGGACGCGATGGTTATATGGTGCTTCACTCAACGAAGAGTACTCATGGATTTCGTCACGTACCCTGCACATTCGTTCACAATCAAGAAGTCCTCCACAGTCTTCTGATTCTGCCTCTCTACCTGCGGCCCGAGCGTCACGGACTTAACGAAACTAAGATCGACTTCGACCTCGGTGTAAGTAGCGAGACCGAGGCGATGCGGCCTGTACAGTATGGTTACGCTCGGGTCTGCCGCTCCCTCGGCCGACTTGACCCACCGCACTTCTTTCTCCGGCCGAAAGGAATAGTGCTTGAAGCTCGGTAGCGTCTTTACCACGGCCTGGACGTACTCATTGACTGATTCAGGAAATTTTTCGAACTCTCGTAACCTCTGCTGGTTTAGCAGTAGAGATCCCTCCTTCTCCAACAGTTCCCGTTTCTCTCCCAGTTCGTAGATGCAATCGACCTTTTGAACGTCTGGGTCAGCAATGAAATTGTCATCGAACTCTATGCAAACTCCTTGGCCCAATGGGGTGTAGGCGCGCCACTGACTAATGTCATCTTTCAGGCTCGTGGCACAAAAGGCCATTTGAAAACGCAAGAACGTATCGATAGTCGTATCCACCAAGTCCAGAACGGCCTGTTCGTCCGCGGAGCACTTTCGCCCTTCCTCACTGCGGGAGAGAATGGAATGAAGCTCAAAGCCCTCTCTCTTATCGTTCATGAAAGCGAGGCTCCCAAACCAGACCTTTCGAGTCTTTACGATTTCATAGAGGCTGCCGATGCTTGTGTAGTGGTAGTACATCGTGCAAGTACTCAAACCTTTCCTCATGTAGCCATATAACGACCGAGCTCAACCGACGCGAAACCGCGGAGCGGTCGGCTGGAGTGCCTTGTTGGGCGGCACTACATACAATAACCGGAATACATATACTCTCCGCTGCTAGTATAGGTGAATGGTTTTTTAAGCCATTTACGGTGATTTGCTATATATAAATAACCAACCGATACGTAAGGACCATGGCTTTTGCTAATTGCGTAATATGAATTGTCGTTCGGTTCGTTTATTACTTCCACAGTTTTACTTGGCTTATTGTTGATGAAATAACCACCTCTAATCTCGCCGCTCTTTCGCTCGACAGAAAACGTGGAACCAATTTGCTTTTTTAAGTCCTCGGTATCAGTGACGATTTCCCCGTCCTCGGATACAGTGTTCACAGACGTCACTGTGCACTCAAAGCTATCAACCCCGGCGAAACTAAGACAAGGGAACAGTAACAAAACGATCGTGAAGACTGTTTTCTTCATTCGTCCACCTTTGACGCCCAACAGCGTGATCACGGGACTCCCTGTCTCGTTCTACATTTACAGGCAGACCTCGTTATAGCATTCAATTTATGGGGAAATCAATTAACTAGGGTTTTCTTTCCCTTTATGCTCGCTAGATAAACGAGACCCCGTTTAATCCGTGAAAGGATAAGCCGTGCAGGCAGCCAAACGGTGCCAAGGTCCGATTTGGAGCGAGGAAGGCGAATGTCGTTGTAGGGTCGTTTCCTGTCTGTTAGCGGCCGCTAATATTAGAGAACGATAAACGGCAACGTTCTGACCCAAAGCGGCCGTTGACGCTGTCGTCGCTCAGAAACCTAACTCGTCAGTCTGGAGCACAGACTCGGTGAACTTCGAGGAGACATGCCTTCGATGATATATTGGGCCGTCGGTTCTTCAAGCAGTGAAGCCCTTCTCCGCCTGCGCTCTGCCATCGACCCTCAGGTGTCGAGCGCCTGGCGGGGGTCGCGCCGTCGAGGAATGCCTCCGGTGTAACGTGATTTACCTACCCCGGTTGGCTTACTAGTCTTGATCATTAACGCTAGGGATGTGAAGACCATGGCAGAGCTGCTTGAGACGCGGCTGGAAAACCTGGAACGCACCTTAACCCGAACCTTCCCCACTACCGGTTGCACTGAGGTGCCTGCACATGGTCGATCATCCTAGCGAGCCCCTTGCCAACCTACCCGATGAAGAAGAAGCAGCGGCACTTGTTTCGATCTTTTTCAAGATCGCAGCCGTCTTGCAACTGTCCGAACCGGCGATGATCGGTTTACTCCGGCTAGGAACGCAAAGCAGCCTTGGCGACCTAAAGAACGTGACGCCGGATGCACTTCGAACACTCACCGACGACCAACTAACCCGCCTCGCGTACATCGTCGTTCTCTACGGCGACCTCGAGCAGCTGTTTTCAATAACAAACGTCACCAATTGGCTGAACAATTCTGCGGTCCCACAAGACGGCTATACTCGCCCTTGGGGATCCGAAGCGCCGCTTGCACACATGATAAACGCCGAAGATGGCTTCCGTGATGTTTATGATTACGTCAAAGGGATGCTCAATGGACAGTGATAGCGATGCAGAAGCGATACACGGCGATGCACCCGGGCCTGCCGAAGCCGGGAAAATCAGGATGCTTCCTTCTGTAGGAGTTCCGGATGCCAAAATCGTCGCAAGGTGGTTGCTCCCATACATCATCGAACAGCTTATGAAAGAGTACGGCGACGAGGCGGACGCGACCGGATCCTCTAGCAAGGAGTGAGCCGACGCTGTTAATCGCGGTGATAGTAGAACACTGACACATTCCGGACTTGGAGACCTACACGATGCCACGTGCGCCAGAACGCTGGACACCTGACGAATCATCGGAGGATGCGGTTCGGGCGAACGAGATCTTTCGCAATGAGCGACTCTCAGAAACTGATGCTTGGGAAACGCAATAGAGAATTCAAGCTCGGCAGCCGCACAGCTGACGTTGTAGTAAGGCTGCACGAGATTCGACTGATGTCGATTAGATGCGAAGTGTCGAACAGCGCCACAAACAGCGTCGCCGTCAAGGCGAAATGTTGGACAGACAAGTTTGGGACGTTGCAGGTTGTCCCTGCTGCTGTGCTCGCCGGGGTGTTCAACCTTCTGAACTTGGAGCAATCACAAGATCACGGGCTTGCCATATTCTGGTCACATGATCGGGATAAACTTGCGAAGTTTATCGACTCCGCCAGGTAAGGGCCGAGTGCGGCGCAAATCTCACACCGGGGGCGCGGCGCTGTTTGCCGCGTTCCAGCCGCAAGCGGTCGGCAGGAGCGACATGTTCGGCACGCGCTTACCATATCCTCCGGACTTTGACCTTATTGACTGACCTAAGCCTCGCCTCAGTCGCGCGGCGTCCAGTGAATTGACTGGTTAGGGGCCGGTTACGCAAGCTGCTTGAATTCCCGGAGATGACCATAGATCTCGGCGATATGGCGAGCATGTTGTTCGGAGAAGCCCTCTTTGACGAGCAGACGCACCATGTCTTCATCGGCAAGTCGCCTGCGCATGCGACTATCTCGGACAAACTCATAAAACCGCCGCCAGTCCAGCCAGTGTAACCCCGACTTGTTTGAAAGAGCAGCGAAGCGCCTAAACAGCTTGGCACTTTGAGGGGGCAGCTTCGGTTGGAGCTTACACTTTGCTGGAATTGTCATGCGGTATCGCGTTCCGAACTCGCGGTTGTATGCAGAGAGAAGGGGACCAATCAAAGCTCTTCCTTCTGCGACATAGGTTTCGTAGGTAGGGGGATCATCAGGGCTCCATCGTTCCGCTCTGATCTCGACCGCAACACTGTTTTTCCTCTCAGGCTGAACAATTAGCTGACCGCCAAGACCCCTATGTTGAGGCGACTTAATGAGGCGGAGGTTGACGACATCGCAGCCGCTGGTGCCGAATGCGTCCAGCTCTTGATCGACGGTGAAGGCTCCCGACTTCTCCGCAATGTTCGCCATCGACTTCAAGAAGCCGCGAAGAGAGCCTGTAACGTTGATGTGAATGGGCGGTAGATAATCGCGCATGGCATAGGCCCCTCTCGAACGACGTGACGCACCAAAACCCCTCTAGACGTTAACGCACGTTCGTCTCAGCCGACGTCGCACGGTCCGATGGTCAGACGATCGCCTCGCGTTTGTTTAACGTTCGTACATGCAAACATTCCATTTGCCCTGTATCTTTCGAGAAGCTTGCAAAGGGAGATTTGAAAGACGCGTTTATCCTTATTCCAAGGTAGTCGCCTTCGGTCAACCTAGAACAGTACTCCGCCTGCTCACCAGTAAGCGCGCCTTTCACCAGCACATCGTTGTTGGTGCTGTGAGCCTTAATGGAAATACTCTCTACTCTGCTCAAATCAACAGTTGCGGCTCCACACCACAATTCCACTGTCATATTCGCCAGCTCAATGTCAAAGGGAGAGTGGTTGATAATCTGAAGCCAGATTTTCGCGGCCGGTAACTCGCCGAGATTCATATTGATTGAATCGCCACGAGGTCGGAGGTCAATATTTACAAGAGTTTCCAGGGATAGCGGTTTGAATAGTCTTCTGAGTAGAAAATTCGGCAAATAGCTTGCACAGGATCGACTAAGCTTGGAAGCAACGCAAACTACTGAGACGTTACGCCACAATGCCGTCGAAACGAACGCAACGACCGCGACTCCTACACCACCGAACAGCCACTCTTTATTGTTACTGATCCAATCAATCATCTGAAACTCTACCGATTCCCCGACGACGCCTAACGAGCCTGTAGAAAAAACGTTCCGCGAAAGCGCGAGCACTCATCGATAGTGAACATGCGCATCATCGTAGAATTTTTTCCGTTGGATCGTCAGCATATTATATAAGGGCTTTGAATGTCATCAGAACGTTATCATGTTCGATGCCGAGGAGAATCCTGCGCGGAGGAAGATCCGTACGGCTAGTGCGAAATATTTCGCCGTCAATGTCGTAAGTACAAGGCTTCCCTGTCTTGGTTTCGAATTCGTCGCCTTCGTGCGACTTGTTTCGAGTCCAGACTTCATCAATGGCGTGTGGATTCGTTGTAATTCGCAACACTCCCTAGCGGTATAACGCTAGCGCTCAGGCGCGGCCCGTCAAGGCTGTCGCCTGGAGCGCACTGTTAGAGTTATCCTGCACGTGCACGTCGGTTGCCTTCGCAAGCTCCTTAATGAAATGGATATACTTCCGCATCGCATCTCGTGTAACCGCGTGCTGCATTGGCTGCCCTGGCAAAGGCCGCCAGGACCTGTGCGCGATGTCTCCGCGCTTCTTAGCTAGACGATTAAGCTCTGCCCTCGCCTTTGCCGGATCACAGTGGTTCCATGACCACCCCTCGGTTACGTCATTCCCTAGATACTTCACGAACATTGTTCGCACCCGGTCGGTGCTTGGCGTATGGAATGTCTTTAGGTCGCTCTCAAGCGATGTTCGGAAGAATTCGGACAACCGTTTGTCTGCGCTATTCTGTTCACACAGCGCGGAGACCGACTCTACAAGCAGATCTTCGAAATAGGTCTCCAAAGCGGCAAGCGCCATAACTAGGCTGGCCCGTTTAAGAACCTCAATCTCCGGTGGCGGTGGTTTCTTGTTCAGGAAATCAAAGTGGGACAGGAGATCAACCGCATCCTGAATTGCGTGTTCGAATGTCTGTAGCGCCTTCGATGCCATAATGGAAACCCTGGTTGGATGAGGCCTTCTGTCTCATCATTTTTAGATCGACTTTTTAGTGCGACTGGCTAGCAGCCCGCCACCGAGAGCACAGCAGTAACAATGCCACCCATAGCCAACGCCTTCCAATTCAAATAGAACCCCATAATTGAGATCTAACGTGTTATTGCGCCGCGCCCGGCACCCGTCTTGTAGAAACCCCCGGCCCTTCCCGTCGGCTGAAGTGACTGGTTAGAGCTCCCCATATTTGAGTAACTCACCGTTGCGCAGCAGGTCGCTAACTAGTTTATCGAGTCGGGCCATCGTATTGCTGCCATATTCGTTGGCACTTATTTGTTTGCTGAAGGTAAGTACCTTCTTCGGGACTTTGCCTTTGCCACGTGGTATCTCATCAGGTATGAAAATCCGAATCACAGCACCGGTTTCGGTTTCTTGGGTAAACCCGAATGAACGTCCGCCCAGCGGGGCCTGATGTTCTACATAGTTGCGTAGATCCGCTAGCTCTTGTCCCCACTCCGTCCAAGCAGCTACTAGCTGCTTGAAATACGAGAGTTGACTTATGAAGCTTTTCAGGCTCTCATCTCGCACTTTCTTGTTCAAATTGTACACCGCACCGCCCAACGTACGGATTTCAGAAGCCTCATCCCCGAGCGCTTCTCCAAGGCAGCACCATGCACGGTCCAGACACCGCTTGGTTGCGCCCAAGAAGGCCTCAAACTCGATCCATGATGCCATTGTTCTCCAGTGTGCATCTAGAATTTCTCCCGCGAAATCCACGCCTGGTTCAAAGGCGGGCGGGGCTCTTCCGCGCCCAGATGTCAATCGCTCAAGACCGAACAAGTGATAACGGGCCGACTCGACCAGATGAACCACCTCGAGCATGCAGTCTCCAGGCGGTGTCTGAATGTACCCTACGGCAGATGGTAAGTGCTTGCTTAGAGTGCTAATAAACATAGCGGATCGTAAACTCTCTCGCGGCAGACACGGCCGTTACCGAGCGCCCCCGCATAGACCCGGACGTGCGGAGATCCCGCATCCGGTTCCTTGGTTGTACATCGCGTAGAGCGCCCCCCGCAGCTTATAAGGTCTAGAAATCTTCAACCCTATTTAGCGATCACGATCATAACGGACTCTCTAAGACGGAGTGCGATATCTTTCATCGACCCGGCGTTCCCCTGTATTTCTTCTATAGATGTCGATTTAGCTAACACCGAGTGTAGCAGCGGCGACAAATAGGCCACTTTTACCGCATAGTTGACATTTTGTGGGATCTCACCCGTTGCCTCAAACATTTTTTTGTCACTAAGTTTTGACTCGACAATGCCGACGACCTCTCCCCGCGTGTTAAATAGTGGACCTCCACTATTGCCGCCCTGAACTGGGGTTGATATCTGATATAGTCGCGGATCACCCCCAATCCCAGTCGCGGCACTTATGATGCCGTTGGTAAGCTTTGGCTCGTTGCCCAGCACATCTGGATGAGGATAACCTATGGTGAACACTTCGTCGCCAGCTCGCAAAAGAGCATCAGAGATAGTAAATGCTTTTGGGAGTAGGTCTGGATTGCTTGGCAGTAAAATCACAAGATCATTCACAGGATCTTGCGCGACGACAGAAGCTTTAAGCTGCTGCCCATCTGCTCGAAGCAGCGTTATATCGTCACTCCCGCTAACTACATGCGCGCTAGTAACTACGTAGCCTTCTTTTACTGGCCAGCCAGTACCAAAAGTTTGAGCATGTTCGCCTACAACTTTTCCGTCCTTTGAAGGCCGATTTTCTTTATTGTAAATTTCGTTCCGCAATTGTCCCACTAAAAAGTGGTCGGGGCTGATTTCTTGGATGAATTCTAATCTCGCAAGGGCCATTTCCATTTTACCATCGCGCAGAAACGACTTTCCTGCCTTGTATGTCCAATCTATTGCCGCTTCATTACTCTGCGCCACACCAGCACCGCTTGCATAGCATATCCCCAGCATCATCTGCGCCAAAGCCACACCTTGATTTGCAGAGGCACGGTACAGCTTAACAGCCATCGCCTGATCCATCTTGACACCACGCCCTTCTTGATATAACTGACCTAACAAGAGTTGTGCTTCAGCGTGGTCTTGTAAGGCAGCTTTTTTTAGCCATTTGGCGGCCTCTTCCGCATCTTCTGGCACACCTAATCCATAGCTGAGCTGAGCGCCCAGCCTAAACTCCGCATCTGCGCTTCCATATTGCTCTGCCATAGACCTCAGCTCCTTGGCAGTTTCAGCATCTTTTGGACCAAGACCATACAGATACATAAGCGCGAGAGCGCCAATCGCTTGTTGATTACCTTGTTTGGCTGCCTTCCGATACCACATCGCTGCTTCATCAAGGTCTCGTGGAACACCCCTAACATTGGGCGTTCCAGAATTTAGATTTAGTGCATGAGAATATATTTCACCCAATATCCATTGGGCCTCCACATCACCGCCTTCTGCGTACGGTCTCAGTAGTTTGAGGGCCTTCCAATACTCTCCGTCCTTGAACGCTTTCTTACCGCTCGCTAGGTCGTCTGTTTCCCACGGCGGCTTTTCACCAGAAGATGCGCTAAAAGATCTATCAACCCCATCGAAAACGCTCTGTACATCTCGCTTGCTAGCACCTTCTGCTGCAAACCCTATAGTCGTTCCTGCCAATGAACTTGTAAGTAAAATAACGTGAAACAGATAAAGAATCAGTCTTGATGTAGAACTGGTACTTTGATTCGATAGTGACTGGTGACATAGCACTAAGCCGATCGAATCTATTACCGTCTGTTTCTTGCAAGGCATCGCGTTAAGCATGAGGTTCTTATCCTTACTGATCTTTAAACACCGTCTCCGAAGTGCCTACGCAGCGCAAACTTTCTCTCAGCTTCTGCGGGCTATATCGTCGAAGCTGAATGCTGCGAAAAACCCCGTGTTCAACGACTGGATTACACGCTTCTAGCGCGGCTCGCTTGCCCCAGGTCATGCATCGCCGGGGCAGGGTTATGCGCAGTAGCCGTGTTCGGCCTGCGCGAGGCGCTCAGAACCCAACCCCCTTCCCTCTGGCGTGGCGAGCAGCTACCTTGGCGTCCGCCACTTAGAAAGCGCTTCGGCGATCGAGCCAGCGCGGCGCTTTCGCTGCGTCGCCGAAGAACTCCTCTGCTCGGCGGATTACATCCGTCTGCCGCCATGCGGCAGTATGCTACGCCGAGACGCCGCCGCTCGCCAGTGCAGACCTGCTCAGCACAGTCCTGATCTTTCACCTTCACCACTGCGCCGATGATGCTGCGGGTGGTCGGTTCCGCATTTCGGGTCCACGCCCGCTGTAGGCGGGGTAGCGCTCCGGTGGCTATGCCTTAGATGGCATAGCGGCTGGCGACGGTGCGCGGATCGCTGACGCCATCTGAAACCGTTTTCCGAAGGCTGGGGTTGCGAGCTGCATGGAAGAGTCAGCGGCGGTCTTCGACGACCGCGACGTTTAGCTTCAGTGGCCGGGGATTGATGCCGAGAACACGCACAGCCCGTTTACTCGCCGACAACCGCAGCCCCGTTCGCGAGACGGGCGAGTATCAATTCAAATATCGGGTTGGTAGTAATCTAACAGAATGCGCGTTAACTGTTCGCCCCGCAGGCCGAGGCGCGCGATATCGGCTTCCTTCATGGCGCTGAAATCCGTCGGGTAATCGTAGGTCTCATGCCTTCTGACAAGGTCGTCGGGAATATAGGGCAGTCTCTCGTCGATCTGTCCGAGATAGGGTAGCAGGAAACCCTTAATCTGACCGGTATCTTTCATCCGGTGTAGCAATCCATAAGAAAGCGAATGGGTGCGCCGGTGGATAGTATTCACGGTCATCAGCATCCGACTTGACCAGAAGTATGGGCGAGCCAGTCCCGATGGCATGCCCTGACCAGCGTCGCAAGCGATGATGAAATCGATGTTGGACACATTGGTGCTAAACTCAGCTGAACGCCCTGGCAAGAGGCAGGTGATGCCCAGATTGTCGTAAATGCCGCCGTCAGTCAGCATGACGCGGTGTCGCGTCTTCTGCCCACTTCTTTCAAAGTCCATAAACTCGTCAAAGGATGGTAGGAGAGCAGGATAGCAAGCGGATGCGGCGACTGCCTTCGACACATGGGGAGGCGCACCGACCAGCCGCCCATATCGCCATGTGCCTGTTTCCTTTGAACCAAATCGAAATGCGGTGCCTGTGATGAGTTCTGCCGCATTAAGCACGACATCTAGGCCTTCTCTGGCCACTTGTTCAACCGTAAGCTTGCCAAAGACGTTTTGTCGCAAGTGGCGTTCGAAAGCTGTTGAACGGCTGGCAAATCGTGGGAATGGAGCTTGAATGCGTTGCGTTAGTTTTCCGACACTTTTCTGGTTTGCACCAGCTACCGTTAGGGCGCGGCCACCCAAGCGAATGAGGTGACCGACAGCTGCGCCGACGCCGGATGTCATCTGAGCGACCAATATTTTTGGCGTTTCTGGTGAGAAACATGTCTGGCGCGCAATCCCGCCTACTAGGCCTTTGCGAAGCAGCGTTTGAACCCTGAGCTCGAATTCGGAAAACGGTTCATGGTAGTAGGCATAGAGCGCGGCGATTACACTTCCACCAGATACGGAAGACAACACGGAGACATTCGACAGCACTCCAAAATCATCGAGTGCTCGCAAGCATCCGAGATGAAACGCCATCGCGCGTGATCCACCACCGGAAAGCGCAAGTCCCACCTTAGCCTGCAACTTCACCCTCCAGCATGAGACTTAACTCATCTTCGGTTACGATCCGGATGTCTCTCCGATGGAAGAGGAAATAATTGAACTCAGGTTCGCTCGCGGAATAGCCGATTATCAACATGACGACGTGTCGAGGCGGGTACTCTTGGCCGTGCAGCAGGCGAGCCATAGCGTAAAGGTCGTCGGTACTAGGCTGCCCCCGCGACACAGGGTGCGTATGCCAAATGCCAATAAAGCGGCTTGATCCCCTGCTTTGCTTGAGTTTCGCTGCGCCAATCGCCCGGGTGCCAGAGGTTCCGCAAAGAAACTTCTCTTCGCTCGCCTCGCTGTCCGGTGGCGGACCCGTTACCGAGTCAACATATATGCGCTCATGCGCTTCATCGATCTCGCCGAAAATGAGGCCACCGGTTTCGACCCTGTCTGAACGCACACGCCCAGTGCGACTGATTTCCGCGGAAATTGCACGTTGGGCTATTTTTGAGGTCAAGACCTCATAGCCATACCGAAGCTCAAGAGATTGGCCTTGATCATCGAGGGTCAACTGAAGTGTCCCGCTGCTAGCCGCTTCCGTCCAAGGCGCGGGAATTAGGTCAGTGCTTGCCTGATCAAAATTCAGTTCCGAAATGCGCTGCAAACCTACATTGAGCAGGATTGCTGCGTGAGCAGCCAAATCGGCCGAGGACCCGGTAAAAGTCGGAGCTGAGCACCCAGGCTCAGGCTGGAACAGCTTCGTTTCTGATTTTTTCGGCCAAAAGGCTTCGACAGTCGGGTGATTAGGGTTGTCTCTGACCAAGCCGATCTTTGTGAGTCTGTCGATGACAATGGTGGCCGCGCTAAAGCGTGGCATCTTGACAAGAACCGATCCGCATTTCGCGGCGGCGCTCACCGACACTGCGATCAATGGCACTAGGAAGCAGGCACGCCGAACATCGCGCTCGATGCCGTGAGCGACGGGATTCGATGCTGTAGCATTGATAATCAGGTCAACATGACAAAGATCGAGGTTGTCGACGACGCCTGACCGCAAATCATCACATTTTTCCTCAATCGTGGTCGAAAGCCCAATTGCTTTCAAACTGCGCGCCAAGCACTGGGATTTACCAAAGCCAACATCGCGATCGGAATATTTCTGACGCACCAGGAGGCCGGGACTGACGAGGCGATTATCCACGAGGATCAGGGACTTCGCCCCGGCTCTCACCAAGTGTTCGGCGATAACCGACCCGAGTGCGCCACATCCGAGGAGAACGATACGCTTGCCTTGGACGCTAGCCAGATTTGATCCTATATCCCGTCTATGCGTGACCTCGGGTCTATTCTCAAAAACCCGGCACCAAAGGGCCTTTGCTGTCACCATCCATTTCGCCAGCGCCGTGATGGCTTCGTCTTTGTCCTCCGATCCTAGAACGATGTCCTGCAACGCATTGACTGCCGTAGAGTCGATCTCCCATACCGTGAGATGGTGCCGCAAAGGTGCTCCCGCTTCCTTGCGGCGCATCGGCGCACCGACCAGGATGTATATCGGATTGTCTCTCTGCGCACGGACCGCGAATGCCCTGAGAAGAGTGTAAAGAAGATCGAAGCTAACCCCATTCCTTTCTAGCGCTTTGAACAGACCATCGACGGTCTCAGGGTATTCCATCGGCAAAGGTTTGGAGAGTAGGATTGCGGCGGCGACATGCTCGGGCTGCTCCGCTAAGGCCCAATCATCGAGGCCGACCCAATTAACTACGTCAAACCTGCCTTCGCGCTTTTTGCTGAGACCGACTCGTCCTATCCATACCGGGCCTTGCTCCTCCAAATCCGGAGCGTCACAGTCAAAAACGAAACGTGTATTTGATGTTGGATAGACAACCGGCGGATGTAGAGGGGCGTCATCAGGATCGAGTTCGCCCTTCCCGGCGGCAGCCATCCACTCATCAACTCGCTGGAAGAAGCCATATAGGCCGTCGCTAGGCAGCCATTCGGTTTCGCTGGACTGATAAAGACAGATGTAGCTGCCCCACTGCACATGGGGCTGACCCATGAATCGGATATGTGAGAAGTAAAGAAACGGGGCGGTAAAGGGGAAGGTTGGGTAGATTCTCATCCGCAGCCTTTCGCGGTCGCGAAAGGCAAAGCCATTTGGATGCCTGTAGTGCTTGGTGGCTAGCGAAAGCTGGACACGGATAAAGCCGCCCTTTTCATCAGCCTCGGGATCGCCCGCGATTTCAAGTGTCCCTTCTGATGAAGCGGCAATCTCATATAACTGTTCAAGTGCAAGCGATTGTCCTCGGCTCAGCTGCACTGCCCAAAGCCCACCTTTTCGGAAGGTGTTTCATCGCTACCGCGAGCGGTTTCAACTGCGGCGGCTAACGCACTCTTCCCGTGCCTGCTGTCGGACTGGTCCTCGGACGAGGAATTATCAAGGACGAATTTCTTATCTTCCAGGATAAATTGAAGCGGCTTGGCATGGCCGCCATCGCCATGCGTGCACAGAAACCCGCCACCTGCAATCTCCTCATACCGGGCCTTCGCTTTCGCATGAGGCGGGTTATCGCCACTGGAATTGGAATTTGGCACCGACAGACTGCTGGAAACGACGATCCCGTCACCGACCTGCAAACCCTCGAAATCGTCGAGAATGTCCTTCTTCAAGACTTCTTCCCCGTCTTCATCCTGGTACATCACGGACTTGCTGCAATGGTGGGGGGCGAGCAGGATCTGCCATTCCAGATTTTCTTCATTGTCGTTTTCTTTGGAGACATCGAAAATCTTGCGAATGGTCGGATATTTGTGGTCGCCGAAGAGCAGCACACCGCCTTCCGCCGGATCGTCGCCCAAGACGACCTGCATAACCAAGCTGGTATCGTTGCGATCCCCAACGCTGTCGTCCTGTTTGAACGGCGCGTGAATAAACACACGAAACTCCCCCTCGAACTTTTCGCCGTCCAAAGTTGTAACGACGTGCCCTGGAACGCTGAAAAATTCAGTGGGGAAGCCCTGATAGTGATCTTCTTCAAGCAAAGTGTCGTAGCCGATGAGGCGAACCCTATCGCCACTGCCTGGATCGCCACCGGCTTCTATGGTTGCGGTCACGCGGCGATGCGCCTCCTCGCGGAAGGCCTTCGCATCGTCACACATCCCGTCTTCATCATCGTCGTGTTCTCGGAAGACACGCGGTGTGAACCAAAGCTCGCCGATTGTGACGCGATCCAGAAGCTCGGCGAAGCCAAGAATGTGATCTTCGTCGGGGTGCGTCAACGCGAAGGCGGAGAGATACGGCTTGCCATCCACTTTGGGCAGGTTCTCTTCGAGATGGTCAATGATTGGCGCGCAGTCAGTTTCCTCATCTTCGGATTTGGCTGTGTGACGCAAATCGACTTGAAAAATGATCTCGTCCTCACGGACAACGAATGTCGTGCTATCCCCTGTGCCAATCGGCCAAAACAGCACACTACGGCTACCGAACATAACTAAATCCTCAGCGAAATGGTGGTGACTTGCCGGGATCATACCATCTGACCGCGCACAAAATAAGCAAGAACATTGGCTTTCTGCGGCCCGTCCTACAACGCAAGAACGGGCAGCCGGTGAACTTCGACTTGATCGACCCGGCTGTATCTGAAGGGTGTCTCCAGCGGCGAGATGGGTGAACCCCTGAAGGTGCTGGTGGGTCCAGAAGCGGAGGAATTGTCGGCCAGCACGGTGTCGCGGCTGAAGCAGATCTGGGCCGAGGAAAACCGCGGATGCTGTGCAGAGCGGCTGGACACTGACCGCTGGGTGCATGTCTGGGCCGACGGGGTCTACAGGGCCTGCGGGCGGAACAGGCGAAGTTGTGCGCCCTGTGAAGACCGCCAAGCGGCCACGAACTCGCGCAGGCCCCACTCGAGGTTCGAGACATACAGCAGCTTGTTCATTTCGCCCCCCCTCTCCTGCACGGCGCTCACGCCACGCCACCTCCTGGCGGCACGTCCAGCCCGCTCGATCCGCTCCAGTGCCTGCGCCTGCTCGGCGCTGCCCCGCACGCCACAGCGTCTCGTCGCCTGCGGTCAGCTGCCACGGACGGGCTTGCATCTTGCGGAAACCGGTCCGCACCTTAACATCTGCTTAACTAAACAGCATATTTTCTTTGTTTTTCCGTGCGTTATGTTGCTTATCGCTAAGCGCTCGTGTTAGATTAATCGTCCTGCATATCCATGGCAAAGTATCCGGTCACGACGGCGTGCGATATCGTCTGGTCCCCTTTCAGAGGAACCAAGCAACATCGATTCCTCGGCTTGTGAAGCACTCCAGTTCAAGCCCGACTGGAGGGTTACACGATGATGGGGTTTCCGCTGACCCTGCTGATTGCTTTTTCAGCAATTGCAGCCGCAGTGCGGATTTCGGTGCCGGATGGATAATGCTCCGGCGGTACCGCCTCCGTCGCGAGCTCGATGAGCGAAGTCGTTCACTCGCCGAAACAGGTGCCGCCCGCGACAAGCCGGATGCCCACGTCGGGAACTGCGAACGGGCGTTAGCACGCGGTGCTCGCAACCAATGACCCGAAGCAGGTCATAGTGAGGCTGCTAAGCCTGCCTTAGCTCACCGGCAGCGATCAAAGGCCTGGCATGAGAATAAAACCAAAACCGATGCGATATAAGAAGAAACGCTTCCGACGCGATATTCCGTGTATTCGCGGCCGCATCTCACGAGATGAGGAGATTGAGGCATTGTTGAAGGTCTTCGAATGCGTCTCGCGGGAGTGGCGATTGTCGACCAGTGATGCACGTCGCCTGATGGGGAAACCAGGCATTTCGCGGTTTATGAAATTAAAAAGGCGTGTTCCATCCGCCATACACACCGTGGCCGAGCGCGATCTGATGAGTTTGATCTACATCTCGATGGTATATTTCGACCTGAATTCCATGTTCTCTCGCGAAAACGCTCAGGCGTGGGTGTGCAATGTACCGGACAGCCGATTTGGAACTCGGCCCTGGGGACCAATATCGCCATTGCAGCACATGCTCTCCGGATCGCGCGAAAGCATCATCGAGGTCTATCAATACATTCAAGGCATCGTTTAGCCTTATCGCCGGGCTACGTCGGACGAAGGGCTCGCCTGGATAATACGCGGTGTACGGAACCGCAACCCCCTTTGCGTAACCGGCCGCTCTCCAAAAGTGGCTCTTGAATGGTGGCACGCCAAGTAGCGCTGCATATTAGTACCTTCTAATTATTCCTGCCGCGCTGCCGATATGCGGGCCAATGCCGCTATCTATTTTGACCGGACTATTATGATCCGAACGCACCGATCGCGGGATTCACGGAAGTCAGGCGGAACATAAACGGGAAGCCAGGTCAGACACATATGGGAAAGGATTCGAACAAGCAGCCATCTGAACCCGGCACCGATCCCGTTTCGGCCGGGCTGGCATTGCTCGATGACTTGCCGCAACTGCCCGCCGCCGTGATTCAGTTGCTCGATGCACTGTCGGATGATGCTACCGACAGGCACCGATTGGCCCGCATTCTCGATCAATGCCCATCCCTGTCTGCCAAACTCGTCGGGCTCGCCAACAGCGCCTACTTCCGCCGCAGATCACCTGTCAACAGCGTGTCAGACGCCATTTTTGTGATCGGTTTTCGTACCGTTCGCAGTTTGGCGGTCGCAACCGCGTTGCAGGAACCCTTTGCCAATAACCGCTGCCCCGCGTTTCACCCCGGCCCGTTCTGGTTGCACGCGGTGCTGACAGCCCATGTGGCAAGGGAACTGGCTAAAAAGGCCTCGCCCCTGCTTTCGCTCAATCCTGACGAAGCGTATCTGTGCGGTTTGCTGCACGGTATCGGGCTGCTGGCGCTGACGCACCTATTCCCGGACGAGTTGCACCCCATGCTCAGGCAAGGACGCACGTTACCCGGCGCGCTCGCTGAGCAGTTACAGCAACGGTTCGGCGCGACCCATCATGGCGTTGGCGCGGCCCTGCTGAAGCGCTGGCACGTGCCGGAACTCTTTACCTGTACGACAGCACATTATGCCAACCCTGAGTATCAGGGATCGTGTTGGATGGCCTGTCGGCTCATCGCCGTGGCCCACGACTGGGCCGACCGTGTGATCCATCAGGACACAACAAATACCTTTGATCAACATGGACTAAATCTCCTCGGCATTAAATCCGCTGACAGTGACAGTGTGGGACTTCGCTGCCTGGAACAGTGTGAGGTCTTTAAGGAGCTGGCGGAGCAGATCAGCGGTGAAACAGCCCAGCTTTGCGATCCGGAGACCGTTGCCGACGCAGCGGCCGAGTTGAAAAGCCGCCTGGTCGATTCGATCGAATCGCTGTCGTCCCTGACAGCCCTCACGGAAATTGACGTTGAGGACTGGAGCGAAGAGGCCGTGCTGCGCAGCGCACTGAACGTGCTCATGGCCAACCAGGACATGCAGCGTTGTTCGATTTTCCGGGTCGAGGAGAATGAACTTCTGAATGCCGTTGGACTGGATTGGTCAGAGCACAATGCGGCCGGTTCGGAAAAGCCCCTGGCGTCGGCCGCAACCCACCGGTTCAAAGTCGGTGAAGGCCTTATCGGCCTGGCCGCCGCCACCGGCGAGATTCAACATTGCCGGGATTGTTCAGCGGATCCGCGTTTCCAGCGCACGCAGACGAACGCGGACGCGGGTCTGGGTTCTATCATCAGCGTGCCCATCCGTTTCCGCGACGAGACACTGGGCGTGTTGAATATCTCGCATCCACACCCCAATGTCTTCGATGAATGGGACGAGCGCTTCCTGTATGTATTCTGCAACTTGCTGGGACAGCTCATCAAGTCAAACCGCCTGCTGCGCAACATGGAACACAAGATCGCGCAACGGACCCTCGAGCTTGAAGTGGCGCTGGAACGTGCGGAATCACTCAGTGTTCTCGACGGCTTGACCGGTGTACACAACCGGCGTTACTTCATCAGCAATTTCAGTACGCTGATCGAACAGTGCGCACGCTATGGACACACGCTGGCGCTGCTGATGATCGATGTCGATGATTTCAAGAAGATCAATGACACCTATGGACACCTTGAAGGCGACCGAATCCTGAAAGCAATTGCCAGCATCCTCAAAGAGCGCGCCAGGGGCGCGGATATCATTGCCCGCTTTGGCGGCGAGGAGTTCATCGTTGCATTGCAGGAAACCGATTGCGAGGGCGCGAACCGGGTCGCAGACCGGATTCAGCAACAAATCCGCATGTTGTCCTGCGGGGTCGGTGAACAGAAGCGCGGCATAACCACGAGCATGGGTCTGACCTGCTATACGAAGGCGGCGAGCATGCCCGTCAAGACGCCCGAGCAGTGGATTCAGGAAGCCGATGACGCCTTGTACCGCGCCAAGCGTTTAGGAAAAAACCGCATCGCGGTTCATGTGGCCGACTTGCCAAAGAGCGGTCGCTGAACCAAAAACACTTCTTGGCTCCTTCGATGCCGGGCAGGTGAGCGACCTCAATCATCGTACTCGGGTACAGGGATTATTCGCCTTAACTTCCGAATTCGGCCACGACAAGACATCAACAGCCAAACGCATTGCGAATGGAATGCAGCAGATCTTACTTACAGGTCGTATATACGGAGTTACCGAAGGATGACGACGTGCAGTTGAAGCTGTCCTGTTGTGTATTTTGTACCGGGGGCATTGCCTGCATCCACAACTGCTGCTGCCGGTGGTACTCCGCTTCATCTGCGTACCATGACTCTAGACGCTTGTCCGTTGTATCAAACACAAGATAATAAGGTACAAATCCCTTCCACGGCTGATGGAGCGAATACTTCCACACCCATTTTTCTGAAATGAACTGTGTCTGCGACGGTTCTCCCAAAAGATCTTTCACATCTTTTGAGTCCATACCGGGCGCTAATTCGTTGGTTTTCGACGCCGAATTCAGTCCGCCACCGGTACCTGCACACCCGGCAAGCGAAGTCAGTACAGCCAATAAACACAGAAGTCGCATGAATCGTGTCATCAATCCGTTCCTTTCGTCGGATGGGGCTTCTTCAGGTACTAAGTCTCCGTATCTTTGGGCTTTATCGACCACTCAGCCAACATCTATATGCAGGCAATGTTTCATGCTCTAAAACGGGAATGACCGACACGGGTTGGAAGCCGCCGTTTAGGGAAAGCCCGCCACACCCTCAGGAACGAACGAATCCGGCCACAAGCGGAACTAGCGACGCCCGTTTTGGTTCCATTGAGACTGCCCGATAGCGGACTTCAGGGATTTCTCCGGACCAGTTGATAGCCGACATAAGCTTCCGGCCACTTTCGGTCATTCATATACTGGTAAGATCTCAAAAACGGACACTGAACGTTCTGGTTGAGCTGCCGAAGGGGCGCGCAGCGACCCGAAAGTCGGCTCGAACCGGTTGTTGGGCGGCTTACCTCGCGCCATTTGTGGCCCACCAGTAATATGCCGCCATCTCAATATCGGCGGGTGTCCAACTCATTTTGATGTTCTGTGCTGCACACGTGTAAAGAGCGGGAGTTGCATTCATTGCTTGCGCAATGCAGGCGAGAGTGGGCAAGTAGGTCAAGAAATACTCGGCCTTGTTGTGCGTGTAGTTCGATTGGTTATAGATGGCGAGCCTTGAAGTTGTATGGCGGCCGCTGGCCCACTCTCGCACAAAGCGCGCGGCAGCACCCCCACCAACAAGTTGCAGCGAGTTAAAAAAATAGGAGGCATGCCTATCGACAGCTGCGCCGCGATTTGGGGCACAGAACCGGAAGATCTTTGACGCGATTACGAGACTGATCCCGGGAAGTGTGCATAATGCATCGATGCCAGTACACTCTTGCCCTGGGTTAGTGAGGCAAGAGATCGCCGTTTGCATTTGAACTTGTTGCGCGGATGTAGCGCCAACGATCTGGGCATGTGCGTTGGCATTATTACCCGCCCATAGTGACACTGCGACAACTATGGCCAGCGCGTTGGCAGGAGTGAGATTCGCCAGATCGGCGCGGACTGTGGCCTCAAGATTCAAGATCGTCTGCTGACTTCGCGCTGTCCCTGTTCCAGTGGGCCAGTCATACCCGTTCCGCGCTTGGCAGAGAAGATTTATTAATGGTTGCGATGGGCTGCATTGCCCATCAGGAGTGCGGGTAAGCGCGATGCCAGCCGGAAGGCACGGAGCATCGTTAGGTATTGGCATAGTCAATGCTCTCGAGTTTAGAACTGTCCGTAAATTTCGACGCCCAACAGTCAAATAAACGAGAGCTCACGTCTCGTTATTCATTTTTAGGTGTTATGTTTTGGAAATGCAATATCCAAAAAGTTACTTCCGAGACGATTGACTTCATATCGAGTGCTTGCACCGATTCCCTCATAGTTGTAATCCTCCCCAGTCACGGTAAGAAGGCCAAGCGCAAGAAGGTATGGTGCCGCTACAGGATCGACTTCTTCACCTAAACGCAATTTCGATAGGGCGGCAAGATCTGGCAAATGGGCACGCTCAACGATCATGCAAAATCGCCGGAGCTCCTCGAACGAAAGACGACCTTCCAATTTAGCACGATAAAGCCGACCTACTAGCTCCGGCTTATCGAGGTCGTCAAGCCGCTCGAGAAGAAGAACCAACGACGCCCCGGCTTTCGCCCGAGTTCCAGCGTTCTCATCGAGCTCGTCAGCAAATCGCTTACGGTCTTCTTCCGGGATGCCCAAGAATTCAGTTAGAAAAGACAGAACCTTGCGTAGGAATATACGATCCCGGATGGATACAGTAGCTCGATACAAATTTGCTACCGTACTAACAACCGGTATCGACTTCATTAATTCGTCGGTCAAGACAGCATCGATGGTCAATTCCGCAGCATCCATCGCTAGCGATTGCAAATTGGACTTTGCAACAGAATCGATCAATGACACCTCAATCGGTATAGGGTGATCTTCTTTATTGCACATCGCATCTATTTTCGCCTAACAGTTAAATAAGTGAGACCTCACGTCTCGTTATTCATTTTTATCTGCCGTCCGTCTAGTAATAGCTGCCTTCGTACCAATCTATGAGGTGGACAAACTGCTGATCAACTCTTGTTTTATCAGGGTTAGTCGGCCCGGTCTTCTCCCATGCATCCGTTGACTGGTCGATTCGTTTATATAACCGATATTCTCCGCCGTTTCGCACCAGGTATCGATTACGACTTCCCCCTCGTTGCGGCTGATCTTTATCCGCCATTCGGTCGACAGAATTGACAAGATGTCTTTCTATCATCACAGGAGTTATTGACGCACCGAAGAGGGTGTCAACTTCGGCTTCAATTTGTGATTTAGTTACTGTGAAGATCGCTTGGGTATTTGGGTGCAGTAGATTAGCGGTCGCAACCCATACCATATCCATCTTAGTCAAAGGCCATTCCTCCAGGCACATAACAATCCAGCGAACCGGCGGCGAAGCCGTCCGTTTTGCGAGCCTTGTTGTACGTAATCACTCCAACGCTCTTCGGAGCTTCGCAGACACATTATAAATACAAATTCGCTCACTCAGCTCATCCCCCGTTTTTAGATAATCATTATTTTCCAGCAGACGTATAACATGGTTAACAATCTGCAAGGGCCGATCCACGCTCTCAGCAAGCTCATAGTTTGTATGAAGCTCTTCATTAACTATTAATCCTGCTATACGCTCTATTACCTGATCATATTCCTCTATATACGCTTTACAGTATTCTTCAAACCCCAACAATGATACTTGGTAATGGCATCCCCATTTATCTTCGCCGCCCCCAATATAGCGAGAAACCTCGAGATAACCCTCAGACTCAAGTATTTCAATTGAGTCCATTATCTCTTGTTTCGGGATGTCAAGGTCGACGTTACGCCCGAAAAGCTCCCCTGGCTCAATTACATAATCATCTTTCTCGATCAGATATTCACAGGACATTTTAAGTATCACATTATCGATACGATTTAAGCCGCTTACCGGATTAGTAGATATTTGGGAATATTTCGGAGGATCTCCAATAGCTGGCTTTATTGACTTGCCAAAAATTGAAGCAACGATTCTGTCAAAGCTTTCATCATAATTGTCTGTATCTAAAATTGACTCCCATAAAGTAGATTTTAAAGCTTGCGGAACCTCGCAGGTGTCGAGAACAATCGGGATTATCTTCGTACCTTTTGAAACACGAGCGACAAAACTTGCATTGAGCTCTTCTCCAACCCAACGCTTTTGAATGCTGTACGTAGATAACACAATGATTACCGCATCTGCGTTCTTGATACCTTCTTCAAATAACTTGTCAACAAGGCTGTCGCCCGGCAGCATCTCCCATTTGTCCAACCAGGCATCGATACCCTGATTTCTTAGCCTTTCGGCAAATGAAGTCACAAAACGTTCTTTATCTTCTGAAGCGTGACTTAGAAATACTTTTGGTGGTGACATCGATAACTCCACTACGTATAACGATGCGCATGACGTGCGCGGTTTACCGCGTCGCCGTCCATGCGGCTGCTATGTGGCGCGGTCATCGCCCCTCATTTTCTTGATGCAGCATTCGAGGGTATAAAGTTCTTCCAGAAGCTCTGCCCACGCTCGCCGCCAACGAACATCAAGTGGCTCGCTCGGTTGGGCGACGTGTCTTGAAGCGTCGCGTAGGCGCTGCACCGAGCTGAAGAGTGCCTTAATCTGGACTGAATCATCCCGATGCCCTGCAAACCGGTCATCCGCAGGAGGTGCCGGTAGCTCTCCCGCCTCAGCCGCCAACGCAGCCACCGAAGTTGCAAGTCGACCGATTCGGGAGCGCGCCACGTATGGAGGTGTATCTCCCGCGGCGACATTTCTGATTGCCTGTATTTGCGACAGACAGCGGGCAATCCTATCCATGCATCCGCCGCCCAAGCTCAGTAAGCAAGCCCGCTGCACGCGCATGCCATTCCCAAACGTACTCCAGGCGTGGAGGGTGAGTCATAGTGGCCCGGCCATCTTCGAAAAGTCGATAGCGATAGAACTGCGAAAACTCTGCGGCCCAGGCTTTCGGCAAACTCCATGTGGTCACAAGCCTCTGCACTGGCTCAAGTCGAGAAAAACAAGGCGCGTCGAAAAGATTGCAGCCCAAGATCGCAGCGTGGCGAAATACAGTTGCTAATGTCGCTGCCTCGAACGCGGTCGAAGCTCCACCATTGAGTAGTGACTCGCCGACGTCGGCATGCACTGTCCAGAATCCCCGCACGTCTCGGGAGGCACGCTGGTAGGGCCCCAAGGACGACAAAAGAGCACTCAGTCGCCCCATCGCTCGCGGTGATTCGGCAATTGCACTACCTTCGAGCAAGAGATGTCGCAGGAATAGGGAGCCATACCCTGCCATCTGTTCCATCTCCACCCAGTTGTACCGCGATACCGTCGGCATCTGTGGGAATAGGGGTAACTCCCTGAGTGGGCCGTCGTCGTTTTCATCATCCGTTACTAAAAGGATATCTACGTCACTCAGACAATCCGGGTTCCCTCGGGAGTGCGATCCGTACAGCCAGAGTGCATAGCCACGGTCGCTTCTCATCGATGGAGGCTCCAGCGGAAGATGTACGCAGCGAATAGAGCGAGCACAATCACGCCAAAGATGGATTCGCTGGCTGCGAGAACTCGAGGAACAAGATCTATAGCCTGTATTCCCGAGCGAATGTCTGACGGGAGTACGTTGTCGAGACTGAAGTAAACGAGATCAAGCGGTTCTATTGGTGCGTGACCCTCCTTCCGTAGGCCGTCTCGCAAAATGTAGAAGCACGCTGGAAACAAGAAGACGGCGACCAGAACAAGATTTCGAAGGAGTGTCGCCACTCGCTCCCCATAGCCCCAAAGCCACCGATTGAGCAGGCTCAAGATCAGTTGTAGCAACGCACGAAGGCGCGCTAGCCCGTCGAAATGGTCTCTATACCATTGCGACTGTCCAGCGATAGCGGCGCGAAGGTGCGCTTCCCGCGCCCTAATCTCGGCCATTCTGTACGCACGCGCTTGCGTGGATAGACCGAGCTTGCTGGATTCTAGCGACAAGTTCCGAGTGAGGACTTCTCTTATATTGGGTTCCGGCGGCAGGTTGTGTTCCAGTTCTTCGATGTCGATTTGACAGCCGCGGAACAACGAATGTGGAAATCTACTGCTCTTAACTGCAATGTGCGTGAACTGGCAGTCTATGAAGCGACAGCCCACGAATGAGGAGTTAACTAACTCCGCGCGCCGGAAGTAACAGCCGATAAACACACAGTCGAGGAAAGTACTACTTTGAAGTCTGGCCTCTTTAAAGCTGATGTTGGCGAAAGTGCAATGCTGATAGTCGGCATTCTTCAGCGAGCGACCGTCAAGCCTGATGGAACCGAATGTAAGGTCTGAAGCTTGGTACGGCTCTTCCAGCTGGCCAAGCTTTCGACCTGCGATGTATGTACCTGCCTCGGCTTCGCTCATAGCTTCTTACTAGTGGTCGCCACATACCAGTTGAATTAACGAGACCCCCTGTCTCGTTATACATTTACAGCTAGACCTCGTTATATCACTATTTATATTGATTTATCAATCATATATAAATTTTACGTCGCGTTACACTTCCAAGATTATCATGACACCGCCAAAATGGCCTATTTGGAGGGTTGATGGGACAAAGATGAAGCCCGAGAACGACCCTTCTCGGGCATTAACGGTTCTACCTGCATGCGCAATCGCTTTAGCTCACGAGCGGAACCCGCCAATCGCAATACCATCGCCGACTTTCCAGCAGAAAAGTATTGGCTATTGGTTTACTGCTGCTGTTGCGGGCGGCGGCACGAGCTAGACCGGAGCGTGCTGCCAGCAGACGCGAGGATCGCGGACGTACAACAGCGGCTGGTGTGTTCCGGGTGCGGATGCAGATCGCCGCAGTTGAGCATCGTCTGGCACGGCGGTGTCAAGGGTTCCCCCTCTCTGCTTGGGGTGGGGCCGCGAAATCGGGTCACTGACCGGCAACCCTTCTTCGATGCGGACAAGCATTTCCCTCACCAGTGCCCTTCCCTCCGGGTTATCGAGCACAGCGGCCGGGCTCGAGCCGTTCAGCCACGTTTTCGGTCTGCTCATCCAGCGCGCCGCCTTAGCGGGGTCGCCAAAGACCCGCTCCGCCTCGCGCATTATGATGTCATTTTCGCTGCTCATGCTCGCAGTATGGCACGTGTTCTACGCTTTCTTGAGAGTAGACTTGAGGGTCGCTTGATCCCCGGTTACGAGCTCGATCACTGCGGGCCCGATGGCGTCATCGCTGGCGAACACGCCGGACGCGAGCATGTCGAGTATGCGCCGTGCTCGCCATGCTGCCCTGGACACCGCCTGCGCGTCGTCAGGGCGATATAACAGGACATCGTAAAGACGGGCGCGGGCGATATCTTTCGTAAAATTTGCGACCATCGATGTTACGGGGGTTACTGGAATCTCGTCCCCAATCGCGGCAAAGGCAAAATCCACTTCGGCTTGCGCTTCGTCGATTGCGGCAGCGATATCCGCCGCGACAAGACAAACAATGGAATTCTCTGACCTCGCCTCCGTGCCTAGGAGATCGGCGAGGTCATCAGTGTTGCAGTACGTCATATATCACCAGCTGATTGCACATTACAGGCCGTATAGCGAATCTGTTCGACGAATGCGTGTGCGGATCGAATCTGCAATAAGGTTACCCTCACAGGGCGCGGTGCGTGGAAAGCACCTGTCAGATGACGATGGGCGATGACGCAGCTGTTCGCCCAGGCGACTCGGTGCAGCGGCAGTTCACGGCGACGCGACCCAATCAACTGTCGTGCGGCGAACAAGGACGCTGGAGCCTTTACAGAGGCACCGGATGGACATACAGTCATGCGACTTCTTCATATATGCACATAGATTTTGCTTATGAAGTATTAATCCACATAATGAAAACACAATATCTTGTGCTTTTTTGTCTCTTTTGAATTGACGTCATACAATATCTTGTGTTTCAATTGGCTTTGTGTACAAAAAACCGCCAAGGAGATTGCTTTATGGGACGCAAGACATACCGACCAGGTGAGAAGGCCGAGACTTCCGGCCAATACCGAAACACCACAACGCGAAATGAAGTGACGGTCACGAGGGGTGAGCCGCTGCCGCCTACACCGGCCAGAGGCCAGCACTACACGCTGGTCGATAAGACGAAGCACAAGCCACGGTGAAGAAATGTGGTTCCGAACCGGCCTTCCTATGAGGGCCGGTTTCTATCCGTCGAAATGGGCCTGAGGAGTTTCTGACGGATCCGGACCAGTTGAAGAATTGAAGTTTAGAAATTTTGTTTCGCAACTCTAGGGCTTCCAGAGGAGGCGTCATGGACCGCCAGGTATCAGTATCCCCATTCGAAAACCCATTGGACCTGTTGCTCGCCGACGTCGCCATCCGGGTTCAGCTTTCGCCCACCCAGCACGGCCTTGCGGTAGAAAGGTATGAAGCGATTGCCGAATGGCTCGATCGTCCAGACAGCTGCCTCCATGATCAGATTGAACGTTTTTATCCGCAAGGAGGCATGGCAATCGGTGCGACGATCGCGTCAGCTGCTAAAAACGACGAATTCGACATTGACTTGATTGCCCAGCTTGCCCTGCCAGCACAGGTACCGCCGGATCAGGCCTTGGACCTGACGTTTCGCGCAATCAAGGGAAATCCCGGCTCTCGCTACTACAAAAAGACCCTTCGCAATACGCGCTGCGTAACGATTCAGTACAACGACATGCACCTGGATGTCACACCGGCTGTGCTGCTTCCAGCCCGCCACCCCAGGACCTCAGTCATATTTCCTAGCAAGCTGGAGGAGCCCCGTAGTCGAGATCAGCATATTATCGCAAACCCCTACGGATTTTCCGCATGGTTTACCGACCGAACGCCTGTCGATCGTAGTTTCGGCGCGTATTTCGCCAAACGCTCAACAGAGCTGGATCAGTTTTTTAAAGCGCAAGCCGACACGGAAGATGTTCCGCCGCCGTCGCCCGCACATCATAAATCCGTCGCAGTCGTGGCACTTCAGCTGATAAAGCGCTTCCGGAATATCCGCTATGACGCCCGTGAAGGGCGCATGCCACCGTCCGTATTGCTGGCAAAGCTCGTTGGAGATTCCACCTCGGGCAGCCAGCAACTTTCACTCGAACTCGTGTATCAGGTAGATAAGTTGCGGCAGCAGCTGACAGAGTGCGATGAACAAGGCCTGTTGATCCACGAGGTCAATCCGACATGCCAAGACGACATCTTAACCGACCGGTGGCCAAGCTCACGGTCAGACCAGAGGTTGTTCATCGCCGATCTTGAGCATTTTGCAAGGCAATTGGCGCGCCTCACCCGGGGCCCTGATCTTGCCGAAACACAGACAGTGCTTGAAGACCTTTTCGGCGAGCATCCGGCGCGGGATGTGATCGCACGCCTCAATGAAGATGTGGGGCGGGCGATTGCGGGCGGCAATGCTGCCCAGCGACGCGACAGTGGACGCATCGAAATCGCAAGTGTGATCTCAGCTGAGTCAGCGATCTTGAGCGGCCATCAGTCCCACACCAGTCCCCGTCATACATTTTTCGGAGATTCACATTCCTGAGCCGCTTACCATTGCACAGCAAATTGCCGCCATGCGGAGTCGCCATCCGGGTTTCGGCGTCGTCAGCGCGTGTCACCTGATGGTCATCTGGGAGGGCGCTCTCAGACCCTTTATGAAGTACTACTCTGTGCAGATCCTGTACAGCTTGGTTTCGTTAGACGTCGCCGGGATCATCCGTCGCACACCGCATGTGGAGGTCGTTCAACCGCTTCTGCACGGCCAGCCGGGTTCTGGCGACATACCCCACATATTTCGTAACCGGCAGAATCCGGAGAGGCCACGGCTCTGCTTGTACCTTGGAACGGAATGGACCCCTGATATGGCAATTGCCGCAACGATCGTGCCATGGACAGTGGAATGGCTGGCATGTTACGAAGGCTGGCTGGCCACAAACCAATGGACGGGCGGCGGCCATGGCACCGAGAGAATGCCCGGATGATCAGCGCCACATATTCATGCACCACGCCGCCTCGGTCGAGCTACACCCGGCAAGACCGGCGTCCCCTGCTCGCTTGGCCCAAGAAACGTCACTTCAGGATACTGTCTCTCGACGGCGGCGGGATCAAAGGTGTTTTTACAGCGCAGCTATTGGCCGACCTGGAGGCAGAGCACCTGGGAGGGCAATCTGTAGCCAACTATTTCGACATGGTGGTCGGGACCTCAACCGGTGGCATCATTGCCCTTGCTCTCGGCACAGGCCTTACGGCCGCAGAAGTAACGGACATCTATTTGCGGCACGGACGTCGCATCTTTCCACGATCTTCATTCATCCGATCGATTCGTTCCCTGCCCGGGCTCTTCCTCTACCAATATAATCGCGGACCGTTGATGGAACTGCTGGAGAATTCGTTCGCCAAAGCACGGCTGGGTGACTCGCGCACCCGCCTGTGCATCCCGAGCTTTGATGGCCACCATGGCGAAGTCTATGTCTTCAAGACTCCGCATCATCCCGACTATCATCTTGACGCCAATGAACTCTGCGTGACCGTCGGCGCTGCGACTGCCGCCGCTCCCACGTTCTTCCAGCCACATAAGGCCAATGGCTATCGCTATGTGGACGGCGGCGTCTGGGCCAATAACCCGGCGATGATCGGAGTGGTAGATGCGCTATCCTGTTTTGACGTTGCACGTGAACAAGTACGTGTGTTGAGCATCGGCTGTGGACGCAACGATAAAGCGAAGCTCGGATCGTGGCAACAGTGGGGAGGCCTCTTCGCGTGGAAAGGTATCATCTTTTCTGCGATGGACCTCGCTTCCCAAAATGTGCTTGGGCAGACGGGCCTGCTGATCGGCCGAGACAATCTCTACCGAGTTGAACCGAATACCGATGCGGATATAGCGATGGATGATTACTCCCGGTCTATCGCCAATCTGATCCCAGATGCCCATGCTTCGGCCGGGGCTCATCGTGACCGTGTTGCTGAACTCTTTTTTTCCGGACCCGCCGCTCCCGTTGATATGTTTCACGGAAACACCGACAGGCGCTTTGACACCAGGCAGGAATGGTTGCAGCCGGTACAAAGCAGCGTATGGCCACCATAGGAAACCTCCATTATACTAATCGATCGGGAACCCCAGAAACGGTGACATTGAGCCCATAGTGACAAACGAAGGAGCTTTTGTCTCGTCCGGATAATAATCAGAAGGGTCTACAATAATGAATGGCTTCCGCATCGCTCGTTTTTTGTTCGTATGTGCATCTGTGTTGTCGTTGAACGGATGCCCACGCCCATACGCGGTACGCGTCGCAGATATTAACGAAGATCGTTTCAGTAAGACTTCGCGCGACCACTTCGCCGATGTTCAGATGAGCTATCCGACGATCTTTGCACGCGAAACGCTAATCAATGATCGCCGCGACGAAGACACTTACCTCCACCAAAAACTTCAAGAAAGTAAAGATGTCCGGTTCGAATCTGAGCTACGCCGAGAACTGCTGAATATTTCGGCATTGTCAGCGAGACTCGGCCTCGCCTATGACGAATCCGCTCGTGAGCAATACTTGCAGGAGCTGGCCTTATCGCGGTCGGCTCAACAGCTCAATCTGACCCGCTTGCGGGCGGCGGCAGCGCAGACACAACTGCAAGAAGGTTTCGAAAGTGATCGACTCGAACAAACACAAGCGGTAAATGCGCTGAAGGCCGAACGCGAGGAAGAACTTCTGCGAAACCAACTTGCGCAAGCGCAACTGCAAGACCAAATCACCCTAAAGAAACTCCGATTCGAACTCATGCGCCAGCAATATGAGACCGATCGCCTTCGCTCACAGATCAATGCGAACCGTGGTAAAACAAACAAATCTGCCAGCCCTAGTGAAAACGATGCAACGGGGGCCTCGGAACCGACCGCGGTCGCGACTACAGATAGCGTTTTGGAGCCTTTACCAGAGTACAGCTCGACTGCGCCCACAGTACCCGCTCCAAGCGCCGCAAATGGTTCTGGACTTTCAATGCTAACCGACCCAACTCTCCTCACGCGCGATCTACAGAGTATCAATATCACCAGCGCCAATTACACTGACGTGCTAGCACAACTCAACACAAAGTTGTCTGGGCTTATCGACCTGCTGGCGAGCAGCAGCATTGCTCCCGCACGCGATGTTGAAGTCAACATCAGTCCCGAAGCCGACTTTTCGGCGCGCCAGGCCTATCGCCGGACTATCCGATCTTCAATCGCGGAGAACAATCTTGATGATCTGCATGACAAAGGCGGAAATTCTCTGTTTCGCATGCAGTTTTCAGCGACAGTGCTGCCTGGCCAAAAGAAAGACAAATGGGCCGCTGTACGATATACAATTAACAGCCCTCCAGTAGATCAATCCAGCGTGACCAAGCTGTACCTTGAATGGCTCGCGCATTTAACATACCGTCTAAATGAACGTGAGACAGCGAAATCCGCCTCGAATCGAAATAGTCTTGGCGATGTACGTTACGAACTGCTTGGAGCCGGTACAGGTCTATTTGATATTGCACGCGTATACTTCAGCCTCACCGAACCGACATCATTTGATCCTTGCCGACGCTCATCGGGCACGCGTATCGCCTTCGAAAACATGTGCGGCTCCGTAGTGCTCGCGGTCCCTCCGGGCAGCGGAAGCCTCGTTTCTGCGGGACTGACCGGACTCGAGGATGTGTTTCTGACCGCGATCGTTCGCAGGACGGAGCGGCTCGACATTCATGACGAAAATCATAGGAAAGAGCTTGATGATTTTTTTAGGTTTGACCGTGACGTTTCGGACGGCTATTGCTCCGCAGGCATTCAGGACGTTAATACCGACACTTACGACAAATTGACTAGAGCCACGGGATGGCACGATATACTCTCGATTGTCCAGAACGTGAATGGTCCTGTATCGAAGAGCGTCACCGCCCAGCTAGACAGAATCATCAAAGCGAACAACGTTTCGCCGCTCGACGCTTTAAATCAGCTTGACTTGCCCCCTGAGAAACAGTCCCAAGTTGAACGTCATTATCAGATCGAACATTTGCTCAAATTGATAGAAGAAAACAAAGTAACAGAGCAGGAAGCCGCGAACAGAGCCGCAACGATACTGAGCGACATGAATCTCCAGTCCCTTAAAAGGCTATATCCTCCTAAGAAAGCGTTCAATATCGCCACTCAGTATCAGTTGCTTGCACCAGCGGTATCGAAGGCCGCTGAAGGGGCAATGCGCCGCGCCAACCTGGGCAAAAATCAACGCGCGATGTTAAATAGAGCCATAGAGGATTTCGAAGTAACTTCGAACGCATCCCGACGGTTGCTGCGGCTTTGGGCGAGTCACAATGCCACTGGAGGCAACCAAGGAGATATGGTATTGCCTAGCTGTCGTATTGGTCATGGAAGATCCCCGAAATCCCTTACACTCGCATCGCTTCAGGCACAAAGTATACCTCTGCCGCCACCACCTGATGATTTTTGCCGTGCTGTAATTAAAGATGAAAACAGCTGCGATAAACTCTTTCGCGAGGGATTCTCTGGCAGTTTCACATTCGATGGTGACGCCCATGCCTATGCGACTGCCCCGGGAGTCCGCACTCAGCGAATCTCAACAATTGCCTCTGCCGCCGATGCTTTCGAATTCGGTTTAGCGCTTGCGGCGAAGACCCCTTCCTCCGGTCTCAGTGCCGACGGCGGCATCGGGCTTGCCCGAACAGCAGCTGGCAAAATCCAAGCAAGGGAAAACGCTCCGATTGTAGTCGGCTTCTCCGGGTCTCATACGGACGCCGTGGCCCATGCCGCGAACCCTTCTGGCTCGATACAAGTACCGCACTTCGGATGGATTTTCGGCCCGAAGCTTCAACTCAACCCAGAAACAAATCAACTTGAATTGCGTCAAGAACTGAGTCGGCAGGATGTCACAGCTGACATCTCCGCACCTGGCTGGTGGCCCCATATCGAGTTAAAGCTTGAATCCGCATGGGTCGGAAACTGGCACAGCGAAGGGGTCATTGTACTTAGTCCGTCTCACGTTACACCAATACCGGTACAGCTTACACATACCCGTTCCGATTTTGATGGACTGACGAACTTTATCTCGAAGCAACTACTCGGAAAGACCTTGCAAGTCACGCATATTGCGCACGTGGAACCTCCAAACGTCACAATTTGCCGTAACAATGCCCGTGTCCTAATTTACGGTGCAAACGTGTGGAGGAGTACAGAGGTGTACCTAGATGGCATTAGTGCCACGGAGGGATCCATTCGCGTTCTCCCCGACATGGAAGGTATCGAAGCGACTTTCGTAACGTCGGATCTCAAGCATCGAGCCAACGGAAGCAATACCGTAAATCTGGTTGTCTGGACACGCGACGGTTCTGACGAATACCCCTTACCAATTACTGGCATATTTGCGGAAGACGCATGCGTAGATACGGCAGCACCCAAACCAAGGCAACCCCAGTTCGCGCTTGAATCGATAGTTCCAAATAAACTTCCGTCATGCTTGTCAGGCGACGTAACCTTCGTCGCGAACATCCGAGATCTCCCGTTGAAGACCGATGCCAAGTACCTTGAAAGTAGCCAGGAACCATACAACGTGCGGCTTGGCGGAAACACATATCCCGCCTACGTGATCCATACCTATGAAAAAGAGAACATAAACGAGAAATCCAAGAGCAAGAGCGCCTACACGGTGTTGAAATTCAACGCCAACAACCTTTCCTTATCCAATTGGCAGGGACTTCACAAAATTCCATTTGTAGTGGTAGGCAAAAATGGTTTGGTTACGACAGACATCGAAATCATCACAGATCCGAATCAATGCAAAGATGCCAATTCGAGTGACGCTGTTTCTTATGAACCTGGCGAGATCGCAATGTCGTCGACTTTTGGTGACAACACCATGGATGTTTGCCAAAAGATTGCTTCGATTACGCTCAGCCGCCAGAAAGGCGGCATGGACAAGATCGCTTACGTCGAATGGCTGGGCATCCAAGCAACAACGTCCCACAACCCGGGAAACCAATCCGCTTTCGTTTCGTTTACCAACTTACCAGTGTTAACAGCGGCTCCGACAGGCACTATGTCTCTCCGATTATTGAACGCAAACCGAAAACAGATTCACAGCATAGCTGTTAAACCGATATGTTCCGCACCCTAACGCTTACCATTGGAATCCCGAGTGATCGTTGATCTTTCGTTGCTTTCAGCGTAACGCAATAGCGGAGTCAAAGGCTTTTTGAGCGATGCCACACCGCTAAACGGCAGGCTGACGCATTATCAGTCGCCTTTGCGCTTAAAAAATTCCGGCGTTTCACATACCAGTCCAGTTTCATTACCGCCGCTCATCCGGAGCATCTCTTCTAGTAAGGAAAGCACCTCGGAGTAGCCTAACCGCTCATACGACCACAGTCCGGGATACGTCTCTCCACCTGCTTTCTCTACCTGATTCGCCTGCTCGCCAGTAACAGCCAAACGTCGTACGAGATTGTGATTGGTTAACCAAGTGGCATTCAGTATGAGCTCTCGATCCAAGAAAGTACTATATTTCGCAAGGGCCATGTTTGTTTGCGCAATAAAATTGGTCGCGTACGTCGTTATAAACTCCTTCAGTGGTCGATCATCTCCGACTTCACTCCTAGCAGGTCGATTATCGAGAAGATTGAGCTTTTCGATTGCCCGGATCGTCTTCGATTCAGCCAACGTTGAAAATCCAAATCCAATATCCGCGCCATCCACAGTTTTTTCGTCCCTAGCAGTCGAAGCCAATACATCAAACACAACCTTGAGGTTGCCAGCGGCAAGACAGATTTCCATCTCCGCGATCCTGTTTACTGTTTTGCGTTGTTCCTTGAGGATCCGTTCCTCAACGCTTCTAATCGTCACAGCAGTAATGGCTAGTGCGAGGGTTGCCACCGCACATGCAGCGGTAATCCAGCCGGTCCTTGTCAGCTTGCGCATCCCCCTCGCCCGCGCGTTCCAAGTATTTCCGTGCACCCCGACAAGCGCGACGACAAACGATAATACAGCGGCTAAATATTCCATCATTTGAACCAGCGACTAATAATCGTACCAAACCCAAATGGCAGGCTCCGCTGTGCAAAGACAAATGACACAGCGCCTCCTCGACTCCGCGCGCCACTCAGGTATCAAGCATATTCCACTCGTCACCCAAAAACCCACTGAAGTGTGAAAGCTTGCCGTTGATCATACCCCACTTGAAAGTCGTTCCACGGTTCCAGGCTCTCTTTTCCATAGTGGCGCTCGAAACGCAGAGCAGCCTTCATAGCAGCTTCGAGTACAGCACGCTGGATTGCCTCCGGCGCACCCGGGGCGTCTTCTTCGAATCTTTCGCCAAATCTAGCCATCCGGAGATGCAAGTCAGCGTCCTGAACGTCAGATCGCTCTAGCTAAAGAATGTTCCTACCGCTTGAGCTATTCCGAGCACCGACTTCCGTAAGCGCATATGCGTTTTGCATTCCTTCTGGCCGTCAATGGATGGAACTAGTCGTCATCTGGTCCCGAGCTACGAACTCTCACCATTACCGGCAGGTGATCGCTCACCATCTGGTAGAAGTGTTTTGGTGTGGCCGCCATGCCGACCCGATTCAATACCACAGCATTTCCGACCATCTCCGATGTCGCCGCTTCATCGTGAAGCACGACGTGGTCATAAAGATTCGTCGTACGATCGCCGTTGCTATTCAGCGTCGATCCGGAACCCTCGGTACGATCGGAATCGTCCAAAGCGCCGTGCAGGATCGCAGGAATCAAATTGAAATCACCTACAACTAGCAAATCCCCCTCACTTGGCTTCGCCTGCGCCATGACTGTGAAAACATCCGACAGATTCGAAACTTCATCCACAATTTCATCTTCATTCCCTTCCGCCCAGGTTGCGTGGTAGGCCGCCAGCAGGAAATCGACGCCCACGGTGCCGGAGTCGACACCCGCCTCAAAACAGCCGTACGCAGGCTCTCTTGCAAACCGGTCAGGACCGGCACTATGGTCGCCGCCATCATTGTCCGGGTAATATTTCAAAGCTGTCCAGCCAGCGCACGGGCGCACCGTCCCTTCTCTGTACAGAATCGCGTAATACTCGGCACTACCCGAACCCGTGTTAGGGCGAGGCGTGTCAGTGACCAAGCCGCCCCAGCCACCACCGAGATGCTGCATCAGTGCGTCATAGCCGGGATGCGAACGCTGCTTCTGCATCACTTCGAGGATCGCGACAACATCGAAATTGTCGTCAATGATTTGGCTCACGAGCGAGTAGTCTTTGCTGCTTCCATGGCCCAGCTTCTTGATGTTCCAGGCTCCGAGGCGGATGTACTGCTCTTCCGGTTGACTATCGAGTTTGACCGACCATGACTTGCTGACGAAGCCCTCTCGGCCATCATCGAGGCGGACCTTATACCAGTGCGGTACCGCTTCGAGAAAAAGCGCATCTTCCCCGGGGTGGAGCTTGCCGACGACTTCGGTGCTGGCGCTGGGTTCGCTCCGAACATTGAGACGCGTCGTCACCCGGTCCGACGGTGTCACGACTGCGCCATATGACGCCTGGCCTAAACAGAGTGTGAGGCCGACCAGTATTACCGAAATACACCAGCGCATGTGATCCCCCGTTCGCAATGGAAGCCGACTCGACAGAGCTAGTATAGATTTCCGGTGTTTTCAGCCGGATGACGGCTGTACTAGCTCTTCTCGCACGATATTAAACTGCTTCGAGGCTTGCAAGCCAACCCGGACTTGATTCCCCTTCACGCCCAGAATAGCAACTTCGATCGAGCCTTCGGTGAACAGCTCACCGACGGGAGTAGCGGGATCCACCGTTCCAGCGAGATTGATAAAGAGAGTTTCGCCTACGCGGCGCGTGAGAATTAGCATGGGACTCCTCCTTGTTCATTTGTGAATCGGCCACTCCCTGTGGCAGGAGATTAAAGTACCATAATTCTCCGCTGAGTCGAATACTGCTCCTCGGGAGAAAGTAAGCAGCTGCAAAGCATTCGAATATGGGACTTCCGACGGAGCCCCGAGCTCGGCATCGGTTGACACTTCTCATCAAGGGGGCTCTTGTTGCCGATGACATCATCATCCAGCTTGCCCCGCAGGGATCTGGACAGATACAGACGCTCAAGCCACATGCGGCCCTGTCGTTACCATGGTCACCCGACGATTTCCCAGATGCATGGTGTGAAGACATTGCGCGACGCGGTTGAACAACTTAAAAAGGAATGGCTTGAAGGTCCCTACTGGGATTTGGCAGAAACTGAAGGTTTTGAAGCCTACCGCTACGAGTTGGCGGAATTTCAGGCTATGTGGCAAAGGCGGTGGCTCGCCGAGCAGGCTGAGAAGCCCTGAAGTGAAAGTTGCGAAAGCGAATCCCTTTCTCCGACGAGAGTCGCTCCTCGACGTAGAGCTGAATAGCGGCTGATGAGGAGCAGCCCAACAGCGGGTGGCGACACACCGCTTCCGGGCTAACCACAATCCATTGACAAGGAGTGAATAGTGGCTAATCACCACCCCCTTCAGCCGCTTCGACCGTGACCATCGTCATGCCTGGCCGCCGCCCGATACCACTCGCAGCGGCCGCGGCCGACACCACGGCCGCCAATGCACTGCTGCACTTGAAGCGGTTTGGTCGATGGACTACCTGCACCCACTGGAGTAACGCACCTGCCATGCAATCAGTGGCGCTCCGTGCCACCATCCTGATCCGATTCGGCACGCCCACCGGAGATTCTGAGAACGTAGGAGCCTGACAGTTCGCCCTCGGCGACCAGCTGACGTACCACATCGCCGAGCACATCGAGTGCGGCATCGAGCTTCGCGAGGTCCGCGGGGGCAGCGATGTCTTCAATGCTGACCGTTAGTTCGTGTTCTGACTTACTCATGCATCGTATAGCGAATCCGTTCGCCGTTTTCGCATGCGTGAATCGATGCATCTTGCCTCGATTAGCGCAGCGCATGTGCATGCGCTACATTGCGTTGATGTGCGACCTTTACAGTTGCTGCCAAGATTCGAATGGTCACGCCCTTGCCCGCGTCAAGCTTCTTGACCGCCATTCCATATTTTTACCACATAATCGATCTCGTCGCTTCTTCGGCGCAGATGCTGGATTGAACCATCCGATAGGCAAGAACCATTGGCGGAGGCTCGTATCAGCAGTGGGCAACAGGCGGGAATCGACCCAAAGCGGGCATTCCCACTGCATTCATCGAACGTCTGCTAGGCCGCTTAAACTTGGGCGACTGCACAAACGCCACATGCGCACCGAGGACAAAATTTGCGGACTCAAGCGCCACAAGGTGTAACCCATGTCCTCGGACATCCTTGTTACCTATCTCCCCTGTCGGTCACTCCGACTGGAGCCAGCACCACGTTAAACCCATGCGCCCTCAAAGCTGACACCGCGTTATAACAACTGAGCTTTCCAAAGTAGGTAAGGTTCAGTGGGAATGTTGATTGGCGCGATCGAGAATCAGCGATTGCAAAAACAATGGTTACATTCGCGGATGGCTCAGGAAGGAGCCCAGGCCACTTTTCATCGCACTTATCCCTAAACTCCTTAGAGTTATTATAAAACTCGGCGGCCGTTACGCCTTGGGCGAAAAGATAGGCCGATTTAGCTCCCCAAGTTTCTTTGACGTGAACCAATCTGATATTGTCAGAATCCAGTAGATCGCATAGCTCAATTTTTGAACGGTTTGGCAGATGCACAAGATCTGCATCCAAGCAATGCCAACCGTACTGTTCGGCGACCCACTTGTTATATTCATTCTCGGTGTTGTTCAGATTTTTATCCCATTCAGGAAGTAGAGACGAGTCAACCGTGACTCTAGATAGCTCTTGATCGAGGAATGCCTGCACATCGTCCAATATTGTGTACCATCTATTTCCAAATCTTATGTAGTGCCTGCCGTCCACAGAAGTTTCGTAAACTATCAATCGAGCAAAAGTGCAGTTTTCGAACTCATTGAAGTTAAACTCGTTTACACCGGTAACACGAAAGTTTGCCAAAGCTTGAAGTGTCTCCGGTTCGCGCGCCCCCTTTTCCTTTAGGGCATCTCGAATAATCTCCAGGTCAAACTCTTCAGCCTCTATTGACCGTCGATCATATTTCACCTTGAATTTCTCACATCTGAATTGAACAAGCGGATCTGAGAACTCAAGATAAATCTGATCGCGATCCGACTCTCCACGCCAAAACTTTCGCACAGATTGAAGCAGATCGTCTTCCAAGCGTTGGATTAACCCACCTTCTATCACCTCTTCGTATGAACGCGGGAAAGTCACTTTGGGTTCTTTGCCAATAATGTCTTCTAGCTCATCAAGTACTTCATTTAACCTGTCGATCGGTCGCTCAGTCCGCAGCACAACCGAGGACCGCCCCATAACCCTGAACTGACGCCCTTCGAAATTTACCTTACCCTCTAAACCATCAAGTATTCGATTGTAGTTCTCGGAGTCAAAAAGGGGGTCATATCCAGATACGGCCCGCATAATCTGGCGAACTGAACCTTTTAGCGACCGCTGCTTTATACTTGCGATACCAGTTTCGTCCAGCATGCGTAAAGCAAGCTGAAGCCCAAAATCGTCTAGTACAGCCTCACGAATTTCCGTGTAACCGTATCCGCCTGTTAGCGCATAAAGATTTCCTCCGTGGCGCTTCATGAGAATAAAGCCACTGCTTCGGTTTTCTATGGAGCTGGTATCCCTACTTAGCAGTGGCCTCATATAGTCAACCCATGCGGGAGTTGCATTCCTCCCGGGATGGACAAAGAGCTTTGTCTGATCGTCGCTATATTCGAGTTGATAACCTTTCCTTGATGGATCGAGGTCTTCAAACAAAGAGGGTAGTCGCAATCTGTATATGTTGATTCGAGTTGTCTTTTGTTTCGACATCATCCTCTCCGGTCAACGGATCCTAAGCGTCGCCCATAAGCCGCGCGAACGAAGGGCAACGAAGAGAGCCTCGGCTTGATGCGCTTGTTGTGCGGGGGCGTCATGGAGGTCATTTTCAAGCTTATACATGGGCGCGGTCTTGTGTTTCTTTGTCACTCGTAAGTCTGAGTGCTTGATGTGGGTGGCCCGTTCCCGTAATAGTTTCTATGTTGTCGAGGAACATATAAGTGAGCCAGCCTAGGAGAGGAACGACCACGAGTTCAGCGGCATTCGAACGGATGCCTGTTTTTGCGCCAGTAACAATGGCAGGGGTCAATATCCGCGGCAGCGATTTGTTAACCGAAAAACGCTACACTGCCCTCAGTTTAAAACGCTCTTTGGGTCTAGTCGACGCTTCATCGTTCGCACCTAACAAGCCTCCAATGAGGGAAGCAATTTCATCGGTTGGAATCCCAAGTTGGACCGCGATATGGTCTTTTGTAAGCCGCTCTTTCCAGAGTTCCTCAAAAACCTTTTTCCACAACACCGACTCCTCTCTCTTCATTGGGAGAGGTTCTTGTGTTCGGTAACCGCGATAGCTGATTTGCTTACATAATTCGCGGTAATGCCAGTCGGAAAGTACTCCGGCTTCAAATGCGGTTCTGGCCAACGCTGCAACGGAAACTCCCCACCGCCCTTTGTGAGCCATAAGTTGTTCCAGCGAATGGACCATAGGGACATTGGCCACAAAATCGTCTCGGGGTATCAAGAAAGCTGAAGCGAACTGATCCGCCTCCCTTTCAACCTCACGGCCACTCGTGCCCCCGTGCAAATGCAGCACTAAATGACCAATCTCATGCGCTGTATCAAAACGGCTTCTTTCAGCTGATTTGAAGGTATTAAGGAAGACATATGGAACACCATTTCTCCAACAGGAAAAGGCATCGACGTTCTTATTGCTTTCGGCCAAAGCGAAAACGCGAACGCCTTTGGCCTCCAATAGTTTCAGGAGGTGTGGAATGGGCTTTGACCCGATGCCCCAATGTCGGCGAAGCGCGATAGCTGCCGACCCCGGATCTTCATCTCTAAGATCTAAAAGATCTGGCTGCGGCAAATTGAATCTCTCGGTGACCCAGTCATCCAGCAAGTGCGCGATGACTCCAGCAGACAGCGCGGCATCCCTTTGCCGGGCTGTCAACGACGAAAGGCTCCTAAAACTGACGGCTTCCGGAGGAAGCTCTTCACAGTCTTCGAGGTAAAAGAAATTCAATGGATACGAAAGAGCATCCGCTAAGGCTGCTACGGTCTCTTCTTCGGGGTACTGTGTTTGACCAGTTTCAATTCGAGTTAGTGTGACCTGAGAAATACCAGCGCGTTCAGCCAACATTTTTTTTGTCAGCTGCCGCCGTTTTCTAGCGATTGACAAGCGCCCGGGATTAAACATTGTCTTCGCTACTTCTTCGAAATGTGAACATCAAAGTCGTCGGCTTCTTCACCGGCGGAATTCTTGCGTCCAAGGGTGGGGTCAAAGCTTTCATCCAACACGAAGATGCGCTGATGAAAGTCCTCAAATTGGGACCCTTCGAATGATGTTGGGCAAGACACTTCAGCACGGACAGAAAAGCCATGCACAGAGACACAAATCACCCATACGGTTGGAGTGCTGCCAAAAACTTTGACTTTACCATCGATACCAGCTTCGCCGAACAACTCGCCTTGTCCCGCCGCGACGAGACCACGAGAGGCAGTGCCCTTGCCTGAAATCGCGTGAGGAATTTTGTTCACGTCGCAGGCGACATCAACGTTCTGAAAGCAGAGTTGAATACCCTGCTCGTCATTCACTGTGGACTCGACGTTCCCTTGGCGACTGATGCGCCAACCTGCCGTGAGCAAGTTCAATCGAATCGCACGAACGCCATGAATGTAAGACATCATTCCTGGCGCGCTGGAAGGATCAACTGGTAAAGTATCAGCTCTAGCTGCGGCGGCAGAAAGCGCCACCTCGACGACGATATCCTTTGTAAGTCCTATATTTTCAAGAGATTGTGCGACATCTTTGGCAGCGCGAACAATGAGGGGGGCTTGGCTGGGCATGAGACAACTCCGCGATGTTAATTTTTTCAGGCTACATTGTAGGTAAAAAAAATTAACATAGCAATACCCCGTCGAACCACGGATATGCCCTCTCGTTGTCTAACCGTTATAGAACACCCAGCCAGACAATTCCGTATCGAATCATTTCAACTCGGGCATTTATCGATGCTTCACAGGTCTCCACAGGAGCAGAGCGGCATCGGTAGAAAATCCTGGGCTTAAAGTGTCCGGTGTCAGGTCACTAGCCTCTGTTGGGCCAAACCGATCTGAAGGGCCGTTATGGCCGTAGCACGCCATTCACTAGGATCTTTACTTACCTTGACCGACCAAACGGGCTGTCTTCGGATCGTAGACCACATCGGCAATCGAGCCGTCCAGAACGTGTTGTACCGCTTCGTCAACGACCTGAAGCGGCACGAGGAACCATTCCCTCGGCCGGACTGGATGGCCGAAACGGTCGTGAATGGTGAGGTCGATCTGTGCCGGGGCGAAAATCCGATGGAAAAGGTTTTCCAGCTTCGTGCGATTGATGCCAGCCAGCTTGTAAGTTGCGACTACTTCAACCTCTGCCAATAGATAGGTGGCATCGTGCGCCGCATTGGCGATACGCGTTTCGATTTTGCCGCCAGTGACGCCAATCTTGTGAATCACCTCGCGGTGCTCGGCGATGAAGGGGTGATTGGACAGGCTGCGCAGCACGTAGATGGTGCCGCTTTCGATGTCATCTTCCTCCCAGGCTTCACTGAACAGCGGCCCGGCATTCGAGTCGGTCAACCTTCGCCCGGCCTCGTCCTTGTAAAGCGCGCGTTGAAGGGACCTGAGCAGGAGATTACTCTCTGTTCCGTTAGAGTAGATGACCCTCAGTCGAGCATCCGGCTCTCCATTTGGCGTTCGGAAGATATCCCCCATTTCGGCGACGTAGACAAGTTGTCCACCGAGGATGAAGAAATTACCCTTGGTGACACTGGCATCCTTGCCGAACGGCCGCGTCTGCCGAACACCGGACTTGAGTTCATTCTCGGCTTGCTTGAACAGCGGCTGGAAGCGATCAAAGTCCTCGCACTTCTGGCGATTGGCGATTTCTTCAGCCGCTCGTATTTCGGCTCTGGAGCGAACATGGCGCATTTCGGTGATATCAGAGAGGCCAGCCGCGCCTTCGAGTTCGGCGAGTAGTGCGTCATCGTCCATCGATTCGACAGGCTCAGTCTCGACAATCTCGGCCGCACTCAATAACCCATGGTGATCGAGCGGCGCGAGAAGAGTCCGGCAATCCTCCAGCGTACGCAGGCGATCGAGCCGAACGGCGTACAACCGTTCGAAAATGTCCTTATCTTCGCCATGCTGCGGAGCGCGGCCATGCTGCTCGAAGAATCGCTGGACTTCCTCGAACCCTGCGACGATGCGCTCCTCACGCGGTGTGCGCCCACCCTTCTTCTCGGGCTGAGCAAACGCTTCCAGCTCTGCGCGCAGCTCGTCTAGGTCAGTCATAGCGGCCCTCGTCCTTGAAACGGACAAAAGCAGCTGCGCCTTCGGCCATCCGCTTTTCCCAGGCGTCCGTCGAACTAATCGAGGGCAGCCGTCCGCGCTCCTTCTTGAACTTGACGGCCCTGATGGCAAGTTCCTTCGCCTCCTCCGGCGTCAGGCTTGTGCGTTTGGCGGCAATCACCGCCGCTACCTGTTTCAGACTGTCCTCATTCATTGCCTTGGCGAGGATCGCGTAGGCCTCGCTGAACGGATTGATGCGGTCGATGAGATCGATGTCTAGCTCGCGCACGTCCACCGCGAACTTGCGCACGCCATCGATCAGAGCAGTATTGGCGACCGGTTCGCCATTGCTTCCACCGTTGTCCCCGAGTGCTATTTGCTTGGCCTGTTGCGTCAGATTGAGGGCCGCAATAGCGTGCTGGCGCACCGCCTCCTGATCCACATCATCTAGATCGGGATACTTATCCTTGATGATTTTGCCCAAGCGAACCTGAGTCAGCTCCTCCGGCACCAGTTCCTCGTCAAACAGACCGCGCTCTATAGCTGATTTGTCCTGAATGAAGCTGGCGATCACCTCGTTCAGATCCTCTCGGCAGATACGCGCGCCTTCCTCGCTATGAGGCGCAACTAGACCCATAATTTCGATCTGAAACTGCCCCGTCTCCTGGTTGAAACCGACGTTGCACTTGTTGGAGTCGTAGCCGCCATCGCCATAGTCAAAATCCGGGGTCGGCCCGTTGGCAGGGTTTTTCGGCTTGAACTCGAAACGCGGCGCAAGCACCTGCTCCATGAGCAAGCTGGCGGCAATGGCCTTCAGCGTATCGTTCACCGCCTCAGTAACCGCCAGCTCCGAGGCGTCTGGCTCGGCGATCAGGTTCGTGAATCGGGCGCGAGTCTTCCCCGGCGCGTCGCGGGTCGCGCGACCGATGATCTGCACGATCTCCGTGAGACTCGACCGATAGCCGACCGTCAGCGCGTGTTCGCACCAAATCCAGTCGAAGCCTTCCTTCGCCATGCCGAGGGCGATGATAATGTCTACATGGTCGCGATCGTTCTTCCGTGCTGGGTCTTTCAGTGCAGCTGAGACTCGGTCCCGCTTTGAAGGGTCGTCTTCCACCAGGTCAGCGATTCGAAGGATGCGGCCGTCAGATGTCTTGACCAGCTGGAATCCGGTCGCGGGATCCGCCCCTTGCCATTCGCCCAGCTCTTCGATGATGTGCTCCACCTCCCGGATCTTGTCTTTCGTACTCTCGCGAGAGTTGATGTTGGGAATGTGAATGATGGTCTTTTCGGCCGGGTCGAGCACCTCGAGGATGTCTTCCACATAGGAGCCCGAGTAGAAGAAATAGCCGATGTCGAGCTGTTTCAGATACTCATAGCCGTTGAGCTGCTCATAGTAGGTGTAGGTGACGGTATCGAACCTCGACTCATCCTGCGGAGCCAGCACGGCCTCGGCGTCGCCCCGGAAGTACGAGCCGGTCATCGCGATTATATGCGCGCGATCGCGGGCGATGAACTGGCCGAGATGCAGGCCGAGCTTGTTATCTGGGTTGGCCGAAACATGGTGAAACTCATCCACGGCAATCAGCCGGTCGTCGAACGCCTCCACTCCGAACTGATCGACGGCGAAGCGAAAGGTGGCATGGGTGCAAACCAGTGCCTTGTCATTGCTTTCGAGGAATGCGCCAACCGATTTTACCTTGCCCCCATTATCCGAGCCCGGCGCGTTGCACAGATTCCATTTCGGCTCCACGGTCCAATCAGCCCAGAAGCCTGACCCCCTCAGCGGTTCGTCATCGAAGCTTGCGCCGATGGACTTCTCCGGCACGACGATGATCGCCTGCTTGAGTCCCTGGTTGTGGAGCTTATCGAGGGCGATGAACATGAGCGCTCGGCTCTTGCCGGAGGCCGGGGGAGACTTGATGAGAAGGTACTGCTCGCCTCGACGCTCGTAGGCGCGCTCCTGCATTGGCCGCATGCCAAGCGCGTTGGCTTTCGTGGAACTGCCATTACGGGCATAGGACACCGAAACGGAGGGAACCGATCTTTTCTCATCGGTCATGCGCTTGCCCCTGTGTTTCCTTTCTTGGTTAATTTCGCAGATGCGGTCATCTTGATGTAGAGGTCGAACAATTTTTCCAGTCTTTCCGTATCGTTGCGGAAACAGCGGCCAATATAGATGCGTTCAAGCACCTCGTCGTTTCGCTCATGTGCATCACGCAGGTCGGCAGGCATATTCTCAGGGCCATACAGATCAGCGATCGTCGCTGGGAAGTGCGTCTCACGTGCAAGAAGAATATCCTCTGCGCAGCGGATTAGATCGGCTCTATTCTTTTCTGTAATCGCAGGAATCGGAAACGTATTGTACACCACTGTATTACCGTATCTGGTCCCGTTTCCTAGCCGCCCCGCAATAGTTTCGGCCCATACGCGGTGCAAGGTTGAAACGATTACAGCAAACTCGACCAACGGAGCCCCATATATTGTAAACGCATTATGATTTGAGACATATCCTCGCCTTTTAAGATCCGCGGGGACAAAGGCAAAAGAGTTTCCGATCGTATTGCCGACCTGAATGAAGTCAGCATCTTCATATGTTGAGTAACAGAACGCGTGTGGTCGTCGAGCCGCCTTACGAGCGTCTCTCCCTGCGCCTGCTCGATATTCCTTGCATTCCTCGATCACATTATTGATTGGTGGAATCCTGCGAGCTTCCTCAAGCGACTCGTCCGTAACCCAAATGCACCAACGATGAACCCCAGAAACCAATTCTTTGGTGCCACCGTATCTTTTGATGAAGCGTTTTGCGCTCGGGTACTCAGCAAGGATTCGGGAGACGTCCTCGTATTCAAGGATGAGTCTCTTTCCATCAACCGCGTTACTGCCCATCTTCATCCGTGTCAAAGCCGAAAGAGGTTCATCCCTAGGCGAGCAAATAACCTTCGGCCCAGCGATAAGATATGGAGCAACGCTGTCGCAAAGTTGCACGCTGTCTTCAGAAAAGAGCTGCTTTGGTCTTCGATCATCCTTCGATAAACCAATGATCGTGCAGAACACTCCCGCGTTATTTGCGGCCGAGTTTGCCCACTTAAATGGTCTATATGCAAAGTTGATAGCAGCATGATCAAAGATCCTAGGCCACAGCAATGCGACCTGCTCACCTTGACAAATGGAGCTGGTTGAGACGAGCGCCATATTGCAGTGGTCGCTGGCGATCACCCTCAAACCCTTTACGATGAAGGCAGCCACGTAGTCGAGAAGCTGAGCATCTGCCAATCCGACCGCGGCCATGTCTTCGGCCTGTGCTTTACTCTTCTTCTTAGCTCCCAAGTATGGGGGATTGCCGCAGATATAGATCTCGCCACCCTCGTTTTCGAAGTCTATCTGCGCCTGTTCCAACGGAGTGTTAAACAGGTCATCGGTGTGAAATTTCACACCTGTCCCTGTTGGTGGACAAATGCTCAGCCAGTCGAGCCGCAGGGCATTTCCGCAGGTGATCCAGTTCTGCGTATCAAGGGGCAGAAACTCTGCCAGTGCTTCCTTCTGGCCACGATAGAGCACGTCACACTGAAACTCTGCGATGATGAGAGCGAGCCGAGCTATCTCGGCCGGGAAGTCGCGCAGCTCGATTCCACGGAAGTTGGTTAGCGGGATATCGCTCTTGCGGCCGCACTCTCCGCGCCGCTCGTTAATGATGTTCTCAATTTCCCGCAACTGCTTGTATGAAATGACGAGGAAGTTTCCCGAGCCGCAGGCGGGATCGAAGACCCTGATCTTCGAGACACGCTTTCGCAGGTTGAGCAGTGTGCGAGGATTGTCTCCGGCCTCTTCCAAGCGTGTGCGCAACTCATCGAGGAACAGGGGATTAAGCACCTTCAAGATATTCGGTACGCTCGTGTAGTGCATGCCGAGTTCGCCGCGTTCCTCGTCGTCTGCGACCGCTTGGATCATCGAGCCGAAGATATCTGGATTGATTTTCGTCCAGTCCAGGCTGCCGATGTGCAGCAGATACGAACGTGCGATTTTACTGAATCGCGGCACTTCTAGGCTGCCCGAGAAGAGTCCGCCGTTCACGTAAGGGAATGCATCGGTCCAGCGCGGTAATCTCGCGTTCGGGCGGTCGGCGATTTTCGTATTCATGGCACGGAAGATTTCGCCGATCACCTCGTGCGTGTTCGAGGAGTCTCGCGCACTCATCTGGTCGATGGTGTCGGAGAACAGACCCCTGCCATTGAAGATGTCGGTGTCCTCGGCAAAGAAACAGAAAATCAGCCGCGCCATGAAGTGGTTCATCTCATGGCGCTGATCGGCGGTTCCCCATTCCGGGTTATCTGTTAGCAGCTCGATATAGAGCCGGTTGAGGCGGCTCGTAGCCCGGATGTCAAAAGAGCTTTCGCGGACCTGCTTGACGGTCGTGATCCCGGCCAGCGGCAGAAAGAAGCCAAAGTGATCCGGGAAGTCCTGATAGGCACAGGCAACCGTTTCGTCGGACTCCAGATCTTCGGCCTCGAAGTGCGCCCCGTCGGTGGAGAGTATGAAGCGCGCCTTCGCCTTGATTGTTGCCGGGCTTGCTTTCAGTGCGGCAAGGGTTCTCGTGACCTCGCCCGGTTGAGGGACCACGATGTGGATGTTGTTTGTCTGTAGGACGCCGCCCAGGTCGGACTTGTTCGACGCACCCGAGCGCAGGCGCTTGATTGTTGTTGCTTTGTTTCCGAACGCCAGAAGAAACGCAAACGGGAACTCGGCGCGATCAAAGGGCTGAAGTGCCAGAGTCGAGATTGCTTCTTCAATTTCTACTGCGTTCATGGTTCAGCCAGGGTCTCAAGCGCGAGGTCGGCCAAGCTGCGCTCGAGTCGATACAGTCTCCACATCAATGGGCGTCGCCTGCTTGGAGGGCGGTCGGGCACCAATGAGTTGCTGTCGTTTAGCGGCGGTCTTGCCGCTTGCGGTGTGTGGTAGACGCGTTGACACCCTGCACGCAGCGAGGCATCAGCTTGGAGTGGGATGGTTCGATCGTCGGTCAACATAGGGGCGCAGCCCAACTTTCCCATTTTTTTCAATCACGTATAAAACGAACGTGAATATTAACAGATTGAGCGGTTCGACGACTATGAAAAAGAGCCGTGACGCAAAGCGAATTGCCTAGGGCTAGAGGAGAGTCCGGGACCGAGCCATTTTCATTCCTAACGATCGCTGCTAGGGGTTGCGCCTCAGTGATCGCGGTGACTTCCCTCCTCCACCCGGTACCGGCCTAGCGGCCCACTTGGCCGTCGTATTCGCTATACGCCTCAGGACTCCCGAAATGCCAACAGGCCGGGCAGCTCGATAACCTGGAAATCACAGAAAGAGGCAAATATGGCGAACAAAGGTATCACCAAATCGGAGGTGGCGACTGCGATGACCGCATTGGCGTCACGTGGCGAGAAAACCACCGCTCTGGCCGTCCGGCAAGAGCTCGGTAACACCGGGTGGATGTCGACGATCTGCAAATTGATGGCGAGTATCGCCAAGGAGGCGGCGATCGAAACTCCAGATGTCGACGCCACCGTCCCGGAAGTCCTACAGGGCGCATTCCAATCAGCTTTGACAACGCTCTGGGAGACGGCCAAAGGCATCGCGTCGGCCGACATCGACGCTATCCGCAAGTCATCGGCACAGCGCGTGGAAACAAGCGAGAGGCGGTTCCAGGATGCGTTGGAGTCCGTCTTCTTGCTCGAAACCGAGCTTGCCGATTGCCAGTCGGCGTTGGCGAAGTCCGAGGTGCAGAATGCCGCTCTACGCGAGGAAAACATCACACTGAAAGCGGAGTGCAGTCAGCTGGAACAGCGCTGCGAAGACGCCACCGCCCGACTGGATGCCTATGTGGACCGCTTCGATGCGGCGCTGGCCAAACTTGATGGCCTGCACCTCGAACAGGGATCGCCGGGCATTGCTGAAATGCGTCGACGTCCCTAGGGCATGACTCACTGCTCTTTTCCCGCCGTTTCAGCGGCGGGATTTTTTTGTTCATGGTTTTCTTATTTCATCTGTAACGTAATATGTATTACATGTAACGCCCTTTCCTTACCCACCGCTCGTTCTCACTGCATAATGCCGATTACGCACTCGGCAGATCGTCATTACCGGCTGATCAGTCGCATTCAGCGGATCAGCATCCGGGGACTTTCTCTTGCGCAGGAGGCCTTTACGATAGTGATAGGCATGCGGAGCAAACAATAACGCAGCGTTAACTTAGCGGACCCAGGGCTCTACAAGGCATTCTGGCATCTCACAAAGAGATCAGAATGTGCTGATTGAACGGTAGTCTATCTCCGATATGAGCGCAAATTGTGTGGTTCGGAGTTGCTGGCTAGCGATCAAATCGCACAGCGACCTCCTCGCAAAGTAATCACTGAAGCATGGCCGTTCAAATGCGCAAAAGCATTCTATGAGTCACGCGAAGATCGTTCTGCATTCTGTCTAGCAATCGCAACAGTTGCCAGAGGCATATGCAGGGGTTGTGTCTTTGTTTCGTAGCAGTGTAGCAACCGTACAGTTGCCAAAGGTTACATGTAGGGTTGTGTCTTTGTTTTGTAACAGTATAGCAATTGTGCATTAACTGTCTTATTTAACAACAGGATACAAGTCTACTCGATTGCGTATAAGACTGCAATTTCCGATAACGGTCAGGTACTTTAACCACCTAAGATCAATTGAGAGAGGTGGATGTGATGAAAGCAAGACCGGTGGGAAAATCGGCATCTAAGCAGCGCCCACGCAAGGCTCCACTGACCGTTACGGATCCCTACATCGCAGATACCTGGCATCCGGAAAAAAATGGGAGCTTAAAACCCGAAGATGTTACACGCGGCTCTAACCGCAAGGCCTGGTGGAATTGCAGTGATGACGCATCCCATGAATGGCAGTCAATGATATGCAATAGAGTCAGGCAACCTGGATGCCCGGTGTGCTTAGGAAAACTGGTGATCCCAACAACATCTTTGCTTGGCCAATGCCCAGAGGTAGCCCAGGAATGGCATCCAACTAAGAACAATGGACGCAGTCCAGCAGAATATTCGCCTCATTCGTCTAAGATTGCGTGGTGGCGGTGCCAGAATAATCCGGAACATGAATGGTCAGCTGCTATATCATCTCGCACTAGGAAGAAGGCGGCATCATGCCCATACTGTAACGGGCATAGTGTGGATGGTCATAACAGCTTAGCGAAGCAATATCCTTTAATAGCCGCGCAGTGGCATCCGACGAGGAATGGTCGCATCAAACCAGACATGGTCCGCCCACAAAGCAATGAGAAGTTCTGGTTCATTTGCGAACATGGGCATGAGCACTTAGCCGCTGTTTACTCAAAAACGCATGGCGGCAGCGGGTGTCCAGTGTGCGCTGGGAAACGTGTAACAAATGCCAATTCATTAGCTTGTCTCTGTCCTGAAATCGCGTCAGATTGGGATCCTGACAACCTGTTGAATCCAGATCAGGTGTCAAGAGGTTCAGCCAAAGTAGTCGGTTGGATTTGTGAATTGAATCCGAATCATAAATGGGTAGCGCCAGTCTATTCACGGACCACTGGGGGAAACGGCTGTCCCTTCTGTGCCAATCAAAGGGTAACGAGTGACAACTGCCTGTTAGTTACACATCCGGAGTTAGCCGATGAATGGCATACCGAGCGGAATGGCGATTTGACACCTGAACGCATCACGGCAGGGTACACTAAGTCTATCTACTGGAAATGCAGCAGAAATTCTAAGCACATATGGAAAGCCCCACCTATCAACAGGAAAGGGACGGTGAAAAGGCCCGGCACCGGCTGTCCTCATTGTAGCAATCAAGTATCGAAGGAAGCATGCGCTCTATTCGAGCGTTTGCGTGAGTCCGAACCTGATTTGATCACTGAACAATCAGGGGATGCGCAGAAATTGAAGCTGCCTGGAATGAGGTCGAGTTACGATGCGTTAATTCCATCGTTGAAACTATTCATAGAATACGATGGATGGTACTGGCATAAGGACAAGTACGAGGAGGATGTAAAGAAGACGCAACATGCGCTGGATCACGGATACTTAGTCATGCGAATACGTCAAGGTAACTTGCCACACATTACCCGCAATGACATTCGCACGCCGCGTGTGTTTAACTTAGAAAGAGATCTGGAAAGTGTTATCGTCGGAATCAACAGACTGAAGGAGACCGAAGGTGTGAGTCGCGCCGACTTCGTAAGCTTCCCGTCAAGTAGGCGGTTCGAAAGTAGAGTGAACTTTTGAATGAGACAAGCTCGCCCACAGAGTTTTCCGCGGCTCAGGTTTTCTCCGGAAAAGCGCACAACGCCTGCGTGTCAGGCCTTATCGGCCCACGCTGTTCCGTCAACGCACGCCAGCTCAACGGCAACCGGTGGGCGATCATCCGCTCCTGCATGACGGCCAGCCGACTTTTAAGAAGCGTTTGGCCCAGCCGCAGCGCCTCGGGGCGCGTCTCGCGAGCAAGGTGCCGCGCCAGCGCGGCAGACTGGCGATCGAACAGGTCGGGGCGGGAATGGGATTTCAGCCGTTCTACCCCGTCGGCCGGAACCAGCACCCCCGCGTTGCCCGGCAGCGTCAAGGCGATCACCATCCCGGCGGGGTCGTAGTCGCAGAACGCGGCGGTCTCGCCCGTGTAGGCCGACAGCAGATGGTATACAGGAGCAGGCGTAGTCACTGGGTCGCCACGGTAGACAAACAGCGGTTCGCGCTCACGCAAGGCCTCAGGCCAGCAGATGGCGTCCACCGCCAGGAACGCGGCGAGATTCTCCACGACCACAAGCGGGGCTTGCAATTCAGCGACGACCTGCTGCCAGCGCAACCCGAGATAACCACCGTCCGGCACGGCGTACGTTTGATCCAATTTCACTTGGTGATTCAGGCCGCATACCTGAACCAGCGCATCGCGAACCCCGCGCTTAGCCCATTTCTCGTCCTTGACCAAATCTGCGGTTTCGGTACGCGTCGCCTGGCGGAACGCATCGAGTGCAATGCGCGCGGGATCCGCACCGGTCTCCAGCGCGGCGAGCTGGCGCAGCTTTTCGCGATCCTGCGCGGACAGCGTCAGCGTGCTGCCCTGCACGACACCCGCGCCGGTCTCCCGGTGCACCCGCTGCCAGGTCTTGTTGTAAGGTACCTCCGCCTGCGCCCCTTGAATGACCCGCGCCACCCGCAGGAACGTGCGCTTGTCGAACAGGTTCATTCGCTGACCCGGCGGAAACTGACGTTCAAGTCGGTGATCGTCTGGTTACCGACAAAGCCCGGCGCGGCGTCTGCGACGGCGACGATGTCGAGCCGAACGGTCCTGAGCGCCGCGTTGGCTTTCAGCAATTCGTGGTGCAGCCAGCACAGCCACACTCCCGAAGGTACCTCCGCCAGCCCCTGCGCCTGCCAGAACGCGCGTGCGGAGCTTTCCCCGGTCTTGACCTGCTCGGTGAACTTCAGCAACAGCGGCTGGAGTTCCGAAACCGGCAGCGCCGCTTGCTCGGCGGCCGCGACATCCACCGTCCGCGGTCCCCGCTCCGGGGGCTCGGGCAGTTCCTCCCCCACGTCCTTCGGCGGCGGAAGGCTTTCCACGACGGCGATCAGCGCCGCGCGGTTGTCCGCATCCCACACGTCCGCCTCGGTGCAGAGTGTTTCGCTCGCGACGACGTTGAACGGCCCTTCGCGCAGCTCGGTATCCGACAGGGCGTCGGTTTCCAGCCGACGGCCCGCCTGAAAGTAATTGCTCATGGCACGCACCAGGCGCGTGCGTGTATCGGTTCGCCGGTAGGCCCACAGCATCTTCTCAAGGCGCGGGATGGCGGCCAACATGCGGCTGCGGCAGGCCTGGACGTTCGGCAGCAGTTTTCGGAAAAACAGCCGCGCCAACTCCGGCTCGTTGCCGCACAGGTGGCCGAGTTCGGCGGCGTTGAGCAGTGTGAGCTTGTCGACGTAGCGGCGCGCGCGTTGGGTGCAGTACTCGTTTTCCCGGCGCTTGGCCCGAAGGGAGTTGACGTGACCGAACTGGTTGTCCAGGTAATACTCCAGCTGGTTGCTTTCCTCGATCAGGGTGCTTTGCAGGGTCAGCACCGTCGAATACAGTTCGCGGCGCACGCTGTCGAACCCGGCCTCGTCGTTGCCCGTCTTGGCCTCGTGGTAGCGATCGACCAAGCGTCGGGCGTCCTCCATCCACTCGGCGATGTCCGGTGCCTGCGCCTGGCGGTTTTTCACCAGCGCCAGCACGTCGCCGAGTTTCAGCAGCAGCGGCGAGGGGCTGTAGCCGACCGTCGGGTTGCCGTGCACCAGCCCATGCTCGACCAGATAGCCCCAGCTGGTGCCGGTCTTCTCCAGCAGCACCTCTTCGTCCAGCACCGTGTACAGCTGGCTCAGCGCCTCGGCGTTCTGCTCGAGCGCCTTGCCCAGTTTCCGCCATTGCGCCTCAATCACAGCGTCAGCTCCTGCTGCGGCCTATCCTCGTCCTCGAGCGGGATCTGCTCGAACTCCTGGATGAACTCCAGCGTAGTGTAGAAGTATTCGATCTTGCCGGTGACCTGGTAGATGCCGGATTCGTGGTTCGACAGCACGAGGTAGCCCTCTTTCTCCATCGCCTCCAGCACCGAGGTCAGACGATCGGCGGTCTTGCTCTGGTTGCGTAGTCGCTTAAACAGTTCGTGCCTGCCGAGCTGGCGCAGCTGCCCCTGATAGGCGCTTTCCTGTTCGATGCGCTCCAGCAGGCCACTGAAGCGCAGCGCCTCGCCCGGCACCCACACGGCATCGCGGCCCTCGCTGCGCATCAGCAGGGTGAACAGCTCCACCACCGGCGCGATCTGGTCGCGCAGCTTTTCGAACTGCGCGCGCACCGCACGCGCGTCCTTTTTATCGTCCAGCTGGCGATAGGCGCAGTAAAACGCGCCGTCCTCCTCGACCCGCGCCAGGCGGCGGCCGAGCGGTTCGAGCACCGCCTCGACGGCGTTCTGCGTCTCGGGCTTCTCCAGTTCCCGGTACAGGGCCGACTGGCTGATGGGACAGAGGAATTCGCCGCGCAGGAGCGCTTCCAGAATCGGTCTCAGCATGGCGCGGCCTCCTCCGTTTCGCCGAGCGCCGCCTCAAGGGCATCGGCCAGCGCTTCGCCGGGCGCGTCCGGGTACTCCAGCAGCGTGCGCCCGTCTTTGACCATGTAGCGGTTGCGGTAGTGTTTGAGCAGCTCGGGATCGGGGTCGGGGAATGCCGAAAGGATGCGGATGTCGTGGCTCGTCAGCAGAGCCATGATCTTCTGAATGTTGCCCGCCGAAAAATTACGCAGCTCGTCCACCGGCCACATCATGACCGCTTCGGACTTGCCGCGCAGCATGTTGACCAGTGCGGCATAAATGAAGATCAGGATCAGGTACGACAGTCCGTGGCTGCTGATGTTCTCCAGCTCCTTGGTCGTGCGCGCCACCTTCAGGCGACCCTGGTCGACCACGCTGAACGTGATCTCAAAGCTTTTCGCCAGATCCACGCTGAGCCCGGACTGCTCCAGCAGCGTAGCTACGGTGCGCAGCCGCTCGATGAACGTGTCATCCGGCAGCGCCATGTCGTTGCGCGCCTTCCAGCTCTGATGACTGTCTGCGAAATTCTTCAGCGCCGACCAGAAATTGAGCTTGTCGAGATTCGAGCGCACCGCCACCGTCAGATCGCTGATCGCGCCAAACCCCGCGACCACCTCGTGGGCATGTGCAGAGACCTTGCCGCCCAGCGCATTGATCTTCTGGTGTGTGCGCTTGAGGCGCTCGTAGTAGTCGCTGATTCCCTGTCCATGCAGTTTGGCCTGAGCCTGAAGGAGTCCCATGTGTGCCAGATGGTCGTCGCGCAGGTACTCGCTCAGATGATCGCTGGCCCACAGCCACTCCAAATGCGGCGGCTCGTGCTCCCCGGCCTCGACGCTCACCCGCTGGGCGTGTGTGTACGGCGACGTGTCCGGGTATTGGCGCAGCAGGCGCAGGATCTTGGTGTACAGACCATTGCCCTCCTGCGCCGTGGCTTTGGCGCTGTTGGCGGCGGCCGTCCACTGCTGCTCCAGATGTGACGCCGTGACGAAGCTCTCCGGCTCAGAGGCGGTCGGGTCCGCCTCAATGTCCGGATACCGCTCGCACAGCTGTTGCAGATGGTTGTGTTCGCTCTTGAGCGCTTCGAGCTTTGCGCTGCTTTGGGTCATTTTCTGATTGAGCTCGTCGCGTTTCGCCGTGTAGGCGGCATTCACCTGCTTCCACCGATCCAGCAGGTCGCGCAAGGCCGTATTGGTGTCCACCTGCTGGCGTTTCAAACGCGGGTGTTGCTCGTTGTAGGTTGCAAGCCAGCCGGTGTAGCGGCTCACCAGGGCTTCGCTGGCCTCGGCCGTCTCGCACGCGTCCTTCGCCGCCTGCAAGGCGTCTGTGACGGTGAGCAGCGCCTCGGGGTCGATGCCGTCTTCAATCAGCGCCTGCCGGTGGCTGGCCTTGATCTGATCGTGTCGCTCACGGTACTGCGCTTCATCGGCGGCCTTCTCTTGCGCCAGGCGTTCGCTCACGGCCTGAAGCGCCGCATCCTGCTCGGCGAGCAGCTGTCGATAGCGCGCGTTGACGGCCTGCTTTTCCTGGGCGAGGGCGTTTGCTTGCGCCTGACTGCGCTCCTTGAGCTGCTGGAGATCGTTTTCGCGCGCCTGGATGGCCGCATCGAGCGTCTCGGCCTTCTCCGCCTTCGCGGCTTTGATTTTCGCATCTGCCAGCTCCAGCCACTCCTGCTGGTGGGCGACGCGCTGCCGGTGACCCTTGTGCGTCTGCTGAGCCTCGATGACCTGGTGTTCGAACTGGCGGCTCTTCTTGATGAGCGTGTTGGCCGCCGCTTCGAGCCGGTCGATTTCGCCGCCCATCGCAGCGATCTGGGCATCCACCTCGAGGATCCGGCGCTGGATTGCCGCCTCGTCGGCTGCCAGCGGTGACTCGACACCGCTCAAATCCAGACGCACGCCGTAAAGATCGGACGCATCCTTGGCGTGCTCCGGGGCCAGATCGTTGCGAAACAGCAGTGACTCCGGGACAACCTTCGCGATCGTGCCCGTCCAGGTCGGATGGTTGAGCCGCAAAAACGACAGTAGGCTGCCCTCGGGTGCATCTTTCAGCTGAATCAGGCGATCGAGTTCCGCTTTGCGCTCCTGGCGGCTACGGCGGGCGGTCTCCACCTCCCGTGTCGCCTGCTCGATCTCGCGACGGTGCGCCGCCTCCACGTCCTTGGCGTCGGTAATCGCCTGGAGCAGAGGCGGCTCCTGGCGCAGCATCTGCTCCAGGGCGGTGCGGACCTGTTCGTATTCTTCGAGCAGTTCCTGCGGGGCGGCGACGTTGCGCCGCTCGGTTCTAAGTTCGGTGAGCTGTCCGCCCAGCGCCAGCCGTTCCTCGTGCAGGGCGTCACTTTGCGCCGCATGGCGCTGGCTGATTTGTTCGAGCTCCTGTGCCTTGTCCTCTTGAAGGGTTCGGACGCGTTCGGCCTGCTGTATCTCGGCATTGCGCAGGCGGCCAAGATTAGCGGCTTCCTGTTTCTGAAAGTCCACCTGAAGGTTATGCAGCAGGCGCTCGAACTTGCGGTTGACGCCCTCGGCCTCGGCCGTCAGGACATCGTACTGCGCCTGGAGCCGCTTTCGCTCGTCGCGCCGCCTGGGCAATTCCTCAACTAGCTGTTGCTTTTCAGCGATGCCTTGGTCTTCGAATTCGTTGCGTTCCTGCTCTTGCCGCGCAAGCTGGCTTTCGATCCCCTTGAGGGTTCCTTTCAGCTCGGCCTCTTCGCCCGCCTTCGTCTCTTCCTTCTTGAGGTGTTCGTCCCGCAACGCCACTCGCTGGCGCTCCAGCGCAGACAGCGCCTCTTCTTCGGTGCCGATGCGCAGGGCGGCGCGCTCGATACAGACCTCGGCCTGGGCGCGGCAGCGGCGCTGTGTCTCCCGCTGCTGGCCGTGGTCCGCCTTCAGTCGCGCCAGGCTGCGGATGTCCGCCACGCTGCGCTCGACGGCAAGGTACGCATCGCGTTGGTTGACCCACTCCGTCAGCTTGGCCGACGAGATCGCCGGACTTTCCAGTGTGCGCTCCTCGCCCTCGGTCTGCGCAAAGATGCTGGTCAGCACCTCCTTGATCGCCTCGACGCTCGGTTCGCGCTCAAGGATCGCGGTGGCCACCAGGTCGATGTTCTCAATACTGCTGCCTCGCCCGCAAAAAGCGTACTGGGTGCGATACTCGTTGATGAGCTGGCGTTTCTTGCGGTCTTCGCCGGTGCCCTTGTAGCCTTGGCCGCTCTGGATCACCTTCTTGTAGTCGGTGATGCCCAAAGCCGCGCTGGGCACAAGGCCCAGCAGCCTGACGTGCGACGCCCAGTCCTTCGTGGCGACGAGGGTAGCGGTGTGCCCTGCCTCGTTGATGAACAGCTCATCCCGATAGGCGGCTTTCAAAAAGCGGAACACCAGCGACTGGTCGCGGCGGAACGCGACGGCCAGATTCGGCTCGTCGCCGCGCCGGTATTCGAACGCGATGTAGCTGGTCGGGCTTTCCAGGTAATAGTCCACGAAAGACCTGTTGTTCCCGCTCTGGCGCACGATCTGGCTGGGCGCTGCGCCGAAGAACAGCGGCAGCGCACGCAGCAGACTGGTTTTCCCTGCGCCATTCTCGCCATTGACGTTCGTGTTGCCATCGAGCGCGACGCTCACGCGGCGGCCCGGCGCGTAGGAGTCGATGAATATCAAGCGTGATAGTGCAAACACATCGTGTCTCTCAAGTTGTAATCTTGCGCCTAGGATGACTAGGCTGGCGGCGGCCAATGGAGCCGACCGAATGCGCGGGTTATGGCAATTCTGCCAGACTTCCTTGCTTTCCTTGTCGCACGTGTGCGCTGATCAATTCGAGTGGCTGGCGGTCAGCCATTCCGGCAAGCGCTTCGCACTCGAGACGCTGATAGCCCCCGCGCCCAGTTTATACCATACTCGTGCACGAGGATCGCCAGCGCCAGCGGCCCTGATCCCGGTCAGAAGCACATCGCGCCGTTTCGGACAAACCCGATTACTCCCGTCGCCTCGCCCACCTAGCACAGGCAGTTAAGGCTGATCTCTACCTGTCGCTATGGAGGAGATCCTATCCATTGGTGCACAAAATGCGAAACTTGCGCGATGAAGTGGACGAGTTGAAAGAGATCTGGCTCCAAGATCCATATTGGGACCTAACTGAAACAGAAGGCTTCGAATCGCACCGCGACGAACTGGCGGCATTTCAGGCGATGTGGCAAAGGCGGTGGCTCGCCGAGCAGGCTGAGAAACCCTGAACTCAACGTTGCGAAAACCAATCCCGTTCTCCGACGGGATCACTCATCGATAATGCTAAAGCCCAGTGGCGGCAAACACAGGATCTCAAATGCGACCCGCAACAACTGGATGGCCACGTACGGAGCCACGAGCGCCCCCGAGCGTCCTGGGCGTGCTGCGCGGCCGATGACCACGAGTTTCCGAGCGGCGCTCACGAGTAACGCCAGCGGCGGCTGGATCCGTAGTGAAGCACCGCCACCTCAAGCATCTGTCCGCGTTTTTCGAACGACGTCCCTAATTAAGAGGGGCGAGAGTCCGGTTCGGATCCCGCCCCTCGGTTTTGGGATGTTAGTAATCAGTCGCCTAATGCCTGCGCTACGTTATCGGCCACAGATTGCCATGTCCGCATCCACCAGCAGATCCGTCGCGTCAATGTTGCGCCATTGGCGATGGACCTCCTCGCCAGAGTCCGAGGAATCTTTTTGCGCGCGGGCTGCTTCCAAGAATCTCGATGTCGTTGTCGGTGCGAACGTCACGCCGCGTAACGCTTTCACGATTCCGGTCGTCCTGTCGACCCCGTGAATCGCAAAGTACAGCCGCGTCCTGAGCGACGTAGCGCAAGGAATCGCCAGATCATCTTCGCCGATGAGGCGCGCATCGAATGGACACTGAAATGATAAGACAGGCAATCCCGTGGCATCGCATACGGCGAATAGCAACAAGATAGCCCCATCGCGGGCTAACAATCCGGCGTAGATTGAACCCCTTCTAAGTGCAACGGCCTCCCGTTGTTTCAAATCGTTCAACGCAACGATAAGCCTGCTTTCCCCTTTCCGCAGAAACTCGGCTGTCGCCCCTTCGGGACCCGGTAACGGCAAAGGGTATCGTTCACCGACCCGAAGCCGGACGCAATCGGATCCGGTCGTGCTCTCTTCGTCTCCTTGCAGTGTCACCTCCGGTCCAACAAGGTACGATTCACGAAACTTCCTTACGGCGGCAATCGCCGGGGAGTAGAACACGCCGAGCCTGTTCTTGAGACTTTCATGATCATTCCGATCACCCAAAGTGCCCAAAGCAATTCCTAAAGCCCACTCTTCCGTGTGGTTCTCTACCCCTTCGATCATCAAGACCTTGGACGCCTGGTCGGCGATCAACTCCGCGACGCCTTCAACGAAGATGCTGCGGGCGGAACGCACATCCGGTGCGACAAGTACGCCGTCGAGAAAGGAGGGCTTCCCCGAGGTGAACCCAGCAGCGATCGCATACCGCGCAACAAGACGCAGTTCAGTCTTTTTCTCGAAGGTGGCGATTTTTTTCATAATGTTCATATCCATAACTCAAACTCCGGTGACGATTAAGGTGAAACACGTCCACGTATAGTCACCGTGACGCCTTTTTGCGGACGGCATTTCCAATTTATTTGCAGCCAAGAAGATTGGGGCGGCTTCGGGTCTCGCTGGCGAGCGCGTGATCATCACGCGGTGCGGCGCGCTGCAAGCGATTCTTGATGAGCTCGGCAAAGCGAAGTCGTACGAGACGGCGGCCCAGACGGTCGGGCGTAGGGTTCTACTTCCGCAATGTGATCGAACTGCTGCTGTTCGGCACCCGGGGAAGCGCGCGCGGACGCGGCAACCCGGGAGGACGCAGGTCAACCTGATCCGCAGCCGCAAGCGCAAGCACTCTCGCAAGCCGGTACCGTGCTCCCGCTGTCGATCGGGACGACGCCGAATTTTTTGGGAAAAGCGAAATAGGGACGGACTTTGTTAAGAAAACGACGTTAGACCAAGTACATATAATATCCATCCCAGAAATCCCCCAAGGTCGCTAGCATGGCGGGCCGAGCTGGTCGGCGCTCTTTATCCGAAAAAACGCCTCAGTGCGAGGCGGACGGTCGCTCTGCGCACGTTTTCCGGCAAAAAAGCGGCGGTAAACCGTCGCGGCATATTTACACGTTACATTTGCTACTGTATACTGTGTCACATAAACGACGCCCCTCTATTAACCGCAAACGGTAGACCCCATTCCGCCTTAGGAGATACTTCGCATGAATGCCAGCAACAACCTGCCCCGTTCCCTGTGGGAGCTGTACAACGAAATCCGCCTGCCCGATTTTCAGCCCGAGTTGCTGATCAGCTTCTCCGAAGTCCAAGGCGCGGCACCGGTCGGCATGAGTGATCTGGCTTGGGCGGCAGAGAAACACGCGATGGTCGTGTGTGGCGCGTTCCAGGGCGTGACACCGAAGGAGTTCGATGAAAGCGCCTGGGCCATGGTCAGCATCGCGGGCGCGCTCCGGCATACCCCGCTGCTGATGTATGCCCTGTCCAACAGCACCCTGCTGGCACTCGAGCACTTCCTGCTGGCACTGCACGCCGAGGCGGCATAACCGCAAAACGCGTCAATTTGGGCTGATAACCGGGATGGGGTAAGCGCCCAACCCCTGAGCAATAGAGTCTCCGGTGGGGAGAACATGGACGCGGCGACCCGAGATGGCGCATATGTTATGTAGTGCGTCACCTTGCGCAATTCTGCCGATTTTCCAACGTCCACTCCTACCGCCGTTGGTCGGCCACCCAGTCCACGCCCACTGCAACAGCGCGTGGTTCTTTCTTTTTAAAACCAGCGTCCAGCCCTATTACAGTAAGGCCAAAAACACCTACGCTGGGCTGTTCACGCGGGTGACGTAGGTCGTACCCGCTCCCGGGACTCAGGCGCTGTGGTCGAACAGCATCCGGGTGCCGAGCGGCAAGGGTTCGGCGCGTTCGGCGAGCGCCACTGCCCCCCCTGTGTGCGCAGACCTCTTTTTTCCGAAAAACGCTGCCTGTCCCGCGTCGCCTCACTGGGCGGCCGGTGGTTTGTAGTCGAAGTTCCAGCCGAGCAAGAACCCGTCGACGGCGCGATTCGTCGCTCGGCTGATGTCGAGTCGGCCCTCAGTCACATACCCCCCACGCCGCCGCCCACGAGGCGCACGAAGCGGCTCATCGGCAGCAACTGCTCTGACAGCTGAAAGCCGTAGCCGTCTACCAGCGGGCGGCTTGGAGTCCGGCGTTCCAGTTCTGTCAGCGGTCATGCAACAATCCCCAGTCAGGCTCGGTTTCACCCGTTTCGCCCGCCACCGGCATCAGGCGCAGCGCGTAGAGCGTGTCTCTGCACCCAGGAGACGGATGCGCAGTTTCGCTTCGATGGCACTGCCAGGCAGCGTCCAGGTGTAGAGGCGCGGTGGCGAGGAGGCGTCTCGGTCGGGCGCGGCGTGGCGATCGAGTTGGACGAGACCCTCGTCGGTCACCTTATGCAGGCCGCCGGTCTCAGTTCAAAAGTAGAGTTTCCGGCTCGAGACCCGTCTATATGACAGCCGCAAGTTCTGGCGAGATGTCGGGCGGCGGTTTCGTCCACGATATCGGCGCAGCAAAGGAATACAGGTTACGAAATGCATAGTCGTCGTGCCGATCGTTCACGCGCCCATTGGTCCAGTCCATCATGACATCGTAGATGCCCTTGGACTTCTCGCGGTTCCAGCTATCCATGAACCGATTGCCGCTGCATTCAACAATGGCCAGAAGGTAGTCGAGCGCCTGCCGGGTGACGGTGACGTTCTGCCTTGCCCAGTCAGGTCCCCGTGCAATTTCGCGCAACAATTGGATGACCTTTTTCGATTGCGTGGTGGCGGAGTTGGTCTGAGCGACAGCCTCATCTAGGACGGCAAACTGACTCGGGGTCAGGTGCACCACTTCAACTTGGTTGTCATAGCTGTTGTCGTCTTCGACACCCACTTTAGATGCGATCACCTCAACCTCATGCACCCTGAATAGATCGACAGGGCCGCTGGTGAGGGTATCGCCAAATGCTAGTAAAGCAGACTTGACGATCCGCCTTTCATCGGGTCGGTACTCTGGCGGAAATGACCAAGACGCTCCCAGACCGATAGCATGGACCACGACCTCTGTGCTCGCATGTCCGATGTCGATGCGCACGTTCATCGAGAACTGTATCTGCTCAACCTGCTGGTGGCGACGGTCAAGTATGTTCCCGTCCGCGTCCCGTGAGCAGATTTCAGTTACGGTCGTGGGGCGCACTTCAAGTGCCACTAGGCGATCTTTACTGACCTGCTCTTCCGGAACTGAAGCCTGATAGGCAGGGAAGTTACGATACCCCCTGCTCTGCGCCAGCAAATTCAGCATCTCGGAATGCTTCGGTGGGGTGATATTCTTGGCCTCTAGGCCAGACCGCAGGGACTTTGCAAGGGACGATATATCCTTGTGTGCGAACGGAATTGGAGTACGCATAAACACACCTCTTCATTTCAAAGCACAGGTAAGAGCCGTATGGCCGTCAGGGGCTCCGTTTCTGATCCTGTGCTGAAAACAAAAAGGGTGTCAGCGTGGAATCATCTTCATAGCAGGTTTAGCGTACTTCCCCCGAGGAGAAGCCGGAGCGCCAAGGTGTCTGCTGACCTTGGCATAGTTTTGCACGCATAGATCGCATTTTCAATGCGTGCGCAGCACGCGTGACCAACGTGTCTCGAAGATGCCGATCACAGCCGATCCTTTTGCCATATTTATGCAAATGTCCTTTCGCCGGAGTCGTTTGTGGCGTGCTCGTTCGCGCCGTCCATCGATCCGCTCGGCGCATAAACCGAGCGTAACGGAATCGTCAGCTAGGTGGCCCCGTGCTTGGTGGAGCTTGCCTTTGCCTTCGGTGTTCTGACCTGGCGCGCGGAATGAACGGCAAGGACGTTGCACACGAACCGGATGCCACTCCACCGGGCACTAAGCGCTGTCATGAGATACTGAGCGGCGAACGCACCAGCCGCGACCCACGGTGCGGCAGACGCGGCCTGCACGGCAAACAACGCCGCAGGCACGAGCACGACTAGTGCCAGAGACATGACCGCCATGTCGCGGTACATCAAGAACAGCTTATGCGCTTCGGTCACCTCGGGTTCGTTCGAAACCTGCTTGTAGAGCTTGTACCACTTGGAATTCTGCTCGGACGGGCTTTCGGGTAGCGCGCCGACGTTCTTCTTGAGCGCGAGCATATCAATCCGTGGATCACGTGGGCCGTACTTCGTGAAAGCCTCGCAACCGGGCAGCACACCGAGCGGCCTCCAATACACGAGCATGGACTTTACATCGTGTGGCAGCACGTTCACGATCAGCAGGACAACGACAGGCATGGCAGTCGTGCTCAGCACTCGCCCGATGCCAACCTGCGTCAGCGAAGCACCACTCAAGATTTCCGGCGCGACGAAGAACAGCACAGCCAGCACGTCGGCAACCGCCAGCAGCACGAGCCACTTCATGTTGAGCGATTTAAGGGAGCGTTCGCCGTTGCTCTTCATCCCCTGTACTCCGTGTCGATCGCGTAGTAGCCATTGCTGCCTACTGTAATCCGAATCCACCCGTCACGACGCGTGGTAAGAACGTGCCGACGTTTGCCGGTTGTGCGTACAGGCACTCCGTTTTCGGTGACCACAGCTCGATAATCCGGGACCATCTTCTGCGTTTCGTGTTCAATCGGCTTGTCTGAAATGATCACAGCGCTCGGCTGGCAGTAGTCAAACACCTCCGGGCAAAAACCGCTTTCTCGACCGTGATGCGACGCGACGAGAATGTCCGTGTACTTCAATTCCTCACGGAAATCTTGTCGCTGCAACAACGCACGCCAGCCCGACTTTTCCAAATCGCCGGGGAAAAGAAACTTGCATGCTGCATACTTAACAAAAACGACCAAGCTCAGGTCATTGGTGTTCGCGAAGGTCGGGTAAGGATTCCAGAACAGACTGGTGGTGATCCCGCCCATGAACTGGTCAAACGGTTCTCCAACTGGGCCACTGTATGTGCAGCAACAATCGACATAGCGCTCGGCATCAGCGCTTAGTGGACCACTCTGGCGCTTGATCTGCCGCATCTGTTCGCCCGTGTAGCTTGGATTTCTGTAGAGAACAGGAACCTCGATACCTGCGTCCCAAAGTCCTTGCAGGTCGCTCATGTGGTCTTGATCGGCGTTCGTAATGAATAGGTAGTCGAGCCTAGTTCGGCCGAGCGTTCGCGCGATGTACGTGCTGGGCCACCATGAGTGAGTGCAGCCGGAATCGATCATCGCCAGCCTACCGGCGACCCCGTTCTGCAAGTGATGGAGCATGGCGCAAGCGCCGTGCTCGACATCCCAAATACGCAGCAACATCTCCCCTAGTGCCATAGACTCCCCAATCCCCCCGGTTCAATCTAAGCAATATGGGGATGTGCCGCTGGAGTTCAAGGCTTGCCCACTGCGCGCCTTGCGGCGTACTGTTTACGGTGCGCTTACGGGGCGACTTCCCGCCCAAACAAAAAAGCCCCGGTGGCGGGGCTTTTTGTTGGTCTGTAGTGGCCCATCGGCAACGGCTGCGCTGACAGCTGAAAGCCGTAGCCGTCCACCAACTCCACGGTAAAGCGCGGTTCGAGATTTTCCCGGGCGGCTTGCAGATCGGCGTTCCAGTCCGGGTCGGTTTCCCCGGCTCCGCCCACCACTGGCATCAGGTGCACAAGCGCGGCGGCGAGGACCTGACGCGCCCACATGCCTATTCGAGCACCCTGCCCGCGCCTCCCCTGCTTGGCCGCTTGCCCTCGCCCTCCTTCCCTCCCGCGCCATCGCCACCGGTAGCCGCGCTGTAGCTATAGAGCCGGGCCGTGAGCAGCTCGCAAGTTCGTCCGCGCCGGTAGCCCCCTCGAGCGGTTCGAACGCCGCACCGGAAGGCGCGCCCTGCCGGGCCGCCCTGCTGCTCTTGCCGAGCCGATCACGCCGCCCCAGGCCGTGCACGGGCCGCCGAGGGGCTGCCGAGTTGCGCTCCGCCCGTTTGAGCGTCGCCCTGCCCCGGCTGAGGACGCCAAAGAAGCCCCGCTGTAGCGGAGGGCTGGGTACAGGGTGTTCAGGCCTGCCGGGTGCCGGTCATCACTCCCGCGAACTGTGCCCCGGGACGGGCGGGGGATGCTCTCAGTCGATCTCAGTAATCCATTCGCTGTCGAACCAGTTGTCAACATCGATGATGGCTGCGAGAGAGTCGACCCAGGTCGTTGCGTCTGAAGTGCAGAAGACTTCGCACGCGTAAGTGCCGTCGCTGTAGACTTGCGCGCCATAGCTGTAATCTTCACCGTAATCGCAGAAGCGGTCGTCTTCTGCAACGCGGCGGTCGCGCACAGCCGTAGTGATCTCGAAAGCTGCGGCGTCCCTTATCGAGCTAAAGCGGTAGTAATCGTAACCGACCTTCTCCCGCTCAGCATCAAGGTGGTCTTCAAAGCCGGGCACCGCTTCGAGTTCGCGAGCAACGTCGCGAATTTTCCTGGTCGGGTCGGCGGCGGCATCGTCGATGATCGCGCGGATGGCAGCGGCAGTCGTTGTAATGTTCATAGTCAATCGTCCAGTAGAGTTATGGTTAACAGTTGCCCCGGGTACGCCCCGGGGCGGGCGGGTTAATCTTCGAGCTCGGCAAGAGCAGCAGCGGCAGTGGCGCGGCATTCGTCGCGCCATTCTCCAAAAAGCTCCACGAATTCGTCGCGCTCGAAGGTCACTACTTCGTCATACGAGCCGATCTCCTACATGACCGCCGCCGTGATCGCCTTGAGCGCATCGTCGGTAGTCTCTGCGGAGATGATGCCAAAACCGGTGTCAACCCGGATCGGCCTGTCGGTGTCGCCGTCGGCATACTCGCTCTCGGCGCAGGTGAGCCAATCCGCTGCCGTGTACTGCTCCCGAGGCGTCGCAGCGGCGCGGATCTCGGCCTCGAACCGCTCGGCGAGTTCGAGACCCTTGATGTCGGCCTCGTCAACGCCGAGTTCGAGCAGCTGTTGTTCCGCATCTTCGACCGCGCTGTCCAGATCGGACCACGTCTCGCCGCCGGTAAATTCGTCTTCGATGGCGCTCAGGATCTTCTCGACGATCGTCGGCCGCAGCTCATCGCGGCGGTGCAGGTATCGGCCCTCTAGCCAGTCCGGATCGACATAGCCGCCTTCGTCGGCCGCGTCGCGAGCGTCGCTCAGCGCCAGGGCGGTGATGTAATCGTCGCTCTCGCGGCCGGTGATGACTTGCGAGAAGGCCCAGCTGAAGTACTCGCTGTCGTGCGCAATGCGGTCCTCGTAGTTGGCGTCCTGGTACAGGCCGCGCAGCTCCTCGCGCAGGTGCTGGCGGGCCTTGTCGCGGCAGTCGAGGTATTCGCTCTCGAACCAGCGCAGGTCGACGACTTGGTGGCGCTCGGCCAGCTCCTTCGCGTCTTGCAGCGCCTTCGCGAGCATCTCCCCGTCGCTCTCGAGACCCGTGAACTCGTCGGACGAGGGCAGGACAAAAGGCTCCCCCTCGTGACGCTCGTCGATCGCATAGACGCCGTCGGGTTCGTCGTGAGGAAAATCGAGGCTGTAAACGTCCAAGTAGAGCCGCTGGAAGGCGTCGCGGTCCAGGTTCGCGGCGCTGGCACAGCGCTCTTTGACGGCCGCGAGTTCGGTGGCAGTAATATCATTCATGTGAGTCACTCCTCAGTTTCGCAGCACCATCGCTGCTTACTTGGGTTTAGGGAATAGCGGGGCGAAATTTTGCGTTTTCTGCTATTTAACTCGCCATCATCGCGTCGGCACGCGGCGCACCGCGACGGCCGGGGCGTCAGCTCGCCAGCGCGGCGCGGCGCACAAAGCCAAGCGCCAGCCCCGTCTTCTGCCAGTGCGAGCACCTCATCCGGCGTGTAGAACGCAGGGCCCAGCTGATGCCGGTGCGTGGGTCGATGCGAGGCGAACGGTCGTAGTCGGGCACAGCGCAGGTGTCGGCAAGGCGTGGGTCGGTAATGCCTTCAGGCGTGCGAAGGATCGCGTAAGCGGGACGGTTCGGGTCAGTCAGTACGAAAATCTGTAGCTCCTGTGTCGCGGCGTGGCGGGATTGCCGCGCTTAGGGGGTATAGCAACGGCGCGACACAATACGGCCTGTTTTTTTTGAGGGCCGGGGGCGCTTTTAGGGGGCGAGCGGAAATTCCGGGCGGGGCGGGTGTCGGGCCGCCGGAGAGGGCGCAGGCGGCGAAGGCAGCAGGGGTAAAGCTGCGCATCGGTCGTTTGCGAACGGCTGGCGGCGGTTCGTGCCGACCTTCGCCATCGGCAGCACCCCTGGCGTCAGGTGCGTGGCGGCGGTAGATACGGGGCGGCGATTTTCGAATTCCCCCTCCCCCACCCCTCCCAGGAGGGGCTTCAGGCCAGCGCAAGCGCTGGCTCGCCAGAAGAGGTTCGGGGCGGCAGGGCGTGCTTAGCAGCACTTCCGCGCTCGCGGCGTCAGCCGTTGTAACCGTTGTAACCCTCCGCCGGTTCGCGGGTTACATCGAGGTTACAAGTTTTTGCTGTCGAGAACAGCTGGTTATAGAGGTTGTAACCTTCGTAACCTGTGTAACTCGAAATTATATACCCCCCATGCGCGCGCGTTGATCCCAGCCGTTTCCTTATCAGTGTCTTGTACCGCAAAATCGGGTTACAACGGTTACACGGCAGTATCCATTTGAAAGTTCGAATATTTCCTGTAACCTGCCGGGGTTACATCGCGGTTACATTCGGCGTACACGGTTACACTCCGGGTGAGGCCACCTCAGGTGCTGTCCGAGGCGTCGCCACAAAAAAGGCCTGCCGGGTAGGCAGGCCGTCTTCCGGGGACGGGCTGATCAGCCGTGCGCCGCCGTCGGCTCATCGTCGAACGTGTCAACCTGAGCGCCCTCCTGCCCCTGCGAGGCGTCCGACAGGTGCAGGCCAGCTTCGCGTCGAATGTCCTTGGTCAGCGGGATCCGCACACACTTTCGCACAGCCCCGTCGAGCCGCACAGACTTGTTCCGCTGCGCCCCGGGGATACGCCCTAGCATCGTTGACCACCCGCCAATCTCGTAGCGTGAACCGGCGTACAGGCGGCGCAGCTGCGGATGCGCGGGGTTCGACACGACATTGATCATCTGCTGCCGTAGATCCACGCCTATGCCGTGCAGCACCAGCATGCGGCGGCACTCCTCGGGGAGGTCAATGGCTGCCGTGGGGTCTGGCTTGAGCAGGGCTTGCACGATAGCCTGGCGCACGCTCAGGGTCTTTCCGGTGGCTTCGATCCGCAGCAGGCCGTCGAGCAGGCGGTCCAGCGCGTCTGTCTCATCGACCACGACCTCGGACTCGGCGTGATCCTCCAGTGCGGTCGAGTTGATCAGCTCCAGCGCCTCGGCTTCAGTCGCGACGGCATCGTGCATCAGCGCCCAGTAGGCCGCCAGTAGCGTGCCGAGCGTGTCGCCGAAGCGGCCCGAGCGCCCGAGTCCGACCAGCGCCGTCTTGAATACCGGCATGGATCCCCGCAGCACCGGCCATGCCGCCAGCGCCCTCGCGCGGAAGGCCTTGCCAAATTCGCGCTGGGCGTCCTCATCGAGCACAAAATCCGGCGGCAGTGCCCCGCTCGGCAAGCGGTCAAGCTCGAGCACGACGCAGCGGCTGCGGTCGGCGTCATTCATCGGCGGCGGGTTGATCTGCGCGATGAGCGCCGTAAAGTTGAGTTTGAACATCAACGCGCCCTGGCCCGGGGTGCCGCGTGCCAGCCCGTCTGTGCCGTCGCTGTACGCTGAGCGGAGCATGTCGACGAATGCGCCGATGCGGCGCGCCTCATTGCTGGCCTCGCCCGCTTCAGCCTCATCCATCATGATTCCGCGCGCCGTACCTGCGAGGTCTTGCCTCACCCCGGCCGCAGTGGACTTGCCGTCATAATACTTGACCGTCTTGCCCAAGATGCACCGCAGCATATCAAGCATCGTGGATTTCGCCGTGCCTCGCGGGCCGGTGAGCAGCGCGTAGGGCCTGCGGTCGAGTGCGCCTGGGATCAGCGAAGTCACCGCCCACCCAAGCAGCAGGCGGGCGTCTGTCTGGCGTGCCCAGCGCCAGGTCGCCAGCACCTCCTCGAACTCGGCGATCGCCTCGGCATCGGCCGGTTCGTGCGCCGCGTTGAGACCTATATCTGAGTGAGCAGGGTACACGAATCCGTGCTCGCCGGAGCGCTCGATTGCCTTGCCGTCCGTGCGGCGCAGAGTAGCCGAGTTGATGATGAGCACGTCCGGATCGTCCGGGGCAACATACACGCCCGGGCCGCGCACTGCGTCTGAGCGATACACGCCCTTCTCGACGCAGTCGCGTGCGATCTCATCGGCAATCTTCGACCAGTTCGCGCCGGTGAGTTCGCCCTGCTGGTTAAAGCGCGGGTGGCGGGCGATCGCCCAGCTCGGGCCGACGACCATGCGCAGCGTGTTTTGATCCATCGCGCGCGGCGGCAGGGACTGGATCGAGTCGGTGAAATTTGACCAGACGACGCAGTGCGTGCCAGCCTCTACGCCGAGCGCGCGGTAGCCGCCTATCGTGGCGGTCTGGTGATCAGGTGCGGCATCGCTGGCCGCAGGGGGGTTGACGGCAGTAGACATCTGCGAACTCCTTGAGTCGTTCCGGGCCCCACGCCCGGGTTTCCTCGTGTAGCGAATGTCACGACCGAAAACGGCTCACAATTTCGAATTTCTGCTGCCTAAAAAAGATGCCCCGGTTGAGAACCGGGGCGGTGTGGGGTTTTTACAAGTCAAGGAGGACTCTTCTAATATAGCGACTGTGGCGGCGGATTTTCCGCTCCGCTGCGATTTTTCTTCGGCCGCCCGATCTTCGGCCGCACGCCCGCGCCAGGCTCGCTGCGTGCGAACGCCGCGACGGCCGCCTCGCTGTAGCGCACCGTTTTGTGTCCGAGGCGCTCGAAGCGCGGCCCGACGCCTTTCCAGCGCCACTTTTTCAGCGTCTTCACTGCCACCCCGAGTTGCTCCGCCGCCTGCGCGGGCGTCAGCATCGCCGCGATCTGCTCTTTGAGCTCCGCGTTCATGCCGCACCTCTCTGCCTGCCGCCGCGAAGCCACGTCTCGAGCGCGTCCATATCGAGCATCCCCGGTGGCCCCGACGGCCGCAGGAAGCAGCGTCCGCAGCCTTGAGCGGTGCGATGCCGGTGCCAGTAGCGCAGAGCGTTTTCGCTCAAGCCGCTGCGCCAACAGCTCTGCGGCGCGCGGCAGCGTCACGATGCGCTGCGGCGTTGTTTTTGAAGTCATGTCGTGCTCCATCAATAAGCGTGTCAGTCCCGTCATATAGATAAAAAAGCGGCGAAACGCGGCGCTCTGGTGCGATTCGTGAATTTTTTTCGCAATTTCGCGCCGCCTCGAAAAATACAGGCCCTTAGTCTTCGGCGTTCCCTACACTAGGCAGGACACACTGGGTGTCCAGCCTCCGGCAAGATGCGGGGGCTGATCACCCCAACAGGCATCGCGTCGGAGTACCTCTATCGATAGACGAATAGGAGATACTCCATGAAAGCAGTTGATTTGCGTTACCGCGCCTCGCGCGCAATTGAACGGCACATGGCTTTGCTCTGGCAAGCCTTTGCTATTCTGGCAGCTGGCGTGTATGGCATCGATGCCGTCGCAGAGTTCGTCAGCTTCGGCTTCGAAGAGGCTGTTGGTGAACTCGCGATCGTCGGAGCCCTGGCGTTGGTCTGGGCCGCCGTGGAGCCGAACCTCGCCGCGATGCAGCGCGGGCTGCACAGCGACCTCGCTTTCGGCAAGTTCGTGCCCGCCCCCGGCGGCGTTGAGCTCGGAGACGACGCTCGGCCGCTCACAGATGCCGAGTACGCCGAAGCCAAGCGTAGTGGCTTCCTTGCGCGGCCTGGTGAGCAGGCGTGGCTCAAGCGGCGTCTGCTCGGTGACCGGCTCCTTGCCGTCGCGCAGGTTGAGGTGATCGCGGTGCTGACCCTCGCGGCCGGTGATGCGATCTACCGTTCGGCCTGGGCTCAGGAGCATGTCAGCATCGCGGCGTGCGTTGCAGCGGTGCTTGTACTCGCTGTCGGGCTCGTCGGCGCTGTGGCGATCGGCGACCTGGTTGAGGCGTTCTCGAGCCGCACGACGCTCAACGCGCTGAAGGTCCGCCGCGCCGAGCAGGCCGGTAAAGCGGTCAGCACAGAAGGCATCGAGGTCGACGAAAGCGGCGAGCTGCCGACGACGATCAAAGGGCTGCACGCCTATCAGATGTACTGCGTAGAGCAAGCCGCCAAGGCGTATGCTATGAAGCGCTTCGCAGACCGGAAGCACTACTTAGGCCAATACGAGGTATGCGCAGAGCGCATCCGCGAATTGGATGCCAAGGAAATTTCGGCACGCAAGTCCAAAGGCTAATCATCAACCCCTTTCACCCCCGCATGAAGCGGGGGTTTCTTTTACCGCCCGTGTTCGGCCATCAGCCGCAGGCACGCGTCGAAGTCCGCCTTGGCGAACGCTTGGAAGAGCTGCCTGCCGTAGCTGCCCGCCGGATAGCGCATGGCGTCGAGGTTGATCTGCGCGGCGCGGGCCAGCGTCTCGCGACGTGCCTGAGCTGCTTCGAAACTGATGATCTGGGCCATTGTGGTCTCCTTTTGGGGGTGTTCTAGTATAGACATCACTTTCGCTAGTTTACAGTAGCGACTGTAACGGTGTCAAGCTGCCGTGCCGGTTTTGTGACGCTTTTCACAGAAACGCGCAGGAGGACACCTTTTCGCAATAAATGTCCTCGAAACGCTTCAGCGGTTGCTACACGGGTCCATGAGCAGACTCCTGACACAACCCGAACTGCTGGAGTGGCTGGGCTACCAGCGCCCCTCCGACCTGAAAAAAGCCCTGCTACAGCTGGGGGTTAGGCCGATCATCGGCCGCGACGGGGCGGTTTGCTGCACGACAGGGGCCCTTGACAGGGCCATGACCATGCAAAATGATCCGAGGAATGTAGAGGATGAAGACGACGAGTTCTAAAGTGGGCCGCAAAAGATCAAAGAAGAATTCCCACCTCCCCCGCCACGTCTATATCGACCACGGCCAAGTCGTGTATCGCCCGAACCGCTGCGAGCCGCCGGTGCGCCTGTGCGCCGCCGACGCGCCGATTGAGGTGATCCTGCGGGCGTTGGCAGACCACCTCGCCACTCGGGCGAGCAAACACACGCTGCGCTGGCTGTGCGACAAGTATCTCAAATCGCCGAAGTTCAAAGCGCTTGCCGGTGAGACGCAGGATCAGTACCTGAAAAATTACCGACAGGTAATCGGCACCCGCTTCAAGAGCGGCAAGTCGTTCGGCGACCGCGACGTCGCGAGCATCACCAAGGGGCTCATCCGCAAGTACCTCGACAAGCGAGCGAATGACGGCGCGCCCATCGCCGGGAACCGCGAGAAAGCTTTTCTCTCCGCCGTGTTCAGCTGGGCGATCGAGCGCGACATGGTGCGGGACGCGAAAGGGCAGCTGATCACCGCCAACCCCTGCCACAAAGTCGCCCGGAACCGCGAGGTGCCTCGCGACCGCTACGTCACCGACGAAGAATACGCTTACGTCTACCAGCGCGCGCGGGGCTACCTGCGACCGCTGATGGAGCTGTGCTACCTACTCTACGGCCGCATCTCAGAGCCGCTCGACCTCACTCCCGCCGATCTCACTGAGGCAGGGATTATCGTGGACCGCCGCAAGGGTTCGAAAGACAACCTCGTACGGTGGTCAGACCGCCTGAGAGCCGCTGTGAGGGCCGCCCAGGCCATCCCGCCGCAGGTGCCACAGAAGTACGTCCTGCACGGCCGGAAGGGCGGCAGGATCCCGACCAGCACCGTCCAGACTGCGTGGTGGCGCTTGATGAACCAGTGCGCCGAGGAGGCCAAGGAAGCGGGCGTCAGTTTCGAAAAATTCACGACCCACGATCTTAAAGCCAAGGGGATTTCCGACTTCATCGACCGCAAGGGCGACACGCAGAACAGCGCCGGGCACAAGAGCGAGGAAGTGCGCCAGCGCTACAACCGCACGAGGGATGCGGTCGATCCGGCAGGGTGAGGCGAAGATGGTGGGGGCGCACGGATTCGAACCGTGGACCAGCGGATTAAGAGTCCGATGCTCTACCAGCTGAGCTACGCCCCCAGTTGTTTTTGTCAGAAGAGTTGCCAGAGAATTGTCAGAATCCTCGCAACTTTTTCAGCTAAATCAATCCGCTAGGGCAGTGAGAAAGGAGATTAAGAGTCTCCTGCTCTACCAACTGAGCTAACGGCCCGAAAAATGGGGCGAGCGATGGGACTCGAACCCACGACGACCGGAATCACAATCCGGGGCTCTACCAACTGAGCTACGCCCGCCACTTAACCTTCTGTATCGCGGAGGCCATGCCTGCCGCGTCGAACCTGAGTTTCGAGTCGGGGGTTCGAATCCCTCTCTGCAAAATCCTGCTGCTCTGGCGCCCCGGGAGGGATGATTCGGGCTCCGCCCTCACCCCTCCGGGGCCGCTGTCGCTGCGCTCCAGCGTTCGCCACACCTTCCGGTGTGGCGTCGAACCTGACTTTCGCGTCGGGGGTTCGAATCCCTCCCTGCAAAATCCTGCTGCTCTGGCGCCCCGGGAGGGATTCGAACCCCCGACCCACGGCTTAGAAGGCCGTTGCTCTATCCGACTGAGCTACCGGGACGAAATCATGTCGCGCTGTCGGCACTGGCAACCTGCCACCCTGAGACCGATGTGTTTGGTCGGGGTAGAGAGATTCGAACTCCCGACATCCTGCTCCCAAAGCAGGCGCGCTACCAGACTGCGCTATACCCCGTTATCCCCGGCCATTCCAGTTTGAACACGCTCAAACCGCCGCAGAACAGGACGGGCGATAATACGGTCACGGTCTCTCACCGTCAACGGCCGGAGCGCGGAATTATACCAGATTTTCGCTAGCGCGCTTGTCCGTGCCTGCCACGCATGCGAGAATCGCCGCCCTTCGATCACGCCGAGCAGAACGCATTCACGATGACAGCCCGCATCATTGACGGCAAAGCCATCGCCTCAGCGATACTGACAAACGTCCGGGAGCGAATCGACGAGCGCCTGCGGCAGGGCAAACGCAGGCCGGGCCTGGCTGTGGTTCTGGTGGGCAACGATCCCGCTTCGGAAATCTATGTGCGCAACAAGCGGCGTGCCTGCGAAGATGCCGGTCTGCTGTCGCGTTCCTACGATCTGCCCCCCGACACCTCGCAACAGGCGCTGCTCGATCTTATCGACCAGCTCAACGAAGCCACGGATATCGACGGCATTCTGGTACAGCTGCCTTTGCCGGCACAGATCAATGCCGAAACCATCATTGAACGGATTCGTCCCGACAAGGATGTGGACGGGTTCCATCCCTACAACGTGGGACGGCTGGCGTTGCGCATCCCCCAGCTGCGGCCCTGCACGCCGCGCGGCATTATTACGCTGCTCGAAACCACCGGTGAAACCTGGTACGGACGTGAGGCGGTCGTCGTCGGCGCGTCCAACCACGTCGGCCGGCCGATGGCGCTCGAACTGCTGCTGGCCGGGTCCACGGTCACTTGCTGTCACCGTTTCACCCGGGACCTGGAGTCGCACGTCCGTCGCGCTGAAATTCTCGTGGTAGCCGCCGGCAAACCGGGACTGGTTCCCGGCGAATGGGTGCGCCCCGAGGCAACCGTTGTCGACGTCGGCATCCATCGCACCGAACGCGGTCTGGTCGGCGACGTCGATTTCGCATCGGCAGCGCAACGCGCGAAGTGGATAACGCCGGTGCCGGGCGGGGTGGGACCGATGACAGTTGCGACCTTGCTGCAGAACACACTGGACGCGGCCAATACGCTACACGGTGGCTGAACTGCTCAAGAGCTGACGAGCTTGAGAGGCGGCCTGGAGTGATTGGCCTGGAAGAGCTCTTCGATGGGCCGCGGCAAGGCAATGCAGTGCCCCTGCGCGTAATCGACACCCAGCCGGCAAAGCGCGTGCAGAATCTCCTCTGTCTCGACGAACTCTGCGATAGTCTGCACGCCCACCACATGGGCGATTTCATTGATCGCCTCAACCAGGGCCGCGTCGATCCTGTCGCTCTGCATATCGCGAACCAGGCCGCCGTCAATCTTGATGTAGTCAATCTGCATGTTCTTCAGATAGCCGAAAGAACTCAGACTGCTGCCGAAATCGTCCAGCGCGATCCGGCAGCCAAGTTGCCGCAGGCGCTTGATCGAATCGCCAAGCGTTCTCAGGTTGGAGATTGCAGAAGCCTCTGACACTTCGAAACAGATCCGCTGCTCCGGCACCCCGTTGTCACGCACCTGCGTCTCGAGGAAATCGACGAATTCCGGAGCCGCGAGCGACTTGCCGCTGACATTTACCAGGAATATGCAATTGCCGGGCAGTGTATCGCTGCGGGCAATGTAGCCCATTGCGCTTCTGACAACCCAGTTATCGATTTCCGCCATCAGATCGTAGCGTTCCGCGGCCGGCAGAAAGGCCATGGGCAGAATCTCCCGGCCCATCGAGTCGCGCATGCGCAACAGCAGCTCGTAGTGGCCAGGGATACCGCGGTCTGCTTCGGAGAGCGAAACGATCGGTTGGCACAACAGGTAAAAACGCTGTTGCTCGAAGGCGTCGCGAATTTCCGACACCCAGTCCATTTCGCCGCGCCGCTCCGCAATTTCCTGATCGGTCGGCTTGAACAAATGGACGCGGTTGCGTCCACCGTCCTTGGCCGCATAACAGGCGATGTCCACCGCACTCATCAGCTCGGATATGGAGCGGGACTCGCGCGTGATCGCGACAACGCCGATGCTGGCGCCCACTTCAAAACTGCGGTCCTGGTACAGAAAGCGGAAATTGCGCACCGTGGTGCGAATGTTCTCGGCGATACGCACCGCCTGCTCCGCGTTACAGTGCGTCAGCAGCACCCCGAATTCGTCACCCCCGAGCCTGGCCAGAACATCCGCTTCGCGCACTTGCGCCTGCAGCAGTTCCGCCAGTTGCCGCAACAGCTCATCGCCCGCCGTGTGCCCGCAAACATCGTTCACCACCTTGAACTGGTCGAGGTCGATGTAGCACACCGCATGTTGCCTGCTGTCGGTCTGCGCATTGTCGAGACGCTGGCTGAGCTGAGCTTCGAACTCGCGACGGTTCAGAAGACCGGTCAGCGGATCGTGACGCGCCTGATGGGACAACTGGCGGGCCAGTTTGCGGGCCTTGTCCACGTCATGGAACACCATGACAACGCCCTCGAGTTCACCGTGTTCATCGCGAATCGGCGCGGCGGTATCGGTGATCGCCACTTGCAGCCCGTCGTGGCGTACCAGCAGTTTATGCCCCGATTCAACAATTTTGGTTTCGGTTTGCAGGCATTGATCAACAGGATTTGGCAGCGGTTTGCCGCTGTTTTCGTCGATCAGACGCATGACCTTTCCAAGGGGCGCGTCTTTCAGTTCGGTGAACATGACGCCCAGCAGGTCTTCGGCCACCGGGTTCATATAAGCGATCCGTCCCTGCCTGTCTGTGGTAATGACAGCTTCTCCGATCGAGTGCAGTGTCACGACTGCTTTTTGCTTTTCCTGGCTCAACTCGCGTTCGGATTGTCGGGTACGGGCGAGCGCCTGCTGCAACGCTTGCTGCTGTTGCAGTGCGTAATCGAGCGCACGGTTGATGAAACCACCGAGATAACCGAATTCGTCGCGGCGTTGCTCGTCGAAGCGGACCCGCTCGTTTCCGGAGGAAAACGCACAGGCGGCATCGACCATCTGGGTAAAAGGCCTGGTGAGGAAACGATCGAGCACCTTTTGCAGAATCAGACCGAACAGCAGAAAAAGCCCGCCCATACCGAGCAGCAGCTGTTTGCGTTCCTTGACGACCTGTTGATCGACAGACGGCAAGTACAGGGTGACCTTGGCCGGTATCTGCAACGGGAAGCCGTTATCGCTGGCGAGCCAGACCGGGCGAATGTAGGAAACCATTCCCGGCGCAGATTCTCCCTTGCGAATCAGCTGTCCATGCGCTTCGACGACGAGGGACTCTATCAGCCCTGAAGATCCCAGCAACCGCTCGCCAACTGCCGCAATCGCTTCGGCGTCAGACGCGTTTTCCCAGGCAAGCTCGTGGTACAGGTCGGATACGAAACGGTCGACGACCGCCTGATGACGCTGGATTATCTGGTTTTCACGCCCGTTGAGCATTACCGCCACGACCAGCATACCGATGACCACAAGGCCCCAGAACACGATGCCGGCCACCCGGGCCGGCAAGGCACCGATTACGCGCTCATCGGTCTCGTTATCCACGGTCACGGAGCGACATCCGCTGTGGTGCCGCAAAGGCCAAAAACTGCAACCCGGCGCTCACCGGCATTACCTGGTATTCGCATATGCTAATGAAGTTATTAACTGATTGAATCGACACCGATTAGAGTGTGAATCGACTGAAAAGCGGAATTCTTGACCGGGTGTTTTGCATCAACCCGCGGATAATCAATGTTGAAACCGCCGGCAGCACGGGCGCATCCAGTGCCCGGCGGGAAATTCAGATGCGGCGCCAGCGCGTACCGTCTGCGCCGTCTTCCAGTTCGATGCCCATCCGGGAGAGCTGATCGCGTACCCGGTCGGCCTCTGCCCAGTCCTTGCTGGCGCGGGCTTCCTGCCGGCGCTTGACCAGCGCCTCGATGGTTTCGTCGTCCGGGCCCTCCTGAATTACCCGCCCGCGCAGATAGCTCTCCGGATCTTCCTGCAGCAGGCCCAGTCGACCGGCCAGCATTTTCACTGTCGCCGCCAGTTGCGGCGTTGCGTCGTCGGCCTGCTCCCGTGCCCGGTTCACGGCGCGGGCGAGATCGAACAACACGGCCAACGCCTCCGGCGTATTGAAATCATCGTTCATGGCTGCCACAAAACGGTCTTCATACGACGGCACCGTACTGGCATCCCCCGTCGGTATCTCAACGTCGCGCAAGGCGGTGTATAAACGCTGCAATGCGCCACGCGCCTGGTTCAGGTTTTCATCGCTGTAATTGAGCGGACTGCGGTAGTGACTGGAGAGGATGAAGTAGCGTATTTCTTCCGGCCGATAGCTTTTCAGGATTTCGCGCACGGTGAAGAAATTGCCCAGTGACTTGGACATCTTCTCCTCATTTACCTCTACGAATCCGTTATGGATCCAGTAGTTTACGAAATGCTCTCCGGTCGCCGCCTCTGACTGGGCAATTTCGTTTTCATGATGGGGAAACTGCAGATCCATGCCGCCGCCATGGATATCGAAATGCGGACCGAGACAGTCAACCGACATGGCAGAACATTCGATGTGCCATCCGGGCCGCCCGGCGCACCAGGGCGCCGGCCAGTTCGGCTCTCCCGGCTTGGCCGCTTTCCACAAAACGAAGTCAAGGGGATCCCGCTTCACTTCGTCGACCGCGATGCGCGCCCCGGAACGCAGGTCCTCGAGACGCTTCCCGGACAGCCGTCCGTAACCGTCAAAGCGGCTTACAGAATAATAGACGTCGCCGTTGCTGCCCTGGTAGGCGTACCCCTTGTCGATCAGGGTCTGAATCATTCCGAGGATATCATCCATCGATTCGGTGGCGCGCGGTTCGAAATCCGGCCGCAGCACACCCAGGGCATCGGCGTCTTCGTGCATCGCCGCGATGAAGCGCTTGGTGAGTTCGTTGATGCTTTCGCCGTTTTCCGCCGCGCGAGCAATGATCTTGTCGTCGATATCGGTGATGTTCCGGACATAGGTCACCTCGAAACCAAGGTTCCTCAGGTGCCGCACAATGACGTCGAACACCACCAGCACCCGCGCGTGCCCCAGGTGACAGTAGTCATACACTGTCATGCCGCACACGTACATGCGCACCTTCCCCGGCTCGATCGGGATGAATTCTTCTTTCTGCCGCGTCAGCGAATTAAACAGCCTAAGCATCGGGATCTGCTCCATTGGCGCGGCGCTGCAGCGCCGCCTGCAACCGGACCGGCGCGAATGTTAACAGGAATTTGGTCACAGGCGCGGAAATCGCTATCATACGCGCTGGCCAGCAAAGGAGCTCTCCCGATATGAAAACAGCAACAAGGTTCATTCTAGGCGTTGTTACCTGCTTCATGCCCCTGTTTGCTGGAGCAGCCGAACCAACTGCAACAGGAGATTCCGTCGTGACCGTGAATATGCAGACCAACAAAGGCACCATCGTACTCGAACTCAATGCCGAAAAGGCACCCGAAACCGTGGCCAATTTTCTTGAGTATGCCAGATCGGGTTTCTATGATGGCACCATTTTCCACCGCGTGATTCCCGGCTTCATGATCCAGGGCGGCGGATTTGTACCCGGCATGACCCAGAAAAGCACCCGCGCGCCCATCAAGAATGAAGCCGACAACGGACTGAAAAACGATCTCGGCACCATTGCCATGGCGCGCACGCCGGATCCGAACTCGGCAAGTTCCCAGTTCTTCATCAATGCGAAGGACAACGGCTTTCTCAACCACACCGCGCGCACCGCCCAGGGCTGGGGCTACTGCGTGTTCGGCAAAGTCGTCGACGGCCTGGATGTTGTCAAAGCGATAGAGACGGTTCCCACAACGTCGCGCGGCGGCCACCAGGATGTGCCGGCAGACGACGTCATCATCGAGAAAGTGACTGTCGAGGAATAGAGCCGCGAACCCCCGCGCGACGCGCGGAACGCGGAGCGCAGACAGTGTCGTGTTCACCCTTTTCATATCCGATCTGCATCTTCACCCGTCCCGCCCTGCGATCATCAGCTGTTTTGTGCGGTTTCTGAACGCGCAGCGCGGCAAGGCGGACGCGCTGTACATCCTCGGCGACCTGTTCGAAGTCTGGATCGGCGATGATGATCCGGAACCGGCTTATGGTCGCGTCCGCAACGCGCTGAAGGAATGTGTCGATGCCGGCACGCCGGTAATGGTTATGCGCGGCAACCGGGACTTTTTGCTCGGCGAACAGTTCAGCGCAGACACCGGCTGCCGGCTCATCGAGGATCCGGCCCGCATCGATCTCTACGGCATGCCGACCCTGCTGATGCACGGCGACACCTTGTGCACCGATGACGCCGATTACCAGGCGTTGCGAAAACAGTTACGCAACACGGCCTGGCAGCAGCAGGTCCTGGCCCTGCCCCTCAGCGAGCGTCGCGAACTCGCGCAGCAGGCGCGGGAGCTGAGCGGATTGAATAACCGGGACAAGGACCCTTCGATCATGGATGTAAACGTACATGAAGTGCGCCGCGTGATAAACGATAGCGACGTGCGCCTGCTGATTCACGGCCATACGCATCGCCCGGGCACTCATGATTACGAACTCGGCGACAGGACGGCAACGCGTATCGATCTCGGCGACTGGTATGAAACCGCCAGCATGCTGGTTGTCGATCCACAGGGCTGGCGCAGGCAGTCAGTGGATTGCGCACGGTTGTAAGCCGGTCATCAGGCTACGCGATCAGTTGCCGGGGGCGCGCTGCACGGCATAGGCGGCGGGCAACTCAAACAATGCATCCTGCAGCTCGACATCGGCTTCATAGCTCAGCAGCTCACGCCTGTCCTGTCGCTCGTCCCACTCGATAAGCGGAATACCGCTGTTCAGATGAAAATCGGTGGCATACAGGTAGTTTGCCATGAAACACGATGTGCGCAGTTCCTCCGGGGTATGCTGGATGGTGCGTTGCTGTTGCACCGCCAGCACCCGCTGGAATTCACCGAAAGCCGGCCACACGTCATCGAGCAACCCGGGCACCACGACTGCCGAGTAACACAATTGCCTGTCGGCAAGCAGTTCAAGCGTAACTGCTGATTTGCCCTCGAGCTTCGGCGCCTGCGGATCGACGGTTTCGCGCACCTCGATAGCCAGCTGCGCCGGCGCCTCCGGCACCGTCCCCTTGCCATCGATCTGCAAAACAGACCGCGTTTCGGGGACCACGTTGTAGATCTGCTTGCTGCGGCGATCCAGCAGTACGAATCCCTCGCGTCCGCTGCCTTCGTCGGAACGCAGGTAGTCGCGCGTAACCAGGTATCGTACGCGATAGGGCTCGGTTCCGGGCTCCTGATGCAGGTACCAGAGAACAGTTCCGGTGACATCCGCCAGGGCACTGCCCGCAAACCAGAGACAGGCGCCAAGAGTCGGCGTCGCGACCCGAAGAAATTGTTTTCCTCTCAACAGCATTGTATCCACCTTCTTCCTCATTTCCCCGCCGATGCCAGTCGTTCCAGATAATCCATTTCCCGGGCATTGAACCCGGCCTGTTCGCGGGCCTGGTAGTGAAACGGCCTTTTCACCCGCCCTTTCATGTACTGCCGAAGCAGTTCACCAAACGTCGCCTCCGCTTCCAGGCCCCTCTGCGCGCACAGGTAGCGAAACCAGCGCGTGCCGATTTGCACGTGTCCGATCTCGTCCCGCAGGATAATTTCGAGCACATGGACCGTCTTCAGATCGCCCGCTTCCCTGACACGTTCCATGATACCCGGTGTGACATCGAGCCCCCTGGCTTCCAGAACACGCGGAACCAGCGCCATGCGAACCAGCGCATCATGCGCCGTTTTGCAGGCCATCTCCCACAGTCCATCATGGGCATCAAGGTCGCCGTACGTGGCGTCGAAATCGTTCAGCCGTTCGCATAACAGACGGAAATGACGGGCTTCTTCATCCGCGACCCGCGACCAGTCCCGGTAAAATTCTTCCGGCAGACCGCGGAAACGGTACACGGCATCCCACGCCAGGTTGATCGCATTGAACTCTATATGCGCGAGCGCGTGCAGCAACGAAATGCGGCCTTCCCGGGTACCCGGACGCCGGCGCGGCAGCTCCCGCGGCGCCACCAGACGCGGTCGCTGCGGCCGGCCTGGAATGTCGACAGTTTCAGGCGGATGCAGGGAATCGAGGCACAGATCGCCTGCGCGCAGTGCCGCAGCCGTTCGGTGCGTCAGATCACACTTGGCAAGCGGGTCATTGCACGCCAGGCACTGCATGGCGCAGTCGAACAGATTGTCGCTGACCAGCCCTGTCGCGGAGCCGGGAATAGACGTGCTCATAATCGTTTCAGGCCTTGATTGCGATCACCAGGTCACGCACATTGGTACCGGTCGCACCGGTTGAAATCAAATCTCCACTGGCTTCGAGGAACCCGCCGGAGTCGGCTCTGCGCAGAGCGTCGGCGGCGCTCAGCCCCGCCAGCTCGCCGCGGCTTATTGTACCGCCATCGACCAGCGCGCCGGCATCCTCTCCCGGTCCGTCGCTGCCATCGGTGCCGAGCGCCAGCAGACAGATATTTTCCTGACCCGCCAGTTCCATCGCAGCCGCCAGCGCGAGATGCTGGTTACGCCCGCCACGACCCGGATCAGCCGGCAAACGCACCGTGGTTTCGCCACCCCAGACGTGCACGCCTGCCGGCAGTGTCAGCAGCCGGGCGGCCAGTTGACGGCCGACCGCTGCAGCATCTCCGTCCAGCTCCTGCTCATGATAACAGGCGTGGTGGCCGGAACGTTCAGCGGCGATGCGCGCAGCCTCGCATGCCATGCGCAGGTTACCCAGAATGAGGTGTTCGGGCACCGGCAGATGTTCATCGCGATGGCTTGCCCGCGAATCCGCCGGAAGTTTTCGCAGCAGAATTTCCAGGTCCGCCGGCAAATCGATTGTTTCGGGTTGCACGGCCGCGACCGGATACAGCATACCCGAGCCGATCGATGCAGGGTCGTCTCCGCGCACGTCGGACAACAGCCACACGCTTGCGTTGCGGGTACCGACATAGTGCAACAGGCCGCCACCCTTGATGCGCGAAATACGCTGGCGCACGCGATTGATCTGCTGAATATCCAGTCCGCTGGCCAACAGCCGGCGATTGATGAATTGCAATTCCGGCAGGCCGATACCGGACACCGGTACCTCGACCAGACTGGAAGTGCCGCCGGAAACAAGAAACAGCAAGTGGGTTTGCGCATCCGCGGTCGCCAGCCACTCGAGCAACCGGCGTCCGGCGTTCAGACTGCCTTCGGTCGGCAGCGGGTGACCCGCTTCGATGATTTCGATCTCGCGATTGCGCGCGAGGTCGACATCGACATAACCCGTTTTGGTGATCAGCAAAGATCGGCGGATGGAATCTCCCAATACCCTGTGCGCACCGGCCATCATGGCGCACGCGGCTTTGCCGACCGCCGCGACTTCGAGCCGCGCGGTGAGTGCGGCGTTTGCGGCGGCACGCTCGACCAGGCGGTCACCACGCACTTCATGTATCGCGATCTGCGCCAGATCGAGCAACGTGAACCGCTGATTATTCACGTGCAATCAGTGCCTTGCAACATTGCTTCGCTTTGCCGGAAAGAGCGTCGGAATTTGTGCTTTGACAGCTGTGCTGCGTTTGTGCATGCTGGGATTCTCGAAGTCGGGGAGCATATATCATGACCCTACAACAGCACATCCTCGAGATCTACGAACCCTACGAGTACGCCGGTGAAAACCCCCTGAACGTAGAAGGCATCGCCATCATTCCGGGCCCTACGCGGGAAAATTATTACCTGCTTCGGGTCGAAACACCTTTTGAATTCGATCACGAAACGGTTGAGCACGTATTGATCCTGCCGCGTTACAACGATGACAAGATCGATCGGGCGGTATCAAGCAGCTGTACCGTGAATATCGCTCGCATTCCGGCCGGCGTTGACCTCAGCGACAAGCCAAAGATAACGTTCGACGATTTCCTGCGCTGGGGCGTCGGCAAAATCAGCCCCTGTCCGGATCATTGATTCCGTAGCAGCCGAATTGATCCGCTGGCCTGTACCGTGAGCCGGCTGGTGCCGCTTTCCAGAGCCGGCGCGCTGACATCGGCACGGGCTTTCATGGACATGGCTTCCACGCGCGCCGGGAACACCGGGCCGCCGCCGGTGTGTATCGCGACATCGAGCAGTTCATAACCTTTCGAATCCAGTGCCCGCGCAATGACATCGGCGCGTTTCTGCCAGGCGGCCAGCACCTGTTCGACCAGTTGCTCTTCGACCCGGGAACGCACCTCGGGCGATACGGAAAACTGCAGGGACTGCATCTGCATACGACTTTGCAAAACGCCGATCAGCTGCGTCAGTTCGTTCACCGCCCCCGACTCGAGATAAAGTTCCTGCTGCCCGCGCCAGCGAACGATTTTCCTGTCGTCATAGACCGGGTACGTCTGGTAGCTGCCGCCGCGCACCTTTACCTTGTCACTGCCTTTCGCCTGCTGCAACGCCCATGTCATGGTCTTGTTGATGGTGTCCGCAACAATCGCCGGCTGCTTGTCTTCCGCCGTGACATTCAGCACTGCGACCAGCCAGTCGTTTTCCACGTCGCGTCCTGCGTCGACCTGGAAACTCACACGGTTCTTCACTTCCTTGTCTTCGGTGGCGGCTGCGGCGGGCGCGAAAGTCGCTGCGCAACACATCAACACCATCGCTAACCACGACTTGTTCAGCATGTCGGCCTCCTATGCAATGCCCTGCCCCAGATCGGCTATGAGATCATCGATGTTTTCGAGCCCTACCGCAACGCGGACCAGTCCATCGGATATGCCGGCTTCGGCGCGCTGCGCGGGCGTGAGCCGCCCATGCGTCGTCGTCGCCGGATGGGTGATCGTGGTCTTGGTATCTCCAAGATTCGCTGTTATCGAACAGATTCGGGTGGCGTCGATCAGCTTCCACGCGGCTGGTGTTCCACCGTGCATGTCGAAAGCCACGATGGCGCCGGAGCCCGTCTGCTGCGCGCGGGCAAGAGCGTGCTGGGGGTGCGAGGCGAGTCCCGGATAATACACCCGGCGGACCGCAGCCTGATCCTCGAGCCAGGCCGCGAGTTGCTGCGCCGAGGCGCAATGCGCCTGCATGCGAATACGCAACGTTTCCAGTCCCTTGAGAAATACCCAGGCGTTGAACGGGCTCATGGTGGGTCCGCAGGTTCGCAGGAAACCGTACACATCCTGCCCGACCACTTCCCTTGAGCCAACCACCGCTCCGCCCACGCAGCGTCCCTGCCCGTCCAGATACTTGGTTGCCGAATGGATAACAATATCGGCGCCCAGCGCCAGCGGTTGCTGCAAGGCCGGTGTACAAAAACAGTTGTCGACCACCAGCAAGCAATCATTTTTATGGGCCAGTGACGACAGAGCGCGTATATCTCCTATTTCGGTCAGGGGATTGGATGGTGTCTCCAGAAACAGCATGCGCGTCGCCGGACGTATCGCGGCTTCCCAGGCATTCAGGTCATCCAGCGCGACAAAAGTCGTCTCGATACCGAACTTCTGCAGATAATTGGTGAACATCAGGGTGGTGCTGCCGAAAATACTGCGCGAAGAAACAATGTGGTCGCCGGTTTTCAGCAGACCCGCGCAACAGGCGTAGATCGCCGCCATGCCGGAGGCCGTCGCGACACTGCATTCGCCGCCCTCCAGCGCCGCCAGACGCTCCTCGAAAGTGCGGACGGTTGGATTCGTGAAACGGGAATAGATGTTTCCCGGCTGTTCGCCCGAAAACCGCGCTGCCGCCGCGGCGGCATTCTCGAACACATAACTCGAAGTCGGGAAAATAGGCTCGGCGTGCTCGCCTTCGGCTGTGCGATGCTGCCCCGCCCTGACCGCCAGGGTTTCGAAGCCCAGTTGATGTTGTTTGTCAGGCATGCCGGTCTCCCTGATTGAATAGGCAACAGGGCGGGCACAAAAAAACCCGCCTCCGACTAAGAACGAAAGCAGGTGCCGTCGCTTTAGCCGTATTTATAATGCGCCCGCAAGCTGGAAATCAAATCGGCGCGTGTTGAAAGCTTAGTCAAGCCGCACAAGGAGTGTCAAGCGGTATTGTGCATTTCGATAACTTCATCATCCTGCAAACGCCGCTCTTCCTTGGCCCCGTCGCTGCGCATCCGCTCGAGGTTTTCCAGGTATTCGGGGCCGACCCCGCCGGTAACGTACTCGCCCGTGAATACCGAGCAGTCGAAGGCTTCGATATTCCTGTTGCCCCTGCGCACGGCATGCACCAGGTCATCGAGATCCTGGAATACCAGCCAGTCGGCGCCGATCTCGGTGGCGATCTGCTCAACCGTCCGGCCGTGGCCTATCAGCTCGCTCTTGGTCGGCATGTCGATGCCGTAAACATTCGGATAGCGCACCGGCGGCGCCGCCGAGGCGAAATATACTTTCCTGGCGCCGGCCTCGCGCGCCATCTGGATAATTTGCTGGGAAGTGGTGCCACGCACGATCGAATCATCGACCAGCATGACATTTTTGCCCTTGAACTCAAGGTCGATAGCGTTCAGTTTCTGCCGCACCGATTTCTTGCGCTGCTGCTGGCCGGGCATGATGAAGGTGCGTGCGATGTAACGGTTCTTGATGAAGCCCTCGCGGTACTTCACCCCCAGGTTGTTCGCCAGCTGCAGCGCCGCGGTGCGGCTGGTATCCGGAATCGGAATCACCACATCGATATCGTGGTCCGGACGTTGCCTGCGGATTTTCTCAGCCAGGGTCTCGCCCATGCGCAGCCGCGCCTTGTAGACCGAGACGTTGTCGATGATGGAATCAGGGCGGGCCAGATACACGTGTTCGAATATGCACGGCGTATAGCGGGTGTGTTCGGCGCACTGGCGAACCACCATGGTACCGTCGTGGCGGATAAAGACGGCCTCGCCGGGCAGCACGTCCCCGACCAGTTTGAAACCAAGGGAATCCAGCGCCACACTTTCCGAGGCAACCATGTAATCGGTTCCCTGCGGCGTTTTGCGGCGCCCGTATACCAGGGGACGAATACCGAAAGGATCCCTGAACGCCAGGACACCGTAACCGGTAATCATTGCGACCGCAGCGTAAGCACCCTGACAGCGACGGTGCACGCCCGCCACGGCGGCAAAAATATCTTCCTCGTCGATATGCAATTTGCCGCGGCTTTGCAGCTCGTGGGCGAGCACATTCAACAGGACCTCTGAATCCGAATCGGTGTTGATATGGCGCAGATCCTCGCGAAACAGGTTGTCCCTGAGTTCTTCCGCGTTGATGAGATTACCGTTATGCGCCAGGCTGATGCCATAGGGAGAATTGACGTAAAACGGCTGGGCTTCGGCAGAACTTTCGCAACCAGCCGTGGGATAACGCACATGACCGATACCCATGTTGCCACGCAGACGCAGCATATGGCGCGTATGGAATACATCGCGCACCAGGCCGTTGTCCTTGCGCAGATAAAGTCTGTTGCCGTCGCAGGTGATAATGCCGGCGGCGTCCTGGCCCCGGTGCTGCAAGACAGTCAATGCGTCGTAGATCGACTGGTTGACCGCCTCGTTGGAAACAATGCCGACTATGCCACACACAGCGTTAACCCTTGAGCATCAGTAGTGAATGTGTTGTGCGATATCTGGCGGCAAGAAGCCGCGTAACCATATCGCCATATCCTGAAAGTGCCGCAGTAACAACGATTCGCTCCACCACGGATCCTGGGGTACTGTCGTCAAGCCTGCCAGCAACACGAGGACTGCCACGATCACCACCCCGCGCGCGACGCCAAACAGGATGCCAAGAGCGCGGTCGGTCGCAGTCAATCCCGTCTTGCTGACCAGTTGCCCGGCGAGGTAATTGACCAGGCCGCCGAGTAGCACGGTAGTGACGAAAAGAATGGTGAACCCCGTCACCTCGCGCATCGATGGCGTGTCTATCCAGCGTCCAAGCCAGTCGCCGAGTTCCTCGAAAAAAAGTATCGCGACCCACAGCGCCGCGATCCAGCTTGCCAGCGACAATGCCTCCCTGACGAAGCCCCGCCACAAACTGAGCAACGCGGATATCGCGATAATCGCCAGCAGAAAAAAATCTGCCCAGATCAAGACAAAGATCCGTATTGTCTTCCGGCGTCCCGCCAGTCATCTGAATGCATCACGTTATTTTACTCGAAGCACAGTACCGATAGCGACCGGAAAATCAGGGGTAGGACAGCACGCGCGCCGTGAGACTGAACTTGTCACTCAGTTGACGCTGATTGCGGTCAGCTTCGGCGCGCTCCAGAAACGGACCTACCCGCACGCGATAGTGGGTTTTACTGTCGACCTGAACCTTTTCAACCTGGGTGGGAAAGCCGCCCTCGCGGAGCTTGTCACGCAACACCAATGCATTCTGCTGGCTGGAAAAACTGCCTACCTGAACCACCCAGCTTCCCAGCGGTCCGGGTTCAGCAGCCTGGGTAGCGGTGGTCGCGGGGGACGCGACTTCCGGTGGAGGCGTGGATTCAGTTTGCGCCGAAGCGGCCGTCTCCGGGAGCAGAGCGGGTTCCGGCTCGGGAGCCGTTTCGGGCAGATCCGGCTCCGACGGCGCTTCCTCCGTGACCACCGAAGTCTCGGGCTCGTCACTCATTGCGCCGGAAGACGGAAACGCCTCGAATGGTTCACCGGGGCGTGGATCGGCGAACTCCGGCAGCTCTTCCATCTTCGGCACCAGGGTTTCATCCGGCCCCTCCAGCAGCATCGGTATGAAAATCACGCCGAGAGCGACCAGCACGATGGCGCCGACCAGCCGTTGTTTCAATAGAAAATCCATAGTATTCCGTCAGTCAAATTCCGGCTTGCGCAAAGCCCATTCTGCCACCGTGTGGAAAGAACCGCAGATCAGTATCCTGTCTCCAGGTTTGACCGTGCCGCGAAGCCTATCTATCGCCTCATCGACCGAGGCACAGCACGCGACAGGCGCAGCACCGACCACCGTCCGGATATCCGCCGCGAGCTGCTGCGGCTTGCTCGCCCTCTCCGGCTCCAGGCCAACCGCATACCAACCGGCGATTTCCGCCTGCAGCGCGCTCACGAAGGATTGTACATTCTTGTCCTTCATCATACCCATCACGGCATAGGTTCGTCCTGCCGCCGGCATATGCCTCAGCGTGTCGGCGAGGGCCAGCGCGGCTTGCGCATTATGAGATACATCCAGTACCTGTTCCACCCGACCGTTGATTTTCTGGATACGACCGGGCAACGCGACCCATTTCAATCCGGATTCAATGGCTTCCCGCGATACCGGCAACTGCTCGCCAAGCATTTCCAGAACCATCAGGACGCTCGCTGCATTTGCCAGCTGATGCGCCCCCGCCAGTGCCGGCCTGGGTAAATCGCGAAAGCGGCTGTGTCTGCCCTGCCAGTGCCAACCCCGCGCGCTTTCCTGCAACCTGTAATCGGCGCCCAACACGCGCAGATCGGCGCCCAGCCGCCGTGCTTCATCGCGCACACTCTGCGGCGGACTGGCATCTCCGCAGATCGCCGGTTTTCCAGCGCGGAAGATACCGGCCTTCTCCCTGCCTATGGATTCACGGTCCGGACCCAGCCAGTCGGTGTGATCTATGCCAATGCTGGTAAGCACCGCCGCGTCCGCGTCGACGATGTTCACGGCATCAAGGCGTCCACCTAGACCGACCTCGAGCAGCGCAACGTCTGGCTGCTCCTGTCGCATGATATCCAGCGCCGCAAGTGTGCCGAATTCGAAATAGGTCAGCGAAATGTCGCCACGCGCCTTGTCGACGCGATCGAATGCGTCACATAACGTTGCGTCGGGAACAGGTTCACCCTGCAGCCGCAACCTTTCGTTGTACAGAAACAGGTGAGGCGAGGTATAGCAGCCGACCCGGTAACCGGCCCTTAGCAGGATCGCCTCCAGCATCGCCAGCGCCGATCCTTTGCCATTGGTGCCGCCGACAGTAATAGCCAGGCTGCCCGGATTGCGGCAATCCAGCCGCTCGGCGACACGCTCGACACGCTCCAGCCCCAGGTCTATGGCGGAAGGATGCAGCGTTTCCTGCCACTGCAACCATTGGTCGAGCGAATTGAAGCGGGGGTTTTGAGAGCCCATCAACGCCGCGCGTCCGAGGAAGCGTTTTCAGACAGCATCGGCCGCCGGATCAGATCAGGCAACCGGCGCCTGATGGGTGAGCATAGCCAGCACCGAAGCGATTCGCTCGCGCAGTTCACGGCGATCGATGATCATGTCGATGGCACCGTGATCCTGCAGGAATTCACTGCGCTGGAACCCTTCAGGCAAGGTCTCGCGCACTGTCTGCTCAATGACTCGCGGTCCGGCGAACCCGATCAGCGCTCTCGGCTCGGCGATATTGATATCGCCGAGCATGGCAAGGCTCGCGGAAACGCCGCCCATGGTCGGGTCGGTCATAACAGAAACGAAAGGAATACCCGCCTTCGAAAGGCGCGCCAGCGCTGCGCTTGTCTTGGCCATTTGCATCAGCGAAAACAGCGCTTCCTGCATCCGCGCACCGCCGCTGGCGGAGAAACACACCAGCGGAATATGCTGCTCGAGACATACATTGACGGCGCGCACAAAGCGCTCACCCACCACCGCGCCCATGGACCCGCCCATGAAACTGAATTCGAATGCAGCGGCGACCAGCGGGACCGCTTCGACCTGACCCCGAATCACCACCAGAGCGTCCGTTTCGCCGGTACTCTTTTGCGCCTGCTTGATGCGATCACTGTATTTCTTGCTGTCCCTGAATTTGAGGGGGTCAGCCGGTTGCACTTCGGCCCCTATTTCCTCGCGCGGCTCGGCGTCAAGAAACAGATCGAGCCGGCGGCGCGCGCCGATGCGGGAATGATGATCGCACTTCGGACAAACGTCCTGATTGCGCTCCAGTTCGACGCGGTAGAGCACAGCGTCGCACGAGGGGCACTTGCTCCACAGGCCCTCAGGCACAGTGCGTTTGCCTTTAGCTTCAGTTCTGATGCGCGAGGGCATCAGTTTTTCAAACCAGCTCATTGTTTGTTTCCTGAACGATGCATTCTATATAACCGCCGGAAGGTCTTCTCTGTCACGACGCCCTGGCGACCGTGGCCTGATCTATCGCTTTACGCATCTCGGCAATAATTTCCGGCGCCCTTGCAACAATCTGATCAGGGCGTTCGGCGAGATCTGCAATGCGTTTTACCAGCGCGCTACCCACTACGACGGCATCGGAAAACGCCGCAATGCTCGCCGCGGATGCCGCATCGCGGATACCGAAACCGACGCCGACAGGCATGTCGGTTTCGGCGCGGATCTGTGCAAGCTTGTCGCGTACCGACTGCACATCCAGACGATTGGCGCCGGTGACGCCTTTGAACGAAACATAATAAAGGAAACCGCCGCCCAGTTCCGACATCTGCCGGATGCGATCAGCGTCACTGTTGGGAGCGCAAAGAAAAATCGGATCAAGCTTTTGCGCCTTGAGGCAATGCACCAGATCGTGCGATTCCTCGGGCGGCAGATCGACAGTCAGTACGCCGTCGACACCGGCTTCGCGCGCCGTCTGCGCAAAAGTTTCATAGCCCATGACCTCGATCGGGTTCAGATAGCCCATCAACACGACCGGCGTATACTGATCCCGCTCCCTGAAAGCGCGCACCATATCAATAACGCGCGTGAGGCTCACGTGGTGTTTTAGTGCCCGCTCACAAGCCGCCTGGATAACTGGTCCATCCGCCATGGGATCCGAAAACGGCACACCCAGCTCGAGGATGTCCGCACCGGCCTCGACCAGAGCGTGCATCAGGGGCACCGTGACTTCCGGATGCGGATCGCCCGCTGTGATGTAGGGGATCAGGGCCTTGCGTCCGCGTTCCCGCAGCGACTCGAACTGCGCGGCAATACGACTCATATCCTGATTCCTTCCAGTGCCGCCACGGTATTGATGTCCTTGTCGCCACGACCTGACAGGTTCACGACCAGGATACGATCCTTGTCAAGCGTTGGCGCAAGTTGTTTTGCGTATGCCAGTGCGTGGCTCGATTCCAGGGCCGGCATAATGCCCTCGGTCCGTGTCAGCTCGTGGAAAGCCTCCAGCGCCTGCTTGTCAGTGACCGATACGTAGCGGACACGCCCGCAATCCTTCAACCACGCATGCTCGGGACCAACTCCGGGGTAATCGAGTCCGGCCGAAACCGAATGCGTCTCGATGATCTGACCGTCCGTATCCTCCATCAGGTAAGTGCGGTTACCATGAAGCACGCCCGGGCGACCGGCGCACAGCGGTGCCGCATGCCTGCCGGTTTCGATGCCGTCGCCGCCGGCCTCGACGCCATAGATCGCCACGTCCTTGTCTTCCAGGAACGGGTAGAACAGCCCGATCGCATTCGAGCCCCCGCCTACACAGGCGATCAGCGCATCCGGCAAACGTCCTGTCTGTTGCAGCACCTGTTCGCGGGCCTCGCGGCCGATAACCGTCTGGAAGTCGCGCACCATTACCGGGTAAGGATGCGGTCCGGCGACCGTGCCGATGATATAGAACGTGTCATCGACGTTCGTCACCCAGTCCCGCATGGCTTCGTTCAGCGCATCCTTTAGGGTTCGGGATCCGGATTCCACGGATTCGACCCGTGCGCCGAGCAGACGCATGCGGTAGACATTGACCGACTGGCGCTTGATGTCCTCCGCGCCCATGTAGACGACACATTCCATGCCGAAGCGGGCAGCTACCGTGGCAGTCGCAACACCATGCTGGCCTGCGCCGGTTTCCGCAATCACGCGTTTCTTCCCCATCCGTTTCGCGAGCAGCGCCTGGCCGACGGTATTATTGATCTTGTGCGCACCGGTGTGATTGAGGTCTTCGCGTTTCAGGTAGATCTGCGCACCACCGAGCTGCCGGCTCCAGCGTTCAGCATGGTAAAGCGGCGACGGACGGCCGACGAAATGTTTCAGATCAGCTTCCAGCTCCGCCTGAAAATCAGGATCACGGGAGTATTGTTCATAGGCGATGCGCAGTTCCTGGAGTGGTTGCATCAGGGTTTCCGCGACAAAACAGCCGCCATACGGACCGAAGTGACCGTTGGCGTCCGGCAAATCTGTCAACGCGCTTTCATTGGCTTGCTTGGCTTGCATCACCACGTTCCACACCTCGCATAAATGCGTCGATCCGCTCTGCGGATTTGATACCTTTGTCGATTTCGACGCCGCTACTGACATCCACGGCGAAGGGCCGGGTCAGGCGGATCGCCTGCGTTACGTTCTCCGGTGTCAATCCACCGGCCAGAATCAATGGCCGGTGTCTGAGTTCAGGCACCGTACTCCAGTCAAAGGCCTCGCCGCCACCGCCATACCGTTCAGGCTGGTAGGCGTCCAGCAGGAAGCCCGACGCTTCCGGATGCGCGAGCATGCCGGGGACGGGATCGAGACCAGGTCGCATAGCGATCGCCTTGATATATGGCCGACCGAATCCCTCACAGGACGCTGCGGACTCATCACCGTGAAACTGCAGCAGATCAATCGGCACCGCGTCCAGCACTGACTGCACCGCTTCACGCGGGGCGTTGACAAACAATCCGACCACGCTCACGAACGGCGGCAGCGCAGCGCAAATGTCCCGCGCCCGGGCGATCTCCACGTACCGCGGACTGTTTTCATAAAATACCAGGCCGATGGCGTCCGCCCCCGCCCCGGCCGCCACCTGCGCATCTTCGCGCCGGGTAATTCCACAGATTTTCACGCGGGTCCGCATAACGACTGACAGTACAGATGACGTAGAACGCGTATCCTAGCAGAAACCGGCCAGATGCGGGATGTTGGCCACCTGATTCGCCGTTATGCGAATGCGGGGAGGGCCCCTGCAGGTGCGATTCCGAACCTGTCCGGATAGCGAACGCCGACCAAATAAAGCCCTTGAGGCGGGGCAGTGACCCCGCCCTGGGTGCGGTCGCGCTTATCCAGGATATCCTGAACCCATTCCGGCTGCCGGTCCCCGCGACCGACTGCCATCAGCACGCCGGCGATATTTCTTACCATGTGATGCAGGAAAGCGTTGGCCTCCACGTCGAGGTAGAGATAGTTGCCAGTGCGGATGATGTCCAGGCGTAGAATCGTTCGCACAGGACTCCTGGCCTGGCAGGCCATGGCACGAAACGAGGAAAAATCCTTTTCACCCAGGAGGTATTTCGCCCCCTCACGCATGTGGTTTTCGTCCAGCGGCCGGTGCGTCCAGGCCGCGCGCTGTCGCATCAGCGCGCTTGGCACATCACGATTCAGAATGACGTAACGGTAACTCCGCGCCAGTGCCGAAAACCGGGCGTGAAACCCATCTTCGACTTCCCTGATCCATAACAGGCGCGCATCGTGGCGCAGGTTGGCATTGGTGCCCAGTACCCAGGAGCGCGAGCTGCGCCGGGCGTCGCTTTCAAAGTGGATAACCTGTGCCGTGGCATGCACACCGGCATCCGTACGCCCGGCGCAACAGACAGTGACCTGATGGTCCGCCACCCTGGACAGAGCGGCTTCCACATCGGCTTGCACGGAACGGGCGTGCGGCTGGCTTTGCCAACCGGAAAAACCACTCCCGTCGTATTCAACTCCACAGGCATATCGCATCCAAATCCGCCGAATCTATTTGCCCCGCAGGTAGAGATTATCATCGAAACTCGCCACCCAGGCGGGCCGCAAGGCTACCAGAGCGGTAATCACCATGCCGTTTGTGATCGCCTCGGAGAACGATATCAAAGGAAGGTACGGATAGAACTGGTATCTCAGCCAACCGGCACTTCCGGTGTCCGCGATCAGCATCAATGCAGCGCCGACACAGCAAACGGCAACAATGGAAATGCCCGCTGCCAGAAAACCATTGACGTATACGTAAACAAAGAAGTTGTGAGGCAACCGTTTCTGCGCGAATTGAAGCATCATTTGTGTAACGGCTACGGGTATGCAACCGGTAACCAGTGCATTCAATCCAAGGCTTTCCCAGGCTCCGCCCTGGTTGATAACGGTCCCGATCGCCACCAGCAATACTGCCAGGACCGCGTAAGCCCAGCCAAACATCAAGGTTACCGCAGTCAAGCCCAGCAAATGGAAATTCAGTGCCGGCAGCACACCCACACCCGTATTCCACAACATCAGGATAACGACACAGGCACCGAAAAAAACGTGTGCGAACCGGTTCTCCAGGATCAGGCGCAGCTGCGCCCGCCAAAGCGCTGCGACCGCAACCACCGCCAGCAAAAGGTTCGCGAACCAGAGCATGGCGGCGGGGAACAATGGAGCGGGAAAATCCACGTGACTATCTGCCGGGCCATGGTTGAACAATCAGGTAAGTATAACTATTTTGCCTGCCCCGGTATAAAAACGGCGGAAATAAAAAATCCCCGTTGTCGCGGGGATTTTTTATTCTCTAACGCCGTTTGATTCAGGAGATCTGTTCCATGATTTCCCTGGCTTCGGTCTTCTGATCATCGCTACCTTCCTCGAGGACTTCGTCGAGGATATTCCTGGCGCCGTCCGGGTCGCCCATATCAATGTAGGCACGCGCCAGATCCAGCTTGGTAGAAACCTCGTCGAGGTCGGTCAGCTGGCCATCTCCTGCCGCGCCCTCTTCCTCACCGCCAAGATCGAAATCTTCCAGATCGAAACCCAGAGCATATTCCTGTTCAATCGCGTCGGGTTCAACGCTGTCCATGTCGAATTCCGGCCCTGAAGCAACCTCCGGTGGAGTGAATTCCACACTATCGGGCTGATACTCGCTCCTGGCTTCCTCGCCCTCCATCGGCAGACCAATGTCGAAGTCCAGACCGCGATCATCTTCTTCGCCGAACGCCTTCTCTGCGGTTTCCGTATCCAGCCGTTCGACTGGCTCGGCCACATCAAAGCTGCCTTCCTCGCCGAAAAGATCGATGTCTTCCAGCTCCTCCGCGTTACCGGATTCCGCACCGCCGGATTGATAAAGCGGATTTTCCGGACTGAGTTCACGGCCCATCTCGGCGACCTTCTCCCACATCGGATCGCTACCGTTTTCCAGACGCGCCAGGATACCCTGCGCGTGCGCATCGAAAGCCGACTGGTTTTTCGCAGCGAGGTAAACCTCCAGCAGCTTCAGATTCAGGTTCTCGTCATCGGAATTGTTCTCCAATGCATCCCTGATCAAATCTTCCGCTTGCTGGAAACGCCCGTAGGCCAGGTACACGTCCGCCTCGGCCAGAGGATCTGCTTCGCCTCCGTGCCTGAGAGACCCCATGTCGCTGACAGCAAACTCCGACAGCAGCGAGGTTTCGTTGGAATCCCCTGCTCTGTCCGGGCTGGACGCATGGCTGATCTCACTGTCCGCCGCCAATGAACGTGCCTGTGACGCCTGCAGAATACTTTCCTGGAATCCGGTTTCGCTGCCCCGCTTCCGGCGCAGACCGAAGAACGCCAGCAACGCCAGCAAGACCCCGCCTGCGCCCAGCCACAGCGGCTTAGCCAGCAGTTGTTCAACAAATCCCGGGGTGGTTGCGGTGGCGGGTACGACCGGCGCGGATTCCGCTGACGTCTCCGGCTCGAACGTCGGCATTGTTTCTTCGACTGCATCTGCTTCCATCGGTATCGAGGACAGCGCATCGGGGGTGGTTGCAGCGTCGACAGTATCAGCGGCAAGCGGGGTACCGGCCTCGGCCTCGGTATCAGCCTCGACCGGGGCATCGTCAACAGACATCTCAGCCGCATCGGCAACTACTTCACCACCAGCTTCCGCCTCGGCGACTGCAATGCCATCCTCTTGCGCGGCGGTCGCCATCGTATCGACGCCGGACTCCGTCACGTCTGCCTGTGTTTCCGTTACCGCATCACCGGCGGCTTGCGCCTGCAATTGGGCGAGCTCGTCATCCTTGAGCTGGATGAGACGCTGCATGTTGCGGATCTGCTCCTCCAACACGGCCATCCGACCCGATAATTCGTCACCCCGCCGACGTTCCGCCTCCAGCGCTTCGTTGGCCATCATCAGGTCACGCTGAATCAAATCGAGTTGATTGCCCTGTTCGGCGCCGCCCCCGGCGGAACCGGTCTCGGACAGGTCTGGTGCAACCAGCTGCAAATGCGCTCCGCGCTCTGTTCCAGCATCGACGCTTGTCACCGGGACATCGGTCGAATCAGCCGGCTGACCGGCCGCCTCAGCTCGTTCTTCGCGCCAGGCAGCATACTGCGCACGACTTTCGCGCAACGCCTCGGCCTTACTGATCGATGTCATTTCAGCGCGGTCAGGTACACGCAGAATGTACCCGGCCTTGAGATTATTGATGTTGCTATCGGAGAAAGCTTCAGGATTGGTCCGTAACAATGCGAGCATGGTTTGTTCCATGCTGACACCGGAATCCGGACGCACCTCCTGTGCGACCTGCCAAAGGGTATCGTTGCGCCGGGTCTGGTACTCCGAAGGAGATACGGAAACGGGCGGCATAATTGCGGTATGGCTAACGCGAGAGGACGGCGCGACCGGTTGACTGGCGCCACCGGAGGCTTGCGTCATCCGCGCCCGCGGTACGGGCGCGGGGGCAGGCATGGTAACCGGCGGATCGATGAGAACGGTATACTCGCGCAACAGACGGCCTTTGCTCCAGGAGACCTCGAGCAGGAAATCCAGGAAAGGTTCGCGCACAACATCCCGGCTGGTAATTTTTACAACCGGCTTGCCTTCCGCGTTCCTGCTTACGTCGAATTTGAGCTTGGTAAGAAACAGGGGACGCTCGAGACCCGCATTTTCAAAAGCTTGAGATGATCCGATGTCGACTTTGAGTTCATTCAACTCTGCCGGCGTGGCGGAAAGCAGCTCAACCTCTGCTTGCAACGGTTGATTGAGTGCCGACCCAAGCTGGATCTCCCCGAGTCCCAGAGCAACCACATTTCCTGTGGTCAAAGTGCCCAGCATTGCCATTGCCAAGGCCGATTTCCTGAACATAAAAGTCCCCTTTTTCCCTCGTTCGCACCCGAGATCGCGAACCCGGTGGTTCTCCCGACCGGACCGTTCCCACAACCGGCAGCCCTCCAAACCGTCTCCTGAATCTGAGGCGTTCAGAGGTAGTTTTTTATCAGTATTTCAGCAATCTGGATACTGTTGAGGGCTGCCCCTTTGCGCACATTATCGGCGACGACCCACAAATCTAAACCTTTGGGATGGGAGATATCTTCGCGTATACGACCGACGTAAACCGGGTCGTGATTCGCACCTTCGGTCACTGCGGTCGGATAGCCGCCATCCCTGCGCTCATCCATCACAACCACACCGGGCGCGCCAGCGAGCAAGTCTCTGCATTGTTGCGCCGTCATCTTGTCACGCGTTTCGATATGCACCGCTTCCGAGTGACCGAAGAACACCGGCACACGGACCGCCGTCGGGTTGACCTGGATGCTGTCATCTCCCATGATCTTCCGCGTCTCCCACACCATTTTCATTTCTTCCTTGGTGTAGCCGTTGTCCAGAAATACATCGATATGCGGCAGCACGTTGAATGCGATCTGTTTTGGATACACCTCGGCCTCAACTGGCTTTGCATTCAGCAGGTTGGCAGTTTGTTTCGCCAGTTCCTCAATAGCTTCCTTGCCGGTACCGGATACTGCCTGGTAGGTGCAGACATTGATACGTGTGATGCCCACTGCATCATAGATCGGCTTTAGCGCCACCAGCATCTGGATCGTCGAGCAGTTGGGATTTGCGATAATACCGTGCGCCTTGTACTCGGCGATCTTTTGCGGATTCACCTCTGGCACCACCAGCGGGATCTCCGCGTCATAACGAAACTGCGAAGTGTTGTCGATGACGACGCAGCCGGCACTGGCAGCTTTCGGAGCATAGATTTCCGACACCGAAGCGCCTGCGGAAAACAAGCCGATCTGCACCCTGGAAAAGTCGAACTCGGCCAGGTTGCGCACAGTGAGCAGTTTACCCCTGAAACTCACTTTGCTACCCGCGGAACGCTCGCTGGCCAGTGGATAAAGTTCACCCACCGGGAATTTCCGTTGCTCGAGGATTTCCATCATGGCTTCCCCGACCGCACCGGTAGCGCCAACAACGGCAACATCAAATGTACGACTCATTACAGCTCCTCAATTTTCCACGAAACTCGCTTGTCGCGAAAACACACTAAATGTTGCCGGGGAACCCCGCCCGGGCTGGAAGACCGGAATGAAACTGTTCAGGGGTCCGGTCGCACCGCATCCTTGCGTCAGCCGGATTCCCTAAAGTGCCGCAATCACGGCATCGCCCATCTCCGAGGTGCCGACAGCGGACTCGCCGGCCGCGGCGATATCCGCAGTCCGTAATCCCCGATCGAGCACTGTGCCAACAGCCGTCTCGATGCGCCGGGCCTGATCGGGCAAGCCCAGAGTGTAACGCAGCATCATAGCGACCGACAGAATGGTTGCCAACGGATTCGCAACACCGCGACCGGCAATGTCCGGCGCAGAGCCATGGATGGGCTCGTACATGCCCTTGGCATTCGCATCGAGCGATGCCGACGGCAACATGCCGATGGACCCTGTCAGCATCGCCGCCGCATCGGACAGGATGTCGCCGAACATATTGGTGGTTACTATCACGTCGAACTGTTTAGGTGCACGCACCAGCTGCATGGCAGCATTGTCAACATACATATGGCTCAGCTCGACGTCGGGATAGTCCCTTGCAAGGCGTGTCATGACCTGACGCCACAACTCGGTCACTTCAAGCACGTTCGCCTTGTCCACGGAGCAAAGTTTCTTGCCGCGTTTGCGCGCGATTTCGAACGCCGAACGACCGATGCGCTCGATTTCCGACTCCCTGTACACGAGGGTGTTGAAACCCTCCTTCTCGCCGTTTTCGAGCACGCGGATGCCCCGCGGCTGGCCGAAATAGATGCCCCCGGTCAACTCGCGCACAATCATGATATCCAGCCCCGCGACGACCCCGGGCTTGAGCGTCGAGGCGTCCGCCAGCTGCGGATATAGAATGGCGGGGCGCAGGTTGGCAAACAGCTCGAGTTCCGCCCGCAGTCCCAGCAATCCCTGTTCGGGTCGCAAGGCGCGGTCAAGCTGCTCGTACCGGGGCCCGCCCACCGCGCCCAGCAGCACTGCATCCGCCGCGCGCGCGGAGGCCAACGTGCCTGGCGGGAGCGGGTGTCCTTCGGCGTCATAAGCCGCGCCACCAATGAGCCCGAACTCAAGCTCCAGTTCAACCCCTTCGGCCACCAGCTTCTCCAGCACTTTCACAGCTTCGGCGACAATTTCCGGACCGATGCCATCGCCGGGTAAAACAAGTATTTTTCTGGTCATACGATCAGCCCTGAACTCCCGTTTGTTTAAGTACGACTCCGCGCCTTGTTAAGTCTGCACCGCGGGCTTTCCGTCCGCTGCAGCAAATCGATCTCACGCAAACAGCCAGGGCGCCTCTGTTTTGCGTCGTGCTTCGTAGGCCCTGATTTCGTCCGCGTGCTGCATTGTCAGCCCGATATCATCCAGGCCGTTCAGCAGGCAGTACTTGCGGAACTCATCCACCGCGAAGGACAATTTCTCGCCGTCAGGCGTGGTGATGGTCTGGTGTTCGAGGTCGACCACCAGACGGTAATCCGGAGTTGCCTCGACCTGCGCAAACAGCCTGTCCAGAATCGCTGCGTCGAGCACAATCGGCAGCACCCCGTTCTTGAAACAGTTGTTGAAAAAGATATCCGCAAAGCTGGGCGCAATGACAACACGGAAGCCGGCATCCTCCAGCGCCCAGACCGCATGTTCGCGGGAGGAACCGCAACCGAAATTCTCGCGTGCGAGCAAGATGCGCGCGTCGCGATAACGTGGCTGATTGAGCACGAAATCTGGTTTGAGCTTGCGTTTGCTGTAGTCCTGGCCGGGCTCGCCGGGCTCAAGATAACGCCAGTCGTCGAACAGGTTGGGACCGAACCCGCTGCGTTTAACAGACTTCAGGTACTGTTTGGGAATAATGGCGTCGGTATCGACGTTGGGTCGGTCCAATGGCGCTACAATCGCATCCAGTGTTTCAAATTTTTCCATAGTGCCGCTCGCTTTCAATATTCTGCACCGACTGGTCCGGCGCGATTCAAACCAGATCCCTGACATCGACGAAATGACCGGCGATCGCCGCTGCCGCGGCCATTGCGGGGCTCACCAGGTGGGTGCGCCCGCCTGCGCCCTGACGTCCTTCGAAATTACGGTTCGAAGTCGAGGCACAGCGCTCACCCGGCTCAAGCCGATCAGCGTTCATCGCCAGACACATGGAACAGCCCGGCTCCCGCCACTCGAAACCCGCCTCGATAAAAATCCTGTCCAGTCCCTCGTCTTCCGCCTGTTTCTTGACCAGCCCTGAACCGGGCACCACCATCGCCTGGCGGATACCGGGCGCCACTTTGCGTCCCCTGGCGACAGCCGCGGCGGCGCGCAGATCTTCGATCCGCGAATTGGTGCAGGAACCGATGAAAACGCGATCCAGCTTGATGTCCGCAATTGCCATCCCTGGCTGGATGCCCATATATTCCAGCGCCTTGCGCATGCCGGTCTGTTTTACCGTGTCCGCTTCCTGTGCCGGATCAGGTACCCTGCCGTCTATGGACGTGACCATTTCCGGCGAAGTGCCCCAGGTCACCTGGGGACGAATATCAGCCGCTTGCAGGGTAACGACGCGATCGAATTCAGCATCGGGGTCGCTTTTCAACGTTCGCCAGTGCGTGACCGCCTGCTCCCACTGTTCGGCTCGCGGCGCGAAAGGACGACCGGCGACATAATCAATGGTCTTCTGATCCACCGCCACCATACCGGCGCGCGCGCCTGCCTCGATGGCCATGTTACAAACCGTCATGCGGCCTTCCAGAGAAAGCGCTTCTATCGCGGCGCCCGCGAACTCGATGGCATAACCGGTGCCGCCCGCAGTGCCGATTTCGCCGATAATCGCCAGCACGATATCCTTGGCGGTCACACCGGCCGTAGCCTCGCCGTCGACCCGGACCAGCATGTTTTTCGACTTCTTCTGGATCAGGCACTGGGTCGCGAGCACGTGTTCGACTTCGGAAGTCCCGATACCGAACGCCAACGCACCAAAAGCGCCATGCGTCGAAGTGTGGGAGTCGCCGCACACCACCGTCATGCCAGGCAGCGTCGCCCCCTGTTCCGGTCCGATGACATGCACGATACCCTGCCGTATATCATCCATATGAAACTCGGTAATGCCGAAATCGCTGCAGTTCTGATCCAGCGTTTCGACCTGGATGCGCGATACGGGGTCGTCAATGCCAGCCACCCCGCGTTCACGGTGGATGGTGGGAACATTGTGGTCAGGCACTGCCAGAATCGAGCGGCTGCGCCACGGTTTTCGCCCTGCCAGACGCAAACCCTCGAACGCCTGCGGGGAGGTCACTTCGTGGACCAGATGGCGATCTATATATATGAGTGCAGTGCCGTCGCTGTCCTCGCGCACCAGATGTGCATCCCAAAGCTTGTCGTAAAGGGTTCTTCCGCTCATGCCTGCCTCCAGATTGCGCAATATCGTACGATCGCTATACTAATTACTCAAATTCATATTTTTCATGGTTTTTATACTTTTCAGGAATAGATAGCGTCGTTGCGCGATGGACATTGCTGCCTTGAAGGCTTTTCTCGCTGTCGCCGAAAGCGGTTCGTTTTCGCTGGCGGCCTCGCGCCTGTTTCTGACCCAGCCCGCGGTCAGCAAGCGCATCGCCGCTCTCGAAGCGGAACTCGAGACCCGGTTGTTCGACCGTATCGGGCGCACTGTCGCGCTCACGGACGCCGGCCGCGAGCTGCTGCCGCGGGCGCGCAACATTCTTGTCGAACTCGAGGACAGCCTGCGTGCTGTGTCCAACCTGTCGGGGAAGATTCACGGCAGCCTGCGTTTCGGCACCAGCCACCACATCGGCCTGCATCGCCTGCCGACGGCGCTGAAGGCTTTCATCAATCGCTATCCGCAGGTGCGCATGGACATCGGTTTCATGGATTCGGAAGCCGCCTGTCAGGCCGTTGAACAGGGTGAACTGGAACTGGGTATTGTCACACTGCCCCCGCAACCGCTGCCCAACCTTGCACTCGACCCCATCTGGCCTGATCCACTGGCGATTGTCGTATCCCGTGATCATGCGCTTGCGCGCCTGCGAACCGTCAGCCTGGATGAGCTGGCGCGGCATGCTGCAATACTCCCCGCGAGCAGCACCTATACGCGCCAGATTGCGGAGCGGGAATTCACCCGGCTGGGGCTGGAGCTGGATATCGTACTATCAACCAACTACCTCGAAACCATCAAAATGCTGGTTTCCGTCGGCATGGGCTGGAGTCTGTTGCCGACCACCATGCTCGATGAACAGCTGCAGGAACTTCCGGTTGCGGCACTTTCGTTGCAACGCGAGCTGGGCGTTGTCTATCACCGCGACCGGACTTTGTCGAACGCGGCCGTCGCATTAATCGGCTTGCTGAAGCGGGACAACGATTAGTCCATCGCATGTGCTGAGCAGCCGTGCGTGGAGCTCGTGCTGTTGCAACCTCTGGTGTTCTGCGTGAACTCGCGCGAGGCGGATTCGAATTCGGCGGCAGCATACGTTAGACTGGTCCGCGAACACTGCCTGCATCGAAAAGCAAGCGAAACGATGCTGCGCTATCATTAAGCCATATGAATGCACAAGCAGACAGCAACGGTCTTTACCTGGTACTGATCAGTGTGCACGGACTCATCCGGGCGCATGACATGGAACTCGGCAGAGATCCGGATACCGGCGGACAGACACGCTACGTGGTGGAACTCGCCCGTGCCCTGGCCAGGTTGCCCGAGGTCGCGCGCGTTGATCTGCTGACGCGGCGCGTCGTCGACAGTCATGTCAGTGCGGATTATGCGCGTGGCGAGGAACCAATCGGCAACGGCGCTTTCATTATCCGCCGCAACGCCGGCCCCGACGGCTATATCCGCAAGGAAGAACTCTGGGATCATCTCGATACCTTCGCGGATAACGCCGTCGAGTATCTCGGCAACGTCGACCGCACACCGGACATTATTCACAGCCATTACGCGGACGCGGGGTACGTCGGCGCGCGCATCGCCGCTCTGCTCGGCGTTCCGCTGGTGCACACCGGCCATTCACTCGGACGGGTTAAACGCAGGCGCCTGCTCGCCGCGGGCGTCAAGCCGGATGAAATCGAACAGCAGTATCACATGGCGCGTCGCATCGATGCCGAAGAGAACGTTCTCGGCAGCGCGGAACTGGTGATCGCAAGCACGCATAACGAAATTGAAGAGCAATATGCCCTTTATGATTATTACCAGCCGGAACAGATGCGGGTCATTCCGCCGGGCACGGATCTGGAGCATTTCTATCCGCCTTCGGGGGACACACAGGAACCACCCATCGCAGCGGCGATCAACCGTTTTTTGCGCGATCCCGACAAGCCGATGGTTCTGGCGTTGTCGCGCCCTGACGAACGCAAGAATATTTCGACACTGATCAAGGCTTATGGTGAATCGCAGGACCTGCAGAATGCGGCGAACCTGGTCATCGTTGCCGGTAACCGCGACGATATTCATGAGATGGAAAGCGGATCACAGGGCGTGCTCACGGAAATCCTGTTGCTGATTGATCAATACGATCTTTACGGCAAGGTCGCGTACCCGAAGAAACATCGCCCGGAAGAAGTGCCCGACATCTACCGCCTGGCGGCGGCATCGCGCGGCGTGTTCATCAATCCCGCGCTGACCGAGCCCTTCGGCCTCACGCTGATCGAGGCAGCGGCGTGCGGACTGCCGCTGGTCGCCACCGAGGACGGGGGGCCGCAGGATATCGTGGCGGCCTGCCACAACGGCATTCTCATCGATCCGCTGGACAAGGAAGCCATTGCCAAGGCGCTGCTCAAACTGCTGTCGGATGCGTCGTTGTGGCACAAGTTCTCGTCGCAGGGCATCGAGGGCGTGCACGCCAATTACTCCTGGAACGCGCACGCGCAGCATTACCTGGAAACCATCAGGCCCCTGCTCGAGCACAGGCACGAGTTGCCGCGCGCGCCGCGGTTGCGTCGTCCCATGCTGTATCACGACCGCGCCCTGTTCACGGACCTCGACCAGAACCTGCTCGGTGATCCCGATGCGTTGGCGGATCTCCTGAACCTGATACGCGGCAATCGCCAGTGCATCAGTTTCGGCATCGCCACCGGCAGGGCGCTGGAGTCGGCGCTGGGGGTCATGAAACGCTTCGGCATACCGATGCCGGACGTGCTCATCACCAGCGTCGGCACCGAAATCTATTACGCCCCGCAGCTCACGGCCGATCTGGCCTGGAGCCGGCACATCAACTACCTGTGGAACGCCGCTGCGGTGCGCCAGACGCTCGCCGAGGTGCCGGGCCTGGAGCTGCAACCGAAGAACGCCCAGAGCCGGTTCAAGGTCAGCTACTACATCGATCCGAGCAAGGCACCGTCGATCGACGAGCTGCACAGCCTGCTGCATCAGGCCGACCTGGCGGTGAATACCTATGTGTCCTTCGGACAGTATCTCGACATAGTACCGGTGCGTGCATCCAAGGGGCTTGCCCTGCGCTACTTCGCAAACCTGTGGGGCATCCCGCTGGAACACATTCTCGCCGCCGGCGGCTCGGGCACCGATGAGGACATGATGCGCGGCAATACGCTCGCCGCGGTGGTGGCAAACCGGCACGAAGAGGAACTTGGCAAGCTCACCGACCTCCAGCGCATCTATTTTGCCAAACGTCCGTTCGCCGCCGGCATCATGGAAGCTATCGCGCATTACGATTTTCTCAAAGCCTGCACGGTCCCCGATCTGCCTCCGGCAAGTTCCCATGCCTGATCGATTGCTGATATGCACAGACCTGGACCGCACCTTGCTACCCAACGGACCGCAACCGGAATCGCCGGGCGCGCGACCAGGATTGCACGCGCTCGCTGAACGCGAGCAGGTACGTCTCGCGTACGTAACCGGAAGGCATCGCGCGCTGGTCGAGGAAGCGGTCACCGAATACGAATTGCCAGGACCGGACTACGTGGTTGGAGACGTTGGCACCAGCATTTACGCTATCGAGGATGGCGCCTGGACCCCGTGGCCGGACTGGAACGAGCAGCTGGCATCCAGCTGGGGCGAAATGGATGGCCTGGCTTTGACCGCACTTTTCGAGGACATCCCGGAACTGACTGCACAGGAGCCGCAGAAACAGGGACGCTTCAAGAGCAGTTATTATGCGCCGGTATCGATCGATGCCGTGCAGTTGCAACAACGCATGATGCGGCGTCTTGCCGGCGAAAAAGTTCCCTCGCACATTATCTGGAGCATCGATGACATCAGACAGATCGGCCTCCTCGACATTCTGCCCGTAAACGCCTCGAAACTGCATGCGCTGCGCTTTCTGATGAAAAAAACCGGTCATAAACCGGATAACACCCTGTTCGCCGGCGACAGCGGTAATGATCTGGCGGTATTGAGCAGCGAAATCCCGTCAGTCCTGGTGGCCAACGCCAGCGATGCGGTGCGCCGGCAGGCGGTGCAGTTGAGCCGGGCTGCGGGGACCATGGATGCGTTCTATGCGGCGCGCGGTGGCTTTCGTGGCATGAACGGCAACTACAGCGCCGGCATTCTGGAAGGCCTGGTGCATTTTATGCCTGCAACCGAAGAATGGATACCCTGACGCGTGATGCACGACAAGCGACAACCGTTTATTTTCGGTGAAGTGCTTTTTGACCGGTTTCCGGACGGCAGCTCAGTGCTTGGCGGCGCGCCTTTCAACGTGGCCTGGCATCTGCAGGCCTTCGGTCAGTCACCGCTGTTCATCAGCAGGGTCGGCGACGACGATCCCGGCGCCGATATTCGCGCCGCCATGCAACGCTGGGGCATGAGCACCGAAGGATTGCAGCTTGACTCGGGGCGGGCCACCGGCACAGTCGAAGTAAGCATCGAACACGGCGAACCCCGCTACGACATCGTGGCCGGACGCAGCTATGATTTCATCAACGCGGCAGAGATTCCTCCGGCCACACCTTCGCTGCTTTACCACGGCACGCTGGCGCTGAGAAACACCGAATCCGCGCAAGCGCTGGCGGAACTCAAAAAACGTTGCGCTGTGCCCGTGTTACTGGACGTCAACCTGCGCCCGCCCTGGTGGCAGGCGCAACAGCTCCTGCAACAGCTTGAAGAGGCGCACTGGGTAAAGCTGAACGAGGATGAGCTGGACATCCTGGCAGACAGCGACGCGCCGCTGGAAACGAAAGCGCCGTTGTTCCTGCAGAAGCACGGCATCGAACTGCTGATCGTCACGCGCGGAAGCCGCGGAGCCGTGGCTTTCACTCTCGACGGTCAGAGCGCGAAAGTGCATCCGCGGGACGACGTCAAGATAGTGGATACGGTTGGCGCGGGCGATGCGTTCACCAGCGTCGTGATCCTGGGGCTGCTGCTCGACTGGCCGCTGCAACAGAGCCTGGAACGCGCGCAGAGTTTCGCCTCGGCCCTGGTCGGTGTGCGCGGCGCCACTGTCCAGAACAGGAATTTCTACAGGCCGTTCATACAACGCTGGGAGCTGTCCGCATCATGAATCAACGTGTCGATCCCCTGCACGCCGCCGAAGCCTACCTGGGCAGCCACCGCAACGAAGTGCTCGGATTCCTGCACCAGCTGCAGGCGATCGGCAGACCGTTTCTGCTGCGCAGCAACATACAGGATGCTTTCGCGCAGATCAGCGCCGCCGACAGCACGGGAAACCTGCAAACCAGCCCGCTGGCCACGCTGGTGGACTGGTCCCAGGAAGCGGCAATGGACAAATCCTGGGTCTGTTTCGCGCTGCGTCCGCGTATCGCGCGCTGGATCTACGTGCGTATCCATTGCGAAACCCTGAATCTCGAAACCATCGGGGTCTCGGAATTTCTCGCTTTCAAGGAACGTCTGGCCGACGGCGGATACGAGAGCGACTGGGTACTGGAAGTCGATCTTGAGCCGTTTTCGCGCCATGCCTACAAACTGCACGAATCGGATTCCATAGGGCGCGGCGTCGAGTTCCTGAACCGTGACCTGTCAAGCCGCCTGTTTCACGAACTCGGCAAGGGCGACCAGGGACTGCTGGATTTTTTGCGCGTGCACAAATTCCGCAACCAGCAGTTGATGCTCAACGATGCGATCGAGGATGTGCCGGGTCTGCGCAGCGCCTTGCGTCAGGCTGAAACAAGACTGCGTCGCGAGGCCCAGGACGCCTCCTGGGACAGTGTTTCACGCGAACTGCACTCCCTCGGCTTTGAACCCGGCTGGGGCGATACGGTGGCGCGCATCCGCGAATCGATGCGCCTGCTGCTCGACATACTGGAAGCACCCTCTCCCACCGCGCTGGAACGTTTTCTCGGTCGCGTGCCGATGGTGTTTTCGCTGGCGATCCTGTCACCGCACGGCTACTTCGGTCAATCCGGCGTGCTCGGGCGCCCGGATACCGGTGGCCAGATCGTTTACATACTCGACCAGGTGCGGGCGCTGGAACACGAGATGGAGCACCGCCTGCATCAGCAGGGCATAAACATCGAGCCCGAAATCCTGGTGCTGACGCGCCTGATTCCCGAGGCGGACGGCACCACCTGCGATCAGCGCATCGAACACATCGCCGGCACCAGCAACGCGCGCATCCTGCGCGTGCCGTTCCGCAACCGGCGCGGCGAAATCATTCCGCACTGGATTTCCCGCTTCGAGATATGGCCTTACCTGGAACGCTACGCCACCGAAGCGCAGCGCGAGATGCTGGCCGAACTGGGCGGACGGCCGGACCTGATCATAGGCAACTATTCCGACGGCAATCTGGTCGCGTCGCTGATGTCCGAGCGACTGGGTGTCACCCAGTGCAACATCGCGCATGCTTTGGAGAAAACCAAGTACCTCTACTCCGACCTGTTCTGGCACGAGAATGAGGAGCACTATCATTTTTCCTGCCAGTTCACCGCGGACCTGATCGCCATGAACGCGGCGGATTTCATCATTACCAGCACTTACCAGGAGATCGCCGGCACCGATGACACGCTGGGCCAGTATGAAAGTCATGCGGCCTTCACCATGCCCGGGCTTTTCCGTGTCGTGCACGGCATCGATGTCTACGATCCCAAGTTCAACATCGTCTCGCCGGGCGCCGACGCCGATGTCTACTTTCCCTATTCCGACAGTGAAAGGCGCCTGGTGCATCTGCAGGATTCGATCCGTGAACTGGTCTACGGCCGCCAGGCCACCGATGAGATCCGCGGCGTGCTCGCCGATACCGGCAAGCCGTTGTTGTTCACCATGGCACGCATGGACCATATCAAGAACATCACCGGGTTTGTCGAATGGTACGGCAATTCGCCGCAATTGCGCGAACGGGCCAATCTGCTGGTCATCTCCGGGCACGTCGATCCATCGCGCTCGGCCGATACCGAAGAGCGCGCGCAGATCGAATTGATGCACGAACTGATGACAAGACTCGAGCTGGACGACCAGGTCCGCTGGCTCGGCGTACATCTCGAAAAATCCCTATCCGGCGAGATCTACCGTTTCGTGGCGGATGAACGCGGCGCCTTTGTGCAACCCGCGCTGTTCGAAGCCTTCGGCCTGACGGTCATCGAAGCCATGAGTTCCGGATTACCCACCTTCGCCACCTGTTTCGGCGGCCCCCGCGAGATCATCGAAGACGGCGTATCCGGTTTCCATATCGATCCCAACCATGGCGACCGCTCCACCGCGCGCATGGCCGAATTCTTCGACCGCTGCGCCGCCGAAGAAGGTTACTGGAAACAGATTTCAGATGGCGGCCTGACACGCGTTGCCGAGCATTACACCTGGAAGCGCTACGCGGAACGCATCATGACCCTGTCCAGGATCTACGGTTTCTGGAAGCATGTCAGCAACCTGGAACGCGCGGAGACGCGACGTTACCTGCAGATGTTTTACGGACTGGAGTTTCGCCGCCTCGCCGAGCAGCTGGAGAGCTGACCCGTACTTCCACGATCAACGGCAAATGATCGGATGCCACCCGCACCAGCTCGGTGGCGGGAATCTCGATGTCCGTCACCTCGAGCGAGGGATCGACGAAGACATGATCGATGCGCACCATCGGCAAACGCCCGAAGAATGTGCCACGGGGCTGATGAGTCTGCACCACCGTTTGTGCGTCATTGAGCCGTTGGCCCAGGGCCCGGCACACGGCGGAGGAAGGCCGCGCATTGAGATCACCGCAGAGCAACACCGGCGGATGACAGTCAGGATGCGCCAGCCAGTCCTCGCCCAGCAGCGCCTGCGCCTGCAGATACCGTTCGCGAGCCAGCAATCCTAGGTGCGTATTGATCACCTGGACCGGCCCGGCGGGGGTTTCGACAGCCACCCACAGCGCGCCGCGCGGCTCGATACCCGGTTTGTCTGCAAGCCCGGGCAGTGGCCCGGCCTTGATCAGCCGCAGCGGAAGGTGGCTCAGGATGGCGTCACCGTAGCGTTCCTCCTCCAGATGCATCGCCGGGTGGAAGTGAAAATCCATTTCCAGGTAATGCGCAATCAGATGTGCCTGATCCGCGCTCTCGGTGCGCACGCGTCCCACGTCCAGTTCCTGTAGCGCTACCACGTCCGGCGCATAGCGCTGGATCACACGGGCAATGCGTTCAGGCGCCAGCCTGCCGTCCATGCCGATACAGCTGTGCACGTTGTACGTCATGATGCGCAGGGTCTCGCGCTGCGCGGTGCGCACTTTTGCCGCGCGTGGCGGCGATTCCGGCGATCGTCCGAGATAATGCAGTGCGGCGTTTCTCAGGTCCGTCGCTCTCATGTTCTCACCGTCGGCGTGCAATCCGATATCACGCGGCACTATCGCGAACGCCGTGGTTTCCGCAGCGCCGGGGCCGCCGTGGGAACCGTTCTCAATCGCAAAACTCATTGGCTGCGCTCCGGCGATCCAACCGCAAAGGACGAAATCACCGGCGTCTTTGTGGTGGCACAGGGCGGCGAGGTCGGCAGCCACCTCGTCGAGGAACGGGTGATCCGCCCCCAGCACACGGACGCCGTCCCGCGGCAAGTCAAAAACGCCTTCCGCCGTCCACGCCAGGGCGCCGCTGTCGCCCCGCTTGCGCAACACCAGCGGCATCCCGGCGCGTTGCACCATCGCGCGCGCCAGGCGGTCGCTTTGTTCGGCGTCCAGCGGTTTGTCGTAGTACACCATCGCCACCGGCCCCAGAGGCGCAATACTCAAGTGCACGGCGCCGGCGTCGCGCGGATACAGGGCGTCGATCGGGAACAGTCGCTGTATCCGCTTACCGCCGAACAGCCGTACCCGCTGCAACTGGATGCCCCAGGCTCCGGCGGTGCGGCAATAGACTTCCTGACCCTCGTGGTCTGCGAACACTTCGGACAAAGCGTCGGCGACACTGCGCCGGTAGAGCAATTCATAGCTGCGGGTTTCTTCCTGCCCGTGGTCCGAGTAGATCCAGATATCGTAGTGACGGCGCAGCGAGCGATGCGCCGCGCGCCAGATGCGCGCGATGGCATCGTCGATGCCTTTGAGCGTCCAGTGGGCGAATTTCGACGAAGGACCGCGCCGGTGCGCCTGTTCGTCGTAGCCGAGAAAATTCAGGTGAATAATCGGCAAACCACGCGTGACATCGATTTTCGCACCGATCGTGATCAGCTCGCGCAGCAGGATCGATATGACCACGCGCGTGGGCACGAATTTCAGTTCCTTGAAAATATCCTGGCCGGCGATCACGCCGCGTACCGCATCGACAATCGCCAGCGCGACCTCGAGCAGAAGCAACACGGCGGCGCGCAGAAAACTGTAGGCATTGCTCAGCATCAGCAGCGCCACCACCAGTGGGTTCGCCTGCCGAAGCGCCGGTCCCCAGCCGCTCGCCGACGGACAGAAATGCGGTTCTGCCGCGCCACCGGTGAAGTTATCAGCGTAACAGCTTCCGCCTTCGAGCAAGGCGCCGCCACCGCGCGCTTCCAGTTCCCGTTCTATGCGTGCCGCCACCGCCGGTTCGTACATGCGCACCAGTTCGCCGCTGCTTCTATCCATGAAGTTGAAGCCCGGCACACCGTTCTTGACGCCATAAAACAACTCCGCCTGAACCGCGGCGGTACTGGTGGGCAGCCCGGCGTACTGGCGATAGACGTGATAATGCTCGCGTTCTGTGAGCCGTCGCACGAAAGGCATCTCGCCCGATTCGAATGCACGTTGCAGCTCGCTGTGCGCCAGCCCGTCGATCTGGATCAACACCAGTCCCGGGGCGGTTTCGGTGTCCGTCGACAGCGGCAGTCGCAGCAGGCGCGCGGCCCATTCGCTGCGACTGAAGCGGCGCCGCAAGCGTCGTATGAACACCTCGATGCGTCCGATCATCCGCTTCTTCCGCTGCCGGGTTCGCCTCCGCTTAACGCATTGCCTGCGGCGCCGGCCATTTCCCTCGCGATGTCCCATTCCGCCTTGATCAGGCGCAGCACGCTTTCCCATTGCTCGAACTGCTCGGAGCGATCCACATAGACAGTTTCGAGAAGCGACTCGTAACAGGCCAGCGCCTTGCCCGCTGTGCTCGGCATGGAGAATTCCTGTGCAGTGTGTCGCGCCTTGTCGACAAGGGCCTGGCGTTGCGGCGCGGGCAAGCTGTTCACCCAGTGCAGCGCCTGCGCGAAGCTGTCAACCGCCTGTTCCGGCAACAACCGACCATTGAGCCCGTCCCGCACCACTTCCCGGGCACCGGGCGCATCCAGAGCCACCACGGGCACACCGGCGGACATGGCCTCGGTGAGCACCATTCCCTGGGTTTCGCTGCGCGAAGCGAACGCAAAGACATCCATGGCCGCCAGCGCATCGGCGAGCTGCGGATGAGCAAGCACCCCGACAATATGCAACCGCTCCTGCAGCCCGTGATCCTCGACAACACGGCGCATCTGCGCTTCCGACGGTCCTTTACCGACCACCAGAAAATGTGCATTTTCATTATCCGCGAGAAAGCGGACCACCGCCTCAGCGAGGAATTCGAGATTTTTCTCCGGCGCCAGGCGACCCAGATGTCCGACCACAAATGCGCCGGCCGGAATTCTCATTTGCTCCCGAAACCGTCGCCCGTCTCCGTGGGCGAAGCGCTCCACATCGACGCCCGTCGGCACCACTGCAACCGGCGCTTCCACGCCGCGTTCGCGCAACAGCGCGGCAACGCTGTCGCTGGGCGCAAACACCTGGTCGCAGAGATTGGCGTAGCGCGTGGCCAGCTCGATCACGAACCTTCGCAACGCGGGCGAGTCGCCCGGCACATAGTGCGTGTACTGCTCGTAGAGAGTGTGATGGGTGAACACCAGCGGCAGCTGTCGATACCGCGCAATCCGCAACGCCGTCATGCCCAGTAAATACGGATGATGGGCGTGCACGATATCCGGCCTGAAACGGTCGAGCGTCTCGGTCAACAGGCCCGACACCGGCAGCACCACCGAGAAATCACTGCCGTTGAAGTTCTGGATCGCAGGAATGCGCACCACATCGATTTCGTCAATCGGGGCGTTATCGAACTCCGGGGCCACCACCATCACGCGGTGACCGCGGTGCCGGTACTCGAGCGTAAACGCCTCTACCGAGCGCGCCACCCCGCCCACGTGCGGACTGTAGGTATTGGTGAGCATCACAATGTTCATTTGAACTGATCCGCCGCCACATCAACAGACGTCTCACCCGGACCGGCGATCACCACCGCGCAACCGGGCACGCGAATTTCCACTGTCGGCGCCGCGGCGCGCCAGTCTCCCGTCCAGGCAACGCGCAGCTGTTGCGCAGCGCCGCTGCCGGTCAGGCTTGCAGTGATCGAGAGGCTGCCGAACGCGGTCGGGGCCGGTCCAAAAAACACGGCTTCGCCGGCCTCCAGCCATTGGCGCATGAGACCGGAAACCAGCACCAGCCGGTCGCCCTCCTCACGCACGAAGCAGTTGCGCACCATCAATACCCATTCAGCCGCGGCCCACACGTGCTGTCCGTCACCCATGCAACCGCCGAGCGTGCGGGGATGAATGGCTTCCGGCCACTGGCCGGTCGGCGAGGCCAGCTCGGCCACCCTGGTGATCAGGCTGAAACAGCGCGCATCGCCGGCCCGCAGCAGCACTTGCGCGACGTGCAGTGTCAGGTAGGCATTGATGCCGGAGTGAATCATGTCCTGAAAAAAACCGTCATCGACGAAACAATTCTGCAGCAGAAACTCCGCTGTATCGAGCAACCTGGGGTCATCGGCATCGTGCAGTTGCAAGGGATATCCGGCCACGATCGAGCCGATACTGCCGGCATCCAGACGCCGGTACGGAGACGCCGGCATGCCGGGGCGGCCAAGTCGTGTCGCGACCGCGGCCAGACTGCGATCAATGGTTTCGCGGAACGCGTCGGCCTCGCGCAGGAACTCATCATGCAAGGCGTTGTCGCCCTGCCTCGCGCACAGCACCGCCGCATCGCGCAGTCCGGCGACACCCCAGAAGTCGTCCCAGTAGTAATAGTCGTTGGGGCCGAGGTGCTCGGCGCTGAAGCCGGCCGGCAGCAGACCGGAATGGGGGGAGTCGCCGTTGTCGGCGAGCCGCTTGCGCACTATCCAGCGGGCGCCGGCGACCAGCGCCTTGTGCCACTCCGGCTTCAGATCACGACCGGTCAGTTCACAGAACCGGCGCATGATCCACAACACCTCGCCGTTGGCGTCCCACTCTCCCTCCTGCGAATGAAAGTAACCGAGCACGGTCTGGCGCGCAGGGAAGCGGTCGAGCGCGCGTTCGGCGCGATCCACGAGGCCGGCGCACAACAGGCCATGGATGATAAACGCCGCGTCACGAAACCAGAATCGCTTGTAGGTATAGGGGCCGGGGTAGACGTCACCGGGCGAATGCAACACCAGGGTCCTGAGCGCAGCGTCGTAGAGAAACTGCATGCGCTCATCCGGCAGTTGCAGGCGGCAATGACCGTTCAATGCCTGTTTCCATGAAACTTCCGGCGGCGGCTCGGATTCGTCTTCGCCGGGCAAGGACACGCTCACGGTAACGGTGCGCGCGCGGCCCGCCTCGAGCCTGAACATGGCGGCGGCCGTTACCATGCCGATGTCGCATTCGCCGCTCTGCTGGTCCTGCAGGTCGCGCAGACGCAGATAGACATCGCCGTTGCGATAGTCGGATATGTGATGCCTGTCGGCCGCCGCGCTGAACTCGACCCGCTGCTTTTCGTCAACGTGCCAGGTGCGACGGTCCGCGGACAAGGCCAGTTGATGAATGAAACTGATGCCTTCCGCGTTGTATGGACGCAAAGCCACGACCAGCCAGCCAGCCTTGTCGCTGCCCGCTTCCAGTTGCATGCGGCATATCGCGCGCTCACCGTGGTGTTCAACCCAGGCGCGGTTAGCGAGCTTCATGCCTTCCCTGGTTGTCTCGGTCTGGACCGCAACGCCATCAGCCATGTCGAAACGATGGACTGCGCCGCTTTCGCGTGAAGGCAGCAAGACGCGCCCGTTGTCCCCGATCACCCAGCCGTCGAGCGACCAGCTGTCGTACAGGGGCGTGAGCAAGCCACGCGGGTCGACGATCGGCAGGTCCTCGCAATCGGGAAGTCCGACCGCTGTCCAGTTGCGGTGCGTCAAATTGACGTGGGTAATCGAAAAAGCGCGCGGGATGAAGGAA
>JAGFJP010000121.1 GCA_024102665.1 Thiogranum sp. | reverse complement strand
GGCATGATTCCCGCGGCGTGGGCCGCGGAAGCCGAACAGGCCGCCGGGATTGAAGGCAAGCCCGGCATGATCGTGCACAATCATCGCCCCGTGAACGGCGAGTTCCCGCCGCATCTGCTCAACGATGACGTGACGCCGACCGCGCGTCATTTCGTGCGCAACAATGCGCTGGTCTCCGAACGCGCAAAGAACCAGGATCCGCAGGGCTGGACGCTGACGGTCGACGGCGAAGTGCACAACACCCTCAGGCTCAGTCTCGATGAACTGATGCAGATGCCTTCCACGACGCTGCAGGCCTGCATCGAATGCGGCGGCAACGGGCGCGCCAACTTCGACCCGCCGGTGCGCGGCAATCCCTGGGATCGCGGCGCGATCGGTTGCAGCGAATGGACCGGGGTACGGCTGCGCGATCTGCTCGAACGCGCCGGCCTGAAGGAAACAGCGGTTTACACTGCTCACTACGGCGACGATCCGCCGATCGGCGCGGCGGCGCCGTTCTCGCGCGGCATTCCGATCGACAAGGCCATGGAAGAACACACCCTGGTGGCGTGGCGCATGAACGGCGAGCCGTTGCACGCGCTGAACGGTTACCCGGTGCGCATCGTGGTGCCGGGCTGGGTCGGCAGCGCTTCGGAGAAATGGCTGGAACGCATCTGGATCCGCGACCAGGTACACGATTCCGACAAGATGACCGGCTATGCCTATCGCAATCCCGCATACCCGGTCGTACCCGGCAGGCGTCCGCCGGAAGATGTGATGAAGATCCTGACAGCCTGGCAGATCAAATCGATGATCACCCTGCCGCAAGCGGACAGCGCATTCGCGGCGGGCAAACCGGTGGCGGTGCGCGGTCATGCCTGGGCGGGCGAGAACAGGGTCGACAAGGTGATGCTGTCGACCGACTACGGCATCACCTGGAAACAGGCGAAGCTGACGCAGCCGGCCAACAAATATGCCTGGTATCACTTCGATGCCGACATCAGCTTCGACGGCAAGGGCTATTACGAGGTCTGGGCGCGCGCCTTCGACGACAAGGGCGACGCGCAGCCGTTCCGCCAGCCGTGGAACCCGAAAGGCTACCTGGGCAACGTCATACACCGCGTTCCGGTCCGGGTGGACATCTGATGGGACACCCCGGGGCTTGAACAGCGCGAATCGCAAAAACGCTGTCGCCGCTATCGTTCTTTCCTGTGCGTCGGCGAATGCAGGCGCACAGGACGGCGGCGCTGCCGCGACGCCGCAACCGGCGCCCGCGGACGGCGCCATGAGTTCCGAACAGCTGTTCGAGACCCATTGCGGCGCCTGCCACGACCTGGAACTGCCGCGTTCACAGCGCCTGGACCGCGACACCTGGCGCTGGGTCGTCGACGACATGGTCAACAAGTTCGGCGCCACCTGGATTACCGAAAACCAGCAGGACAGAATCGTTGATTACCTGACCGAGAACTACGGTCCCGACCGACCACGGCCATGAACCTGCGCGGCGCAGCTGACGCCAGGTGGTGCCGGCAGATCCACCACCAATCATTGCCATGTTCGGCATAATCACCTCCCAACCTGGCGACAGAACATAGAGCGTTGCGCGCCCCGCCTGCATTGAAAAAGCGCAATCCCGGCAAGTTCCTCGACGCTATTGAAATTTATCAATGCAGCGCGGCAGCTGATTTGCACAATAGGCGGCACGCAGAGCGGGCGCCGGCGCCGGG
>JAGFJP010000097.1 GCA_024102665.1 Thiogranum sp. | reverse complement strand
TGAAGGTAAGTAACCGCGAACGTCTGCTCGAAAGGCTCAGCGACAACCGCGATGATCTGTATGTGCTGGGTCAGCCGCCGGAAGGCCTGGACGTGGTGTATGAACCGTTTCTGCCCAATCCGCTGGTGGTGCTGGCGCCGAACAACCATGCGCTGGTCGGGCAGCGCAACATCCCGCTGGCGCGGCTCGCCGAGGAGCCCTTCATTATGCGCGAGCCCGGTTCCGGTACCCGCATGGCTGTCGAACGCCTGTTCCACAAGCACAAGCTCCGGGTGAAGGTGCGCATGGAACTCGGCAGCAATGAAGCGATCAAGCAGGCCATTGTCGGCGGTCTCGGGGTCTCGGTGCTGTCGCGCCACACGCTGGCGCTGGATGCGGCGACGGGACAGCTTGCGACACTGGATGTGAAGCATTTCCCGATCGAACGCATGTGGTACGCGGTCTATCCCGCCGGCAAGCAACCGAGCCTGGTCGCGGAAACGTTTCTTCAATACCTGCGCGGCGCCGCCGACCGGGTCAATGATATTCCCTGTCATTATGCCGAGCAGGCAGGCGCCTGTCCGCTGCTCGCGGCGTCGCCCGCCGAGGCAAAGGTCAAGTCGCGGCCGCGCAAGGGAACCGCCGGTTAAGCGGGATTCCCGGTCATTATTGACAGCCACAACCAGAACACCAGCGTCTGTAACAGCGTCAGGGGAATACCGGCGCGTGCAAACTCGAGGAACCCGAGCGTGGCGCCCCGGCGTTCGGCGCGCTGCACGATAATGACATTGCTGGCCGCCCCGATGATCAGCAGATTGCCGGCGATGGTGCTGCCCGCGGCGAGCGCCAGCAGCGTATCCGGGCCCGCCTGCGCCGATTGCAGCACCGGCAGATAAAGCGCCACCAATGGCACGTTGGAAATCAGCTGGCTGAGCAGGACGCCGACGCCCAGGACCGTGGGCAGGGCCGCCAGATCGCGGCCCGCCGCATCCAGCAAACCTTGCAAAACACCTGTGTTCCAGACACTCGCCATCAACACGAACATCGCCGCGAAGAACGTCAGCGTCGACCAGTCGATGGCGCGCAGTACGCGCAGCCGGCGCGGACTCAGCAACAGCACAGGTGCGGCGCCGACCAGTGCGAGCAGGCCAAGCGGCAGCTGAACATCGACGCCCGCCGCGGGCAGCGCGATGCGCAACAGAATGCCGGCGACGATCAGCAGCAGGCCGATGCGCGCCAGCCCTGCCAGCGCGGGATCGCTCTCGGTGACCGGTTTGTGCACCAGGGGGATGGCATGAAACTGGTCGCGGAACCGCACCCGCAGCACCAGGTAAACAAGCACCAGGTTGATGAGCGTGGGTACGGCCAGCAGCCGCAGAAAATCCACGAAGGGCGCGTCGAAGGGACCGCGCAGCGCGATCAGCAGGTTCTGCGGATTGCCGATCGGGCTCATGGCGCTGCCGGTGGTAATGCCGAACGCCAGCGCCAGCAACAGCAGCCGCGGCGCCACGCGGTGTTCCAGCGCAAGGCGCAGCATCAACGGCGTGGCGATAATGGCGAGCGTGTCGTTCATCAGCAACGCTGAAGCCAGCCCGCTTGCCACCACTATCGCCAGCACGAGGCTGTCGGTGGTGCGCACCCGGCTCAGCCAACGGTAGGCGACTGCGTACAGGTAACCGCTTTCCACCAGCGCTTCGCCGACCACGAACATGCCGAACAGAAACAGCATGACTTCGATATCGATGGCCGCGAGCGCTGCCGCCGGTGAGATCTGGCCGGCGGCGAGCACCACCAGCGCGCCGCCTGCCATCGCCTGCCAGATCGCGACGCGGATATGCCCGATCTTGCGCGCGGCGATAAGCGCGAGCACGGCGAGAAGGACGAGGAGGGACAGGTTCATGCGGTTAAAAGAAATCGGCCGTGCACGGCGGCACAATGCCGCCGCGAGAGCGGACAGTCAATTTCTTTTGGTTGTGTAACAACCTGTGACCCAAAAGCCTCTCTTGCGGAACGAGGCTGACTGAATTATGGTCGTGCTCGCGATCACCCACACCACAGGATGGATACTTTTATGTCGAAAACGACCACGATCAAGCCGTTGACTATCGCTCTGGGCACCGTGTTCGCGGTTTCCCTGTCGAACATCGCCACCACCAGTGCGGCTGAAAATCCGTTCAGCATGCAGCCGCTTTCCAGCGGCTACATGACACTGGCCGAAGGCAAGTGCGGCGAAGGCAAATGTGGCGCAGCGATGGGCGGGCAAGGCAAGGCAAGCGAAGGCAAATGCGGCATGGCCCGCATGGACGCCGATGGCGATGGCAAGGTCACCAGGGACGAGTTCATGCAGGGGCACGAAGCCATGTTCGAAAAGATCGACCAGAATGCGGATGGCGTGATCGATCAAACAGAGCGCGACTCGCACATGCAGCAGATGAGACAGTTCATGAAAGAAGGCAAGTGTGGACCGGGCAAATTCGGCGGCGCTGAATAGCAGTTGTTCGGGGTCAGCGTAAAATGCCGCCGTTCACTGCGGATTTATTGCGCTGATCCCGATCGCACATCAATGAGTATTCCCTGGGCAATGGATAGGAGCCGGTCAGCTTGCGAACGTGGCTCATGGCTCACGCGAATCGCGACGGGCATGACCGTCGCTTTGCTTTCCGCGTGCAGCGGCCTGCCCGCTTTTGATTCTCCGTGGGGCTGGTCGAATCAACCGGCGCCCAGCGACCGCTTTTTGCTGCCGCCCGAAGGCGAAGATGTGGTCGGCAAGGTACAGGTCACAACCGCGCAGTACAGCGATACCCTTCTGGATATCGCGCGCCGCTACGATCTCGGTTACGAGGAAATCGTTGCCGCCAATCCGGGCGTGGATGTCTGGCTGCCCGGTGAGGGAACGCGGGTGATTCTGCCGACCCAGTTCGTGCTCCCCGATGCGCCACGCGAGGGCCTGGTGCTGAACCTTGCCGCCATGCGTCTGTTTTATTTTCCGGAACCGGAGGCGGGCGAGCGTGCTGTGGTGATAACCCACCCGATGGGTATCGGTCGCGAGGGGTGGCAGACACCGGAAGGCGTGATGACGATTACCCACAAGAAAGAGAAACCCGCCTGGACCGTGCCCGAATCGGTGCGCGCGGAGCACGCCGCCGCGGGCAAGCCGCTGCCGGCCATTATGCCTTCGGGACCGGACAACCCGCTCGGTGATTACGCCATGCGTCTCAGTGATCCCCTGTACCTGATTCACGGCACCAATCAGCCCCATGGCGTCGGTCTGCGCGTCAGTCACGGTTGCGTGCGGTTGTATCCCGAGGACATTGCGCGGCTGTTTCCCGAGGTGCCGGTGGGAACCCGGGTGCGGATTATCAATCAGCCCTATATGGCGGGCTGGAGAAAAGGGCGGCTGTACCTGGAGGCGCATCAGCCGCTGGCCGAACAGGCGCAACGCTGGGGGAACAGCCTGCAGCCGATGAAAGCGGTGGTCGCGGCAAAAGGCGCAGCAGCGGTCGACTGGAACCACGCGGAAAAAGTGGCCCGCGCAGCGATGGGTATCCCGTTTCCGGTTTCACCCGGCGGCCCGGACATCGAGGACGTGCTGAACAAGGCTTCGCATGTGCCCAGTAACCCGCCGTGGGTGGTGGCCGACAACACGGAGCGCTAAGCGAAAACCTTCCATCCGCCGGGAATGCTAGTATTGCAGCTCCTGGCGCAATTATGTCGAATCTGTGCAAATCATGAAATGGCTGGATAACCTTTCCCTGACGTTCCTGATACCGGTCGCAATCCTGCTCGGTCTCGCGCCCTTTGTGCCCGAGCCGCATTTATGGGAAAAACTGAAAATGCTGGCTGCCGGGACACTGGTGAAACCGATCGATATTTTCGATCTGCTGCTGCACGGCG
>JAGFJP010000092.1 GCA_024102665.1 Thiogranum sp. | reverse complement strand
TAGCGCCAGATCTCCTCCACCACCAGACGCTGCTGGTTCACCTTGATCGGGAATACGGCGCAGTAGCGGTTCTGGTATTCGTTCTCCGCGATCGCCTGCTCGAAGGCGTTCTGCAGGCGCGCCAGCCGATGGCGCAGGATGTCCGAGAAGCGCACCACGACCGGCGTGCTCAGATCACGCGCCCGCAGTCCTTCGACGACTTCGAACAGATCGATCTCGTGTTCGGCCGTGGCGTCCGGGCGCACCACCACATGGCCGGCGGCGTTGATGCTGAAATAGCCTTTGCCCCAGGCGCTGACCTGATAAAGATCGAGGGAATCCTCGATCGTCCAGTGAGATCTGAGAGCGGGCTTCCTTGGGGATTGCACGAGCGGCTCGCCGGGGCGGGGATGGTCCGCGAAGATAGCAGAAGGAAAGCGGCTAGCGATTGGCGGTTAGGGAAGCTCGGATCAACCTACTACCCTCACGGTTCGGGCCAAGGGACTGCCTGTGGCGCCTGGCGATCACAGACACGGCGTAAATCAGAGGTTGGTGCGGACGAGGCGCTTGCCTCATCTTCGAGTGGATGCAGACGGAAGCGCATCAGTCCACTACCGATGCTCATCCGCTAATCGCTTCTCCCAACCTCCACGGGCCTCGCCGGATCCTTGATCCATTCGCTCCACGACCCGGCGTACAGCTTGGCGCCTGGGCGTCCCGCGATCTCCATCGCGAGCAGCAGGTGGCAGGCGGTGACGCCCGACCCGCACATGACGATCGTGTGATCGTTGGCGACGCCTCGCTGCACGACATCGAGCTGCGCAGCGATCTGATCGGCGCTCACGAAGCGCCCGCCCGGACCGATGTTCCGCGTGTAGGGATAATTACGCGCGCCGGGAATGTGGCCGGCCACAGCGTCAAGCGGCTCGACTTCGCCGGCGAAGCGCTCGGGCGCACGCGCATCGATGATCAACCAGTTGGAGTGATGCAGGCATGCGGCCACCTGCGAGGCCCTTCTGGTTGATGATCGTGTCGACGGCCACCGCGGTCTTGCCGGTCTGGCGGTCTCCGATGATCAGCTCGCGCTGGCCGCGGCCGATCGGCACCATGGCATCGATGGCCTTGAGGCCGGTCTGCACCGGCTGATCGACCGATTTACGCTCGATAACGCCGGGCGCGATTTTCTCGATTGGCGAGCTGTGGCCGGATTCAACCGGACCCTTGCCGTCGATCGGGCTGCCCAGCGAGTCGACCACGCGACCCAGCAGCGCCTCGCCTACCGGCACTTCGAGGATGCGGCCCGTGCACTTGACCTTGTCGCCCTCGGACACGGACTTGTAGTCGCCGAGAATAACGGCGCCGACCGAGTCGCGTTCCAGGTTCAGCGCCATGCCGTAAAGGTCATTGCCGAAGTCGATCATTTCACCCTGCATGACGTCGGCAAGGCCGTGGATACGCACGATGCCGTCGGTCAGGCTGACGATGGTGCCTTCGCTGCGCGCCTCGGTGGTGGCCTGGAAGCCCTCGATGCGCTTCTTGATGAGATCGCTGATCTCGGATGGATTCAGTTGCATTACTTTCGTCCTCTGTTTCGGTCCCGGGCTGACAGCCCGTTCAGTGGACCAGGGCGCTGGAGAGCTGGCGCAAATGTTCCACGGCCGACCCATCGATAATCAGGTCGCCCGCACGGATCACTGCACCGCCCACCAGGTCTTCATTCACGGAACAATTCAGTTGCACGTCGCGGCCGAGGCGTTGTTTCAAGGCATCGGCAATGGCGTCTTTCTGGGCGTCGCTCAGCGGTCGCGCGGAAATCACCTGCGCTTCCACGGTGCCCTCGGCTTCATCGCGCAACCGGCTGTAGAGCGCAGCGATCATCGGCAGCTGCTCGAGGCGGTTGTTTTCGGCCAGCATGCGCAGAAGATTGGCGGCACTCTCGCCGATGTCGCTGCCGCAGGCCGTTATCACCAGCTCGCCGGCACCCTCACGGGTCAGGCGCGGATTATCCAGCATTTGCTTCATGGTCGGGTTGCTGACCACCGCGGCCATCAACGCCAGGCTGTCGCTCCATTGCTGATACTGACCCTGCTGTTTCGCCAGCTCGAAAATGGCGCGCGCGTAGGGCCGCGCCAGTGATGCCTCGCCTTCCAGCCTGTCGATGTCTTGCGCTGTAGTCTCTGACATGGTGCTCACCTAGATCTGTGCGACCAGATCTTTGATCAGCTCGTCATTGGCCGTCGCATCGAGTTCGCGCTTCAGAATCCGTCCCGCGCCGGCAGTAGCGATTTCCACCACCTTGCCGCGCAGCGTTTCCCTGGCACGGTTCATCTCCTGGCTGATTTCCGCCTGGGCGGCCGCGATCAGGCGTTCACCTTCCTCGCGGGCGTCGTTCTTGGATTCCTCGATGATCTCGGCGGCGCGTTTCTCCGCGCGGCTGATGATCTCCGCGGCCTGCTGCTTGGCTTCGTGCAGTTTTTCCGCCGCTTTTTTCTGCGCCAGTTCCTGCTCGTGGCGGCCACGATCGGCGGCGGCCAGCCCTTCAGCGATTTTTTCCTTGCGCTGCGTCAGGGCACTCATGATCGGCGGCCACACGAACCTCATGCAGAACCACACGAACACCATAAAGGTGATGCTCTGTCCGATAAGTGTCGCGTTGAAATTCATTTCTGCACCTCGTGCAATGCTTATCCGCCGACAACCGCGAACATGACGTACATGGCAAGACCGACGGCAATCATCGGCACGGCGTCGACCAGACCCATGACGATGAAGAACTGGGTGCGCAGCATCGGGATCAGCTCGGGCTGACGCGCGGCACCTTCGAGGAAGCGACCGCCCAGGATACCGATACCGACCGCGGCGCCGAGCGCTCCGAGACCCATCATCAGGCCGCCGGCGATGTAAAGCAGAGCGTTTTCCATCTTTATCTCCTAAAAGTTCAAGTAATCAAAAAAGGATGAATCAATGATGTTCCTGGGACGCCATATCCAGATACACGATAGTCAGGGTCATGAAGATGAACGCCTGCAGCGTGATAATCAGGATGTGGAAAATCGCCCAGCCGAGCTGCAACAGCCCGCCGAAGGTGCCGAGCAGCAGACCGCCGCCGTACATCAGGGCGATCAGGATGAAGATCATTTCGCCCGCATACATGTTGCCGAACAGTCGCAGCGAGAGAGAAACGGGCTTGGCGATCAGCGTCACGCCTTCGAGAATCAGATTGAGCGGCGCCAGGAATTTGGGAAACGGCTGAAACGCCAGTTCGCCGAAGAAACCACCGGCGCCCTTGAACTTGAAGCTGTAGTAGAGCACCAGCGCGAACACGGTCAGCGACATGCCGAAGGTGACATTGGGGTCGGTTGACGCAACGACCTTGAGGTGGCCGACGCCCAGCGCGCCCGCCACCCAGGGCAACCAGTCGACGGGAATCAGGTCCATCAGGTTCATCAGGAAAATCCAGATGAAAATCGTCAGCGCCAGAGGCGCGACCAGGGCGCTCTTGCCGGTGAACGAGCCGCGCACGCTCTCATCGATGAATTCAACGACCCATTCGACAAAATTCTGCCAGGCGCCCGGCACGCCGGCGGTGGCGGTTTTCGCGGCCTTGCGGAACCCCCAGAGGAACAGCGCCCCCAGCACAAAGGAGAACAGCATGCTGTCGACGTTGATGGACCAGAATCCCATTTCGGCGGCCTCAGCAGCGCTATGCGCGAAACCCCAGCCATGTTCGGTGTGGCCGAAGGTGAGATTTGTCAGGTGGTGCTTGATATATTCTGCTGAGGATTCCGGTGCTGCGGCCATGACCTTACTTCTGCGTTAACTGTTGGGTTCCCGAAATTACCATTGCGATCTGGCCAACGATAAAACCGGCCAGCGTGGCCAGCGGCTCGAACTGCCAGACGCCCAGCCCCAGAATGAACAACAGGGCGACCATCGCAAACCGCTGCACTACACATATCATTGCCGCCGCCAGAGTCTGCCGCGGAGTGCGCTCCGGCGTCAGCCGGTCACGGCGCAGGCACCTCGCCTGGATCAGCGCATTGGCTGCCGCGATGCCGCCACCGTACCAGACCGACACGGCAGAAAAACTCTCGAAAGCAGCTAGGAACACGGCTGATGTCGCTGCTACCAGTACCACCTGCAGCAGCAACAACCTGCGAATCCCGGTATCCAACGGCGTTACGGCTCGATCAGACCCCGACCTTCTTGACGCGGCGCCACGAACACGGGCATTGCCGGTGTCGAGCGGCGGCGATTATAAGGATCGTCGATAGGTGGGGTCAACAAGTTATATAGCCTTTATGGATATTTGCCTTTCCCTTATTGGATATGCTCGAGGATGCCGTCGAGCTCATCGAGACTGTTGTAGCTGATCACCAGTTTGCCCCTGCCTTTCTGTCCGTGCTGCACCTGCACCGGGGCGCCGACGCGGTCCGACAGATCCTGTTCCAGGCTCACCAGGTTGGGATCGCGGCGCGGTGCCGGGCGCTTTCCGCCGGCGCCGCTGCGCTCTGCCAGCAGTTTCTTGACCAGGTGCTCCGTGGCGCGCACCGACAGGCCGTGGGCGACGATATGCCGCGCAGCCTCCGCCTGTCGCACGCCGTCCAGCGCCAGCAGCGCGCGGGCGTGGCCCATTTCCAGTTCGCCGCGCTTCACCATGCCGCTGGCGACCTCGCCGAGATCGAGCAGCCGCAACAGGTTCGATACCGCGGTGCGCGAGCGACCCACCGCTTCGGCGGCCTGCTGGTGGGTCATTTCGAATTCGTCGATGAGGCGCTCCAGCGCATGCGCCTCTTCCAGGGGATTGAGATTTTCGCGCTGGATATTCTCGATCAGGGCCACGGCGATGGCGGCACGGTCGTCCAGTTCGCGCACCACCACCGGCACTTCCTGCAGGCCCGCGAGCTGCGCGGCGCGCCAGCGACGCTCGCCGGCGACGATTTCGTAGCCGCCGCCGGGAATGGCCCGCACCAGGATTGGCTGCACCACGCCCTGGGCGCGAATCGAGTCCGCGAGATCCTCCAGGCTGTCGTTGTGCATGTCGACGCGCGGTTGATACTTGCCGCGCTGCAGCATTTCCACGCCCAGCGTGCGCAGCGATTCGCCGGCAGCGTCCGCCGGCTCGACGACGGTTGCCGCGGCCGGTGCCTCGGGCGGGCTGCCGGCGGTGGTGGTCCGGGCCGGTCCCAGCAGGGCGTTAAGCCCTCGTCCTAGTGCGCGTTTCTTGGCTGCCATAATTCGTAAAACTGCGTAATCGCCTGGATCGCGAACGTTAACGGAAAACCGTGCCGAGCACTAGCCCGGCGCGCGGTTTCAGGCTTCTACGCCGGGATGCGGCGCAGGCTGGGGTTGCGATGCGTGCTGCCTTTCCTGGTCGCGCCTGACCAGTTCGCCGGCCATCGCCAGGTAGGCGATGGCGCCGCGCGAGGTCGGGTCGTACTTGATGATCGGCGCGCCGTGACTGGGCGCTTCGGCCAGCCTCACATTGCGCGGAATAATGGTGCGATAGACCCTGTCGCCGAAGTGCTCGATCAGCTGTTCCGAAACGTCGTTGGCGAGGTTGTTGCGCGCATCGTACATGGTGCGCAACAGCCCTTCGATGGCCAGGCCCGGGTTAACCGCTTCGCGGACCTGTTCGACAGTCTCGATCAGCGCGCTCAACCCCTCCAGGGCGTAGTACTCGCACTGGATCGGGATCAACACCGAGTCCGCCGCGGTCAGCGCATTCAGTGTCAGCATGTTCAGCGATGGCGGGCAGTCGATGAGCACATAGTCGTAATTGCCGGCCACCGCGGCCAGGCGATTACGCAGGCGCGCCTCGCGCTCGTCCACATTCATCAGCTGCACTTCCGCAGCGGTCAGGTCGCTGTTTCCCGGCAGCAGGTGATAACCGGCCGCCTCTGCGTTGACGATAAGGCTTTCCACCGCGGCGTCTTCCATCAGCAGCTGGTAGCCGCTGACTTCCAGTTCGTGCTTGTCGACGCCGCTGCCCATGGTGGCGTTACCCTGGGGATCCAGATCGACCAGCAGCACCGAGCGCCGCGTGGCCGCCAGCGATGCCGCCAGGTTGACGCAGGTGGTGGTTTTGCCCACGCCGCCTTTCTGGTTGGTAATGGCGATAATGCGATTCATTGTGTGACTGACGCTGTTTCCTGCTGTTTGTCGAACCATACCAGATGGCGCTCGGCTTCAAGACCGGGCACCCGCAACACTGCCACGCCGACCGGTCCGGGCCAGCCGAGGTCTTCTATCTCCGCCGCGGGCCAGGCGCCTTTCATGAACAGAAAGCGGCCGCCCGGGCGCAGCAGGTGTTCACTCTGGCGGTGCAGATCGGCGATGCTGGCGACAGCCCTGCTGATCACCATATCAAATGCCTGCGCCGGCCGATACTCCTGCATCCGTCCCTGGACGACCTCGACGTTGCGGATGTCGAGTTCGGCGGCCGCCTGACGCACGAAGCGCAGTTTCTTGGCGCTGGAATCGAGCAGCGTTACGGCACAATCCGGCCGCGCCAGCGCAATCGGCAGCCCGGGCAGACCGGCGCCGGTGCCGACATCCAGCAGCCGGCCGGCGGTCAGATACGGCAGCACCGCCAGGCTGTCGAGGATATGCAAAGTGACCATCGCCGCGGGATCGCGCACCGCTGTCAGGTTGTAGACGCGATTCCATTTGGCCAGCAACTCGACAAAGGCGGCGAGCTTTTCGATAGCGCCGTCCGGCAGCCGCAAGGCCAGCGCGGCGCAACCCTGCTCGATGTCCTGCACCAGGGAGGCGGATGGCATGCAAGCGATCGCCAGCAGCGCGCCGCGCTTCAGGCGCTTTTGCGCGCCATGGCGCTCTTTTTCAGGTGCACCAGCAACAGTGACACCGCCGCCGGGGTCACGCCGGGTATGCGCGCGGCCTGGCCGATGGTTTCCGGCCGCACCTTGATCAGCTTTTCGCGCACCTCGGCGGAAAGTCCCTTGACCTGGTGATAATCGAGGCTGACGGGCAGCTGCTTGTGTTCATTGCGGCGCTGGCGTTCGATCTCATCGTGCTGACGCTCGATATAGCCGTGATAGCGGGCCTGGATTTCCACCTGCTCGGCAATCTTCGCGTCGCCGACACCGGGCCCGATACTTTCCAGGCGCATCAGGCCGGCGTAATCGAGCGTCGGGCGGCGCAACAGGTCGGCGACACGCTGCTCGCTGGCGAGTTCGACACCGAAATGATCGGCAAGCTGTTGCGCGGCGACGCTTCCGGGACGCACCCAAAGCTCGCGCAGGCGCTGTTGTTCGCGCTCGATGCCTTCGCGCTTTTCCTCGTAGCGCCGCCAGCGCTCCTCCGGCACCAGGCCCAGTTGCCGCCCGGCCGCGGTGAGCCGCAGATCGGCATTGTCCTCGCGCAGCAGCAGCCGGTATTCGGCGCGGCTGGTGAACATGCGATAGGGTTCGCTGGTGCCGCGCGTTATCAGGTCATCGATCAACACACCTATATATGCCTGGTCACGGCCCGGGCTCCAGAGGTCTTCGCCGCGAGCGCGGCGCGCGGCGTTGATACCGGCGATCAGGCCCTGCGCCGCCGCCTCTTCGTAACCGGTGGTGCCGTTGATCTGGCCGGCGAAGAACAGGCCCTGAATGCACTTGGTCTGCAGGGAGCTGTGCAGATCGCGCGGATCGAAGTAGTCGTACTCGATGGCATAACCCGGCCTGGTGATATGCGCTTTCTCGAAACCGGGAATGGAGTGCACCAGGTCGTTCTGCACATCGAAAGGCAGGCTGGTGGAGATGCCGTTGGGATACACCTCGTGGGTATTCAGGCCTTCCGGCTCGACAAAGATCTGGTGGGAGCCCTTTTCGGCAAAACGCACCACCTTGTCCTCGATGGAGGGGCAGTACCGCGGACCGACGCCTTCGATCACACCCGAGTACATGGGCGAGCGGTCCAGGCCGCCGCGGATGATGTCGTGGGTGCGTTCCCTGGTATGGGTGATGTAACAAGAGATCTGCCGCGGATGTTCCTGCCCGGTAGCCAGAAATGAAAAGCTCGGAATGGGGTCGTCGCCCGCCTGTTGCGCCAGCTTGCTGTAATCGATACTGCGGCCGTCGATGCGCGGCGGCGTGCCGGTCTTCAGTCTCTCGACGCGAAACGGCAGCTCCCGCAGACGCCGTGCCAGCGCATTGGCCGGCGGGTCACCGGCGCGCCCGCCCTCGTAATTGGACAGACCGATATGGATTCTGCCGCCGAGAAAGGTGCCGACCGTCAACACCACATTGTCGGCGAAAAAGCGCAGGCCCATCGCAATGACTACGCCCCTGACCCGGTCCCCCTCGACAATCAGGTCTTCGACGGCCTGCTGGAACAGGGAAAGGTTGGGTTGCGATTCCAGGGCACGGCGGATCGCCTGGCGATACAGTTGACGGTCCGCCTGGCAACGCGTGGCCCGCACCGCCGGGCCCTTGCTGGCATTGAGACGCCGGAAATGGATACCGGCGCGGTCGGCCGCTTCGCCCATGACGCCGCCGAGCGCGTCGATTTCCTTGACGAGATGGCCCTTGCCGATCCCGCCGATGGCCGGGTTGCAGCTCATCTGGCCCAGGGTTTCGATATTGTGCGTCAGCAGCAAGGTACGCGCACCGGAGCGCGCGGCCGCGAGCGCGGCCTCGGTTCCCGCATGACCGCCGCCCACCACAATCACTGCAAATCTGTGTTCGAAATCCATGGCTGTAACCGGGTAAAAAGGTCGGGAATTATACCCCGAAACTACGACCTTTCCCTAGCCTGCATTTCTCACTGCTCTCTGCTGCGAAGGCCCGATGGTTCGTCCATACTAAAGCGTGCTGTGTTTATGGTGTTTAGACTATTTTACGGAACTAGCATAAATATAGTGTTTACAATATGTTTATACAGAGCATGTTTTATGAATTTCTTCAATGGATTGTATCAGCCGTTCAGTGACGCGGGCTTCGCTGTAGCAGCGCCTGATCCGCAAATGCGCCGCCTGGCGCAGGCCTTCCGCCAGCTCCGGCGATGTCGCCAGCTGCGCCAGTTGCAGGGCGGTGGAGCGAGGGTCACCGATGTCGCAGAACAAGGCTTCGTGGTCTTCGCGGAACATTTCACAGTGACCGCTGGCCCGCGACAGCACCAGCGGGACCCCCGCGGCGGCAGCCTGCAGCGGCGTCAGACCGAACGCGTCTGACCGCGCCGGCACGCAAAGCATGTCGAGCCCGGCGAGAAATTCGCCGCTGTCCCTCACCCAGCCGGGGAAGCCCAGCTGCTCGTCGAGACCCAGACCCTGCGCCAGCTTACGCAGTGCGTGCTCCTCCACCCCGGCCCCACCCAGGATCGCCTCGAACTCGAGGCCGGCGGCTTTCAATCCGCCCAGCGCCTCGATGAACACGTCAAAGCCCTTCACCACATCGAAGCGTCCGAGCGCGCCGATGCGCAACGGCGAATGGCGCCGTAACGGCGGCAGTGGCCCGGTGTCGGCCACCTGCACCATGTTGGGCACAATGAAGCAGGGCCGGGAAACCGCGCCGCGGCTTTGGCGACGGATCTGCGTTTCGATATGCGCCGTCAGCGCCAGGTAGGCATCGGCGCGCAGCAGGCGTTTCACCTTGTTGCTGTGGCTCACGGCGACCAGCGGGATGCCTCCTCGCAATGCCCGCCGCAGCAGCGCCACCGAGCGGCTGCAGTGGGCAATGGCGATATCCGGCGCGAATAACCTCAGCGGCCGGCGCGCCCGCCACGCCGCCGGGTAGTCGTAGTGGCCGCGATTGCGAATCGTTTCCACTTCGACCCCGGGCACTGCGGGGCTGGCGTCCGGCGCGTGGGCGCTGTCGAGCAGCATGAGCACCTGGTGCCCATGTGCCGACAGCAGCCGGCTGTACTCGCACACTACCTGCCAGCGCCCACCGGTGGCGTCGCCCAGTACACTGTTCACAATGCGCATTTACAACTCACCCCGAACCCTGATTCACAGCATCCGGCAACCTTTTACCTCCGGCTGGCGGTGAAAAGCAAAAAAACCGCCGCTGACGAGAATAATTCCCCGGGCCGATGCATCTATCCCTGGTGATGAACAAATTCTCATTCTGTGCCAACCGCTCCCTGAAAGCCCGCATCGCGGAGTCGCGCGGCCGCCTCTACCGGGTGGCGCTGGCCTGGTGCGGCGACCCGATGCTTGCCGACGACCTGGTCCAGGAGGCGCTGGCCAACGGCATCGCCAACAGCCACCAGCTGCGCGATGACAAGCGCCTGTTCGCCTGGCTGTACAGCATTCTGAACAACAGCTGGCGCGGCCATCTTCGCGCCCGCAAGAATCATGACCAGCTGGATGATGAGCTGCCTTCCGAGGAAGCCGGTCCGCGCGGCAATTGCCAGGAGCTGGAAATCGTCTGCCGGGTACGCCAGGCGGTGGCGGCGCTGCCCCTCGATCAGCGGCAGGTGATCTCGCTGGTGGATCTGGAGGAGTTTTCCTATTGCGAAGTGGCCGAGGCGCTGGATATCCCGATCGGCACGGTAATGAGCCGCCTGCACCGTGCCAGGAAGAATCTGCTCGCGCAACTGGACCCCGGCATGCCGGCGCAAGGCGCTGGCAAAAAACGCATACATATAGTGAAATGAACATATGAAGAATTTCGATGACATCGATGAGCAGACCCTCGGCGCTTTTGTCGACGGGCAGCTGGACGCGGCCCAGAGTTCATTGGTGATCAAAGCCGTGGACAAGGATCCCGCACTGCGCGAACAGGTATACCAGCTGCGCCGCGCCAAGGACCTGATGAAACTCGGATTCGGCGACGCCCGGCCGGCGAGCCCGTCGGGCGTCCCGCACAAGGCACGCCCGGGACGCTTCGGGGTCGGTGTTGCCGCATCTGTCGCCTTGCTCGTGACAGGTTTTGGCGCCGGCTCGCTGGGTTATTACTGCACCCGCTACCTCGACACCGACAGTTCCGTGATGGCATCCCTGGCGCAGCGGCAGAGCGATCATGTGGTGCTGCACATCAATGACTCCGACCCCCGGCACTTCATGGCGGCGCTCGACTATGTCGACAGGTTCCTCGAGGAAAATACCGCCACGGGCGGACAGATCGAGGTGGTTGCCAACGCCGGCGGGCTCGATCTGATGCGGGCAGGACTGTCGCCTTATGAAGAGCGTGTCGTGGCCATGATCAACCGCCGCAACAATGTGCATTTCATCGCTTGCGCCAATGCCATTAACAACCTGCAGCAGCAAGGTATCGAGCCACGCATCATCAGGAGCGTCAATACCGAACAGACAGCGCTGGAACATATCGTCGAGCGACTGCGGTCCGGCTGGACGTACATCAAGGTCGATTCATTGCCTGAAGCCTGATACGGCCAGGACACTTTTTTCCAGGCAAAACCTCCGGGGACCCGCGGTGCAGGATGCGCCGCGGCTTTTTGGCACCTCAATTGCAGCTTCGTCGTTCTGACGAAAGACGGACACCAGCGCTGGCGTGTTGAATACCCGCTGGGCGAGCGCCGCTGATCCAGGCGAATGAGATCCAAGCATATCGGTGCTTTCTAAAAAGAAAGCAGGGCCAGAGGCGGCCCTGCCTGTGGAGGAGACGTCAGAAGATTGCGAGCAGCTGCACGGTAATACGATCGTCCAGGCTGTCGACGATCTGGCTCGGAGGCGCGGATGATGAAAAACCCGGTGCTTCGAGGTCGCGGAACTCATAGTTCACCAAGGCGCGTGTTTTCTTGTTGAAGAAGTACTGCGCGCCCAGGGTCCAGGTGGTGAACTCGCGCTCGCCGGCGTCATCGTTGCTCAGGCGGTCCAGGTAATCGTAGCGCACATCGAGTTCGATCTTCGGCGTCACCGCATAACCAAGGTGCACGTAGTAGCCTTCGGCGTTACCTTCGGGCGCCATGTTGTTCGATGCCACGACGCCACCGCCGTTCACCGAGCCCGCTACCGCGCCGCCATCGGTGCCGTTGAAGATCATGCCGTCGGCGTCGACGTATTCGGCCGCGAACCGGTACTTGCCCTTGCGGAATGTGGTGCCGAAGCCCCAGCGGTCACGGTCGAAATCCTGCTCACCCGCCACGCCGCCGACGAACTCCAGGGTGCGCTCGCCACTGTGATTCCAGGCAAACAGTTTCCAGCCTTCGCGGCGCGGTCCGCTGCCGCCGAAAATCAATTCGGACGACCAGTAGGCATACCAGTCCTTGTCGTTATTGTTATCGTTGCGGTTGAGCCCGTTTCCGTTGCCGGCCATGAGCGCATAGCTGTGCTCCCAGTCACCGGCCTTGATGATGTCGAATACCTGTACGCCGATGTCGCGAAAAGCACCCACCGAACCGTTCAGGCCGTTGGAATCACCGGGACGCGAACCGTCTTCATCGATGAAACGCTCCAGCAGCAGCTGATCCGTGACATTGGTGAACTCGATGTAGTCGAAGACATGGATGGCCTGCAGGCCTTCTTCCGATCCCGGATACTTGAACTGGCCGATGCGCACCCGGGCGTAGGGAATATGGTTCAGGGTGATGCTGGCATCGGTCATCGCCACCGCAGAGCTGAACTCAGTGATACCGTTGTTGCCGGCTTCCACCAGGAAGAAATAATTGGTCTTGCTGTCGAGCGGGAAATTGGACCCGCGCACGCCGATACGGGCGCGGCGCAGCTGAAAGGAATTACTGGACTCCCTGGACGGCGCGATCTGGTTGAACACGGCGTCCTGCCCGGCAAACGGCCCGGCTTTCAGTTTAGTGTTTTCGGTATAGGAATATTGCGGCTGAATAAAACCCCACAGGTTGGCCCGTTCGGACGAGCCGGCGGGCTCAAGGCCTTGCAGCGCCAGCCAGTTCGCTGCGTGTGCCGTGGCGGTGGTGCCGGCCGCAAGGGAAACGGCCAGTACAATTTGTCTGATTCTCATATCGCTTCTCCAACACTTGGTGTTTTTTTTCGTGTTCAGGGCTTGACCAGCGTATAGCCCTGCTCGACCAGATCCATGATGCGCACAATGCCCGCGGACACGTGCCCGGCTTTCGGATTGAATTCCGGCGCATGACCCAGCGCTGCGGTCACGTTGCGGGTGGTATTCTCGCAGGCGCTGAAACGCACGCCGCTGTCGTCCGCCAGGCTGTCGATGCGCGGCGCGTTGGAGTTCTCCGCAAACAACAGGCGCAGTCCGGGGCCGAACGCGACGATTTCGATGTCGATCTTGTCAGGGCCGTAGTGCTTGATCAGGTTGCTTGCGACATTCAGCACCAGCGTCTGCTTGTAGGCGTCTTCGTCGCTGATTTGCAGGACCACTTTCTTTTCCGCGAATGGCTTGTCCGCGGGTGCCGCAGACACAGTACCGGCAGCGAACAGCGCGAGCAGCAACCACAGCCATCGCTTCGGTGTAATGAGTTGATTCATTCTCTCCTCCGGGTGGTAAACCATTGAACATTGCCAGCCGGCGCGTTGGCCGGGGCTGTTCACTAGAGAAGAGCAGGGGGGGTTTTATTCCACCGGGATTGCAGCGGCGCTATCCGGGGCGGGAGACGGCTTTGAAGCGGGCGTGATTATTTACCGATGCAGAACCCGGCAAAAATCTCGCCGAGCAGATCGTCGCTGGAAAATTCGCCGGTGATGACGGCAAGGTTCTGGTGGGCGATGCGCAAATCTTCCGCCAGCAGTTCGCCGGCGCCCTTGTCGAGCGACGCCTGCGCGTTTTCGAGACTGCGCGCCGTGCGCTCCAGGGCATCGAGGTGGCGGCGGCGCGCGCTGAACCCGGCTGCGCCGGTATCCTGGTAACCCATCACCTGTTTCAGATGGGTGCGCAGCTGCTGCGCGCCGTCTTCGGCAATGGCGCTCAGCGCGATGACGGTGTCGGCGCCTTCCCGGTGAACGCCGGGCGCGCGGCCGGTGAGGTCGATCTTGTTGTACACCAGTGTATGCGCAAGGGTCTTCGGCAGGCGCTCGAGGATACGCCGGTCATCTTGCGTAAAGCCGGTCTGATCGTCGATCACCAGTAATACACGATCGGCGTGTTCGATTTCGGCCCAGGCGCGCCGCACGCCTTCCCGTTCGATGGGATCGGCGCTGTCGCGCAAGCCCGCGGTATCGATAATGTGCAAGGGCATGCCATCGATCTGGATGTGTTCGCGCAGCACGTCGCGGGTGGTGCCGGCAATCGGAGTCACGATGGCGGCGTCGCGCCCGGCCAGCGCGTTCAGCAGGCTGGATTTTCCGGCGTTGGGCTGGCCGGCGAGCACCAGCGTCATGCCTTCGCGCAACAGCCGTCCCTGGTGGGCGCGGGCCTGCACGGCGCGCAACTGCGCGACGACGGCATCGAGTTGTTCCTGCACCTGACCGTCGCTCAGGAAATCGATGTCCTCCTCGGGAAAGTCGATCGCCGCCTCTACCCAGGTGCGCAGCGCGATGAGGGCTTCGACCAGCGCATGGATGTGCTTCGAGAATTCGCCTTGCAGCGAGCGCGTCGCGGCGCGCGCGGCCTGTTCGGTGCTGCTGTCGATGAGATCGGCGATGGCTTCCGCCTGCGCCAGGTCCAGTTTGTCGTTGAGAAAGGCGCGCTCTGAAAATTCACCCGGCCTGGCCTGCCGCGCGCCGAGCGCCAGAACGCGGGCCAGCAGCAGATCCATGACCACCGGTCCGCCGTGGCCATGCAGCTCCAGAACATGTTCACCGGTAAAGGAATGCGGTGCCGGAAAGTAAAGACCCAGGCCCTGGTCGATGACCCGTTCGTCATGGTCCTTGAACTCGTACAGCCCGGCGCGGCGCGGTTGCGGAAGCTTGCCCAGCAGGCGCCGCGCAATGTCGGGCACCGCGGGACCGGAAACGCGCACCATGCCGACGCCACCGCGCCCGGGCGGTGTCGCCACGGCGGCAATGGTGTCGGCGTCGTTGTTCATCGGTGCAAGCGCGATCGCCCGCGGTTATCAGGCGCCGGCGCTTTCCACTCGCCGGGTGATGACCCATTGCTGGGCGATCGACAGAGTGTTGTTGACGACCCAGTAGAGCACCAGTCCGGCCGGGAAGAAGGCAAAGAACACGGTGAACACCACGGGCAGAATCATCATGACCTTGGCCTGGATGGGATCCAGCGGCGCCGGGTTGAGCTTCTGCTGGATGAACATGGTCACGCCCATGATCAGCGGCAACACGAAGTAGGGATCCTTGGCCGACAGGTCATTGATCCACAGCATGAACGGCGCCTGGCGCATTTCGACGCTTTCGAGCAGCACCCAGTACAAAGCGATGAACACCGGGATCTGCACCAGCACCGGCAGGCAACCGCCGAGCGGATTGATCTTTTCGGTCTTGTACATCTCCATCATCGCCTGGTTCAGCTTCTGCTTGTCGTCGCCGTATCGCTCCTTGAGCGCCTGCAGGCGCGGCGCGAGCTTGCGCATGTTGGCCATCGACTTGTAGCTGGTTTCGGACAGTTTGAAAAAGGCCGCCTTGATAAGCACCGTCAGAAAAATAATCGACCAGCCCCAGTTGCCGACCAGATTGTGGATCTTCTCCAGAAGCCAGAAGATCGGTTTGGCCAGCACCGTGAGCTTGCCGTAATCGACAGTCAGTTCCAGACCCGGCGCCACCTTTTCCATGACGTCCTGCAGTTTCGGCCCGACGAACAGGCGCGCCTGGGTGGACGCCTCGCTGCCGGGCGGCACCGTCACCGACTGACCGATCATACCCATGACATAACGCTCGCCGCTGAGCGCGCGGGTGTAATAGCGCAGCGTCGTTTCTGCGTCCGGAATCCAGGCGGCGACGAAATAATGCTGGATCATGGCGGCCCAGCCGTTGCTGACATCGCGGCTGAGATCCTGCTTGGCCATGTCGTCAAAGTCGATTTTTTCGTATTTTTCTTCCGGGCTGTAGAGCACACCGCCGGTATAGGTGTACAGAATGCGTGAGGTCTGCAACGGAGGCGTGCGCTGCAACTGACGATAGGGACGCGCCGACCAGTCTTCGCTGCTCTGGTTGTTGACGCGGTGTTCGAGTTCCACGACGTAGCTGCCGCGCCGGAACCGGTAAATCTTGGTGACCTCGACGCCGCTGCCGTTGCTCCAGTGCAGCGGCACTTCGAGCACATCGGCGCCGGCGTCAAGCGTATAGCGGGGCTGATCGACGCGATACAGTGCGTGGTGTGTCGGTTCCGGCTCGGATCCGGCGCGCAGCCCGCTCTGCGCCACGAACAGATCGCCGGGGTTTTCTTTCAGCAAACGGAACGCCTCCGGGTCCCGGGGGTGTTCTTTCGGGTATTGCAGCAAATCGACCTGTTGCAGATCGCCACCGCGCGTATCGATGACAGCGTGATACACATCGGTGACCACTTCGATGAGCTGACCGTCCGGTGTGCTGACCACCGCCTCGTCCTGCGTCGCGGCCGGCGGCAGACTATCCGCCGGCGCGCTGGGCAGATCTTCAGGTGGTGCTGCTGGCTGCAGCGTAGCGTCGCCCTCCGCAACCTGCTGCTCCTGCGGCTGCGGGCGGGTTTGCGGACCGTAATCCTGCATCCACGCCTGCCAGATCAGCAGCACCAGGAATGAAAGAGCGATAGCGAGTAAAACGCGTGGGTTATCCATGAGTGTTTTTCGGTTGTTGTTCCTGGGAGTGATTGCACAGATGGCCGGGAACCGGGTCAACGCCTCCCGCGTGCCAGGGATGACATGAGCCGATACGCCGCAGCGCCAGCCAGCCGCCACGCAGCAGGCCGAATCGTTCGATGGCTGTGATCGCGTACTCTGAGCAGCTCGGGGTAAACCGGCAATGGTTTCCCAGCCAGGGGCTAATCACCAGGCGGTAGCCTTTAATCAGTATGAGTATCAGTGTGCGCATGAGCTGCGATTTTACGCCAGTGAGTGTCCAGTGCGCTGAAGATCTGCCGGTTGCTGCGTGACCCGATGCCGGGACGCCCCAGCACCACCAGGTCCAGGCTGCCGAGATTGTCCTGGTTCAGGCGGAAGCTCTCGCGAATCACACGCTTGATGCGATTGCGCTGAACGGCATTTCCGGCGTTCTTCACAGACACGGCGGTTCCCAGGCAGGGGTGGTGCAGCTGGTTCGAAACTGCCAGCACCGTTATGAACCGGTCGCTGGCCTTGACTTCACAATCGCGGAACACCCTTTGATATTGGGCGGGTGCCAGCAAGCGGAGCGTTCGAGGGTAACGCGCTGTCGCGCAGATCAAGGAAACCGGATCAGACAGTAAGACGCGCGCGGCCTTTCGCCCGACGTGCCTTGATCACCAGACGGCCGTTCTTGGTGCTCATCCGGGCGCGGAAGCCGTGGGTGCGCTTGCGTTTCAAATTGCTGGGTTGAAAAGTTCTCTTCATGGCGCAATCCGTTCCCAAAAATCAATAAACAGCCCGAACCAGCGGGTCCAAACAGGGCGCGCAGGTTACTGGTTTTACCCTGCTGCTGTCAACTGCCGCCCGGGCGGCGGTCCTGAAAACGGGTGTGGATAAGCGCCTGCGAGGGGTTTAGACTCGCGGGTCCAGTCATTGGCACCACCATAAGCAGCAGCGGGGATCGGCATTGCACGGATCAATATGGCAACAGTGCCTGGCACGCCTCGAAAACGAATTGCCCGAACAACAGTTCAACACCTGGATCCGGCCGCTTCACGCTGTGGAAACTCCGCTCGAGCTGCGTCTGCTGGCGCCGAACCGCTTTGTGCTTGACTGGGTACGGGACCACTATATCCATAGCATTCAGGAAACCGTCAACGCGCTTGACAGCAACGGCCAGCTGCGTGTCGAACTGCAGATCGGATCGACCACGCCGGTAAGCAGTGAAAACACCGGGCAACAGGCCGCTGCGCGTCCCAGGCAAAATGACCGGCGCGGGGCGGGGCGCACCGCCGCGCGCAGCAATCTGAACGTCGGCTTCACTTTCGACAGTTTCGTCGAGGGCAAATCGAACCAGCTGGCTCGCGCTGCGTCCATACAGATTGCCGAACATCCGGGCGTCGCCTACAACCCCCTGTTGATCTACGGCGGTGTCGGTCTGGGCAAGACCCACCTGATGCATGCCGTCGGTAACCTGATCGTCGCCAAACGGCCTGATGCCCAGGTGGTATACCTGCATTCAGAACGTTTTGTGGCGGACATGGTCAAGGCGCTGCAACACAACGCCATTAACGAATTCAAGCGTTATTACCGCTCGGTGGATGCCCTGCTGATCGATGACATCCAGTTTTTCGCCGGCAAGGAGCGCTCCCAGGAAGAATTCTTTCATACCTTCAATGCGCTGCTCGAAGAGAAAAGCCAGATCATTCTGACCTGCGATCGCTATCCAAAAGAAATCAAGGGGCTCGAAGAGCGCTTGAAATCGCGTTTCGGGTGGGGGCTGACGGTAGCGATCGAGCCGCCGGAACTGGAAACGCGCGTCGCGATTCTGGTCAACAAGGCGGCGCAGGCCAACATCGATCTGCCTAACGACGTGGCGTTCTTTATCGCCAAACGCATTCATTCCAATGTGCGTGAACTCGAGGGCGCGCTCAAGCGTGTCATTGCCAGCGCGCGCTTTACCGGTCGTACGATCGATCTCAAGTCGACCAAGGATTCATTGCGCGATCTGCTGGCGCTGCAGGACAAGCTGGTGTCCATCGACAACATTCAGAAAACCGTTGCAGAGTATTACAAGATCCGCGTGACCGACCTGACGTCAGCGCGACGCACACGCTCCATCACGCGACCTCGGCAACTGGCGATGGCGCTGGCGAAAGAACTCACCAGTCACAGTCTGCCGGAGATCGGCGCGGATTTCGGCGGGCGCGATCACACCACGGTATTGCACGCCTGCCGCAAAATCATCGAGTTAAAGGAGTCAGATCCGAGAATTGCCGAGGATTATGCAAACCTGTGGAGAATACTGACAACATGATGTGCATAACCGGTGAATAAATTTGCGACCGAAAAGTTTTCCGATATTATCCACAGCTAACTCACATGTTACGAGATTCTTTCCAGGCAATTTTGTCATCGTATTGCATTGATAACGATGAATATTGTCAGCTTGTCTACAGTTCGAAGCGTGCCTAATAAACGTAACAAGATATAAAAAAGGATATTTTATTAATGAAATTCACTACTGACCGGGAGTCTCTGCTTAAACCTCTCCAGCAAGTCATTGGTGTGGTGGAGCGTCGTCAGACGCTACCCGTGTTAGGCAACCTGCTGGTCGTGGCAGGCAAGCAAGGATTACAGATTACGGCCACCGACCTGGAAGTGGAGATCCAGGCGAATTCCAGCTTCGATGTCGAAGAAGGCGGTGAAATCACCTTGCCGGCGCGTAAATTCATCGATATCTGCAAGGCGCTGCCGGAAGCCGCGAAAATCAAGGTATCGATCAGCGACCAGAAAGCGCAGATTCGTTCCGGCAAAAGCCGGTTTACCCTGGCGACACTGCCAGCCGGTGATTTCCCCGTTGTCGAGCAGGTGCAGGCTGACAATCGGTTTTCGATGACGCAAAGTCAGCTCAAGGAACTGATCGATCGTACCCAGTTTTCCATGGCACAGCAGGATGTGCGCTATTACCTGAACGGCCTGATGCTCGAGATCGGCAAGGGGTTGCTGCGTGCCGTTGCCACTGACGGCCACCGTCTGGCGTTATGTGATATGCAGGTTGAAACCGCCGCCCAGAACGATCGCCAGGTGATCGTGCCGCGCAAGGGTATCCAGGAACTGCAACGCCTGCTGGATGACAGCAATGAACCTGTCGAAGTTGAAATCGGAAGCAATCACATTCGCGTTCGAACCGCGGATGTCTGTTTCACGTCCAAGCTGGTGGACGGCAAATTCCCGGACTACGAACGCGTGGTGCCGAAGGGCGGCGACAAGCGGGTGGTGGCCGATCGAGAGCTGTTTCGCCAGGCGCTGTCGCGGACCTCGATCCTGTCCAATGAAAAATACCGCGGAATTCGCCTGAATCTTGAAAAAAATATTGTTAAAATTCAAGCACATAATCCAGAACAGGAAGAGGCCGACGAAGAGTTCGAGGTGGACTACAATGGCCCATCACTGGAAATTGGATTCAATGTCACCTATCTGCTGGATGTGCTGGCCACGGTGCGGAGTGACGAAGTCGAGATTACGCTCAGCGATTCGAACAGCAGTTGTCTCATTCGACAGCCAGGCACCGATCAGTATCGTTACGTGGTGATGCCCATGCGGCTGTAAGTGGCGGTAAAGTCCTGGCCCCGGCCAACAGGATTCCACATGCCGCTACGTCTGTTAACCATCGACCGGTTTCGTAATCTGGCCCCGGTCACCATTGAATGCTCCCCGCGTCTGAATCTTTTCCTCGGTGCCAACGCCGCCGGTAAAACCAGTCTGCTAGAGGCTGTTTATGTTCTCGGACGTGCGCGTTCGTTTCGCACCAGCAGCCTGGAAAAGGCAATTCAATCCGGCTGTGATGAGTTTCGACTCGTCGCGCAGGTCGTCACAGCAACCGGCCGCGACATTCCGGTAGGTATGAGCAAGAGCAAAAAACAGCTGATCGCGCGGATTGACGGCAAGCCTGTCAAACGTCTTTCGGATCTTGCTGCGCTGTTTCCTTTGCAGTGGGTTGGAGGCAACCTCCACCGGTTGCTTGAAGAAGGGCCGTTGCACCGGCGGCAATATCTGGACTGGGGTATGTTCCACGTGAAACAGAGTTACATCCCGGTCTGGCAACGGTTGCACAAACTTCTGAAGCAGCGCAATGCTGCGTTAAGAACGGGAAGATCGGCCGCAGAGATCGAGGCATGGGACGGTGACCTTTCCCGGGCAGGGGAAGAACTGCATGCGCTGCGCAGCGACTACCTCGTTGAACTCGAGGCTTATCTGCAAAACGTAACGGCGGAACTGCTGCCTTTGCCACAACCGGTGGAAATACGTTATCGCCGGGGCTGGGCTTCAGAGGAGAGCTATCTCCAGGCATTGAAAGCAGCCCTGCCGGGCGATCGCGAACGGGGTTACACGCGCGCGGGACCTCATCGCGCAGACGTCGTATTTCACTACGCAGGCCAACCGGCATCCGAACAGTTGTCCCGCGGTCAACAGAAACTTCTGGTCATTGCTCTGCAGCTGGCCCAGGCGCGCCTGCTGAAGGCGCAGAGGGAGCAGTCGAGCCTGTTTCTGATCGATGATCTTGGCGCCGAACTCGATCAGGAAAACCAGATGCGCGTAATGCGACTGCTGTCTTCCGTGGAAGCCCAGGTTTTCGCCACCGCGATAGAAATGCCGAACATTTCCGGATGGGATAGCGCGGGAATGAAAAGGTTTCACGTGAAACACGGAACCATCGTGGAAGTGATATAATGCCGGATCAATTTGCGGACGACTCCCTATGACCAAAGAGACAACCTACGATTCATCCAATATTAAGGTGCTGAGGGGCCTTGACGCGGTCCGCAAACGCCCGGGTATGTACATCGGCGACACCGACGATGGAACAGGCCTGCACCACATGGTGTTCGAGGTAGTCGATAACTCGATTGACGAGGCACTGGCCAACTATTGCTCCGAAATCGCGGTCACTCTGCACAGCGATAATTCCGTAACCATTTCTGACGACGGGCGGGGCGTTCCGGTGGATATCCATCCCGAGGAAGGCCGCTCCGCAGCGGAAGTCATCATGACCGTACTCCACGCAGGCGGAAAATTCGATGACAATTCCTACAAGGTCTCGGGCGGTCTGCATGGCGTTGGCGTCTCCGTCGTAAATGCCCTGTCCGAATACCTGAAACTGACAGTCCGCCGTGACGGCAAGATTCATTACCAGGAATACCGGGGTGGCGAACCCCAGGAACCGCTGAAAGTCATTGGACCGACGGACCAGACCGGTACGGAAATACGCTTCAAGCCCAGCAGCAACATATTCACCACCATTGAGTTCCATTACGACATCCTGGCCAAGCGCCTGAGAGAATTATCTTTTTTGAATTCCGGGGTGCGTATCAGACTCACCGACGAACGCACCGAAAAGCAGGATGTGTTCGAGTATCAAGGCGGTATTCGCGCTTTTGTCGAGCACCTCAACCGCAACAAGACGCCGCTGCATCCGACCGTGTTCTACATGACGGCCCAGAAAGACGGCATCGGGGTCGAGGTCGCCATGCAATGGAACGACTCTTACCAGGAAAATATATTCTGTTTCACCAACAACATTCCGCAGCTTGATGGTGGCACCCATCTCGCTGGTTTCAGAAGCGCCCTGACGCGTACCCTGAACCAGTACATGGAGCAGGAGATCAACAAGAAGAACAAGGTCAATACCACCGGGGATGATGCCCGAGAGGGCCTGATGGCGGTACTCTCCATCAAGGTGCCGGATCCCAAGTTTTCCTCGCAAACCAAGGACAAGCTGGTGTCGTCCGAGGTTAAAGGCGTTGTGGAATCCACGGTTTCCGAGAAACTCGAAGCCTATCTGCTTGAAAATCCGCAGGAAGCAAAGGCGATAACGGCGAAGATCGTGGAAGCGGCGATGGCTCGCGAAGCCGCTCGCAAGGCGCGCGAAATGACCCGTCGCAAAGGCGCGCTCGATATCGCGGGCCTGCCCGGCAAACTGGCCGACTGCCAGGAGCGCGATCCCGGCCAGAGCGAGCTGTATCTGGTCGAGGGTGATTCCGCCGGTGGCTCAGCCAAGCAGGGCAGGGACCGCAAATACCAGGCGATTCTCCCGCTCAAGGGCAAGATTCTGAATGTGGAGAAAGCACGGTTCGACAAGATGCTTTCATCCGCCGAAGTGGGGACGCTGATCACCGCATTGGGCTGTGGCATCGGCCGCGACGAGTTCAACATCGATAAGCTGCGTTACCATCGCATCATTATCATGACCGACGCGGATGTCGATGGATCACACATCCGTACCCTGCTGCTGACGTTCTTTTACCGGCAAATGCATGAGCTGATCGAGCGCGGTTTCATCTATATCGCCCAGCCGCCTTTGTATAAGGCTAAAAAAGGCAAGCAAGAACAGTATGTTAAGGATGACGCTGCGTTGCAGGAATATCTCCTGCAGGCGGCCCTGGACAAAGCCAGCCTGTTCGTCAACGAAGGTGCGCCGGCACTTACCGGCCCCGGACTGGAAACTCTTACAAAACAATATCTTGCAGTTATGTCGGCGATCCGGAGGCTGGCCCGCAGGTATAACGCCACGGTGCTGGAAAAAATGCTCTACATGCCGGCCCTGGACGAACTGGCCCTGCACGATATTCCGCGTGTCGAGGCCTGGTGCAGCGAACTCGAGCAGCGCGCAAACAGCGTCATGAAAGCGGGTGAACGTCTGGAACTGAGGCTTAGCAAAGACGAAGAACACGAAGGCTTTACGATCGACGTGCGCTGCCTGACCCACGGTATCGTGTCCTCGGAGCAGAAAATTCCGAGCGAGTTCTTTGCCAGCGCGGAATACGGTCGCATGGTGGCGCTGGGCGAACAGCTCGATGGCATGCTTGGCGAGGACGCTGTTATTCAGCGCGGTGAGAAACGAGAGCCGATCGCCAGCTTCAAACAGGCCGTGGAATGGTTGATGGACGAAGCCAAGCGTGGACAGCACATCCAGCGCTACAAGGGTCTCGGGGAAATGAATCCCGATCAGCTGTGGGAAACCACGATGAATCCGGACACGCGCCGCATGCTAAAGGTGCGTATCGAAGATGCTGTTGCCGCGGACCAGATTTTCACCACGCTGATGGGTGACCAGGTAGAGCCGCGGCGCGAATTCATCGAACACAACGCGCTGTCGGTTGCCAATCTGGATGTCTAGCCCGCATTGCTCACCGGTGTTCAGCAGTAAATTCATACGCGCGCTCTACACGTGAGATGTGGATGCGGAATTCCCGGTACCAGCGTTGCTTGCCCATACGCTGCGCCTCCAGGTGCTCCGCCTGTGTATTCCAGGCTTCGATGGATTGCAGGTCGCGCCAGTAGGAAACCGTAATACCGAAATCCTGCTCCCTCGCAGAATCGACGCCGAGAAATCCGGGCTGAATCCCGGCAAGCGCGATCATCCGCTGTGATGCCTCTTTGTAACCTTCCGTCTGTTCACTCAACAGCGAAGAAAATATCACTGCATAGTAAGGCGGCGTGGGCAGTTCCATCGGCACCGGTGTTATCCCCGGACACGGCCGTGCTGATGGTTTTCCAGCGTGCTTATTTTCGCCATCTCGGTTTCGATCCAGTATTCCGTTTCATTGAGGATCTGTTGCGCGGTTTTATTGGCCGGCTCGATCGGCGGACCGATGCGCACCTGGATTATGCCCGGTCGCTTGATGAATTGTCGTCTAGGCCAGTACTCACCGGCGTTATGCGCGACCGGCGTGACGGCGTAGCCGGTTCGCTCGGCCAGCACTGCGCCGCCGATGCGGTAACGCCCGTGCTGCCCTGGCGCGGTCCGTGTGCCCTCGGGAAATATTATTATCCAGCGGCCTTTCTGCAGCCGATCTTTCCCTTGCTCGACGAGTTGCTCGATGGCCTTTTTGCCGGAACCGCGATTCAGTGCGATCGGTTCCATCATGTACGCGCCCCAGCCGAAGAACGGTAACCACATCAGTTCCCGCTTGATGACCCAGGTCTGTGGCGAAAACCAGAAATTCAGCGTCAGCGTTTCCCATGTCGACTGGTGCTTGGCGAAGACGATACCCGGCACAGACGGAATGTTTTCCGTGCCCTGCACTTCATAGCGAAGATCGCAGGTCAGTTTCAGCCAGGCAATCGTGGCCTTCGACCAGAGATGTGTCACTGCAAAACGTTTTTCGAAGGGAAACGGAAAGCTCAGCAGCAGCAGCAGCGCGAATACCGGGATCAGCAGCGCGAATACAATCCAGAAGGCAAACGAGCGCAGGTACAGCGACAGCAGGCCGCGTTGTCGGGTTTGCGCACTCATCAACTCATGTCGCGGAATTCGGAAACCCTGATTCTGCCGTTCACCATCCGCGATTCGCGCTCCATCAGGTGGTCCATTTTTTTCCAGAACGCTTCGCGCAGATCGAACTCTGCGGCGATCGCGGTGCCGATGAGCAGGATGAAAAGATCGGCCACTTCCTCCGACAGGGTTTCCCTGCTCTTGCCCTTGGTCACGCAGGAGGATATTTCCCCGAGCTCTTCGGCCATCAGCGCGACACGGTAGCTAAGCTCTTCGCCGCCGGTGTTTTTGAAATCATGCTTGTCATGGAATGCCTGAACGGCATCCAGCATGGCTTTGTAGGAATCACTGTGTTCCATAAAGCACCTCAACTCTGCAGACGGGACAGATCGGCAACGCGCAGGAACAGATTGCCGAGATTCTTCAGAAGCGCGAGGCGATTGGCGCGCAGCGCCTCGTCTTCGACCATAACCATCACCTTGTCAAAGAAAGCGTCGACGGCTGCTCGCAAACCGGCGAGTTCCCTGAGCGCCGGCGTGTAATCACCGGCGTCCATTAACGGCACGACCTTTTCGTGCAAGCCTGCGAGCTGCTGCGCGAGCTGCTTTTCCGCATCCTCTTCGAGCCGTGCGCTGTCGACGTTATCCGGTATCGCCTGATCGGTCTTCTTCAGAATATTGGCAATGCGCTTGTTGGCCGCGGCAAGACTGGATGCTTCGGGCAGCGCGCGGAATGCGCGGCATGCCTGGATGCGCTTGTCGATATCCAGCAGACGCGTCGGGCGCGTCGCCAGCACCGCGTCGATCAGATCCGCTTCCACGCCGGCTTCCTGGTAATAGCCGCGCAAACGTTCCATTACATAGTCGAACACGGCGTCGGTTACCGAGGATGCTTTCAGCTCCGGAGCGAAAGCGCTCGCCGCTTTTCGCAACAACGCCAGCAGATCGAGATCCAGTTGCTGTTCGATACAGATACGAATCACGCCGAGTGCCGCCCTGCGCAACGCGAACGGATCCTTGTCGCCGGTAGGCGCCTGACCGATAGCGAAGATACCGACCAGGCTGTCCAGTCGGTCGGCGATGGCGAGCGCCTGGCCGGTGGCGCCTAGCGGCAGCGCATCGCCGGCAAAGCGCGGCCGGTAATGTTCTTCGATGGCATTCGCCACGTCGGCCGGTTCGCCGTCGTGTTGGGCATAGTAGCGCCCCATGATGCCTTGCAGGTTCGGAAATTCGAACACCATGCTGGTCAGCAGATCGCATTTGCACAGACGCGCAGCACGTTCGGCATGCGCAACGTCGCCGCCGATGGCGCCGGCAATCTCCGCTGCCAGACCGGCGACCCGTTCCTGCTTGTCGTACAGTGTGCCGAGCTTTTTCTGAAACACCATATTCTGCAAGCCACTGGCGCGTTGCCGCAGCGGTTGCTTGCGGTCCTGGTTCCAGAAAAACGCGGCATCGGCCAGGCGCGGTCTGATCACGCGCTCGTTACCGGCGCGGATCTGCCTGGGGTCCTTGCTCGCCAGGTTGGCGATGGTGATGAAATGCGGGAGCAGTTTGCCGTTGTCATCGGTCACCGGAAAATATTTCTGGTGATCCTGCATGCTGGAAATCAGCGCCTCCGGCGGCACTTGCAGAAACTCGATATCGAATTTCCCGGCGATTGCCACCGGCCATTCCACCAGCGCGGTGACTTCATCGAGCAGATCGTCTTCGATCAGCGCGTGTCCGCCCAGTTGTTTGGCCTGCTCCAGCACCTGGGCGCGAATGGCTTCGCGACGCGCGGCATAGTCCGCCAGCACCTGCCCCTCGGTTTCCAGGATCGGCAGGTAGGCCTGCGGTTCACCGAGGTAGATCGGCTGGGGATGGTGGAAACGGTGACCGCGGGTATAGCGGTCTGCCTTGACGCCCAGGATTTCCGCATCGATGACATCGTTGCCGAACAGGAGCACAACCCAGTGCACCGGCCGCACGAATTCGTCATCACGGTCGCCCCAGCGCATGCGCTTGGGGATCGGGAGACCGGCAAGCGATTTACGCACCAGGTCGGGAATGACCTGTGCAGTGTCCTGACCCTTGCGCACCGAACGGAACGCCAGCCAGCTGCCGTCTTTGGTCTCGAGCTGATCGAGCTGTTCAACTTCGACACCGCAGGATTTCGCGAAACCGATGGCTGCCTGCGTCGGGCAGCCATCGTCATCGAAGGCAGCACTGAGCGCTGGCCCGCGGCGCACGGTTTCCTGGTCGCTTTGGGCAACCGGAACGTCGCTCAGCAGCAGTGCCAGGCGGCGTGGCGCTGCATATTTCAGTACGCCGGAAGGATGCAGCGAGGCGGACTCAAGGCCGGACATCATGCTGTCCGCAAAGGCGTCCGACAGGCGGCGCAGCGCCTTGGGCGGCAGCTCTTCAGTTCCGATCTCGATCAGCAGGTCGCGGGATTCAGTCATCAGGCGCTACCCCGCTGCAACATCGGGAAGCCGAGCGACTCGCGGCGGTCGTAGTAGGCCTGCGCCACTGCGCGCGCCAGGGCGCGTACCCGCAAAATGAAACGCTGGCGCTCGGTTACCGAAATGGCGCTGCGCGCGTCCAGCAGATTGAACGTGTGCGATGCTTTCAGCATCAGCTCGTAGGCTGGCAGCGGAAGCCCGGCCTCGATCAGCGCCTGGCTGTCTTTCTCGCAGGTGTCGAACCAGTTGAACAGGACTTCGGTGTTGGCGTGCTCGAAATTGTATGCCGACATTTCCACTTCATTCTGATGAAACACGTCACCGTACAGCACCTTGCCCGCTGGACCATCGGTCCAAACCAGGTCGAACACGCTCTCCACGCCTTGCAAATACATGGCGAGACGCTCCAGCCCATAGGTGATTTCGCCACTGACCGGCTTGCAGTCCAGCCCGCCGACCTGCTGGAAATAGGTGAACTGCGTGACTTCCATGCCGTTCAGCCAGATCTCCCAACCGAGACCCCAGGCGCCCAGAGTCGGCGATTCCCAGTTGTCCTCGACAAACCGGATGTCGTGCACCAGGGGGTCGAAACCCAGTTCGCGAAGCGAATCCAGGTACAGCTCCTGTATGTTGTCAGGGCTGGGTTTGAGCAAGATCTGGAACTGATAATAGTGTTGCAGGCGATTCGGATTTTCGCCGTAGCGGCCGTCGGTCGGGCGCCGCGAAGGCTGCACGTAGGCGGTGCGCCAGGGCTCAGGTCCGATAGCGCGCAGAAACGTCGCCGGATGGAACGTGCCGGCGCCGACTTCCATGTCGTAGGGTTGCAGCAGCACGCAGCCCTGGCGCGACCAGAAGTCCTGCAGCGCCAGGATCAGGCCCTGAAAGGTTGAGACTTTGGGGAGCTTGTCGGAAATCAAAATAAGACGCTTGTCGTCAGGATTCATTGAAAGGCGCGCAGTATAGCCTGAGGCGCGTCCGGTATGTAGGCTGAAGGGGGAAAATCCAGTAATTCTAGTGGTCTAAGTTTTAAGCGGGTCGCACAACGGCCGCTAGCCGATTAACATCGTTAAAGACCGGAGTTAATTGATGTCGTCACTGGTCCTGCAACCGACAGATCTGGCCCAATGGCATGCGCTGGTTTCCGAAGCGCAGGATGCCTGCCACCATCATCTCGATGAAGCCATTGAATCCTATCTGGTATTTCTTCTCATGCGGTTTGCCGAGCGGCCTGAGCTTGCGCAGAAAGTGATCGCTCTGGAATTTTTGCAGGCGCAACAGGCATGCGGTCAGAAAGCGGACATATTGCGCGATGTTGGCGACCAATGCCTGCTCTTTTCCGGCCTTTTCCCGAAAATCGCGGAGCGTCGCATGGTGCGCGTGAGTTATTTCGTGCGTATCGGACGTACGGCTTACGATCAGCTGGGCACACTGGTTGATAACAAATGCGAGAGCATGTTCAGTCGTCTGGCGGAGGCGTTCGTGCGGGCGATGGATGTGCTGCAGGCGATGCGCGGGCTGTCCGGCCAGCCGGTGCTGGAACCGCTTGCCGCGGCCGAGCTATGGGCGGAAACCGGCAGCCAGAGCGCCTACCGGGAAATCATTCGCCAGACCGACGGCATCCCGGTGCCCTCGGATCCCGACGACACGCGCCGCCACTAGCCCTCATTTCTCGCTGCCATTCGGCCGTCGCAGTAGAAGGGCGATGAGAAAAGCGGGCTGGCAATCCCTTTTTAAACCTGCCTCAATGGTATCGCCCGCTTGGGCTACAATAGCCGCTCTCGTAAAAATTTTTCAGAGCGGCCATGCAACAACCTCGCAAAGCGGCGGCCTTGATATCGGGCGGTCTGGACTCCCTGCTCGCTGCCAGGGTGATCCAGCAACAAGGCATCCATGTCGAAGGGATCAATTTCTACACAGGGTTCTGTGTGGAAGGCCATACCCATGCCATCCGCAAAAAGGACAAGGCCCGACCGAAACGCAATAATGCCTTGTGGGTTGCCGAGCAACTCGGCATCAAGTTGCATATCATCGATATCATCGAGGAATACAAGGATATCGTCGCCAACCCGAAGCACGGTTACGGCGCCAATCTCAATCCCTGTCTGGACTGCAAGGTGTTCATGGTGCGCAAGGCCAGGGAGTGGGTCGAGCGCAAGGGATTCGACTTTATCATTACGGGCGAGGTCATCGGCCAGCGCCCCATGTCGCAGCGCAAGGCGACCATGCCGGTGATTGCGGAAGAATCCGGCGCCGACGAACTTCTGCTACGGCCGCTGTGCGCGAAAAACCTGCCGCCGACGCTCCCCGAACGCGAGGGCTGGGTGGATCGCGAACGCTTGTACGGTTTTGAAGGACGTTCGCGCAAACCGCAGATGGCGCTCGCCGCCGAGCTCGGATTCGAGGACTACGCGCAACCGGCCGGCGGCTGCTGTTTTCTCACCGACGCACAGTATTCGCACAAGCTTGCGGATCTGTGGCGGGCTCGCGGCGACCGGCGTTACGAGCTCGACGACATCATGCTGCTGAAAGTCGGGCGCCATCTGCGGCCGCGGCCGCATTTCAAACTGATTGTCGGCCGCGAAGACGGCGAGAACAAATTCCTGCAAGGCTATCGAAAGCAGTACACGAATCTGGTGACAATCAGTCATAATGGCCCGCTGGTTCTGGTCGACGGTGACGTCAATGATGATGACCTGCTGCTGGCGGCACGCCTGACCGCCAGATTCAGCCAGGGGCGCGATTCGGACCGGGTGGATGTGCAGGTGAACATGCGCAAAGGTGACAGCAAGACCCTGCAGGTAGCGCCGATGGCCGGCGATGCTATTCCGAAGGACTGGTATCTGTGACGCAACACCAGCTCGATGCGCGGCGCATGCTCTGTCCATTGCCTGTGATTCGCACGCAACAGAAAGTTGAAGCCCTGACTACGGGCGATACGCTTGCGGTGGTGTGCACGGATCCGGGTGCGTTGCACGACATCCCGGCGTGGTGTCGCGTGAACGGCCACGAAGTACTGGGCATCCAGGAACAGGACGACGAAATTATTATCAGCATCCGTGTCGGCGAAGAATAACTGAATCATGGCAACAACAGCACAGGACGCGGTGCACAACGCGCGTTATCGCGAAGTTCGCAAAGTCACGCTCGTCGGTTCCGTGGTCGACCTGTTGCTGGGCGTTATCAAAATCGTCGTTGGCTGGGCGGCGAACTCACAGGCGTTGATCGCCGATGGCCTGCATTCACTCTCGGATCTGGGCACTGACTTCGTGGTGATTTACGCGGCCAAACACTCGCATCGCGAGGCGGACGAAGATCATCCTTACGGGCATGGACGTATCGAGACGCTGGCGACAGTTGGCCTGGGTCTTACCCTGATCGTTGTTGCCGTAGGTGTCGCATATGAATCTGTGCAGCGCATGAATCAGCCGGAACTGCTGATGCAGCCGGGAATCATGGCCCTGGCGGCAGCTATCGTCTCGGTGATCGCAAAAGAAGCGATTTATCACTACACCATGCACGTCGCCAGGAAGCTGCGTTCGAACATGTTGATAGCCAATGCCTGGCATAGCCGCAGCGACGCGATATCGTCGGTGGTGGTCGTTATCGGCGTCGGCGGTACCATGATGGGCTATACCTATCTGGATGCCGTGGCGGCGATCGCGGTCGCGGTGATGATCGCCAAAATCGGTTTCGACCTGGTGCGCTCCAGCACCAAAGAGCTCATCGACACGGCACTGGAACCGGAAGTGGTCGATGAGATCCGCAACGAGGTTTTCGCCGTCGATGGCGTGCGCGCGCTGCACATGCTGCGCTCGCGCCGCAGCGGCGGGGATGCGCTGGTAGACCTGCATATCCAGGTTGATCCACGCGTCAGCGTATCCGAGGGTCACCAGATCGGCGACACCGTGCGCCGCCGCCTGCTGGAGCGCATCGAAGAGGTCACCGATGTCACGGTGCACATCGATCCCGAGGACGACGAACTCGAGTCGCCGTGCGATCACCTTCCGTTACGCAATACACTGATCGAGCGCCTGCAGGCGCAGTGGGCGGATCTGGTGGACGTCGATGCCGACCAGGTTACGCTGCACTATCTGCACGGACAGCTGCAGATCGATCTGTTGTTGCCCCTGTCCGTGTTCGAGAGAAATCCCGACCCGAAACGCCTGATCCTCGATATCGAGCGGGCTGCGAAACGTCTGCCCGAAGTTGGATCGGTGAGGGTGAGTTTCAGGCCATGATGCACTGTTTTAATGCATCTAGTGAAAATTGTGCACCATAGCGATGCGTACAATACCAGCAAAGGACAACAGAATTTCTGTATCCGTATGAAGTATAATATATTTTTCCAGTGGCACAATTCATGCTCTTTTCAGGAGCAATTTCCGGCGCCCGGTAGTCGGCAGTGTATTCGGTTTTCGCCCGGTACTTTGAACCTCGATCGGGAAAACATCATCCATTAACTATTCCTATTTTCGGAGAACGGTATGTCCGCAACCAAGGTCAACAAGCTCATCAAGGATAACGGGGTCAAATTCGTCGACCTGCGTTTCACTGACACCCGCGGCAAGGAACAGCACGTAACCTTGCCGACAAACCAGATCGACGCCGCTTTTTACAAAGACGGCAAAATGTTCGACGGTTCCAGTATTTCTGGCTGGAAAGGCATCAACGAATCCGACATGGTGCTGATGCCGGATACCACCACGGCTGTGCTTGATCCTTTCTCCGACGAGCCCACCTTGAATCTGCGCTGCGACATTCTCGAACCTTCGACCATGAAGGGTTACGAGCGTGACCCGCGTTCCCTTGCCAAGCGCGCCGAGGCCTACCTGAAGTCAACCGGAATTGCCGACACGGCTTACTTTGGTCCGGAGAACGAATTCTTCATCCTCGACGACGTTCGCTGGGGCGCGGACATGAGCGGCGCTTTCTACAAGGTCGATTCCGATGAGGCTTCCTGGAACGCCGAGCGTGTCTATGAAGATGGCAACATCGGACACCGTCCTACCGTCAAGGGTGGATACTTTCCGGTGCCGCCGGTGGATTCCCTGCACGACATGCGCGGTGCAATGTGCCTGGCGCTGGAAGAAATGGGCTGCCCGGTTGAAGTGCATCACCATGAAGTGGCGACTGCGGGCCAGTGCGAGATCGGTGCCGCATTCAATACCCTGGTGCGCAAATCCGACGAAGTGCAGATTCTGAAATACGTGATCTGGAACGTCGCCCACAGCTATGGCAAGACGGCGACTTTCATGCCCAAACCCCTGGTCGGCGACAACGGCAGCGGCATGCACGTGCACCAGTCGCTGGCCAAGAACGGCCAGAACCTGTTCAGTGGCAAGAAATACGGCGGCCTGTCTGACATCGCGCTCTATTATATCGGCGGTATCATCAAGCACGCCCGCGCCCTGAATGCGTTCACCAATGCGTCGACCAACTCGTACAAGCGCCTGGTGCCCGGTTTCGAAGCCCCGGTTATGCTGGCCTACTCGGCCCGTAACCGCTCCGCCTCGATCCGCATTCCGTACGTGGCAAACCCCAAGGCGCGCCGCATCGAGGTGCGTTTCCCGGATTCGACGGCGAATCCGTACCTGGCATTTTCCGCCATGCTGATGGCCGGCCTTGACGGTATCCAGAACAAGATCCATCCCGGCGATGCCATGGACAAGGATCTCTACGACCTGCCGCCGGAAGAAGAAGCCAGCATCCCGCAGGTGTGTTATGCGCTGGACCAGGCGCTGGACGCGCTGGACGCAGACCGCAAGTTCCTCATCGCGGGCGGCGTGTTCACCAATGACGTGATCGATGCCTACATCGATCTGAAGATGAGCGAAGTCACGCGGATCCGTATGACAACGCATCCGGTCGAGTTCGACATGTACTACAGCCTCTGAAGCATATACCGCCGAAATTCGAATTTCAGACGGTTTTTCAGATCGTTAACGCCTCCTTCGGGAGGCGTTTTTTTCAGCTTGCATGGCGGACGGGCAGGGACTAAGGTGGTGAAAAGCCAATAAAGAGATCGGGGTCATGAACGTAGTCCAGATTGTTTTATTCGCCATTTCGACCAGCCTGTGCGGCGGTGCGTTGGCGGCCTCTGTTTACAAGTCCGTCGATGAGCACGGGAATGTTGTCTATACCGATGAACCGGGGGGCGATGGCAAACAAGTCGACCTGCCACCGTTAAGCACCTACCCGGCGCCGGATTTCAAACCGATTACCATTGACAGCCCGACTGACGGAAACCGTGATCAACCCGGGAGCGGCGGTTACAAGAGCCTGGCGATTACGCAACCCGCCCAGGAAGGCACGGTGCGCGACAATACCGGGACCGTCGAGGTGCAGGCAGCGCTCAATCCTGGATTGAACGAGGCTGCCGGGCATCGGTTCCAGTTCTATCTCGACGGCAAGGCGATCGGCGAGCCGCTCAGTGTTCCCAGGGCAACCATCGAGAACCTCGACCGTGGCGCGCACGATGTGCGGGTCGTGGTCACCGATGCGGCGGGTAACGTGCTCAAAAGCAGCGAGAGTGTGCGCTTTTATCTGCACCGAATGTCGCAGAATTTCCCCCACGGCCCAAAGCCGCCATCGAAGCCCGCATCCCCGGCAAACTGATCGGTTCCCGACCGGCGACGCCCGGTTACCTTCCCCGTAAGTATGCACTATAATGGTGCGCTTTACGGAGCCTTTCCGTGCATGCGCACCTTAATCGCACCCATTGCGAATCCTCCTGTTCCGGCAACGACTGTGCAAAACGCATTTAACCAATTGTTTATACGATTGATTTCAGCAGGGTAGCGCCGCTCTCGCTGGCGCGAGGCAGAATTCAGAAACTGGTTTGTTTATTGCACATGAGGTGTTCATGCATTTGAGCCCGGACCAAGAGCAGAGTCGCCCGACACAGCTTCTCGAAGCGCTGAATACCGCTGTTGTGCTGCTGGATGAACAGCTGCGGCTGCGCTACCTCAATCCCGCGGCAGAGAATCTGTTCGAGGTCAGCCGTCGCCAGGTCAAGAACCAGTGCTGGCCGGAAGTGGTGCACGCGCCGACGCTGAAAGAGCGACTGTTTGACGCGTTGCGCAGCCAGGTGCCTTTTACCGAGCGGGAACTCGAGCTGTACACCGCCCCGGGTACGCGCATAACCGTCGCCTTTACGGTGACACCCCTTGATCGGGAAAACCTTTTGCTGGAAATCATGCAAGTCGATCGTCAACTGCGAATCGCCCACGAAGAACTGCTGTTGACCCAACAGCGCTCCGCACGCGAACTGTTACGCGGTCTGGCGCACGAAATCAAGAATCCGCTCGGTGGGTTGCGCGGCGCAGCACAATTGCTTGACCACGAGCTTGCGGGTCCGGAGCTGAAGGAGTACACAAAGGTGATCATCGGCGAGGCGGACAGACTCAGAAACCTGGTCGACCGCATGCTCGGGCCGAACAACGTGCCTGACAGGCAACCCATAAACATTCACCAGGTGCTTGAGCATGTGAGAAGCCTGGTGGACGCGGAACGCCACCAGGGACTGAGTATCGTTCGCGAATATGATCCGAGCATTCCGGAACTGTCAGCCGATGCCGAGCTGTTGATTCAGGCGTTTCTCAACATTGTGCGAAATGCCGCCCAGGCCGGTGCGCAGCGCATCATCCTGCGCACCCGCACCGAGCGCCAGTTCACCATTGGCCATCATCGCTACAAGCTCGCGGCACGCATCGACATCATCGACGACGGCGCCGGCATACCCGCGGAGCTGCAGCAGAATATTTTCTACCCGATGGTCACGGGCCGTGCCGATGGCACCGGCCTGGGGCTGTCCATCGCGCAGTCCCTGATCAATCAGCATCAGGGCATTATCGAGTTCACCAGTGAACCCGGACAGACGGTGTTCACGATTTATCTACCGCTGGAGATCAACAATGGCTGAACGGGAAAGCGTCTGGGTGATTGACGATGATCAGTCCATTCGCTGGGTGCTGGAAAAAGCGCTCGAAAAGGCGCAAATGGACGTCAAGAGTTTCTCCAGCGCCAGCGGCATTCTCGAAACTCTTGAGCGTGGCAAGCCGGACGTACTGATCACCGACGTTCGCATGCCGGGGATGGACGGATTTGAATTGCTGAAAAAGATCCAGGAGCGTTATCCGGATCTGCCGGTGATCATCATCACGGCGCATTCGGATCTGGACAGCGCCGTCACGGCGTACCAGGGCGGCGCCTTCGAATACCTGCCCAAACCGTTCGATGTCGACGATGCGGTGGAACTGACCCGCCGGGCGGTCGAGCACAGTCGCGCTGTCAAAAGCGGACACGGTCCTGCGGCGGCCACAGAGGTTCCGGAAATCATCGGTGAATCGCCGGCGATGCAGGAAGTGTTCAGAGCCATCGGACGCCTGTCACGCTCCAATATCACGGTGTTGATCAATGGCGAGTCCGGTACCGGCAAGGAGCTTGTCGCCAAGGCGCTGCACCGCCACAGCCCGCGCGCCAACAAGCCGTTTGTGGCGTTGAATATGGCAGCGATTCCTCGTGATTTGCTGGAGTCGGAATTGTTTGGCCACGAGCGCGGCGCTTTCACCGGCGCACAGAGCCAGCGCGTCGGACGCTTCGAGCAATCCGACGGCGGAACCCTGTTCCTCGATGAAATCGGTGACATGCCCGCGGAAATGCAGACCCGTCTGTTACGCGTCCTGGCCGACGGTGAATTCTACAGAGTGGGCGGACATACGCCGATCAAGGTCGACGTGCGCATCATCGCGGCGACGCACCAGAACCTCGAGAAGCGCGTCAAGGAAGGCACTTTCAGGGAAGATTTGTTTCACCGCCTGAACGTGATCCGTGTGCATCTGCCGTCGCTGCGTGAACGACGCGAGGATATTCCGTTATTAATGGAGCACTTCCTGCGCCGCGCGGCGCGGGAACTGAACGTCGAGGCAAAAATTCTTCTACCGGATGTGGCCGCTTACCTGAAGCGCCTGGACTGGCCAGGCAACGTCCGGCAGATGGAGAACCTGTGCCGCTGGCTGACCGTGATGGCCCCCGGGCAGGAAATCCGCATCGACGATCTTCCCAGCGAACTGCGCGATCCCCAGGCGTTTGACAGCCCGGTCGGGCAGGGGTGGGAAGCGGCGCTCAAGAACTGGGCAAACCGCCAGCTTGCCGATGGCGGCGAGGGTCTGTTGAATGAGGCCTTGCCGGCTTTCGAGCGCATCATGATCGAAGCTGCACTCGCAAGGACCGGTGGACGCCGCCAGGACGCCGCGCGACTGCTCGGCTGGGGAAGGAACACCCTGACCCGCAAGATCAAGGAACTGGAAATGGATGTCGGCAGGTAGTGTTACGTTAAAGCGCAGCGGTTTCCGATCGGAGCGCCGCGCCGATCGCCAGCAGGCACGCCGCCACCTGGTCCTGCGCGACTGCGGCAGTGGTTTGAACGATATCCTCGAGGCGGAGTTGCTTGACCGGAATGCCCACCTGTTGTTCCAGCTGATCGGCGAGATCCGGCAGCGGCGCGGGCAAGGGACAAAGCATGATAGAGGCGATGGGCGCCTGCTGGAAATGCCGGTCGTAATAATCCATCGAACGTTGCAGTTCCAGCGCCAGGCGATCAACGGGTACGGAGGCATCCTGAAGTTGCCGGTATCCCATGTCCATACTGCGTGCAAGATAGAGCGTTGCATCACGCGTCAGGGTGACCAGTCCGCGGTCCGCTTCGAAGTACAGTAACGCCTGGCCGGCGGTGTCCTGCGGCAGTTGCGCGGCAATGTTGCGCAAGGCGAGTTCGGGAATATCGATGATCTCCAGCTGCGCACCGGCATCGCGCAACAGCTCGACACGCTCCTGGACCAGCGCGGCGCGCGAGACCACCACGTAAAGATGTTCCTGCACGCCACGCGCGCCGCTCGGCGGCGCATCGAAAACGTCGAGCACGGCATCATCGATATGGAAATCGATCAGGTCGCGGATGCGCCAGCGGATCGCGGCCTTGAGTTCAGCCTGCGGAACTTCGGGCGCTTCGACCATCATCAGGTGATATTCGCTGATATCGAGAACGGTGGTGCACGGCGCCTTGTTCAGGCCGCGCTTACTGACCAGCTGTTGAACGTTCGCCGCGAGTTCCTGTCCCGGGGCCAGCGGATGGAATCCGTATTGTTCCAGTAACGGCTTACCGGTCTTGTTCTGTCTGATCGTGGCGTATACTGTGCCCTTCGCACCCGGGACTATTGCATGCAGAACATCGCTGCGGAACTTGGGTTTCAGTAAAAACACTCAGTATCCCTTCCTGACAAGAGCGGGCAAAGAGTCATGGATTTGCGTCCCCGTGTCAATTGCTGATGACTTCCCGCCATTGCAGCAGGCTGATGGTGCCGCCCCCGCCGGGACCCTGCAGGTCGAGATTGTCCAGCCAGATTTGTTTAGGCTGACCGGCCTTTGCGAACAAAATGAAATCGAGTCCCGTGATGGTAACGGGGCCTGTACCACCGATGGTGAATGTCACGGCGTCTGCGGTATAGCTGCCTGTGTGCCCGAGTTCGAGGGGGTATGGTGCTGCGTTATAGGTATTTGTGCCGTCAGTAAGACTGAAAGACAACTGCGCCTCTTTGTTAGTTGCGCCGCTCGTCACGACGCGGACATCCAAGTTCAGCGTCAGGGTTATCGGTGCAGTAACTGTGAAGGGCGTCAAACCGAAAGCGCCTGCCGTGGTGGCGGTGCTACCGCCGGGGTTTGGTTTGATGACATAAGCTGCGCGGTTTACGGGTGTGCCGGCACCGCCGGTGTCATCCCAACCGTTGTCGGGAAGCGACCATCCGGCAGGATAACAACCTGGCGCGACACACGGACCGGACGGCTCATCGAAACTGGCATTTGCGCCTGCAAGCAGATTACCATCCTTTCTGAAAGTGGCTTCGATCACCCGTTGGGCTCCGGTTACCGGTAACGTTGCGGTAACGCGGATACGGCAATCGGTCGCGGGTAAGGCGGTGCCGGAAAAGTCTGTAACAAAACCGGGCCCAAGGTCTTCAATGGTGAAACTGCCGTTACCGAAGGGGTAGGTCCCGGTCAGACTTGCATCACAGGTGCCGGAACCCAGCCTGGCCGCGGCATGCTCAAGGCCGCTTTCCGCGAGAAACAGCGCCTGGACGCTGTTACCTTGCGCTGCGGTATCGAGAATGTCCGATCCCGCTGAACGGTGTAGCACCTCTATCATCAGCGCCAGCGTGATAATGATGAACAGCGCGCCTATCAGCGTTACTGCGCCGCGTTGCCTGGCCGGATGCGCTGTCACTGCTGATTCCTCAGGGCCACACGGCCTCGTTGCGAGTACGGGTTTCCAGCGGGTGCCGGGTCCAGCACCAGCTCGAACTCGATATAGGCGACTTCTCCGGGCACGCTTGCGTCGGTTGTGCCGTCGGCTCGCAGATACCTGAACGCCAGGCTGACAACCTCATCGGTGAGCACCGGTGTCACGCCAGGTACCGAATCGTCGTACGAGAGCGTGACCACAGGAGGCGCCACATCGATGGTCACGGTTTCGCCATCTCTTTTGGTAAACACCAGAGGATTGGCGCCCAGCGTTACGTCATAGTCACCGGAAGGCAGTCGCCGAATTTCGCGGATCTCGCGCGTCAGGCGTTCACTGGCGTTGCGCAACTTGCCGAGCGTGTCAATCGAGGCCGCTGACTGGTTATAAGCCTGTGCACCCAGACTGAGGTAGGGACCGGCAACGCTCACCATGATCGCCAGCATGGTGAGGGTAATGACCATTTCCATCAGGGTGAAACCCTTCGATGCGGCGTACGCCATCAGTAGTCCACCAGCAGCAAACGGATTTCGGCAAGAACAGCCCCGCCCTTGTCGACCTGCACAACAACGTCGTTGCATATCGAACCGCCAGGACAACCCGCGGGTGCGGGCGACGGCTGGGTAATCACGGTCGTGCGGTTGAAACCGTTATAAACCCCGGCCTCAGGCGTCGTTCCCGTTGCAACGCTCGCAAAACCCTGGTTGCGTCTCTGGGCCAGCACATCTTCGGCCTTTTCCTGTGCCAGTTGTACGGCCGCCTGCAGGTCTTCATTGCTCAACAAGCTCGATGTCGCCTGCGTGAACAAGCTGAACAGAGGCATCGATGCGACCGTAATGATAACGATGACCAGCACCAGCTCGATCAACGTGAAACCCTTTTGCCGGGCGGCGGTGCGTGCAGCTGGGCGCATCATGGCGTTACCGAAACAAAACCGGTAACCGGTTCGACCGTAACCGTCGCACTACCGCCGAGCACCCAGGACTGCGCGGCTGATATGAGCGAAGCTCCGTTCATCGGGCGGCCAAGGCTGTCGAACCTGATATCCGCACCGGCAGTGAAAGCAACACCATTCTGCAGTGCGTAGGTCTGAAGCTCTCCCGCGGGATCGCGTATGGCCGACACACCATCGGTGATGGCATAGCTCGTCCCCGAAAGGACATCGAAAGTCAGCGCGCGTCCCTGCGCCATCGCCAGAGCCTGCGCATGCCGCAACACACGTCCGACCTGGTCGGCCTGCGCCGGCACCGTGGCGTCAGTGTGCGCGAAACGTGGAATCAGCAGAACACTGAGCGTCGCCAGAATGACAAACACCGCAACGAGTTCGACCAGGGTAAAACCACCCTGTCGTTGCAACGGGACGACTGTTTGTGGACCGACATTCGTAAGCATTGTCAGCGGGCTCGAAACAAAAAAGGGGCGGGCTCAGGCCCACCCCTTTTCGCTATCCGGGAAATTGAGCCAGGATTACGGACCGGAAACCGAACCCACGCATCGTACTTGATGGGCGACGAGTCCCGTAGGGGTGCCACAGGTCGAGTCCTGGTAAGTCAGCACAGTATAGGTGTCCCCGGCAACGTCGAACTCAATGCCTGTCGCAACGGCAGTTACGGCGGTTTCTCCGCCGATGTACCCTTGCAATTCAGTTACATTCGGAAAATCCTTGAGTTCCGCGATGGCGATCGAGTGCGCCGACTTCACGGCGTTCTTGGTGCCGTCCTTTACAGCGTCTACGGCACTGCCCTGCACGTCCGCGAAACGCGGTACAGCCATGGCGCCGAGCAGCGCCAGAATGACCATCACTGCGACCAGCTCAATCAAGGTGAAACCTGTTTGCTTATTCATTCGTCCGTTCTCCGCAAAAAAGACCATGGGTCTTGTACCTGCACCTTATAGCGTCATCAGGCGACACGCCTTTAGCGTAAAGCCCGATCAATTCTCTCCATGTTACTGCACCTCAATCGAAGGGGCGTGCCGCGCTAAGCTCCTGTGTTTCAGATTAATTATTTTCAGGTCCAAACAGCGCCGACCGCCCGCGAGACTGCGCTCCGTCAGAAGAAAACGCAAAATTACCGCGACCTGGCACACAGAATTCGCATTTGCTAATGCAGCGCGACACGCGCCATGTCCCACATGGGCAGGAAAATACCCGACGCCAGCAGAAATACCATGGCCGCAAGCACCACCGTCAATATCGGTTCGATGGATGCACCCAGTTTGCCGATGGAATACTCGACTTCATCATCGTAATATTCGGCGACTTCCTGCATTAATTCGTCAGTCGCGCCCGACTCTTCGCCGACTTGCAGCATTTGCAGCACGAGAGAATCGAATATCCCGCTGCTCGCCGCCGTGCTGCTCAGCGACTCTCCCCGTTCGATGCCATCGCGCATCGCCAGCACGCGCTCTTCCACAAAGTCATTGTCCAGTGCGCGCGCAACCAGAGACAGTCCTGTGACAATCGGAACACCGGATCGCTGCACGAGCGCGAGCAAGCGACCGAAGCGCGCCAGCGCTGCCTGATAGAGGATGATGCCGACGACCGGAAGCCTCAGTTGCACCTTGTGCCACTTGTAACGCCCTGTCTCACCGCGAATGTAAAACCGCAAACCCATAACGCCCAAAACCCCCGCCGTAATCAGACTCTGCCAGTGATTGACGGTCAGATCGGACATTGCAACCAGAATCCGGGTCGGGAGCGGCAGTTCAGCGCCGAATTTCGCGAACATCGCGCTGAATGCCGGAATAACAAAGATATTGATGATGACCACGGCCAGCGCTATAGCGGTCAGGACGAATACCGGGTAGCGCATTGCCGCCTTGATCTGGTCACGCGTTTTCTTTTCGCGTTCCAGGTAGGCAGCCAGCTGACGAAATACCTGTTCAAGCTGTCCGCTGGTTTCACCGACTCGCACAAGGCTGACATAAAACACCGAAAACACTTTCGGATGCTGTGACAAAGAACTGGCCAGATCTCGACCCGCTTCCAGACTGTTGATTACGCTCGTCAGTGTTCTTGCCAGCGTGCGATTGTGTGAATTGTTGGCCAGGCCGGTCAGTGCGCTTAGGATCGGCACTCCGGCCTTCAACAGACTGTACATGTGACGGCTGAATGTAATGAGGTCTACCAGCTTGACTTCCGGGGGAAAAATATCCGCCAGATCAGTGCGCATGCCGATCTTTTCGTCGGCAAGCTGTATATCGATCGGCGTCAGACCACCCTCGATCAGTCGCGATGCCACCAGGTCGCTGCTGCCCGCCTCGATCACGCCCTCTATGGCTTCGCCTCTATGGCTTCTGGCCTTGTATTGAAACGACGGCATTGCCCTATTCCACCATGCCGCTCAGGCGCATCGCTTCGGCGACGGTGGTAATGCCGTCGCGCGCGTAATCGAGCGCATTGAACACCAGCGATCGATAACCCTTTTGCGAGCGCGCAGCATTCTCGAACGCTGCGGGATCGTTGCGACGCAACGCGTCGGCAAGCGTGTAGTCGATCTCCAGTAATTCGTAGACGCCGACACGTCCGTGATAGCCGGTATGGTTGCACTGATTGCAGCCGGCGCCTTCGCGGAACCCGTCCAGCACGGCGTCCTCCCCTGAAACGTTCTGTAACCAGGCCTTCTCGCTGGGGTCCAGTTCCCGTGGCGCGCTGCAATTGCTGCACAGCCTGCGCACCAGTCGTTGCGCCAGAATGGCCTGTGTCGATGCCGCTACCAGATAGGGTTCCAGCCCCATGTCGATCAGCCGCATAGCGGTGCTCACGGCATCGTTGGTGTGCAGGGTCGAGAGCACGAGGTGTCCGGTGAGTGCGGCGCGCAGTCCGATTTCACCGGTTTCCTGGTCGCGCATTTCGCCGATGAGGATGATGTCGGGATCGAGGCGCAGTGCAGTACGCAGCACCCGCGCAAAATCCAGGTTGATGCGATGATTCACCTGCACCTGGTTCACACGTGGCAACTGGTATTCAACCGGATCTTCCACCGTAATGATTTTGCTTTGCGCCTTGTTCAACTCAGTCAGCGCGCCGTACAGGGTCGTGGTCTTGCCGCTACCGGTGGGACCGGTTACCAGCACCAGGCCGTGCGGGCGGTGAATGATCGAGCGGAAGCGTTTGAGTATATGATCCGGCATACCGAGCTGATCGAGCTTGCGCACGGCCGAACCGTGGTCGAGCAAGCGCATAACCACCGATTCGCCGGTCTGGGTGGGAATGGTCGCAAGCCGCACATCGATGCTCTTGTCCAGCACGCGCAGCGTAAAGCGCCCGTCCTGCGGCAGTCGCTTCTCGGAGATGTCGGCTTCGGCCATCAGTTTGAGCCGCGACACCACCGCCGAGGCGATGCGCTTGTCTTCCATGACCTGTTCGTGGAGTACGCCGTCGATGCGCCGACGGATGCGCAGCACATCCTCGTCCGGCTCGATGTGGATGTCCGAGGCGTTGGCGCGAACCGCGTCTTCGAAAACTGTCTGGATCAGGCGTACCACCGGCGCATCGCTCTGGTTTCCGCTGGCCGACAGCGTGCGCAGGTCGAAGGCGTTCTCGGCCATGTCCTGGCCGACTTCGTTGGCGAGGCTGCGCAGCTGATCGGCATGCTGGTACAGACGATCGATATTGTGCAGCAGATCGCTTTCCTTGACACAGGCGATCTGTATCGAGGCTTTCAGGATACGCACCAGTTCATCGAAAGCAAAGATGTCGGTCGGGTCTCCCATCCCGACCAGCAATCCGTGTGGCGTTTCCTTGAGTATCAGCGCGCGGTAGCGTCGCGCGTGGGTTTCGGGCAAGCGCGTAACCAGCTCGGCATCGAGTTCGAAACGCGATAGATCGACGTAGGGAATATCGAGCTGCTCGGAAAGCAGCAGCAGCACTTTCTCCTCGTCGACGAAACCGTTCTCGATCAGTACACGGCCAAGTTTCCTGCCGCTCTTCTTCTGCTCTGCCAGTGCTGCCTGCAACTGCGCTTCCGAGATCATTTTCTGTTCGACCAGAAGATCACCGATTCGTACACGTTTGCGTTGCATGTTGGCAGCCATGGTCAGAGTCCGTCCGTAGTTTGCAGTGCCTTGACCCGCTGGTTGACATAGTCGCGCACCGCGCTGGTCAGCTGCAGTCCGGCCGCGCGCCGATAGGCGTGAAGCGCTTCGCGCGGCTGCAGGTTGTGTTCGCGGGCGATGGCGAGCCCGGTCCACCACAATGCTTCCGCGGGACGTTGCTGCAGCGCGAGTTGGTAGGCGTCTGCCGATTCTGAGTGTCGGTCCATGCGATACAATATTGCGGCGCGCAACGCGTGCCACTCGGCATCCGCGCTCCCTTGTCCCGCTACGCGCTCGAGCGTGTTCAGTGCTTCATCCAGCGCATCTCTCGCGGCCAGCAGTTGTGCATACGGCTTTACCAGCTCGAGCCTGAAGTTACCCCCCGCCAGGCCTTGCGCCAGCAGGCGTTCCGCCGCTGCATCGTTGCGGCGCCCCACCAGCAGCGCCGCCAGGCGCGTACGGGCACTCAAATGCCGGGGGTACTCGAACAGCGCCTGGCGCAGCAGCACCTCACCCTTCTGGCCCTGCTGTGCAGCAAGTGCGCGTTCCGCCTGCGCGAACAGGCGGTCTGCCTTTTGTCTGGGTGTAATGGTCTTGATCGGTCGCGGTTCGACAACGGCTTCCGGCGCCGGTGACGGAGCTGCGGCGGGCGCCAGCGTGGCCGATTGAACAATCCGGTCGTCTTCATGTTCTGGTTCAGCGGGGCTCAGTTCTTCGATCACCGGTTGCGGAGACGGCGCCTCAAGGGTCATTTGCGCAGTTGCGGAAGCCCGCCCATCCGGAATCTGTGCCCCGGCGACAGCCTCGAAAGTTCCCGTCCCCGCCGGTTCCGACTCCCACCAGTGCATCGCGTAGAAACCGACACCTGCAAACAGAACGATGCCCGTCGCCCATGCCGCCAGTCGTGCAGAGGGCAGGCGTACGGACTGCGCGTGCGCAGTCACCGTTATTCCCTGGGGTGCCGCCAACGCCGCATTGACGGCGCTGCCGCGCCGGGCGTCCAGGTCCTTCAGCATCTGGTTGATCAGGCTCATACGGTGTACGCGTACAGCAACCCGGCGCTGGCGAAAGCAATCAGTCCCGCCAGTCCCGATGCAAAGGCGAGCCAGCGCGGCCTGCGCCGGCTCACGTCTTCGGTGTCTCTGGCGGCGGCGACAACGTGTGTTTCCTTTACATTTGCGACACCACTACCATATGCGGCCATCAATGCTTTATGACAAAGCAGGTTGATAAGCCGGGGAATGCCGCGGCTGCTGCGATGCAAATGCTTTACAGCGCCGTCTGTAAACAACGCCTGACCCCGGTATCCTGCGATTTGCAGGCGGTGGTTTACGTAGTGAACCACCGCATCGCGGTCGAACGGACTCAAGCGGTAGGAGAACACGATGCGCTGTTTGAGCTGGCGCATTCGTGCTTGCGCCAGGCGAATATCCAGTTCGGGCTGGCCGAACAGCACAACCTGCAGCAACTTGCGCTTCTCGGTTTCCAGGTTGGTGAGCAGGCGCAGCGCCTCCAGCGAATCGTCGGGCATGGCCTGGGCTTCATCGAGTAACAGCACGATCTGCTTGCCCGTCCGGTGCAGCTCTACGAGGCGATCGGTGATCAGTTTCAACAGCCGGTGCTGTCCAATGTTGCGGGCAAACTCAATGCCCAGCTCCTCGGCCAAAGCCATGCGCAACGCGGTAGGGTTCAGGAACGGGTTGGGGATGTAGGCAGTCACGTACCGGTCGTCGAGCAGATTGAGCAACTGCCTGCACACCAGCGTTTTGCCGGTACCGACTTCGCCGGTAACTTTTATAAACCCTTCTCCGCCCTGCAGTGCCACCAGCAGGACGTTCAGTGCGTCCTGGTGGCTGCCCTGATTGAAGAAAAAATCCGTATCGGGGGTCAGGGTGAAGGGTAGTTCAGTGAGCCCGAAGTGCTGGAGATACATTGGCGGCTTACCTCAGGCTTCAGGGCCATTCCCGATGCTGTATGCTGTTGAACCGCTGCGTCGCCTGGCTGACTTCGCGCGACCAGACATGATTGTTCTCCACGATCAATGGTCGCAAAAGAATCACCAGTTCGGTTTTCGTCGACACTTTGCGGGTGTGCCTGAACATGTGCCCGACAACCGGAACATCGCCGAGAAACGGCGTCGAGGCAACGTTGTCACGCACCATGTCCTGCATCAAACCGCCTATGACAACGACCTGGCCATCCCTGGCGCGAATGATGGTGTCCGATTCGCGGATAGTGCTTTTCGCGAGCGGGATATTGAAATCGGAGTCCGAGTCGGTTCCGGTGGAAATGCCGATGTCCTTGGTATCCGACCTGACGTCGCTGATCGCAGGATGCACGTGCAGCGTTATGCTGCCATCCTTGTCGATCTGCGGTGTAACGTCCAGCGCGACACCCGAGAAGAACGGCGTCAGCTGCACATCGACGGTCCTGTTCGACACGCCGGACGTGGTGTCGGTATCGACGTTCACGTCTGTTACGAAATATTCGTCGGTTCCGACCTTGATAATTGCCTTCTGGTTATTCACGGTGGACACCCGCGGGCTGGAAAGCACCTGCACGTCACCCTGATTCTTGAGCAGCTCTATGAGTGCGTTGAAGTCGCCGAGATCCGCCTGCAGCGCAAAGACGCCGCCCAGTGCTGTCGCTGTGCTGCCGGATAACGAAAGCACGTCCAGCGGCACAATGTCGCCGGCGAATTCGGAAAAACCGGTGTCCACCGCCGTAGCGCCGCCGCGCTGACCGAACAGGATTTCCTTGTTATTGCCGATGTCGAGCAGTGCGTTCCAGTTCACACCGGTCTGGAACGCGTCATTGAGCTGCACCTCGAGAATCTTCGCCTCGATGATGACCTGCCTGCTCACGGTGTCCTGCAGGGCATCCAGGTATTGCTGAACGTCCAGCAGCTCGCGAGGCGTGGCGCGGACCATGATGGTGCCGCCGAGGCGATTGGTCACCACGTTGCGGCCGTCTTCCTCGCCGATGATCAGTTTCAGTGCAGTTTCCAGATCCTTCCAGAAATCGGCGTCAGTACGGGTCGTTACCTGGGCCCCCGAAAAACCGTTTGCACTCGACTGGGTGTTACCGCGCCTGCCGGATGTATTGCTGCGGTTGCTGCTATCGCCGGAATCACCGCTGGCAACGTCGGTTACCTGCCCGGAGCTGACACGGGTCCGCGAACCGCCCTGGCGCTGAATGTCGAGGTAATCCACCTTGAACACCTGCGAGCGCATGCGTGCCGGAAACACCTGGTAGACGCCGTGGCTGTGGCGGTATTCGTAGCCATAGACATCGCGCACCGTCGCCATCACACCCTCAGTGGTCACGTTTTTCAGATCAAGCGTCAGTGTGCCGTCCACCTCGGGGTGTACAACCATGTTTTCATCGGTGCCTTCCACGAGGCTCATGAAAAACTGCCGTGCCGGTACTTCGTTGACGGAGACATTGAAGGTCGGGACCTGGGGTTTGAACTGCCCGAGCGTCGTTGACGCCGGAGGCAGGAGCGCGCGCTGCACCTCGGGCGGCGGTTCGACCGCAGGTGCCGGCGCCGCCGTGTCGGCTGCCTCGAGCGCCTGTTTGATGGAAGGCATCGTCGGGCTCTGTTTCTCCGGCATCAGCTGGCAGGCACTCATCAACAGAGTGGCGATAACCGTATTGACTATTTTCAAGCGAGACATCCTGTTCACGGCTTAATCCTTGACGTTGTGGGTAGCAGGCGCAGCGTCAGCGTGCCCTCGCCGGTTCTCAACAGCACCCGGGAATCTTCAATCTGCACGACGCGGGCCGTGCCGATTCGGTCACCTTCGCGGACCCGCGTTCCATTGATCACGGCAATGCGGCGGTCCGGGCCCGTCAGGATCGACTGCAGGGACCACTCGGCTTGCGTACCGGACGTTTTGTTGCCAAACCAGTCGGAAGCATTGGTCGGCCGCGTGGGATCCTGCAACGCCAGCGCGGAAGCGCTGACACCCAACGATGCGATCAGCAGTCGTATCAGAAAACGCCTAACCATCGCGTGCCCCCAGCGTATAGAGCTGCAGCCGCGTGACTGCCTGAGGATGCTGCGCAACCTGGAAATCAACGTTCTGCCAGAAAAACTTCCAGGGCATGGACTCCAGTGCCTGCAGGTAATGCAGCACATCCAGGTAGCCGCCCTCCAGCGCCAGATTCAGCTGGTAACGGCCCAGATCACTGCCGTTGACGTTTTCGATGTCGGGCGTTTCCAGCGGCGCGGAACTGGCTTCCAGTGAGGTCAGCCGCAGCCCCTTGTGCCGGGACAACACCTGCTTGAGCAGCTCGGTGGCCTGGGCGGGTTCCACAAGCGCGCCCAGCTGCCCGACGATCTGCTCATCGAGTGCCGCTAACTCTGCAGTCAGCGCGTCGCGCTGATTCTGGCGGACCTGAACGGGATCGTCTCCGCTCTTGATACTGAGCAGGCTGGCTTCTGTGCGCAGCGCGCTCAGCTTCATTTCGAGATCGGATATCTGCTGTTGCTTGACCTGTTGGGACTTGAGGGTCGGCTGCAGGCCGAAGGAGTCGACAATCAAGAACAACACCACTACCGTTGCTCCCAGGAGAAGCACGCGTTCGCGCAACTCCAGCGCATCGATGCGCTCGACAAGCTGTTGTATCCTGGTTTTCAACGCGACGGCCATGAGCCGGTACCTTTATGATTGCGTAACACGAACTGGATGTGCGGTTGCGCGGGATCAGCGCGCGTCATCGACACGGTCTCGAATGACGAACCGGAGAGCTGCGGGTGAGCTTCCAGCTGTTGCAGATACACCGGGACCAGCTTCGCATCCAGGGTGGTGCCACGTATTTCGATTTGACCTTCGCCGTCTACCGTCACCCCGTCGAGCCACAAGCCGCGAACCTGTTGCTCGGCGAGGATGGTGAACTGACTGGAAAAGCCGTTGCGGCGCTTGAATGACAGTTGACCGAAGCGTGCCAGCAGTGACTTGCGCTGGGCGATACTCTGCGACAACTGCTCGATATCCGCATCCAGACCGGCGGTATCCGGCGTACGCAACAGCTCATCCAGGGCGCTGATCTGCTTTCGCAAGTGGTCATGTCTCTGCTGCATCGATTGCGCTGCGTCATCCATGCCGGCCAGCGTCCAGCGAGCGTGCCCCAGGATGGCCAGCAACATAACCAGCACCGCGCCCGCGATCTGCGCCAGCGTGACGGCAGAAAACACTTTCTGCTGCTTTCTGAACACCGGCTGATAGAGGTTGATTTGCTGATGCATGGGATTACGCCGCGCTTTCGAGAGGTCGTTCGGCGCCAATGGCTTTCAGGTAAGCCTGTTCCAGGTTGGCGACTGCATAGTCTTCGCAGCATTGCGCCGGGCTGCCGATAAAGCGCACCTCGCCTTGGTGGAGAATCGCCAGCCGATCGCACAGCGACTCCACATCGTTGAGCAGGTGCGTTGTGAAGAACAGCGTCTGGCCTTTTTCCTTTGCCGCCAGGAGATAATCCTTGAACAGGGCGCGCGCCTTGGGATCGAGGCCGCTCATGGGTTCGTCCAGCACCAGCAAGTCGCGACTGCTCAGAAAACAGGTCGCCAGTCCGAGTTTCTGGGCCATGCCTTTGGAGTACGTCCGCACCGGCTTCGACAACGCAGCGAGATCGAGATCCAGGTGGTGAAAAACGCGCTCTACGTCTTCGCGCCGGAACGACACACCGTGCAACCGGGCCATGTAGCGCAGAAACTCGCGACCCGTGAGGTAATAGGGCGGCACGAAGCGCTCCGGCAGGAAAGCCAGGTGTCTGCGGGCCTGCGTTTGCCGGTGGGAAGCGTCAAAAATATGGATTTCGCCCTGGTCGATATGACAGAAATCCAGCAGCGACTTGATCAGCGTGGTCTTGCCGGCGCCGTTCATTCCCACGAGGCCGAAATATTCGCCCTGTTTTACAAGCAGATCGACGCCCTTCAGGACGGCCTGGCCCTTGAAGCCCTTGTACAGGCGTTTGATGTCAATTGCATTTTTTGTCATGGCACTGATAGACAAGCAAGAAACAGGCCCGGGACAGCAGGCATGAAAAAAGCCCGCCGAGGCGGGCTTTGTTTGGCGCGTCGATCGACTTACAGGATGTGTACGCCGCCGCAGTCTGATTGTGGATTGCCTGAAACGATCGCATAGGTACTGGTTGGGCCTGCCGGGCCATTCCTGCATGTTGCTGCATTGATCGTCCCATCGAGCTGGAAGGCCCCGGCTCGCGGGATACCGTCATCGATCTTACGATCGAGTTCGGCAAGCACGTCCACAGGAATGCTGCGGCCAATGCGAAGTTCGTGCGCATTGCTCCCCGATCCATCGGCCGTCTGGCCAAAAGCGAACAGCATGGGTGCTCCATAGGTGTTGGTGGGACAACGGGTAGACGGGCAGTTAAGATTGTTCCCCTGGGCCTGCCCGTCGAAGTTGCCGGTCAGGAAGCCGGCTGCGGACAGATGCAACCAAAACAATCCGCGTTCGGGATTCGTGGTGACCAATCCATTTCCGGATCCATTGCCACCGTTCGCTCCGCCGTTCACGCCGTTGATGTTGTTGGACGCGGCGCTGTAATCGCCCGGCAGTGCCCTATAGCGATCCTGGAACGCAAAGAACGCCGCCTTGATGGCGCTGCCCTGGTCCGCCAGGTTGCGCACCTTGGCACTGGTAATCATTTCCTGGCCTTTCAGCACGCCGCCCAGTAGCAGGCCGATGATGACCAGCACGATGGCGATTTCCACCAGGGTAAAACCACGCTGTTTACTGTTCATAACACTTCTCCATTTCCTCAGGTCATTAGGTCATTTGCCGGTGGGAGCGCCCGTTCCCTTGAGCGCGTCCAGCCGTTCAGTGAGAAACCGCAGTTCGTGAGTGTCGGTAATCTGGCCGCTTTCCAGCAGGCCGCCGATCAGGACTTCCGCCGCTTCGGTTTCACCCATGTCCTCGAGTACAAAAATGGCCATTTGTGTAGCCCAATGAGGAACTTGGGAGCCGGTCGCGTTAGCGGCAAGCGCTTCGGCGTACTTGAGCGCCAGCGGCAGGTCATCGAGACGGTGGCGCGCGACCAGCGCGGCGTGCGCCATCCACTGCCAGCGTTCATTCGGTGCTTCCAGAAACTTTTCGTAGGTGAATTCAAGCATGTAGCGCTGGCGCTCCGGATCGGGGATCTCGCCGTACAGGCGGGTCGCCGCCAGCAGCGGGTGATGTCCGCGCGGATCGAGATCGAGGCTGGCCTGCAGCCAGCCGCGTACTTTCCCGTAGTCCAGTTCCCGGAACGGGATGCTGATGCCGGGCTGGTTATCGAAAACCTGCAGCCAAAGGTTCAGGAATTTCGACAATGCAACCGGATCACCGAGACTGACGAGGTTCAGCCACTCGGCAGCGGGTGCTGACGGCAGGGCTTCGCCATTGGCCTGTGGCCCGGGCGCGCGATGATGCCAGGCAAGCTGCGTCACCAGGGCGAGTACAAGCAGCAGCACGACCGGTTTCGGGACCTGGCTGACAGGTCGCTCATCGTTGCGGAATACAGCGGTCGCCATAGTCGTTGTCAGAAGTTCTTCCGGTAGAGATCGAACAGCGCGATACCAGACAAGAGCAGCAGGTAGACCAGCGCCTGTCCGGCGATGGGAAACAGCGCATCGATGGATGCCCCGTGGTAGAGCAGCCAGTCAGTGCGGGTGAAGCGCTCCAGATCCGGTAACAGGTAGGAAAGCGCATCCACCAGGCCGGTGAGCACCTGCTGCGATGTTTTCGTCTGGTTGGCCAACGGACCGTGGGCCATCAACTGAATGGCGGCGATGCTGCGGCTGAGCAGGTAGACGAGCAAGGTGGCCGAAATGGAGGCGGTCACCTGGCCGAAGGCAAAGGCGAACAACAGGCTGAAACTGCATACCAGCAGCAATTCCAGCATCAGTGACAAGCCCCAGGTGATGCTGGCGCCCGTCGGCGAGAAAAACAGCATCAGGCAGGTCAGCGGTACCGCCGTAAATGCGGCGACCAGCGCGTAGCCGGAAAACTTGCCGAGATAATACCCGGCGCGCGGTACCGGCAGTGACAGCATCAGCTCGACAGACTTGTCGCTGAAATCGCGGTTCACGCTGGTGGTGACAAACAGGATCACCAGCAGCACGGCTGCAAGTCGCAGGATGGATGCGACGATGGCCGCCTGCGTCTGGCTGGTTTCGGTAATGGCCAGTTCGCCGGTAAAGCTTGCGATGCCGAACCCGGCAGCGACGAGGAACAGGACCAGCCATGCAAAGCGCGTGCGGAACGCTTCCAGCGCCGTGTAGCGGGCAATGGCGCCTACGGAACGGATAACAAACGTCATGGCAGTTTCCCCGCGCTGACCATGCGGTTGAACAGCACGTTGGGTGACAGCCAGACCATCTGGTCGTCGAATTCCTGGTTGGCGAGGGTGCTGTACTGTCTGCTCACATAGCACTCGTCAGCATTCGCATTTTCCGCTTCGTCCGCATTTGGCGTGTAATCGTTCTTCGCGCTGGTCCAGATTATTGCAGGAGGGTTGAACGCGACCTGATTGACCGGGGTAAGACAATCCGCCGCAGCGCTGTGCACCCACAATATGCCAGCGTTGGTTCCCTGCGTTGTCAAGTCGATGCCCGCGGGGGATGTATAGCCGACAAAGGCGCCGTTTACCGTGTAGTAAACGAAATGATTATCGCCCCAGGGATCGAATTCGGCATTGATGCCAAGCGTCACCCACGGCAGGCGACCCGTATAATAGGTGTCACTGTTGGTGGCACAGGCGTCAGCAACGCCGTCGTTTCCGGTGATGTCAGGGCACGGCAGCTGCTTGTTTACAAGCGCGTATCCGACGAGCGCTTCCACCGCCTCGTCGAGCAGTTCCTGGTTCTCGGCGCGGCGCTCCTGTTCCTTCTGGGTGGATAGCGGTGTCAGCACGCCGCCGATCAGAAAGGCGATGATCACCAGCACAATCGCCATTTCGACAAGGGTGAATCCGTTTGATCTGTTCCGTATATTCATGGTGCGACTACCAGAATCTGGTCGTTGTTGGCGCTGTCAAGGGGAAGATCAATAAACGTCAGGTCCGCTTCATCGTTGTTTTCACTGTCATCAAGCAGGTCCGTCAACGACATGGGTGGTGATCGATCCTGTCCGGCCATTAAATCAGGTCCGGGTGCAATCACGATTGCGTGTTTGTTGTTATTCGGCGCCGGCAGATTGTTAACTGTGACAAAACCGCTTCCACTGCAATTTGGCCAGGGCTGCGTACAGGCTGGCGCCACGGCGTACCAGATGAACTGGTTCCAGTTGTTGGCGCCAAACCAGGTGGGCAGAAGGATTCCCCAATCCGCTTGCGAACCACAGGTTGTGCTTATGTTTATGGGAACCAGACCCTGGTTGATCACGCTGTCGCAATCGGTACTGCCCCATGGCGCAGGGTTGGGAAAGTAAGAGCCATTGCTCGAATAATAAGAATTCAGGGCGTTTCTAATTTCGCCGAGTACCCTTGTTTCGACTTTGAGCAACAGCTCCGTTCTGGTTATCGCGATCAACTGGTCATTGAATTCGATATTCGGATTGCCGGGTGCGGTAACAAAGTTGATGTCCGCAGTCCGGTTCGCATCCTCAAGATATCGGGTCGGGTCAATCTGGGCGGCAGGATTCTGGGGACGCGCCTGTGTGGATGTCGGAGGTCCCGGCGCAATGACCACGGCCGCGATCTGATCAGTGCCGCCGTCCATGCGCAGGCCGGCTGTCGTTTCGCTGTTGATTGGCCCGTTGCCGTCGAATTCCAGTGCAGGCGTGTACCACAGTTGCTCGCCACTGGCATCGCGCAGATCGGCGGTTCCCAGGGTCACCCAGGGCAGGCGTCCGAGCGTCACGTAGGTCCCGTTCTCCTGGCAGAGATCGCTTTGTCCGTCCAGGTTCCCGTCCGTCGCATAATCCGGGCAGGGTAATTCGCCAGGCCTTATCTGCGATCTCAGCGCATAGCCCATCAATGCCGCCTTGGCCTGCCCCAGCGCTCTGGTGCTGTCCGCCGCGCGAAGAATGTCCGGTTTCTGCGCATTCACGCGTTTCAGCAACGTATAGCTCGCGGCCAGCACAATCAGGGTCAACATGATCAGCAGAGCCGCGCCGCGCTGCCGGCGTTTCGTCTCCCTGCCCTGTCTTTTATTGCGGGGTGCCATCGTGCTATTCCTGCGACGCCTGTTGCGTCTGTTCCTGCTGCCAGGCTTCGCGCAGCTGTCCGGTGCCGGGATCGAGGACCTGACCCGGCTTCATGTCATGCACGGCGGCGCCGGCGGACGTTTGCAGCCGGACCCGGTCAGGGTGCAATACCTGTACCCGCGGACCGGTCGCGTCGGTGCCCTGAAGCCGCGGCTCTCCATTGACCCAGACTTCCTTGTTGCCGAAGCTGCTTACCAGCGTGCCGTTGAGTTTCAGCGCTTCGGGTTTCACGGTGACGCCCTGGCCCTGATCCGGGGCAGCGGCGGCTATCGCTGCGCCGTTGCGAGCGGCGTCGAGGCGCGCGCGTTGTTCGGGTGTAGTGAACAGCGTGCCGTAAGGATCCGCGGCCGCCGCTGACACACAGGCGAGGAGCGGGAAAGTTATAAATACACGCAAGGGCGCGAACGTCTTCACCAGCCTTCCTCCTGTTCATCCACGCCTGCATCCGACAGGGGGTTCACGGTAAACCACAGCAGGTCGCAGTCGACGGAAACATTGGCGCGGTCCATGGCCACGCCCTTGGCGTCGAACATGGGCGCCAGATTGCAACCGCGTACCTGGTAAACCGCCGGTTGTTCCTTGTTCAGCGATGCAAAAAAACGCAACAGATCCACCTCATGCGCCAGTTCCAGGTGCAGGCGCATCGGGCTGGCGTAGACCTGGTAATGTTCCGTACTGTCGAAGCCCTCCAGCAACAGCGGTTGCTGTCTTCTCAGGCTGTACTGGACGTTGTATAGCTTGCGCTCGGCGCCGCTGTTGCGCAGTGATTCGATCCACAACAGACGCGGCTCATCGCCGATAAAATTGCGCAGCTGCAGATCGCGGTACCGTTGCTGCGACGATATGATGATGTCACCGGCCTCAAGTGCCAGCCGGTACTCTGAGCGCACCTGGTTCAGCTCACTGCGCGCCCGATCCAGTTGCGTTTGTCGCGAGGTCTTGAAGTTATCGCTCAGCCAGACAAGCGCTGCTGCCACGGCGATAACAGCCAGCAGCCGCAGCGCCGGCATCTTGAGCGCATTGCGATCGAACTCAAACCCGGCCATGGCCCAGCTCCATTACGACGCGCAGCTCGAACTGCGCGGTCTCCAGCTTGTCCGTCTTGCCTGTCTCGCCCTGCACCTCCGCGTCGGCCTTGACATTAAGCGGCTTGCGGGTGACCACCACGTCAGTCACACCCGGCTGGCGCGAAAGCCAGGCGACCAGCTCGTCCACCTGGCGATGGGCGCGGCTGTAGCTGCCATCGAATTCCTTCAACTGCCCCTTGATATCGCTGATCACATAGCGCGCAGGGCTCAGGGAAAGCGGGCCGTCGCGGCCGGAGTCCAGCGCAGCGGGAGTCGCTCCGGCCGGGTCGGCGCTTGCAAACCAGTCAAGATTGCGTAACTCGAGATTCGGCTGGCGGCTGAACGCTGCGCCCAGGCGTTCGAGTATTTCCGCGATATCGATCTGGCCGGCTTCCAGGGTATCCGCTACCTGAATCGCTTCGCGCATGGCGCGTGCCGCCACTGGTTCGATCGGCAGCCGCTCGGAGAGCTGCTGATAGCCGGCGTCCACCTGTCGCGCCGCCGCCGCCACCTGCTGTGCCTCGCTTGCCGCAAGTCTCCCGTCAACAATATTGGTGCCGAGCAATGCCGCTGCGCCGACGGCAACGAGCCAGGTAGCGAGATTCGCACCGACCTGGAACTGGTAAGTGCGCAGTCTTGCGAGGTGCGACGGCTTGGCGTAGTGGTTGGCAACCGAATACTTGTTCAGCAGATAACAGAACAGCGCATCGCTGAGGTGTGTGTCCGGAAAGTCGGCATAACCGCAAAGCTGCGCGATTTGCGAAAGCATGACCGGATGACACTCCAGTTTGCCATCCGGAACGAAGCCCTGTTTCAGGGCTTCGACGCGAGCAGCGTCAGTGAGTGCGAAAACATCGAGCGCCGCGTCGCGTGGCAGCAATCGGAGCGTATGCAGATAGCGCTGGGTCTTGCTCGCTTCAGCGGTGACGATTTCGCAGTAGGACTGCGGCGAGGTGTCATTGATAGGCGCCAGGCGGCTGAACAGAACGCGGTTCTCGCGCATGAACGTTTCGCGCAGCCCGCCGTCAGGCTGTCCGGTTATGATCAATACGTTTTCGCTACGGGTTTGCAGCGGCTTGAGCAAATGCCGACTGACGACCGGCAGCGAGTGAATGCCTGCCAACGGAATCGCCAGCTCGTTCAACAGTTCCAGCAACGGTTCGATATTGTCGCGGTTGGTCAGCGCGCTGAACAGAACACGGTCATCGCGCCGCCCTTCCCTTTGCCGTCCCACCACCCGGCTCTGCCGGAACGGCGTGGTGCGAAACAGTTTGCCCGCGTGGCGCTCGTGCAGCCTGGCGCGATCACGTCCGTTGGCATGCGGCAACGATTCTTCGCGGAATTCTTCCTCGATCAGGTCGACCAGCAGGGGAACCGGTCTGCGCTCCATGCGCGCAAGCACTTCGCGCAGCTGCTGAAAGCCGGCCTCATCGAGACTGAACCGGCCGCGTGCATGCGCACCGCGGCGGTCTGCCGCGAAGAGGCTGACGCTTTGGCCGGTGAGATAGAGGATATGGCGCATGGGGAGCTACCTCGTCACCGAACCGAGCATGTTGTAGACGGGTCCAAGCACAGAGAGCATCACCCAGCCCAGCATCACGCCGAGGACCAGCGTGAGCACCGGTTCGATCATGATCTGCACACGTTCGATGGATTCGCGCACATCGCGGTTATAGAAGTAGCTGACGTTCTCGAGCGACGTGTCCAGCGCGCCGCTGCTTTCGCCGACGCGCAGCATGCGCAGCACCAGCGGCGGAAACAGTCCGGTGTTTTCGAAACTCGCGGTCAGTCCTACGCCTTCGCCGATCTGTTTGCGAACACGCTGCAACGCCTCGGCGATGACGCTGTTGCCGACCAGGTTGTCACCGAGCCGGATGCAGTCCAGAACCGTGATGCCCGCCTTGTAGAGCAGGGCGAAATTGCTGGTGAACCTTGCCAGGATAATCTTTTGATAAATGGGGCCTATTGGAAACAGACGCAGCTTGAGACGATCGACCTGGTAGCGGCCCCGGCTGCTGTGTCGCGCCCAGGCGCGCAGGCCGAAGATGGTGACGAATGGCGCCGCCAGCAACAGGTACCAGAACTCGGTGATGAAACCGGAAACGTAGATCAGCGCCTGCGTATGCAGGGGTATCGCTTCGCCCATGTTGCGAATGAAGCCGACCAGTTGCGGCACCAGGTATATCATGAGGAAACCGATGACGCCGAGTATCACCACGCCCACGAACGCGGGATACATGATGATCTTTTTGGTGTGCGACGCCAGCTCATCCTGCCACTTGAGCGATTCGGTAAGCTGCTTGAGGATATCGGCGAGCATGCCGCTCTCCTCGCCCGCTGCCACCAGGCTGACGAACACCGGACCGAAGATGTTCGGAAACACGGCAAGCGCCTGCGACAGCGTTTTGCCGCCCTCGATGTCTTCGATCAGGGAAGCGATGACTTCGCGAAAGCGTGGATTCTCGACGCTGTCGCGCAGATCACGGAGCGACTCCAGCAAGGGTACGCCGGCCCGCGACAGCTGTTCGAGATGAAAACAGAAGGTCACCAGTTCGGGACGACCGACACGTCCGCGTCCGAAGCCGAAGCGGGTCTTGCGCGCGGGCTTGAAATCGACAAGGTCGAGTCCCATGCGGGTCAGACGCAACTCCAGATCGTCGTCGTTGCTGGCCTCGATGCGGCCCAGCACCACCTTGCCGAAGCTGTCTACTGCTTTGTATTCGAATGCTGACATAGGCAATCAGGCGCTAAGGGAACTCACAGGCGGTCGGTGAGATCGATGACGCGCGAAACCTCTTCCAGTGTCGTGCTGCCGTCGAGCACCCGCCGCAAGCCATCCTCGGCTATCGGCTGAAAACCCTTGCTGATGGCGAGATCGAATATTTCGCGACGCGAGGCGCGGCGGGCTATCAGGTCGTCCATGTCCTGATCCACCTTCAGCAGCTCGGTGATGCCCATGCGACCCTTGTAGCCGAACTGATTGCAATGGTCGCACCCCTCGGCGCGGTATATGGTCGGGCGTTCGCCTTCCCCGAGTCCAAGCAGATGGCTTTCGAGTTCGTTGGGTTTGTCCGGCTTGCGGCAATGGGGGCACAGCCGGCGCACCAGGCGCTGCGCGACAATACCGATAATGTTGCCGGCCAGAACGTCCGGCACAATGCCGAGATCGAGCAGGCGCGGTATCGCCCCGATTGCCGAGTTGGTGTGCAGCGTTGAATAGACCTGGTGCCCGGTCATGGCAGCACGCAATGCCATATCCGCGGTGTCTTCATCGCGAATCTCGCCAACCAGGATAATGTCCGGGTCCTGACGCAGCATGGAGCGGATGCCGCTGGCGAAATCCAGCTTTGCGGCCTTGTTCACCGAGGTTTGGCGGATCATCGGCATCGGGTATTCGACGGGATCTTCCAGGGTCATGATGTTGACCGATTCGCTGTTGACGTAATTCAACATCGAATACAGGGTCGTGGTCTTGCCACTGCCCGTAGGGCCGGTCACCAGGAGAATGCCTTCCGGACGCGCCATCATCAGGCGCAGAGAAGCCAGCGCGTGGTCGCTGAGCCCCAGCTTGTCGAGCGCCACGATACCCTTGTTGCGATCGAGAATGCGCAGCACGATATTCTCGCCATGCGTGGTCGGCTGGGCGGAAACACGAAAATCGATCGGGCGTCCAAACAGTGTCAGGGAAATATGCCCGTCCTGCGGTGCGCGCGTTTCCGCGATGTTCATGCCCGAAATGACCTTGAGGCGCACGGCGATGGCCGACCAGTAGTTATGGTGCAGGCTGCGCACCTGGCGCAGTACGCCGTCAATGCGATAGCGAATGCGCAGAAAACCGTGTTCCGGTTCGAAATGGATATCAGAGGCGCCTTTCTTGACGGCGTCGGACAACAACGCGTCCACCAGTCGCACCAGGGGCTGACTGTATTCTTCCGACTCACCTTGCAGGCTGTTGTAATCGACCTGTCCGGTTTCGATTTCGTGCAGGATGCCATCGACCGAGAGTTCGAAGCCGTAGAACTGGTCGATCGCATTTTCGATTTCCGATTCCCCGGCCAGTACCGGAACAATATCCAGGTCACCACCCAGCAAGGCACGCAGCTGATCCATCGCGACAACATTGAAGGTATCGGACATGGCAACGGTCAGGCTGCCTTTGGCGGTATCTACCGACAGCGGCATGATCTGGAAGCGCCGCGCGATATCCTTGCTCACCAGTTGCAGCACCTCGGCGTCGACCACGACTTTGGTCAGATCGACACTTTCCTGGCCGAGCGCCTCGCCCAGTGCATCGCGCACCACCGCTTCAGTCGCAAAGCCCATGCTGACAATGATCTTGCCAAGCGGCTGGTTGCGCTTTTTCTGTTCGGTCAGTGCAATGTTCAGCTGGTCCTGGGTGAGAATGCCCTTGTCGATCAGCAGATCGCCGATGCGCTTGGGTTTTGCCACTGCGCTCACGGTGCCACCTCCCGCGACCGTGCTTCGAGTTTGCCGATACGGTTGTCAAGTTGCGCAAGGCTGAACAGTCCGCCGGAATGGCTCGACAGGTCGCGCGCCTTGCGATAATAGGTCAGCGCCTGTTCATAAAGACCCAGCTGGTCAAGGCTCACAGCAAGGTTGAACGCGTAGTCAGCCACATCAGGGTTGATGCGCACAGCGTCAAAGTAAGCCGACTGCGCTTCCTGCCACTGGCCGCTTTGCGCGTAACGGTTGCCGAGCGCGAAATGCAGCTGGGCGTTATCCCTGTCGGTTTGCAGCCAGTGCTTGATCTGGCTGCTTTCCTGCAAGCTGTCGTCGCTGCCGGTCAGGGACTGCAGGGCGACACTGGCAACCTTGTCGCCGGGGTGAGCCTTAAGCAGCGATTCGTAGTAATAGCGCGCCGCGCGCAGATTGCCCTGATGCATGGCGATCCCGGCAAGCCCCAGCAACGCATCCCGATTCCCCGGATAACGTTTCGCCGCCTGACGGTACAGCTGCTCCGCCTGCGCATAATCCTGCTGCCGATACGCACTGTAGGCCTGTTGCAGCAGCGGATGAACCGAGCGAATCGTCTGGCTTTTGCGGATTTCGATGCGCGATGGCGGACCCGTTTCAGGTGCCGCCGGGACCGCGTCGATGAGCGCGCTGTCCCGGGGGGATTCATTGTCAGCGGGTTGAACCGCGGCGCGGGGTGCTGCAACCGGTGGTTCCGTAAGCAACGCAGGCGGCATCAATGGCGCGGCCGGTTCGGCCACCACCGGCTCGTCGATCAAAGTTTCGCTGTAGGCACTGGCAGGCTGGATCATCTGGTTCGAGCGCCACAGGTAATATCCGCCAACGACAACTATCACTGTGAGACCGGCAGTCATAAAATAGCCGAGCTGTCGTTTCAGGGGCGACGTGGCAGCAGGCGTGTAAACGGGGCCCGCTTCCCGTGACGCTGGCGGCGTCGCCACCGTGTGCGTCCCGGCGGCAGTGTTTTGCTCCGTGTCAGCCGGATCGGCTGTGGCTTCGGACGCGCAGCCCGATTGCGTTGCCGGCTGCAAGGGTTCGAGCTCGAGCGTCGCGGTTGCAGTTTCCACGACGGGCGCCTGCGCCTCATTGTCGGCCGTTGCGGACAGTTCGCGTTCCTGTGTTTCCGCGCGACGCAGCGCGTCCATCAGAAGACTCAATTCCAGTCCCTCCGGTCGCTGGCGCGGCGCGGCCCCAGCGGTGAGTCCATGTCAGGCAGGACGTCACTGTAGACATCCAGTGGCTTGTCGAGACTGGCGACCACCCTGGGCCGGAGAAAAATCACCAGCTCCGATTTCTTGAGCCGGTTGTTGCGATACGTAAAGGCGTCACCAACGTAATCGAGTCCGGTGAGCCCGGGGATGCCCTGGTCTTTCAGATCGATGCTGTCCTGGATCAGGCCGCCGAGCACGGCGGTCTGTCCGCTGCGCACGCGCAGGATGGATTCCATTTCCCGCACCTGGATCTGCGGCACGGGGCTTTCAATGTTGTTGATGGCCAGATTCGGATTGGGGTCGTTAACGAACCCGGTGACGCGGGAGATAGTCGGACGCACATTCAGGATGACGGCCTGTTCGCGGCTGACCTGCGGTGTTACCGACATCACGAATCCGACAGGCACAGTGTGCGGCGTGCTGGTAAATGTGGTTTCCGCGATGCCTTCGGTAATCACCGTGTCCGCCTCGATGGTGAAATACACCACGTTATCGACCACCTTCAGCAGCGCGGTCTGGTTATTGATCGCCATGATTTTCGGGCTGGACAGCACCTTGACGTTGCCGAATTCCTGCAACATGCGCACTGTCGCGGCGATATCGCCGAAATTGTTGTTCTGCGCGAAATCGATGGCAAAGGCCGGTGGCGAGCTGAGATTGGTACCCAGCAGATTCTGGGAGAAGCTGATGCCGTCGGCGTTGTCCGCCAGCTTCGACCAGTCCACGCCGAACTGGTAATTGTTGTTCAGTTCAACTTCAACGACCGTGGCCTCGATCAGTACCTGGCGCTGCGCACCTGTGACCAGGCGGTCCAGGTATTCCTGGATCAGCAGGTGCTGGTTCTGCGTTGCGCGCACCGTAAGCAAACCCGTTTCCGCATTGACGATGACCGCGATGTCGCTTGCTGAGTCATCCTTGCCCAGGCCGAGGATGCTGGCGATGTTTTGTTGCAAACGTCCCCAGAACTGGTTGTCAGAGGTGCTCTGCACCGACGTCGAGGAACTGTTGGAGGATGAACCGCCACCGCCTCCTCCCCCGGAATCGTCGAGCGCGGACTTGCCGGTGGTGGCGATTTCGGTGGCAACGCTGTTGTTGCTGTTGCTGCTGCGCGCCAGATTGACGTAATCGATGTAATAGCTGCGCAGGTACGGTTGATCAGGTTCAACCACCAGCAGCTCGTCTTCGAAGCGGTAGCGGATCGGCACCTGCGCTGCGATGCGATCGAGGATCTGCAGCAGCGTTTGGTCAATGGCGTTAAGCGTCACCCGGCCACTGAGTCCCGGATGCACATCGATGTTCATCTTTGCGTCGCGCGCCAGAGCAAACAGCAGCTGGTCCAACGGAACCTCAGTGACCACCACGCTATAGGTTTCCTGGGCGATCGCCGGTGTGGGCTCGGGAACCACGGGTGCCTGGGTGACGGGGCTGGGGATGTCCTGCGTCAGGTGAGAGGTATCGGGGCGCTGGCCGTATTGCAGGTGGCTGGCTGAAGGCCGCTGTGGCGTCGGTACACAGCCGGCAATCAGCAACAAAGCAATCAGATAGACGTATCCTGCCGGTTTCATCCTTGTTCATCCTTGTGCATTGCCGGCGCCGAAGCTTGTTGCGCGGTTCGCAGGGCGGCCAGCGAGCGTAAAAAGGGCTGATGCGACCGAGCCCCGGCGGGTAGATCGGCCAGCGCGGCCAAAGCTTCTGTTTTGCTGTCGAATTCTCCGTACAACAGGTTCCAGCGCTGGCGTCCCGCCACCTCGCTACGGTACAGGTACAGTTCCGCAAGAATTTCGTTATAAGCTTGATTGGAAAGAAGCTTTTCCAGCTCCTGCAGATCGTCGTTCTCCGTCAGCAGCAGTTGTATGGTGAGCTGGCCATCAGCCGGTTGCTGGAGCCATTCACGCGAAGCCTGCAGGCGCCGGGAGACCAGCGGCATGCCACCGGCTGCCGGTCGCAGCTTCAGCGCAGCAGCGCGTAACGTTGCAGTCAGATTCTGGTTTGAGCTTACGGCTGCGGGGTCGGACTCATGCGCGGTTTCCGGAGCGACCGGCAGCACCCGTGCGCCGATCATTATCAGAGCAAATCCGGCGACGAGACCCGCTAACAGTCCTTTCGGCGGAAACTGCAACCGCGAGGCCGGCGCTCGATCGTCGGCCCTGGCCCGCCATACGTGAATCCAGCGCACCCGCCGCGAGCCGGCGGAAAACGCAGCGAGCAGCGCCTTTTCGGCCAGTACATGCATGCGTCGGATCAAGCCGTTGCAGGACAGCGCGAGCTGGCGACAGGCGGCCCGCGTGAAGAGTTCGTCACCCCTGTACCCGGCGCTATGCAGACGGAAGCGGACGTAGTTCTGGACTTCTGCAGCGCTTAGCGGGGAAAGGTGAAAGTTGTGGCTGATACGGTCTCTGAGTTGACGAATTTCATATCTATCAAGTAGTTGATTAATCTCTGGCTGAGCGAACAACACGAGTTGAAGCAGCTTTGCCTCCCGCGTCTCGAGATTCGACAGCAGGCGGATCTCCTCGAGCGTTTCGAGCGGCATGCGCTGCGCTTCTTCGATGAACACCACGATCCGCCGACCCGCGCCGTGCGCGTCGAGCAGGTAATTCTGCAGCTGGTGTTGCAGCAGCAGGTGCGAGGGGTTTTGCAGCGACGGCAGGCGCAGCTCGAGAGCGATGGCGGCGAGGATTTCGTCACGCGAGAGCCGGGGATTGGCGAGATAGACAATTTCCACAGAATCAGGCAGTTGATCCTGCAACATGCGACAGAGCATGGTTTTTCCAGTGCCGACTTCACCGGTCACCTTGACCATGCCTTCGCCATTCATGATGGCGTATTTCAGCGTTTCCAGAATCTCGGCGCGCTTACCGCCACCGAAAAACCGCCGGGTATCCGGGGTGATGCGGAACGGGGCTGCTGTCAGCCCAAAGTGCCGTTGGTACATGTCAAAATCCCGTCATTGCTTGCAAGCAATCGGGTATGACGCAAATTCCGAGCCAGATGGGCGCTCTGCGCGCCGGAGCAGATTTCTAGCAGCCGCCTGGGCCGTTGAGTTGCAGGGTTCCGGTCAGCGCCTGAACGTTCGGTAGCTGGTGGCGTTCCAGGTACGCCCGGATGCCGTCGTTGAGTTTGCGGCAAATCAGCGGATCGTAGAACAGCGCGGTGCCGACACCGACAGTGCTGGCGCCTGCGATGAGGAATTCGAGCGCATCCTCCACGCTCGTTACCCCACCCTGGCCGATGATGGGAATGCCGTGGGATTTACACACCTGGTACACCTGGTGCACCTTCAACAAGGCAATCGGTTTGATTGCCGGCCCCGACAGGCCACCCTGGTTGTTACCGATAATCGGCCGGCGTTTTTCGATGTCGATAGCCATACCCATCAGTGTGTTGATGACCGCGAAGCCGTCGGTGCCCGCATCGATACAACGCCGGGCATTTTCGGCGATGTCCGTCTGGTTGGGCGACAGCTTGGTGATCAGCGGTTTGCGGGTAGCCTTGCGGCAGATTTCGACGACGCGCGCCGACATTTCCGGGTCATTGCCGAAGGCGACCCCCCCCTCCTTCACGTTCGGGCAGGAAATGTTGATTTCGATGGCGTCGATAGGCGAGTCATCGAAGCGGCGGGTGACTTCGAAGTATTCGTCCACTGTCGAGCCCGAGACATTGGCGATGAAGCGCGTCTCCTCGAAATCGAGTTCCGGCAAGATATTGGCCACCACGTGACCGACTCCGGGATTCTGCAATCCGATAGCATTGAGCATGCCCATCGGCGTTTCGTAGATGCGGTGCGGCGGGTTTCCCAGGCGCGGCTGCAGCGTGGTTCCCTTGAGGCAGACGGCGCCAACGTCCCGGTTGGAGAATCCCTTGACTCGCGTGTATTCCTCGCCAAAGCCCACGCAGCCCGACAGCAGCACCAGCGGCGAACTGAGGGTGAGGCCGCAAAAATCGACCGAGAGCGGATCGCTGTTGTGTATCATCGGCTGTGTATTTGACCTGAAGCGCTTTCGAAAGAAAAGCGCGACAGGATTTTTCGCCGAACATCGCCGGCCTGCATTTCCCGATTCCGGGTTATCGCCGTCCGTTGTGGTGAGGAATGCGGCTACCGGCAGCACATTTCAGGAAAGCATGTTTCATATTGTCCTCTATCAACCGGAGATTCCACCGAATACCGGAAACGTGATCCGCCTGTGCGCCAACACCGGTAATCGCCTGCATTTGATCAAGCCGCTGGGCTTTGAGCTGGAGGACCGGAAGTTGCGCCGCGCCGGTCTGGATTACCGGGAATGGGCCAGTGTTGCCGTTTACGAGTCGCTGGACGATTTTATGACAGAGATCCGGCCGCACCGGACCTGGGCGGTGTCGACGCGGGGCAGGCGGCGTTATGATTCGGTCGCCTATCAGGTGGGGGACGCCCTGCTGTTCGGCCCGGAGACGCGCGGCCTGCCCCAGGCTATGCTGGCATCTCTCGGTGAAGACCATGTCATACGTCTGCCGATGGTTGCGGGAAGCCGCAGCCTCAATCTGTCCAATTCAGTCGCGGTGGTGGTATATGAAGCGTGGCGCCAGCAAGGATTCGGTACAAGTCAGTAAGCGCACGCGGATTTACGCGCAGGACAGCGCGCTCAAACAGTTTCGGGTTTCGATTCGCGGCTAAGCAACGCCTGCACCGCTTCTGCCGGAGACTCGCCGTCATACAGCATGTGTTTCACCTGCTCGGTGATCGGCATTTCAACGCCGAGCGATCTGGCCCGGCTGTCCAGCTCCTTGGCCGTATGCAGTCCCTCCACGGCCTGGCCGATTTCTTCAACCGCCTTTTCCAGCGGTATACCGCGACCGATTGACAGCCCGAGACGGCGGTTGCGCGACTGGTCGTCGGTGCAGGTCAGGACCAGGTCACCGACACCGGCGAGACCCATGAAGGTTTCCCGGTGTCCGCCGAGCTCGGCGCCGAGCCGCATGATTTCCGCCAGCCCGCGGGTGATCAGCGCGGCACGTGCATTGGCTCCATAGCCCAGTCCGTCGGAAATGCCCGCGGCGATGGCCAGCACGTTCTTGGCTGCGCCGCCGAGTTCGACGCCGACCACATCTTCACTGGTATAGGTGCGGAATGTCGGGCAGTGAAACAGTGCAGCCACGGTTTGCGCGTAGTCTGCATCGGCGGCGGCTACCGTGACGGCGGTAGGCAGGCCTCTTGCGACTTCGGTTGCAAAACTCGGACCTGACAAGACCGCCGCGGAGCGCAGCCCGGGCAGTTCCTGCTGAACGACTTCGTGCAGCAGTTTGCCGGAAACGGGTTCCAGGCCCTTGCTGGCCCACACGAGGTTGAATGATGTGCCGATGCAGGTGCGTACCTGCTGCAGCACGTTGCGAAACCCGCCACTGGGTACGGCTATCAGGACAAATTCGGCGCCGTTGAGTGCGTCTTGCAGGGCGGCAACCGGCGATACCCTGTCGGGAAGCTCGATGTTCGGCAGGTAACGCTGGTTGGCGTGGTCGCGAACCAGGTTCTCTATATGGGCTGTATCCCGGTCCCAAAGCCGTACACGGGCGCCGTTTCTGGCCAGCAGCATCGCCAGGGCGGTGCCCCAGGAACCTGCGCCGAGAACGGCGATGACAAGCCGGGATCCTGGCATGCCAACGGGCTTACGTTACGCCCTGTTCTACTGCTCCGCCCTTCTCCCTGACACGGGCGATTTTCTGGGCATGCAGCGCCTCGAAATTGATCGGTGCCAAAAGGATCTGTGGAAAGCCGCCTTTCATAACCAGATCGGCGATGGCTTCCCGGGCGAAAGGAAACAGAGTATTGGGACAGTAGGCTCCGAGCATTGCACCTTTCTGTGATTCCTCGAATCCCTTCAAGGCGAAGATACCGGCTTGGTGGACTTCAACCAGGAAACTGGTTTTGTCACCTTGTTTGGCCGTCACGGTAACACTCAGCACGACTTCATACGTATCGTCCTCGAGCGGGTTGACAGAGGTATTAAGTTGAAGATTGACGTCCTGATTCAGCTCCTGCATGAAAATGGCAGGCGAGTTTGGCGTTTCGAACGATACATCCTTCAGATAGATTCGCAGAAGAGCAAATTGCGGCCCGTCGCCGACGTTATTCGCGTTGATTTGTTCGGTCATGAGAATGTCCAATAGTGAAATTTAGAGCCCGACCAGCATTCATACGGGCGCTGCCGGGCTATTTCCTGCTCAGGGGCAGATTGGCCTTTTGCCAGGCCATGATCCCACCGCCGAGATTGTACACGTTTTCGAAGCCGTGTTTTTTCAGCAGACTCCCGGCGCTGTTGGAGCGACTACCGGAGCGGCAGTAGGCAATCACAGGGCGGCCCTTGTGTTTGTTCAACTCGGCTACCCGGTCCGGCAATTGCTTCATGGGAATGTGAATACTTTCGGGGATGTGACCGGCCCGGTATTCGACTTCTTCGCGAATATCGAGAAACACGGCGTCTTCCCGGTTGCTGAGTTGCGTGGCTTCCATGGGCCCGATCGACTTCATCCCGCTCAGGCGCCGACTGATCTCGCTGCCGATCAGCAGCCCGAGCGTGCCGAAGAATGCGACAAACAGCAGCGGGTGGTTGCCGATAAATTCAATAATGCGCGCGAAATCTGCCAAAAACGGGCTCCGCTCTGTCCTGCGGGTGAGGAATACTCAGTTCGAATTCAGGGTGCAGAAAACGTCCCGCATCATACTGATCAGTCTCAGCGTGCGCGAGTCGCCGACCCGGTAATAAACCCTGTTGGCATCCTTGCGGGAAGTCAGTATTCCCTTGTCTCTCAGTATCGCCAGGTGCTGCGAGATGTTGCTTTGCGATGTCCCGACGTTCTCCACAATGTCCTGAACGCTGACTTCCTGGTCGCCGAGGGTGCACAGAATCTTCAGGCGCAACGGGTGCGACATCGCCTTGAGAGACCGGGATGCGCGATCGATATCCTCGTCGCGGGTAATGAGGGTGTCGGTGGTTGACGCCGTCATAATATCTCCACCTGTTGCTGCCACAAAAAATTCACCAGTGGGCGCTGTTACCGGCACGGTTTGCCCTGCCCTTTATAAACAAAACATTATACAATAATACACCTGTGAAGGAAGTTGTATTTTTATCCCTTGTAAAGGACCATGGCGGCACCCCTTGTAAAGGGTTAGACTTGGTCTAAGTTTCGGTCCAACGTTTCTAGCATATAATTCTGAGGTCATGTCGAAATCTCCAAAGCCTGTCGTTTTGGTCGTCCTGGATGGTTGGGGCTACAGTGAAGATACCGAATACAACGCCATAGCCGCCGCCCGGAAACCCGTGTGGGACCGGCTGTGGAGCGATTACCCGCACAGTTTCATCTGCACTTCCGGTGCCGCGGTTGGATTGCCGGCGGACCAGATGGGTAACTCCGAAGTCGGTCACCTCAACCTCGGCGCCGGGCGCGTGGTTTACCAGGAATTCACGCGGGTGACCCGCTCGATCAAGACAGGCTCATTCTTCAGCAACGCCACTCTCACTGATGCCGTCGACCTGGCGATTGAAAACGACAGGGCGGTGCATATCCTGGGCCTGTTGTCGGAAGGTGGCGTGCACAGCCACGAGGAACAGATTCACGCCATGGTCAAGCTGGCTGTCGAGCGCGGCGCGAAAAGGGTGTATCTGCACGCGTTCCTCGATGGCCGTGACACACCGCCGCGCAGCGCGGCGGCTTCCATACAGGCCATGGAAGACAAGTTTCGCGAGTACGGTGGCGGCCGCTTCGCGTCGATCATCGGCCGTTACTACGCCATGGATCGCGATCACCGCTGGCCCAGGATACAGGCAGCCTATGACCTGATCACCCAGGCGAAGGCGGAATTCGAGGCGCCCGATGCCATTACTGGTCTGGAAATGGCGTATGCCCGCGACGAAGGCGACGAATTCGTGAAGGCCACGCGAATCGTACCCGAAGGTACAGAGCCGGTGCGCATCGAGGACGGGGATGTGCTGGTGTTCATGAATTTCCGTTCCGACAGGGCACGACAGATTACCCGGCCGTTCATCGAGCCATCGTTTGACGGCTTCGAACGCGCAGTGTGTCCGAAACTCGGGCGGTTTGTCAGTCTCACCGAATACAACTCCGAATTCGACGTACCGGTGGCCTTCCCTCCCGAGCGGCTGAACAACGTTTTCGGCGAATTTGCGGCGAGACTCGGTTTGCGCCAGTTGCGGCTGGCAGAAACGGAAAAATATGCCCACGTCACCTTTTTCTTCAATGGTGGCGTTGAAGAGCCCTTCGAGGGCGAAGATCGCATTCTGGTGCCGTCGCCGCTCGTGGCGACTTACGACCTGCAACCCGAAATGAGCGCGCCCAGGGTGACCGATCACCTGGTCGAAGCCATCGGCAGCGGCAAGTACGACGTCATTATCTGCAACTACGCCAATCCCGACATGGTCGGACATACCGGCAGTTTCGACGCTGCTGTCAGGGCGATCGAGGCTATTGATCAGTGTCTGGGGCGGGTCGTGGAAGCCCTGCACGCGGCGGGTGGCGAAATGCTGATCACTGCCGATCACGGCAACGCCGAGCAGATGCGGGGTAAGGAGACCGGGCAGGCCCATACCGCCCATACATCCAACCTCGTGCCGCTGGTGTATGTGGGCCGCCCGGCGCAACTGGCGGACGGCGTGCTGGCGGATGTCGTTCCCACCCTGATTGCCCTCATGGGGCTCGAGCCTCCACGCGAAATGACGGGACGTTCCCTGGTGGAGTTTGTGCCCGAACAGGCAGCACCGGCAACGGCCCGCAAGCTGGAGGCGGAAGCCTGATTCGATACGGGGCGTATGTCGCTGCAATGCGACCAGTCATTCACGCATCGCGGTGCGGCGTCCGGCGCATTCTTCTTTTGTGCAGCATTCTGCTGCTGAACGCACACGCGATCGCCGGCGAGGATGCTGTCGCGAAGGCGCAGGAACTCGAGGCCCTGCGCGGGCAGATCAGCGCACTTCAGAAAAAGCTGGAAGCCAATCAGAAGAAAAAGACTGATGCCGAAAAACGCGTTCGCGAAATCGACCAGCGCATCAGTGCCGTGGCGCGCAATTTGAATCAGCTCGAGCGCGATCTCGCCGCGAATCACACACAACTTGCAGCGCTGCGCGAGCAGCAGACCCAGCACACCTCACATCTGCACAAGCAGCGCGAACGCCTTGCCGCTGAGGCCCGCGCGGCCTATGCGATGGGCCGTCAACAACAGGTCAAATTGTTGCTCAACCAGGAACAACCGGCTGCTGTCGGGCGCATGCTGGCGTATTTCACCTATTTTTCACTGGCGCGTATGCAACAGATCGAGGCCATGCGCGGCACGCTGCAAGAACTCGAACAGCTGCAGACTGCGGTCGACGAGAAGTCGCGGCAGCTCACCGAGCTGCGCGCGCGGCAGCAAGACGAGGCCCGGCAGCTGGGCGAGCAGAAGCGCAGCCGCGAACTCGCGCTGGCGAGGCTGTCTCGCGAAGTGCGCAGCCAGGGTGGCGAGCTGGACAGACTCAGAACCAACGAACAGCAGCTGCGGGATCTGGTGCATTCACTGCAGGATTTGCTCGCGGACATTCCCCCCGACGCCAGTCAACAGCAACCGTTCGCAGCGCTGAAAGGCAAGCTGCGCTGGCCTGCTGCGGGCCGGCTGACAAACCGCTTCGGAACGCCGCGCAGCGGCAGCGGCCTGCAATGGCAGGGCGTGACTATCGCGGCCGCTGAAGGCGGCAAGGTGAGGGCTGTCGCCAAGGGCAGGGTCGCTTTCGCTGACTGGATGCGCGGTTTCGGTCTGCTGCTGATTATTGACCACGGTGATGGTTACATGAGCCTGTACGGCCATAACCAGGCGTTGTATAAGGAAGTGGGGGAATGGGTCGATAGCGGAGAGGCGGTGGCAACATTAGGCTCCAGCGGGGGTCAAAATCTGGCGGGGTTGTATTTCGAATTGAGGCACAAGGGGCGTCCCGTCAACCCGGTAAACTGGTTTGCTGGAAAACCCGCCCCGGGGACAGGTTGACCTGCGTCGCAAGCGGTTTATGCCATCTGTCGATACGTTATGCTATTGTCCACTTTATCCACACAGACAACTCTCTGTAAGGCTTTCATTATTCGCATCATTGAGGTGATCGAAGGGTCACCAGGCTGGATTCATAATGAGCACTAAGACACAAAATGCATTTCTGGTTCTGACGGGTTTGCTGATAGGCCTGTCGCTGTCCATCGGGCACGGTGTATTTGCCGAGCGGGAAGCCAGTAGCCCGCCGACTCTTCCGGTTGAGGAGTTGCGCACCTTCAGCGATGTGTTTGGGCGCATCAAGAATGACTATGTCGAGGATGTCGAAGACAGCGCCATGCTGGAAAACGCCATTCGCGGCATGCTCTCCGGACTGGATCCGCATTCGGCTTACCTGGACCAGGAGCAGTTCAAGGAACTGCAGGTTGGAACGTCAGGCGAATTTGGCGGACTCGGCATCGAGGTCGGGATGGAAGATGGCTTCGTCAAAGTCATAGCGCCTATCGACGACACTCCCGCACAGCGGGCCGGTGTCCAGGCGGGTGATCTGATAATCCGGCTGGATGACACGCCGGTGAAAGGACTGACGCTGGATGAAGCCGTCAAGATCATGCGCGGCAAACCCGGCACGACTCTGCGCATAACGGTGGTGCGCGAAGGTGTCGAGCAACCGATCAAGATCGAAATCAAGCGCGATATTATTACCGTCAAAAGCGTCAAGAGCCGTATGCTGGAAGACGGATTCGGCTACCTGCGTATATCGCAGTTCCAGTCCAAGACCGCCGACAGTATGATTGACGCTATCGCCAGCCTGCAAAAAGAAGCGGGTAAACCTTTGAAGGGGCTGGTTCTGGATTTGCGTAACAACCCGGGCGGTGTGTTGAATGGCGCGGTTGCAGTCTCCGATGCGTTTCTGAAAAAGGGCCTGATTGTCTATACCGAAGGGCGGGTGAGCGATTCAAAGCTGCGATTCAACGCCACACCGGACGACATTCTTGATGGCGCCCCGCTCGTCGTGCTCGTCAACCAGGGTTCGGCGTCGGCGTCGGAAATCGTTTCGGGTGCCCTGCAGGATCACAGGCGCGCCATCATAGTAGGCTCCCAGACTTTCGGTAAGGGCTCCGTGCAGACCATTCTGCCGCTAAGCAACGGGACGGCGGTGAAGTTGACCACGGCGCGGTATTTTACGCCCTCCGGCCGATCGATACAGGCTGAAGGGATCAAGCCCGACATCGAGCTGGATCCGGTCCGGGTGTCAGCCGTAGACCAATCATTCGCGCCGATCAAGGAAGCTGATCTGTCCGGGCACCTGTCCAACGGTAATGGCACCAAGACCAGAATTCTCGGCGAGACGGGCGACAAACCGAAAGAGGAATCCCTGGCGCAGTCCGATTACCAGTTATACGAAGCCCTGAACCTGCTGAAGGGGCTGGCCATCCAGAGGGAGAAGATGTAGGAATGCAGTGCTGCGCCACGTGCCATGGTACAGCCAGATCAAAATGGATGATGCGTTTTGCGACCGGCGTTTGGCCGGTCGTTCTTTTTACGGCTTTTGCAATTACCGGTCTCGCGCGCGCCGAGAGCACTGACAACGCTCCCCCGGCGATCAGTATCATCATCGATGATATGGGGAAATTGATACAGGCCGGGCGACGCGTGATCGCGCTACCCGGACCCGTAGCCTGCGCATTTCTCCCCAAGGAACGCTACACCGGCGAATTGGCGAATGCGGCATTCCAAAGTGGAAAAGAGGTGTTGCTGCATCTGCCGATGGACAGCGTTGATGGCAGGCGCCTCGACCATGGTGCGGTGACGCTGGATATGACGGAGCGCCAGTTCATTGCCCGGGTACAGGACAATCTGGCCTCGGTGCCTCACGTGACCGGCGTCAACAATCACATGGGCAGCTTGCTGACGCGGCATCCCGGGCATATGCTTTGGTTGATGCGGGAGATGCGCCAGCAGCAGATGCCGTTGATTTTCGTCGACAGCCGGACAACAGTCGCGACCGTGGCCAGGCGCGTCGCCGAGGAGAATGACGTGCCCAGCACCGACCGTAACGTGTTTCTCGACAACGAACCGGATGATGAGCGGATTGCTTACCAGTTCCGGCGCCTGCTGAAGCTGGCGCGCAGCCAGGGTACCGCCCTCGCGATCGGCCACCCCTACCCGCAGACACTGGCCTTCCTGGAGCGCGAACTCCCGCAGCTGAAACAGCAGGGTGTTCAGCTGCTTCCGGTCAGAGCATTGATCGAACAGCAGCAGGAGAGCGAACGCACATGGCAAGCGTCCTTGTCCCCCTCGCACAAGGCTGCGAAGAGCTCGAAGCCACAACTGTAGTCGACTTGTTGCGCCGTGCCGGTGTCAACGTGGTTACCGCCGGGCTGGACGATCAGCCGGTGCGGGCCTCGCGCGGCATGCTAATAGTCCCCGATATGGCGCTGGATGAGGCGCTGAAGCAGTCCTACGATATGGTGGTGTTGCCCGGCGGACTCCCGGGGGCCGACCATTTGAACCAGGACCCGCGCATTCACCGATTGTTACGAGACATGGCGGACAGCGGTCGATTTACAGCGGCGATCTGCGCAGCGCCAAAGGTTTTCGCCTCCGCCGGTCTGCTGTCGGGAAAACGTGTGACCAGTTTCCCGGGGGCCCTGGACGGCTATGCGGGTTTCGATTATCGCGAAGACGCCGTGGTTCAGGATGGGCGTGTAATTACTTCCCGGGGGCCCGGCACCGCTATGGATTTTGCGTTGAGTCTTATTGAGAATCTGGTGGGCAAAGAGCGTCGGGATAAGGTCGAGGCCAGCCTGCAAAGGCCTGCCCGCGAGCGAGCGTCGATATAGCTTACAACGTCCAGCCCTCCAGCGTTGTCGGCATCGCCTTCTTAACTCATTGTTAATACACGATATATAAGGGCAGCCTAATGAGCCATGTATGTCGGTAATATTTACGCACCACCAAAGAGCCACCTAGGCAGCTAGCGTAACCATATGATTAAAAGAAAATATTTTAATCGGGCACATATGTTGCTCTAACTAGGCAGTCGGAGCGCAACCCAAAACGTTAGCCTGACAAGGTTACAAAAGCGGATGGGGACGACCAGATAAGAATCGGTGTTGGAGGAGAAGACAAAAGAAAGCGCGGGAAGTCGGAGGGGACTGATAGCGTAATCAGACAACAACAAGGCTCAAGAAAAACCACAAGCAAGATCAAGAGCCTCATTTAACCCGTCATTTGACGGGTTTTTTATTTTCGCCTAGTCGTCCAGCCACGCCTGAAGCAGAAATGCGACTGCCAGCGCGCCAAATACCCAGGTCAGCAAAGGGGCCCCGCCGACCATCATCGGGCTGAAGCCGTCCAGTCCGTAAATCAGGGACGCACTGATAAGGAATGCGCCTCCCACTATTGCGGACATCGTGCGGTGACTGGAAGCACGCATCTCGTCACGCAGACGCTGTAATTCCCGCGATTCCCATTGCACACGCAGCTTGCCGTCGGCGGACTGCTGCAATGCACGGTGCAGCAGCGCCGGGATTTCCGGCAGACGCTCGCTCCACTCGGGCAGGCTACGGCGCATGCGACCAAGGAACGCGCGGCCGCCAACCTGCTCGCTCATCCAGCGCTCAAGAAACGGTTTCGCCGTCTGCCAGAGATCGAGATCGGGATAGAGCTGCCGGCCCAGACCTTCGATGTTAAGCAGAGTCTTCTGCAGCAATACGAGCTGCGGTTGCACCTGCATGTTGAACCGGCGCGCGGTCTGAAACAGGCGCAGCAGCAGCTGGCCGAAAGAAATCTCCTTCAGCGGACGCTCGAAAATCGGTTCGCAAACCGTGCGGATCGCCGCTTCGAATTCGTCCACCCGCGTACCTTGCGGAACCCATTCCGATTCCACGTGCAGCTCGGCCACACGGCGGTAATCGCGGCGGAAAAACGCCAGGAAATTTTCCGCCAGATAGCGCTGATCTTCCGGGCTCAACGTGCCCATGATGCCGAAATCCACGGCCATGTACTGGCCGTCGGGCGCCACGAAAATGTTGCCTGGATGCATGTCGGCATGAAAAAAATTGTGCCGGAAAACCTGGGTGAAAAAGATTTCCACGCCTCGCTCCGAGAGCGCTTTAAGCTCGACGCCTGCGTTCCTGAGCGCCTCCAGATCATTTACGGGCAGACCATAGATGCGCTCCATCACCATGACGTTGCGCCGGCACCAGGGCCAGTACACCTCCGGAACATGCAGCAGCTCGGAATCCGCGAAATTCCGGCGCAATTGCGATGCATTGGCGGCTTCGCGCAAAAGATCCAGTTCGTCGTACAGTGTCTTTTCGAACTCACCTACGATCTCGCAGGGTCGCAACCGCTTGCCCTCGCGCCAGTAGCGCTCCGCCAGACCCGCGATGTAACGGAGTAGACTGACGTCGCGGCGAATCACCGGCTCTATGCCCGGGCGCAGCACCTTCACCACCACGTCTTCGCCCGTGATCAGGGTTGCGGCATGCACCTGCGCCACTGACGCCGACGCCAGCGGCTGTTCGTCGAAGGACTGGAACACTTCGCTGACTGGTCGCTGGAAGGCCCGCTCTACAAGCTGACGGGCATGAGCGCCCGCAAAAGGCGGCACCCGGTCCTGCAGCTTTGCCAGTTCGATGGAAATGTCATCGGGAAGCAGATCCCGGCGCGTGGAGAGAATCTGGCCGAATTTGATAAAAATCGGTCCGAGGTCCTCCAGCGCCTTGCGGATGCGCACGCCGCGCGGGGTGTCGCGGGTCAGGCGATGCCAGGGTGCCAGATAACGCAGGAACCGCACTGGACGAAACAGATGTGTGGCCAGAACCACTTCATCCAGGCCGTTGCGCACCAGGACCCAGTTGATATGCAACAGGCGCAGCAGCTGCGATGGCCGGATCATGTGTCTGATTCCGCTTTCTGCGCCAGGCGTTGCACGCGCGCCGCGAGACGATCCGTGTCTGCCCGCACACCATCGACGCTTGCGAGGAAGTCATCGACTTCGACGCGTGACGGAAGGACGCGCGCTTCCTCCTGCAAATATTCGCTGATGTCCTGCCGCAGGGTGTCGCGGCTTGCATCGAAATAGCGCCTGATACGCCGCGCGAGGTTTCCGGCCTGGTGTGCGACAGCATCACCGGTAACACGGGAAAGCTGTTCTTCCCAGTCCCACTCACTGCGCGCAAGGATATCCTGAAATTCCTGACCGGTTTCGGTATCGCCCTGGATGGTTACCGCGCCTTCAAATAACGCTACTTCCTTCCGGCCTAGAGATAAGCGGGCAAAGCCCAGAGGCGAACCGGAAAGGAGCGTATCAACGTCGCCTTCGTAATGGCCCAAAACGTCGATTCCCTGGCTATGAGGCAGAAAATACAGCTTCAGGTCGAGACCGGTGATCTCGATCCCGATCACTTTTCCCTCAAGCGCCGTGCAACGCTGCAAGGCCTGTGGATCGCGCTTGATGTAGAGATTCAGGGCGGTTTCAATTGCCGCGGACAAGCTCACGCTGCTGGTACTCCTTCAACATGATATTTCCTGCACCGGTGCCCGGATCGACCGGCAGGTCGTATCAATAGCGAAATCCGCGGTGCAGCGCAACAATGCCGCCGCTCAGATTGAAATAATCACAATCCTCGAACCCGGCCTGCTCCATCATGCTCTTGAGTGTTTCCTGGTCAGGGTGCATGCGGATCGATTCGGCCAGATAGCGGTAGCTGTTTTCGTCGCTGGCAATAATGCGGCCCATCAATGGCAGCAGCTTGAACGAATAAAGGTCGTAAAGGGGGCGTAGCCCGGGCGCGACCGGCCTGGAAAACTCCAGAACCAGCAGCCGGCCGCCGGGTTTCAAAACCCGGAACATGGACTTCAGCGCCTTGTCCTTGTCGGTGACATTGCGCAACCCGAATGCAATGGTAATGCAGTCGAAGCTGCCGTCAGGGAAGGGGAGGCACTCGGCATTCGCCTGCACGAAGCGGATGTTCCCGGCCAGGCCCTGATCAAGAAGACGTTCGCGGCCAACTTGCAGCATTGAGGCATTGATATCCCCGACGACGACCTGTCCGCTATGTCCGACGATGCGGGACAGCCGCGCGGCAAGATCGCCGGTACCTCCTGCAAGATCCAGGATCGTCTGTCCGGGACGTGCCCCCGACTGTTCGATGGCGAAACGTTTCCACAACCGGTGTATGCCGAACGACATGGCATCGTTCATGAGGTCATAGCGGCTGGCTACCGAATCAAAAACTCCCGCGACCCGGCGCTGCTTTTCGTGCCAGGCGACCTGTTCAAACCCGAAGTGGGTGGTATTCCGGTCGTCGCTCATTTCACCGGGTGCCCAGCTGCGAATGTGGCGCACCGGCTTTTTTCAGACGATCCAGATAGTCCTGCCAGTTCTTTTCCATGTTGGCGCCGAGCCTGTACAGTGTTTCCCAGGAGTAGATGCCGGTGCTGTGCTCGTCATCGAAGTAGATCTGGATGGCGTAATGTCCAACCGGTTCTATGCGTTCGATGTTCACGTCTTCCTTGTCGACCTGCAGCACACCTTCCCCGGGGCCGTGGCCCTGGACTTCAGCGGAAGGGGAGTGCACTCGCAGATATTCGCAGCTCATTTCAAAGTGGGCGCCGTCGTCGAACTTGATTTCCAGCATTCTGGATTTCTGGTGCAGGTTGATTTCGGTCGGGTGCGGGTGTTTTTGGGGCATTTGGAACCTCGAAATAGCTGTTACAGGATGTAGCGACTCAGGTCTTCATCGCGGGCCAGATCGCTCAACTGCGAATTAACGTACGCGGCGTCCACCGTCACGCTCTTGCCAGACGTGTCAGCGGCCTCAAACGAAATCTTTTCGAGCAGTCGTTCCATGACAGTGTGCAGCCGGCGGGCGCCGATATTTTCCGTGCGCTCATTGATTTCCCAGGCGATCGCGGCAATACGTTCGATGCCGTCCGCGGAAAAGCCCAGATCCACGCCCTCGGTTTTCATCAGCGCGCAATACTGCTCCGTCAACGAGGCATCCGGTTCAGTGAGAATGCGCACAAATTCCTGGATGCCGAGTGCGCCGAGTTCGACGCGGATCGGCAGACGCCCCTGCAACTCCGGGATCAGATCCGAAGGCTTCGACATATGAAACGCACCGGATGCGATAAACAGAATATGGTCGGATTTAACCATCCCGTGCTTGGTGGTCACGGTACTGCCCTCTACCAGCGGCAGCAGGTCGCGCTGCACACCTTCGCGGGATACGCCGGGGCTGCCGCCCTGGTCGCTGCGCTGGGTAACCTTGTCGATCTCATCAATGAACACGATTCCGTTTTGCTCAACGCTGCGCAACGCCCGCAATTTAAGTTCTTCCTCGTTGACCATTTTGCCGGCTTCTTCATCGGTCAGAACCTTGAATGCGTCGACAACCCGCATCTTGCGTGTCCTGGTGCGCCCGCTGCCCATGTTCTGGAACAGGCCCTGCAACTGCGAGGTCATTTCCTCCATCCCGGGCGGTGCCATGATCTCGATGCCAACCGGTGTCGCCGAGACTTCCACCTCGATTTCGCGTTCATCCAGGGTGCCTTCGCGCAGCATTTTGCGGAACTTCTGGCGGGTTTCGGTGCCGCCGTCCTGTTTCTGGGGTTCGCCTGCGAATCCGACGCTGCGCGGCTTGGGCAGCAAGGCATCGAGTATACGGTCCTCGGCCGCGTCCTGCGCGCGGTGACGCACTTTTTCCATTTCTTCTTCGCGCGTCATTTTAATGCCGACATCCACCAGATCACGAATGATCGATTCGACATCGCGTCCCACGTAGCCGACTTCAGTGAACTTGGTTGCCTCCACCTTGATGAAGGGGGCGTTGGCCAGCCTGGCCAGCCGCCGCGCGATCTCCGTCTTGCCGACGCCGGTGGGACCGATCATCAGGATGTTCTTCGGCGTGATCTCGCTGCGCAGTGGTTCATCGACCTGAAGGCGTCGCCAGCGGTTGCGAAGGGCGATGGCGACGGCGCGCTTGGCGTCATTCTGGCCGATAATGTGCTTGTCCAGTTCCTGGACAATTTCGCGAGGAGTCATTTCAGACATGGGCGGACTCAGTATTCGAGTTCTTCCAGGGTAAGGTTGCGATTGGTGAATACGCAAATGCTGGCGGCTATTTCCAGCCCCTTTTCGACAATGCTGCGGGCATCGAGTTCGGTGTTGTCGAGCATGGCACGCGCGGCGGCCTGGGCATAGGGGCCGCCGGAGCCGATCGCCATCAAGCTGTTTTCCGGTTCGATGACGTCGCCGTTTCCGGTAATGATCAGGGAACTTTCCCTGTCAGCTACCACCAGCAGCGCTTCGAGCCTTCGCAGCATACGATCGGTGCGCCAGTCCTTGGCCAGTTCGACAGCGGATCGCACCAGATGTCCCTGGTGCTTTTCAAGCTTCGCCTCGAAGCGCTCAAAAAGCGTGAAGGCATCCGCCGTGCCGCCGGCAAACCCGGCCAGAACCTTGCCGTGATAGAGGGTGCGCACTTTGCGCGCATTGCCTTTCATCACGGTATTGCCCATGGATACCTGGCCGTCGCCGCCGACCACGACCCGGCCATTGCGGCGTACCGACAGAATGGTTGTGCCCCGATATTGTTCCACGCCAAATTCCCGGCTTTGCCTCAAGGGGCGGAAATTGTACACCAAGACCGGCGCTGAAATCAGGCGAATCCCCTGAGAACGCGGCGGTTAGGACCCCTTGCCGGACTTGCGGGCGCGCGGATGGGCCTGGTCGTAAACCTGTGCCAGGTGCTGGAAATCGAGATGGGTGTAGATCTGCGTGGTACCGAGGTTGGCGTGCCCGAGCATTTCCTGAACGGCACGAAGGTCGCCACTCGACTCGAGCAGGTGCGTCGCGCAGGAATGACGCAACGCATGCGGGTGCAGCCGGCTGTCCAGGCCTTGCTTGAGCGCCCAGAGTTTGAGCCTTTTTTGTACGCTGCGCGGACCGAGTCGGGAGCCGGTGCGATTGATGAAGAGCGCTGACTCGTCATCGGCACAGTGCAGTTGCCGCTCTTCCAGCCAGCGTTCCAGAGCGGTGCGTGCCTTTTCGCCCACAGGCACGATGCGAGTCTTGCGCCCCTTGCCCAGTACCCGGGCTTCACGCTGGAGCATGTCAATGTCGTGCACATCGAGGTTAACCAGCTCTGCGAGACGAAGGCCGGATGAGTACATCAGTTCCAACATGGCCAGGTCGCGTTGCGCAAGCCAGTCGTCTGCAATGGCATCCAGCAAGGTCTGCATGCGATCAACGTCGAGGGTGTGGGGAAGTCTGCGCGGCGTAGCGGGTGCCCTGATGTCCTGCGCCGGATTACTGCCCAGGTGGCCATGCCTCACCAGAAAACGACAAAAGCTGCGCAGCGCCGAAAGCCGGCGCTGAATGCTTTTCCCGCCCAGACCCTGGCGGTGCATTTGCGCCGCATAACTGCGCACGTGCTGCGCGTGCAGGGCGTTCCATGCATTGATTCCACTTTCGTCGCAGAACCGCACGCAGTGGTCGAGATCGCGCTGATAGTTGTTCAGGGTGTGCAGGGACAGTCGGCGCTGGTCACGCAAATGACTCGCAAATCGCGTCACCCACTCCAGCGCCGGTGTATCCACCGCGAGTCAGAGGATGCCCTGGCGATGGAGCAAAACCGCCATCAGTTCAGCCAGATGGCTCATAAACAAGGTTCCCATGCAGGGGTTGAAACGGTTGACTTCGCAACTGCCGACCGCTATCAGTCCCTGTTCTGATCTATTACCGAGCGGTACCACTATTGCAGATTCGATAGCCGTCGCCTGGGCGCCGAACAGAAAGTCCAGCTGCTCCTTTTTCAGGCGTCCGCATTGTGGCCTGCCGTCGACAAATGCCGTTTTGAAGAGTGTTTTCACGGCATCATCGGGCGCCAGTCTGGTGGCCCAGCTGTCGTGCTGAGCCGATTCATCGAGGCCGGTCAGCTGAACTGAAACCGCATCAGCCTTGAATTCGTTGTGCAGGTGGTCTTTCAGGGCATCAAGCAGAGCGCGCAGGGAGTCAGCGCGCATCAGGTCGAGCGTCATGCGGTGCATGCGCTCGCTCAGGCGGTCGTTGTCGCGCGCGACATCGACCAGTTCCAGCAATTTGCGTTTGAGTTCGCGGTTCTGCTCGCGCAGTACGAGAATCTGTCGCTCGACCAGAGACACGGCAGCTCCGCTGGCGTGCGGCAGGCGCAGATCCGCGAGCAGGTTCGGGTGTTCGTCGAAAAACGAGGGATGATTGGCGAGGTAGTCAGCGATTTGCCGGACATCCGGTTCAGGGTGTGTTGTTTCAACATTCGCTGGTGTCGTCATAGTGCTATTTTGCCCTCAAAAACAAATGTTGCCGGACCCGTCATCCACACCGGTTGGTGTTCGCCGTTCCAGCTTACCACAAGATCGCCCCCGCGCAGCGAGACGGTTACGGTTTCATCGAGCAGACCCTGGATGCGACCGGCGACGACCGCGGCGCAGGCGCCCGATCCGCAGGCCAGTGTTTCGCCGGCGCCACGTTCGAACACGCGCAGGCGGATGCGACCGCGGTCTATCACTTCCATGAATCCGACGTTTACGTGATTCGGAAAGCGCGGGTGTGATTCGATGGCAGGACCGAGGCGTTCCACCGGCGCTGCGTTTACGTCAGGGACCTGGATAACGGCATGCGGGTTACCGACAGAAATTGCAGCGATTTCCACCGTTTCGTTGTCCACTGCGAGCGCGTATCGAAGCGCGCGCGCCGCAGCCTGAAACGGGATATCTGCCGGCTCGAGACGTGGCACACCCATGTCAACGGTGATTTGCCCGTCTTCCCGCACCATAAGCTCCAGCCGTCCGGCTTTGGTTTGCACCGGAATGCGCGTGGAGCGGGTCAGGCCTTTGGCGCGCACAAAATGCGCGAAGCAACGGGCGCCATTGCCGCATTGTTCGACTTCGCCGCCGTCGGCATTGAATATCCGGTAACGGAACTCGACATCCGGTTGCTCGGGTTTTTCCACGAGCAACAACTGGTCGCAACCAACACCGCGTCGCCGGTCCGCGATCTGCCGGATCTGCTGCCGGGACAATGTGACAGGCTGGCTGATCGCGTCGACAATAACGAAATCATTGCCCAGTCCATGCATTTTGGTGAATGCGAGTTCCATGGCGCCAGAGTACGGGCTGACTGGAAATTTGCAAGCAAAAGCAAGGGCAGCGAGAATCCGCGTCAATGCGTGATGTTGGAAATTCGCGGATCGGATGCATCAGATAATGTCCTCAAAAGAAACAAATGCCGGGTCGGAAAATGGCGTGCTGACCGTTCAGCAGCTGGGTTTGCCGGTGCTGGCGAATTTGCTGGCAGGCTACCGGTTGGCCTGTGCGCAACTTCCGGATAGCGAGCCCATCCCGGGTAGCTTCTGGGGCGAGGCGGAAGCGGGTCTGATCGGAAATCGCTTGCTGGTACGCGGCGACACGCCCGTCCATTCGGCGCTGCACGAGGCCTGCCACTATGTCTGCATGACGGCAGAACGACGCCAACGGCTGCACACCGATGCGGGCGGCGATTATGATGAGGAAAACGCTGTCTGTTATCTGCAGATCCTGCTGGCCGGGTGTCTCGCGGAAGTGGGAAGCCAACGGCTGATGCGGGATATGGATGACTGGGGCTACACGTTCCGGCTCGGCTCTGCGCAGACCTGGTTCGAGCAGGACGCCGAAGATGCGCGCCAATGGCTGCTGGCGCGCGGGCTGATCACCGGCGCTGGACAGCCAACCTGGAAAGTGCGCGGCGGCGAGTGATTATAGATGGCCAAAGACAATGAAGTGTCGATCGCTGACTGTTTCTAGCGCGAGTTGATCCAGCCCGTGGTCGGCAAGCTGCTGTTCCACCTCAAGAGGGCGGTAGGCGGCGAGCAGCGAATTGAAGAAATCGTTTCTCAGTATTTCGGGTTCGTTCGCAGCATACTGATCCACCAGGCATTGAGCCTGGTCGCGGTTTTGCGGCCGCAACAGATCCATGACAAAGACCGTGGCGCCGGGCTGGCCGATTTTGCGGATGCTTCGCCACAACGCGGCCGGATCCGGCAGATGGTGAAGCAGGCTGTTCGAAATCACAGTCCGATAACGTATTTGCGGCAAGTCCGCATCGGGCAGGCGGCTGCGGAAGTAGCGGATGCGATTCGCCAGACCTGCTGCGACATCCGCCGACCTGGCAAGTTCGAGCATTGCTTCGGACGCGTCGATCCCGTGTATGCTGCATTCCGGAAAACGGCGCGCAAAGCGCCTGCAAATATCACCCGGGCCACAGCCAAGATCCACCACTGATCCGGTCAGGCGCGGGCCGAAGCAATCTACAAAAAGCTCAACGAAACGGTTGTGGGGTTCATCGAAATCGGCGCGGGCGTAGGCCAGCGCCTGCGCCGGATCCTCCATCAACTCTGCTTCGGGGATTCGCTGCATCGCCCAGCAGCTCAAAGCGCCGGGACCGATTCGCCTGCAAAAAGGCCGGCGATGGTCTCCCTTTCGCGCACAACGTAGGCCATGTCCCGGTCGACGAGTATTTCGGCGGCGCGCGGCCGGCTGTTGTAGTTGGAGCTCATGGTGAAGCCGTACGCGCCAGCAGATCTGACCGCGAGCAGGTCACCGCTCTCTACCACGAGCTCACGGTCCTTTCCCAGAAAGTCTCCGGTTTCGCACACGGGACCGACAACGTCATAAGTTCTGCGCTCGCCTTCGCGCGCCATCACCGGAACGATCTCCTGCCAGGCGCCGTACAGGGACGGACGGGCAAGATCATTCATCGCGGCGTCGACAATCGCAAAGTTTTTCTCTGCCGAAGTCTTGGTATACAGCAGCTTTGTCAGCAGAACACCCGCGTTGGCTGCGATGGCGCGGCCGGGCTCTATGATAATCGTCTTGCTGCAGTTCGCGAGGCGCGCGATAAGCGGGTGCAGGTACTGGCCGGGCGAAGGCGGGTTTTCATCCCGGTAGCGGATACCCAGCCCGCCGCCCAGATCGATGTGATGGATCTTGATGCCATATCCCTCGATCTGGTCGACCAGCTGCAGTACGCGCTCGAGCGCATCGACAAATGGCGTGGTTTCGGTAAGCTGGGAGCCGATATGGCAATCGATGCCCTCGATGCGCAGATTCCCGGCTTGCGCCGCGCGTTGGTAGACTCGCAACGCATCACCAACCCCGATTCCGAATTTGTTTTCCTTGAGACCTGTTGAAATATAAGGGTGCGTGCGGGCATCGACATCGGGATTTACACGCAATGACACCGGTGCCACCACACCATGGACGCGAGCCACTTTGTCCAGCATTACGAGCTCGGCTTCGGACTCCACGTTGAAGCAGCGAATGCCTGCGGCAAGTGCCTGCTCCATTTCAAAGTCGGTTTTGCCGACACCCGAGAAAACCACTTTCGCGGGATCGCCGCCGGCGGCGACAACGCGAGCCAGTTCGCCGCCCGATACAATGTCGAAGCCGGAACCGAGGCGTGCCAGCACTGCCAGCACGGCGAGATTGGAGTTGGCCTTCACGGCATAGCAGACCAGGTGCGGGTGACCGCCGAACGCGCTATCGAACGCTTTCCAGTGACGTTCGAGCGTGGCGCGCGAATACACATAAAGCGGCGTGCCGTGTTCGGCGGCGAGCTGTGTCAGGTCGACCTGTTCTGCCGTCAGGCGACCGTTCCTGAATTCGAAACTATCCATAGCAGCTACTTTTGTTCTTGTTCGCGGGATTCGGACTCGTCCGGTAAATAGAGATTACCCTTCTGCCCGCATGCGGACAGCATTGCGCCGATGCCCGCAAGGGTTATGATTAACCAAAGAAGATAGTTTGCCCAACAGGGTTTCATTGTAACCGCCTGATCGCGTCTGTCAGTCAAGTATACGAACACAGCGACAAAAGCCCAAGCTGCTTGCCAGCGCAGCCCGGGTCGAGTTCACCGGGGCGTCATTTCGGGAGCCATTCATGCTGGAAACGCTGGAGATCAACCCCAAACGGCCGCCGGACTGCGCGGTAATCTGGCTCCACGGCCTCGGCGCCGATGGCGGTGATTTTGCCCCGCTCATCCGGGCGTGGGGCCTTGCCGACGAACTGGCCACGCGGTTTGTCCTCCCGCATGCGCCTCTGCGGCCCGTTACCCTTAACCAGGGAATGGTTATGCGCGCATGGTATGACATTTATGATCTGAATTTCGCCGGCACCAACGAGGATCGCGAGGGCATGGAGGCGGCACGTCAGGCGCTGTTAGCTTTGGTCGAGCGTGAACAGCGCCGCGGCATCGGCACCAACAGAGTCGTATTGGCAGGATTTTCGCAGGGTGGAGCCGTCGTTCTGCATACCGCGCTCAGGTCCTCCTGGGTGTACGCCGGTGTTCTTGTGCTATCGGCTTACCTTCCATTCGCCGACACACTGGCAGTGGAGAAGCGCGCAGATGCTTCACGCTTGAAGCTGAGAATGGATCATGGGGACTATGACCCGGTCGTTCCCCTGGCTGCGGCAGAACGTTCACGGCAGGCGATAGAAGCACAGGGATACAATGTGGAATTTCACAAATATCATATGGACCATGGCTTGTGTGCCCCACAAATGCAGGGCCTGCGCGACTGGTTCGTGAGACGGCTGAGCGAGGCTGTACAGCCAACCGTTTGACGCAGATCAAAGTGGCTTGGCCGGATCATGCCGGAGAATAGCGATTATGAAAAACAGTTTTGTGCTTCTTGCAATCCTGGCACTGATCAACCCGGCGCTGCGTGTGGTGCAGGCCAGCGAGCCTGACGGCGCCGAGTTGTACCAGCAGAATTGCGCTGTTTGCCACGGGGTGCATGGTGATGGTGGGGTTGGTATACCACTGAACCTGCCTGATTTCCTCGCGGTCGCGAGCGACGAATATTTCCGTGCCACCTTGCGGGAAGGTCGGCCCGGGCGCGTAATGCCGGCTTTCCCCTTGCTGCGGGATGACGAGGTCGACGCGATTATTGCATTCATTCGCAGCTGGTCCGGCGAGCCGGGCCCGGATTACAAACACGTTGCCATAGACGGTGATCCCGGCAGGGGGCGGAAGCTGTTCGGCGACCATTGCGCCGCATGCCATGGTCAACAGGGTCAGGGCGCCACCGGGACCGGCGTCACTTTTTCACGCCCTCGCGGGGCACCGATTATGGCCCCGGCGCTGGATAATCCCGGTTTCCAGCGTTCAGTCAGCGACGCAATGTTGAAAGCGACCTTGCTACGCGGTCGGGACGGGACGCCGATGCCGTCCATCAAGGCCATGGGCCTGAATGAAAAGGACGCAGATGACCTGGTCGCGTTCCTGAGGCACCTGGAGGTTGGGTCGCCATCAGATAAACAAGCTGCGACCGAGCCGGTCATTCGGTTTGAATCTTTTTATGATCTGGAGCAAACCCTTTCTAACCTGAAGCAAGCCGTAATCGGAAGGAATTTCCGGATCATCCGGGAGCAGTATCTGGAGCAGGGTCTTGCTGAGGAAGGCGCGGAAAACAAACGACAAGTGATGCTGTACTTCTGCAACTTCGCATTTTTGAATGACGCCCTCGCGATCGATCCCAGGGTGGGACTGTTCCTGCCTTGCAGGATCACAGTGCTCGAAACGGATGACGGCGTCGAGGTCATGAGCATCAACCCGGAGAATCTGAGCCGGCTTTTCAACAATCGTGAACTCGATAAAGCTTGCCAGCAGATGCATGATTTGTATTCCGAGATCATGGAGGAGGCAACGCTGTGAGGAAGCTGCTTGCAATTCTGCTGTTATCGTTTTCCACCACAATTGTCAGCAAAGACCTTTACATGGTGCGAACCCGGCAACCATTCCCGGAAGCGATGTCGACTCTTCAGGAGAAAATCGCCGGCAAGGGATATCAGCTGTCGCGGGTGCAACGCGTCGATATCGGATTGACTGCTTCCGGTTACAGGACAGATAAATACCGGATCGTATTTTTCGGGAAGCTTGATGAAATACGCGACATCAGTGAAAGGCACGCTACGCTGGTCCCCTACCTGCCGCTTAAAATCGCGATCTTCGCCGAAGGTGATGAAACCATATTGCTGGCGTCAAGTTTCGCCCATCTGCGCTCGTTCTATCCCGATTCGGACTTGCAGGCAGATTTTGACCAATGGGAAAAAGATATCGAAGAAATACTCGAGCAGGTGCGTGCGACCGAATAGATCTTTGTATCAGTCACGCCTGGCGATATCCTGCAACGCTTCGTTCAACAGGCTCTCAATGCGTTTCTTGTAGTTCAGGAAGTTAATGGATTGAACGCCGTCGGCAGCGTCACCACCAAGCATCGCCGGGCGCAGATCAATGTCTGTGATGTAGATCGGGTATTTCCCACCGCTGCGGCGTTTACGGGTGATGTGCTCCGCAACACACTGGAAAATTCGATCGCCATATTCAAGCATCGAAAATTCCCGGTTATCGCAAAATATACTGAATGCTCCATCGTGTTCGCTATCGAAATCGCCTATCACCTGCACATCCATGTAATGGCCTGAAACAGACGGATTGGCCTGCACTCGATCTATAACGTATTTATCCAGATTGTTTCGGGAGATCTGGAAATACTCGAAGTCGTCGTGATCTGACAGGCTGCTCGACACATTCATGTGCCGCATACGGTAACGAACAGTATCTAGAAACCGCCTGAACTGCCCAAGCAGGGTCTGGCGATCGTGAAAAGCGACGGCCTGGTGGAAGAGAGAGCCGCGTTCATCCAGAACGTAAACATGAGCTCGGCCGGACTGCACCCGATAGAAAAGCTGTATTACGCCTTCCTTGTTATATTCCAGCACCAGGGGTAGAGGCGAGTCGTCGAGAGCCTGCGCGTCAAGCCGTATCGGGCTGAATGCTGCCTGTGGCTGGCCAAGGTGATGCAATAATGCAGCCGCTGAATCAAATTCCTGATAGCGAGGAATATCGTTCTCGCATTGCAGCACAAAATAGTGTTGCCCGATGCGTAACGCGTAACGAGCGTGCCTGCGCCAGTAATTGCCGTAAAAGAATTCTGCCACTTCATGAATCAATTCTTCGATACGACGGGCGATGATCGCACCACGTGAGGAAGAAAAGCTGAAACATGGTACAGGGGGTGGCGTCTTCCCCGATGTCACGGGCAACCACGCAAAGTAGTCGCACAGAAAATCCAGCAGTGCTGTTCGGCCCCTGTAGCTGAAAGTCAGAGCTTCGCCCCAGGACGTCATGCAGATCATTTCGAAGCTCGTTGCGAGGTTCTCCCATTGCCCGCCATAGCTCAAGGGGTCGATGCGCTCACTGACCAGTTGCATGCCGTTGCGTGTCAGCTTCGCCATTGGATCGCGAGCAAGATTCACGAACACACCCGCTCGGCATATGACGGCCTGGTCCGCAAGCGAGCGCATGTCGATTTCGGTTACCAAACCCTTGGGGAAGACCTGCTGCAGGCAGTCGAGTACGCAACGCAGTTCCCACTGACTGAGACCGCAGTCGGGCGGCTGAACGCTTATGGTCGACGGATTTCGGTTTACCAGACCATTGAAATGACACCAGGCGAGCAGTTCGAGGAGGTTGGCCGTGCGCTTGAGTGGATTGTTGTCGTTCATATCTCGCGGCAGCACCGTGCCCCGGTAGATGGACCAGCTGGTCTGATCCGGTTTCTCGCAGTAGTGCAGCGTCAGTCTTTCTTCTGAAAGGTCATTCGAGACACCGGGATTGATCATTTCTACTTTTCCGGCCTTGCGCTCGAATGCGACATAGAGCTTTCGACCGAGTAAATTTAGATCAAACGCGTTTATTGCCATTTCATGGTTTTGATCGCGCCCGAACCGGGAAAGCGCGCGATAGCTGCGCGTCAATTCGTCTACCAGGATGTGGCGTTCTTCGAGAACGCGCCTTATTTTCCACTGTTTTCGCAAATCCAGGGATTCCAGTTTGTCTTTACCCCACCCCCAACTGCTCAGCATTGCATGCAGTGTTTCACGCCGCCATGAGCTTTGGGGGTTGTGAGCCGGTTTGCTCATGGCCTCGTTAACCTTGAAGTAAAGGCAGCGGCGAGCGAGGTCCAGTCGATCCAGTTCTTTGCGGGAAAACAGGTACTCTTCCACAGCGTTATACATCATGACGTAGGGGTCGAGCTGGTCCAGCTGCGTGTCACCGCTGTGCACTGCGTCTTTGAAGCGCAACGCCAGTACTGCAATATCCGGATGCTGGCTTGCGTAAGCTTCCATCAGCAGAATTTTGAGAATGGATTTATAGGGAGAGTCGACTGCCTTGTACAGCTGCCAAAGCGTCGCACCAAAAAACTCGTCGCTGGGGAGCCGCGCCAGACCTCCGAAGTCCACGATATCGCTGGATTTGATGAATCGGTTTAAGAGCAGTTTTTTAACGTAGTCCTCGTATTGGTTCTCGTAACCGACTGGCACAAGCCACCACACGGGAAACCGCCCGGCTACCAGTAAACCTGTGCGGTAAAACTCATCGAGCAGCAAGTGGTGCTGACAGCTGCCCGCGCTTTCGTTAGACACTTGCCTGGGCGCATTTTCACGGAACGAAACATCATCCATCAGAAAGAAATGAACTTCGAGACCGAGTGACTCGGCCCAGCTCTGTATGCCGTCCGCTTTCTCGCGCAATGCTGCAAGATCACTCTCCGGAACGCCGGGGCGATGGCAGATCCAGATATCGAAATCACTCGATTTCGAGTATGCGATGGTTCCCGTGCTACCCATCAGATAAATGGCATGGATGGAGTGAACTGCTTGTGCGCGCCGCTGATAGCTAAAGCTTTTCGCCAGCGCACGCGCAGCCTGAATGCAGCGTTTTCCGGGAGCGTAGTCAGAAACGCCACAAGGCGTTTTGTTGGAAAGGTAACCGGGCAACATAGGATGGTTGATGTGAAACATGAGTGGCAACAGCTCGATAAAGCCACTTTGTCGCGCTTCAAGACAATCCTGAACCCGATGCAAACGGTCCTTGTTCAAGGCCATGAAGCGACGCCTTACCGCGCGTAGTTGCAAGGCGTCAATCTCGATCTTCGGGATGTCTTTTTTTCCAAACTCGGCTGATACGACCCGGCGCCCGGATGCGTCGTCGGCACGGCGTTGAGCGCGGGAACGCACTGCTTCGGGAGGTCTGGGCACGCAGGTTACCGTCTTAGAGCGCGACAAACTGTTCGGATTCGTCCCGGCTGGCACGAGCACGGGTCAAGGCAGCCGCGGCGCGTCTTAACAGCGTGATCGCGCTGTCGCTCCTGTGCCAGGCCGCTACCCCGCAACAGGGCGCATACTGTTGTGGAACATTGCTTCTCGTCACCAGTTCATGCACTTGACGCTTAAGTTTGTCGGCTAGCGTATGCGCAGACTCCGCTGTAGTTTCCGGCAGTACCAGCACAAACTCACGTTGCTCATTGCAGGCTACAAGATCCGCCCATCGCAACTGGTCTTTGAGGAACCTGGCCAGCGTCAACAGCGTTTCCTTGTCATCACTGCCACCGTCAACGGCCAGCATGATGACCGATATCGGACTGTTGTATCGACGAGACCGCGCGACCTGTGGTTCAAGAGCCAGCAGTATTCCCCGACTGTTCAAAAGTCCGGTAACCGTATCAGTCAGAATATTTTGCTCGAGTTCGTTCTCGAGTCGAATGCAGGTGCTTTGCAGCTCCACCTGTTTGGTGACGTCGACGAAAAACCGGACTTCCGAAAAATCCGGTTCCGATATTACGCAACGGTGAATCTCGAAGCGGCGTGGTACGTTGTCACGGTCCGTCCAGCGGACGAAGCGCGCGCTGACAAGCAGAGCACGATCGGGGTGATCAGCCAATGCCTGTGGGTCGAGACGAAGGAGAGCGGCTGCCTGTGTGCTACCCAACAGACCCTCAAACGCGTGACTGTACCCGGTTACACGACCATCACGATCAAGAATTATCAGCGGAAACGGGCAGTTGGTGATGATGGCCAGAGCTGCACTTGCCGAAACAATTTCCGCCATGGGTTACTACTCCAGAAAAACCAGTCAGAACCGCATCATCAGGCCGAGATGCGTGCCCATTTAACGGAATCTGTGACGAATTCTTTATGAGGAATGTGGCGACGTTCACGGCCCCACGACAGCATCAGTCGTTATTCATAATCTTCGGCCCGAAGCGCCTTTCCACGCACTTTATCAACTGGATAGCGCGCCTCGTTGAGAAGAATCTTGCTGTTGGCAGCTGCGATCAGGTCTATGCCAAGCTGATCGGCCGTGCGGATGAGGTAAATCAAAATGTCGGCGAGTTCGCTACCTACCTCTGCGCGCTTTTGCGGAGCAAGGTTCCAGCTGTCCTTTTCTGATAACCACTGAAAATGTTCAATTAATTCAGCGGTCTCCGCTATCAGCGCCATAGAAAGGTTTTTTGGCGACTGGAATTGCTGCCAGTCACGCCGCTCGGCAAACTCGGCCAACCGCTCGCGTAACTGGTCCAGACTGTCGGATGTGGTGTGATTGCTCATGACAGTTTATTTAATCACAGTCGCTGCCGATAGCACCAAGACCTGGATTTCCTTAGTCAAGCGCTGGCGAAATGAACGGCTACAAGCTGATTATAGACACGGCACGACGTTTCATTGGGTGTATCGGTGTCGTTTCAATATGTGGTTTGGCAACTGCAGCGGAAGTCAGTGGCACAGTATCACTTGATCACCATGGATTGTCATCACTAAAAACCGGGGTGCCGTCGCATGTCATATCCGTCGCGCTAATCCCGGGTCAGGGCCAGCTCGTGGAACGAGCTGCCACACGGGAACAGAAAATCGAAATTCGGGACAACCGCATGCATCCATCATTCTTGACAGTCCAGAAGGGTGATCGGGTGGAGTTCGTAAATCGTGATGCGGTATTTCATCAGCTCTTTTCCCTGTCACGTGGTGAGCCCGTGTCAATTCAGCTCGGGAAGCCAGGTGGCCAACGCGCGAGCCGAACTTCATTCGAATTTAAGGAACCCGGTACCACCCATTTCTTTTGCAGGATTCACAAGAAAAGCTACGCGCGCATCGATGTTGTCGATACACCCTATCTGCAAGCCATTCAGCCCGGTCAGAGTTTTCACTTCGCGGGCCTGGCGCCGGGCAAATGGAAACTGCGGGTTGCCTCTGCTGCTGCAGAAACTCAATGGATAGAGGTGAGAGCGCTGACTTCACCGCCACCGTTGCATTTGACACTGGCATATCGTGACAGCGTGAACGGTTTCGCAAATCCAGAAATGCAGTCGGACATCGAGCAGCTGTTCCGCTAGCGGCGGTAAGTGAGGGATCGCACTTGAACATAGAACAAAAGAACACCTTGTTCATCATATCGCTCGTGTTGATTGTGCTTCTGAGTGTGGCTGCCGCGGCATTCTTGCTCGTGCGTGACCACGTTGCAAACAGCATTCAGAGTGACCTGGACCGTGCGCGTGACGTGTTTATTGAAACCCAGAAAACCCGGTTTGAAAACCTGCTTACCGTTGCGCGCAGTGCCGGCGATGAACCAAGTCTGATTGCTGCCACCCTGACAGGAGACGTGCCGACTCTGCAGGGCATGCTGGATGATCTGTACCCGCGGCCCGGTGCTGATTTCATCGCGGTATATCTGGATAACGGGTCCGGCAGTTCCGTCGCGGCCGGCAACAGGCCGCACTATACGTCGCCGCAAATGCTGAATTCGGCGCCCCTGACCGAGCTGGTCAAAAGTCTCGCCCAAGGTAGTACGGTCGAGTTCGGAAACGCATTACTCTACGATAGCCTTCTGCAACTGACTGTTGTCACGATTGAAAATCCCCTCGGGGGGCGCATCGGCGCACTTGTGGTCGGCAAGCGCTTCAGCGAATCTGATCTGAAAGCCCTGCGCCAGCTCGTCCATGCGGATATAGCGATATTCAGTGGTAACACCGTACTGGCCAGCAGCATCGGGAACCTACAACCGACACTGAATGTGTTGAATGGCCTTGCTGTGTCGACGGCAGGAACCACCATTGAAGTCGACGGAGAGCCTTACAGCATACGCATGCTTCCGGTTCTGAATCAGCCCGGGGGTAGCGACACGGCTGCCAAAGTCCTGTTGGCGGCCAGGCATTCGAGCTACTGGGCACCCTACCAGCAGCTGGGAGTCCATGCCGGCTATTTTTCCGTGCTGATTTTGCTGGCGGCTGCCCTGATCGGTATCAGCATCAGCAGGCGCTCCCTGACGCGCCCGATCCAGTTACTGGCCAAGGCGACGCAGGCCATCGCAAATGGTGACATGACACAGAAAGTCTGTTTAAAGCGCAATGACGAACTGGGGCAGCTCACCCGCTCCTTTAACGCGATGCTCGGAGCGCTCAATTCGTCGCAAAGCGAACTACGGAGCAGTCGCAAGCGATTCCGTGACTTTGCCGCAAGTTCATCGGATTGGCTCTGGGAAACAGACCGTGGCGGGCATTTTACCTTCGTTTCAACAACTGTATCCGATACGCTGTATATGTCAGCCGACACCTGGCTTGGCCGCACCCCGGCAGAAGTATTTCCGGGCAGTAATCTGGGCGAATTGACTGCGCTGCTGCGTTCGGGAGACAAAAACAAGGACGGTTTCAAAGACGTGGAGATATGGGTTCACGCCCGCAACGGTGATCAACATTGTCTGCGACTCAACGGTGTGCCACTGTTTTCAGGAGAAAATTTCATGGGGCACCGTGGAACGGCCCGGGATATCACCAAGATCAAGCAGGACGAAAAGCGAATGGTGTTGCTGGCGAACCAGGATCATTTGACAGGTTTGTCGAACAGGCGCCGGTTCATTCAAGATCTCAATCATGAGATTCGCAGAGTCGAACGGCACGCGCAACAAGGCGTGTTGTTGCTGATTGATATCGATCACCTGAAACTTATCAATGACACAGCCGGGCACGCCGCTGGCGACCAGATAATCGTCCAGCTGGCGGGTCTGCTCAAGCGCGCTTCCCGTGAACAGGATCTGATTGCCCGGATAAGCGGCGATGAATTCGCTATCGCATATTCTGCAATGGACGAGCAGCAGGGAGTCGAAAAAGCAAGAGAGCTGTTGCAGGGCATCAGCGCCCTGAAGCCGAAGTACGGCGGACGCGCCTTGAATATCTCTGCAAGCATCGGGATCGTAACTTTCCCTGTTCAGGGCAAGGTACCGGTCGAGCTGCTGGCGAAGGCGGATGCTGCGATGAGTTCGGCCAAAGCAAGCGGTCGTAATCGACTCCACCAGTATGATGAAACAGACATGATGCGAGAACGCATGGACAACCAGCTGGTATGGAAAGATCGCCTCCTGGATGCCCTTGAGCGGGATTCACTGCAACTGGCGTTCCAGCCGATCGTTTCCGTTTCCAGCGGGCAAATACACCACTATGAAGTTCTTGCGCGCATGCGGGAGAAAAACGGCGCCTTGATATCACCGGCGAAATTCATACCGACCGCGGAACAGTTTGGGCTGGTGCAGCGGGTAGACCAGCAGATCCTCAGCAAAGCAATCCGTTGTCTGGCGGGGTTGCCCCCGGATCTCAGCCACGTGGGTTTTTCTATCAATCTTTCCGGCATGTCCGTTGGAAGTCACGAATTGTACAATTGCATAGAACGGGAAGTGCGCGACGCAGGAATCGAGCCGGCACGGGTGACGTTTGAAATAACGGAAACCGCTGCTTGTGAACAACTGAACAACGCGGTTGAATTCATCCACAAGGTACGCCAGCTGGGTTGCCGGATTTCACTGGACGATTTTGGTGTGGGGTTTTCTTCTTTTTCGTACCTGAAGCACCTGCGTGCTGACATACTTAAAATCGATGGCAGCTTTATCCGTGACATTCACAATAACGGTGCGGACCAGCTGTTCGTCAAGGCGCTCGTCGATGTCGCCCGCGGAATGGGTATGCGTACTATTGCCGAGTTTGTCGAAAACGAGCAGGTCTATGAGCGGGTGCGCAGCCTTGGCGTGGATTATGTCCAGGGCTACTATCTGGGGAAACCGCAGCCGACCCTGTTATCCGGCGAGGTCCCGGAAACCGCATCCATAAATGCCTCAGTTGCCTGAGTCTCGCAATCTGTTACGGGCACGCGCTACCGCTGCCCGGACCTGTTCAGGTGCGGTTCCACCGAAATGATTGCGAGCGGACACAGAGCCTTCTACAGTCAGCACCTGGAACACGTCACTTTGAATTACCGGCGACAAACTCTGAAGTTCGGCCAGTTGCATTTCAGACAAGTCACGCCCGGTCTCGATTCCAGCGCGTACCGCCATACCCACAATTTCGTGAGCGTCGCGGAATGCCACACCTTTCCGCACCAGGTAGTCCGCCAGATCGGTTGCGGTTGCGTAGCCGCTGGCAGCAGCGCGACGCATGCTTTCGGTTCTTACCTGAAGAGCTGGCACCATATCCGCAAAGGCGCGCAAACAGCCCAGTAGCGTGTCAACAGAGTCGAAAAGAGGTTCCTTGTCTTCCTGATTATCCTTATTATAAGCAAGCGGTTGCCCTTTCATCAGGGTCAGCAATCCCACTAGGTGACCTATGACCCGACCGGACTTGCCACGCACCAGTTCCGGGACGTCGGGATTCTTTTTCTGCGGCATGATGCTGGAGCCTGTGCAGAAACGGTCGGGGAGATCGATAAAGTCAAACTGCGCCGATGCCCAAAGGATGAGTTCTTCTGAAAAACGCGACAGGTGAACCAGAACCAGTGCAGCACACGAACAAAACTCGATGGCAAAATCACGGTCACTTACGGCATCCAGCGAATTTTCGGTCGGGCAGTCAAATCCTAGTAGCTTCGCGGTGTAATGGCGGTCGATCGGAAAGCTGGTGCCGGCAAGTGCCGCTGCACCCAGGGGCATGATATTGACTCGCTTGCGGCATTCCAGCAGACGCTGGTGGTCGCGCTGCAGATTTTCGAACCACGCCAGCATATGATGGCCGAAGGTGACCGGCATGGCGACCTGCAAGTGGGTGAAACCCGGCATGATGGTCTCCGCTTCGCGTTCTGCAATAAGCAGTAGCCCGTTCTGAAGGCGACGGATTTCCGCGCAGACAGCGTCGATCTGCTCGCGCAGATAAAGACGTAGATCGGTCGCAACCTGGTCATTTCTCGACCGTCCGGTATGCAGCTTTTTCCCGGCCTCGCCTATCAGGGCGGTCAAGCGCGCTTCGATGTTCATATGGACATCTTCGAGGCGAACCGACCATTCGAACTCGCCTTGTGCAATTGCCTGACCTATGCGATCCAGTCCCTCCAGAATGATGTCCCTTTCAGCATCAGAGAGTACGCCAACTTTTGCCAGCATACGCGCATGGGCCTGGGAGCCCTGAATATCGTACTGGTACAGGCGCCGGTCGAAGTTAACGGACGCAGTGAATGCTTCAACGAACGCATCTGTTGACTCGGAAAATCGGCCGCCCCAGGGTTTGTCGGTGTTGGAGTTTTCGGTCATAACGGCTTCGTTACGGTTAGTTGGGTCCAAGTATACCCGAAACTCACCAAACTGATCCCGAAAAGGTCTCTGCAGCCCGACCAGAAGATCCCGATGTATTTGCCGTTATAAGCTGGATACGTGCACATTCAACGGAAGAGGAAAGGCACTGACGCCATGGCCAGGGAGATCAGCGCAACTACAGGAAATGATCGGCAGGAAGCTTTGTTTCTGCCCGGTTTCTGCGACATTCGCATGGTATTTGCCGTCGTTGTGATAGCCGAGCTGCTCGCTTTTGTACTGGTGTTAGCCGCAGCAGGGCAGGATTTCTGGGGCGACCTGGGTCTGGTATCACTGTTCCTGCAGTGGATCGCTTTGACCGGCGCAGCCGTGCTGTGTCTGGCGCGGCCTATGCTTGCGCGGGTCGGCAATGCCGCAGCGGCGCTTACCAGCTACCTTTTACTCCTGTTGACCACGGCGATCATCAGCGAACTGGCGTTTCAGCTGGCGGACCGCGGCGGCCTGGCCGCGGGACCAACAGATCATGCAGGTTTTCTGTTTCGCAATCTGGGCATCAGTGCAATTATCAGCGCGCTGGTACTGCGCTACTTGTATGTGCAGCATCAATGGCGTCAACAGATCAAGGCAGAAGGCCAGGCGCGCGTCCAGGCCTTGCAGGCGCGTATCCGGCCTCATTTTCTCTTCAACAGCATGAACAGCATAGCCTCACTGACGCGCAGTGATCCGGAAAGAGCCGAAATGGCGGTTCAGGATCTGTCAGATCTGTTTCGCGTAACGTTGCGCGAAGCCTCTGACCGAGTAACGCTCGAGGAAGAAATCGAAGTCGCAAAGCGCTATCTGCGCATGGAGCAGTTGCGCCTTGGCAATCGTCTGCAGGTCGAATGGGACATCGAACGGCTGCCACGCAAGAGGATGGTTCCGTCCCTGATTCTTCAGCCGCTGGTGGAAAACGCAGTCTATCACGGTATCGAGCCCTTGTCGCAGGGAGGGCGAATCACCATAGGTGGCACTGCTGAGGGTCGGCGTATCAGCGTGGTGATCCGTAACCCGAGGGCCTTGAAAGGCGCGGAAGCGCACCGTGAGGGCAACCGCATTGCCCTTGAAAATATCCGGCTGCGCCTGCAACTCGCATTCGGCGCACATGCCGGAGTCGCATTGACGGAAGTTCATGACGAGTTCGAAACGACATTGTATTTCCCGCGCGAGAAGATGCGATGAGGTGCCTGATCGTTGATGATGAAGTACTGGCCCGGGAACGATTGGCGCGCCTGCTTGAAGGTCTTGAATCGGAAGTATGCGGCCACGCGCAAAACGGTGAAGAGGCGCTGAAACAGGTCGAGCGGCTGCAACCGGACGTGGTGTTACTCGACATCAGAATGCCGGGAATGGACGGCCTGGAGGCGGCACGACACCTGGCCGGGTTCAACAGGCCGCCGGCTGTCATTTTCACCACGGCTTATGGCGATCATGCACTCGAGGCATTCGATGCGCAGGCCATCGACTACCTGCTGAAACCTATTCACCCGGAACGGCTGCAGAAGGCGCTGACAAAGGCGATGCGTCTCAATGCAAAGCAGCTTGACACGTTGCACGACGCGAGCGGGAGGGGGGCGCGGACGCATATTTGCGCGCGCAACCGCGGCAACCTGGAGCTGGTTCCACTGGAAGAGGTGGTTTTTTTCCAGGCCGATAGCAAATACGTCACCGTTTGCTCGCCGCGCCAGCGGATTCTTGTTGAAGAGTCGCTCAAGACTCTGGAACAGGAATTTGCGGAATCCTTTATGCGGATTCACCGCAATGCGCTGGTTGCCATGAACGCCATCCGCGGACTGGAAAAAAGCCCTGACGGGCAATACCGCGTGATACTGCAAGGCGTGGCAGACCGGTTGGAAGTCAGTCGCCGGATGCTGCCTGACGTCAGGCGACGTATCAAATCGGGCTCGTGAGCCTTCAGTGCCAACGTCGCAGTTCGCGTAAACCACATCGTCGATAGTAGAATGGTCCACTTGCGCCTGTCGCACATGACTCGCTATGCTCGCGGATCGTTGCCGGGTCGATCCCGTCGGGTTGTTGGATCGACCGGCCGTCCGGGCGTTGCTTTATCAAGTAATCTGAAGATTCTTCATGGCTGATCGCACACTCCGCATTGCTACACGAAAGAGTCCACTTGCGCTGTGGCAGGCCAACCATGTGCGGGAAGCCCTGATATCACGGCACCCCGGGATGGACGTCGAGTTGGTCACCATGTCTACGCAGGGTGATAAAATTCTCGACACTCCCCTGGCGAAAGTCGGTGGCAAAGGTTTGTTCGTCAAGGAGCTAGAACAGGGAATGCTGGAAGGGCGTGCTGACCTGGCGGTTCATTCCATGAAGGATGTACCCGTGGATTTTCCGCAAGGTCTCGGCCTGGCGGCGGTACTTCCGCGCGAAGATCCTCGTGACGTTCTGATTTCAAATGCATTCTCCAGTATTGACGAGCTTCCCCATGGTGCCCGGGTAGGCACCTCCAGCCTGCGCCGTCAATGCCAGCTGAAGGCGCGCCGCCCGGATCTCGAGGTGCTGGACCTGCGTGGTAATGTCAATACCCGGATCAGGAAACTGGACGAGGGCACCTATGATGCCATTATGCTGGCCGCAGCCGGCGTCAAGCGCATGGGATGGGCGCATCGGATTACGGAGTTCTTGCCACCGGAACAGTTCCTGCCGGCGATAGGCCAGGGCGCCATCGGCATCGAAATTCGTGTCGACGACGACCAGGTGCAAAGTATCGTGACCGGGCTAAACGACGACCTGACCGCAACACGGATCCGCGCCGAACGCGCGCTGAACGCGGCGCTGCAGGGCGGTTGCCAGGTCCCGATCGCCGGTTATTCCGAGATCAGTCATGGCGTAATTGTGCTGCGTGCACTGGTGGGAAGGCCCGACGGCAGCGAGCTGGTGCAGGGCGTGATCAGTGGGCGCCCGGAGGACGCTGAGGAGCTGGGGCGAGTGCTGGCCGACGACCTGTTGTCTCGCGGTGCCCGAGCGATATTGGCTGATGTTTATCGCGAGGGGCGTTGATGACCGGGCCTGCCGGATCTGGTGTCCTGAAGGGCATCGGCGTGCTGGTCACGCGCCCCCGACACCAGGCACAGCCGCTTTGCGAACTCATTGAAGAGCACGGCGGCACGGTTTTTCGTTTCCCCGTGCTCGAGATTGGCGAACCAGCGGACTCACGTACACTGAGCCAGGCTATCGAGAACCTGGAAACATTCGATTGGGCCATCTTTATCAGCGCGAACGCTGTTGAAAAGGCTATGACAGCGATTCTGGCGCGCCGAAACTGGCCCGTGGCAGTGCGTATCGCTACCATCGGAAGGAGTTCTACCGAGGCGTTGTCGGATTTCGGACTCTCAACAGATCTTCAGCCCCAACAACGATTTAACAGCGAAGCCCTGTTGGAGCTGCCGGAGATGCAACATGTAGAAGGACAGAGAATCGTCATTTTCCGGGGCAACGGCGGCCGCGAACATCTGGCGGAGACGCTGCGCGCACGGGGGGCCCTGGTGCAGTATGCGGAAGCTTACCAGCGGTTTCGGCCGCAGAACGACAGCGGCGATCTGCTGCGCCATTGGCAGCGGGGCGAAATCGATGTGGTGCTGATCAATAGCGAGGCGAGTCTGCATAATCTTATTGCAATGCTGGGGGAGGCTGGCCGCGCGCTGCTTGCAGGGACTCGAATGCTGGTTGTCAGTGAAAGAATGATACCGATTGTTGAATCGCTCGGAATCCAGGCGCCACTGTTGGCGGCCGACGCCACCGATGCCGCCGTGCTGGACGCATTACTGGCCTGGCGCACAGGCTCAAGGTGACGAGGCCGCGTGATCGCGGCGTATGCAGTCCCCGCTTTTGGCGGTACGGAAGTTTGATCTCCGGTACAATTCTCCATCACTATCCGAAAACAACCGGCATACCCACGTTATGAGTGAAACCAACGAGTCTTCGGCGCAAATCGAATCAAAGCCCACGCGCCCCGAGGTAAGCAAGGGCCCTGAAGCGACGTCCGGTTCCAGTCGGCAGCCGGCGGGCTCGCGGGGCAAAGCCGCGTTGATACTGTCGCTGATTGCAATCTGCCTTTCGGCCGCGTTTGCGGCCAGCGCATATTTCATCTGGAATGAGGTGCAGCAGCTTGCTGGCTGGCAGGGCAGCCTGGGGGGCCAGGTGGACGAGCGGCTTCAGCCATTGAACTCGTCCGTTGACAGTCTGTCACGGAATATCGACGAGGCGACCCGGAAACTCGATCAGCAAATCGAGGAGATCGGATTGCGCCTGAACAGCCTCGCAGAACAACAGCAAGCCTATGACGATCGCCTGAGCGTATTGGCGGCGCTGATGGGGCGCAGCGAACACGGCTGGCGCCTTGCCGAGATCGAATACCTGCTGCGCATTGCCAGCCAGCGTTTGCAGTTGCAGCGCGATGTCGATACCGCAGAGATGGCCTTGCAAAGCGCCGATGCCCTGTTGCGCGATCTTGCTGATCCCCATTTCCTCAAGGTGCGCGAGCAGATAGCCCGGGAGCTTGAGGCGCTGAGATCAGTCCCGGAGGTTGACCGGAACGGGATCGCACTGACATTAGGCGCCTTGCTTGAGCGGATCGATACGCTTGCGGTTGCGGGCGCGCGGTACGAGCCGAAGACGAAGGAGGGCTCCGCCGGTTTCGATACAACGGCAACCGCGACCGACTGGAAGGAGGTTCCGGGATTGATCTGGGCGGCGCTATCGGAATTGTTCCACCTGCGTGAACACGATAAACCGCTGACACCGATGCTGCCGCCGGAACGGGAGTATTTCCTGCGTGAAAACCTCCGCCTGCAGCTTGCTGCAGCGCGTCTGGCGTTGCTGCGCGATGACGCGGCGCAATACCGGACCGCACTCAACGCATCGCAGGACTGGCTCAGCAGGTACTTTTCAGCGGAAGATTCCGGGGTCAAGGAGTTGATAACCAAAATCGAGGATCTCCTCGCGGTCAATATCCGCCCCGACTTGCCCGGTCTGTCCGGATCACTGCGTTTGTTGCGCCAGCAAATGAAGCTAAGCGAACAGCAGAACGTCGTGCCAGTCGATCCAGACCGGCAGACGTCCCGGACCGGCTCCGGTCAGACTGAGCAAGGCGTCAACGAGGCCAGTGAGCAATGAGGTGGCTGATCCTCGGTCTGCTGGCGCTGGTTTTGTCGGTAAGCATCGCACTGGTGGCTTTGCCGGATCCAGGATACGTCTTGATCGGCTACGGAAGCTATAGCATTGAAACGACGCTGATCGTGTTTCTCGTTGCAATGGGGGTCGCTTATCTGCTGCTGCGGATGCTCGCAGGGCTGTGGCAGGTTCCCGGAAGAGTGCGCCACTGGAGTCATCGACGTCATGACGTACGATTCCGGTCGCTGTACGATGAAGCTGTTATGGAGCTGGTGGACGGTCGCGTCGAGCGGGCGGAACGCCGCCTTGGTCGTCTGAGCCGGTTTCCGGATGCACCGCTCGAGGTCTATTTGTCAGCGGCGCGTGCCGCCAATCGGCTTGAAGCCGGCAATCGGCGCGATGCCTATCTACAGTTGGCGCGACACCGTCACCCGGAAGCAGAAGTTGCCATTGCCCTGGTGCAGACGGAATTGCTTCTCGCCCGGTCGCAGCTGGAGCAGGCCCAGACTACGCTCACGCGGTTGCAGGATCTGGCGCCCAATAGCAGCGAGGTTCTGCGGTTGCGGATGCATCTGTATCTCAAGCAGCAGGACTGGCAACATCTCCGGGACTTGCTGCCCGACCTGAAGCGCAGCCGGACGCTCGGTCAGGACCAGCTCGAGCAACTGGCCGTCAGGGTCTACCGCGAGGAGATTCTCGCGCATGGTGAAGCAGGGAATGCGGAGGCACTGAAGTCCGGATGGAGGAAGGTGCCGCACGCTGCGCAGGCCAATGAAGGGTTGATGGCCGTGTATATCGAGCAGCTGGTGCGGACCGGCGCTGCCCAGGAAGCAGAACGCTTGCTCCGCGAAAAACTGAACAGCGGCTGGAACGCACGCCTGGTTTACCTGTACGGTGATTTGCAGAACGCGGACCCGGTTCATCAGCAGAGCACTGCCGAACGCTGGCTCGAACAACACCCCGAAGACCCGGTATTGTTGCTGACCCTGGGCAAGATAAGTCTTCGCAATCAGTTATGGGGAAAGGCGCGAAATTATTTCGAGGCCAGCATCGCGCAGCATGCAACTCCCGAAGCCTGGCGTTTACTGGGAACCTTGCTGGACCGTCTCGAGGCGCCGGACCAGGCAGCAGAATGTTACCGCAAAGGCATTGAGCTACTCGGACACGATTTACCCGGTCTGGAGTTGAGTGCGCCGCCAGGCGAACTGCCGCGACCGGAGGACATGCGGCGGGCGACAGGCCCGGCAGCAGGGGGGTGATCAGTCGTTGGATGCCTGGGCTAACTTGTCCAGCACATCCTTCGCAAATTCAAAGGCGTCCGAATACATGTGTTCCATCCGGGCGCCATGGGTGACAAACAGCCGGGTTGCCGATTCGATCATTATCGGCGGGCCGCTCATGTAAATGTCGAATTCGCTCAGGTCGGGATAGGAGGCGATAACCGCATCGCTGACAAACCCTGTCGCGCCTTGCCATCGGTCGCCGTCAAGCGGTTCCGACAACACGGGCGTGTATTTGAAATTCGCGTGCTCCTTTTCCCAGCGCCGCGGCACTTCGTCCATATAGAGATCGCGTCTGGCGCGCACTCCCCAGAACAGGTGTATGGGCCTGTCGAAACCGGTATAGAAAGCGTGTTCCAGCATTCCCTTCAGCGGCGCGATTCCGGTACCACCTCCCATCATCAACACCGGTCGCGGCGAGTCTTCTCGCAGGTAGAAAGAACCCAGAGGGCCTTCGATACGCAGTAACGCCCGGTCACGCAATTCGTCGAACACGTGACCGGTAAAGGAACCGCCCGGGATATGCCGGATATGGAGCTCCAGATATTCGTCATGATGTGGCGCATTGGCGATTGAAAAGGCGCGTCGGCGGCCGTCTTTCAGGATGAATTCGATATACTGTCCGGCCAGAAACTGCATTCGTTCGGTTTGTGGAAGCTTGAGCTGAACGAGCATGACGTCGTGCGACAGGCGCTGTAGATGCTCGGCGCGGCAGGGGAGGATTTTAATGGGAATATCGCGATCCGCCGTAACTTCGCGCACGCCGATAACCAGATCACTTTGCGGTTGCGCCTGGCATACCACGACCTGCTCCGGAGCCGATAACGCCTCGGGGTCGCCGTCCGGATAATGCAGGGTTCCGGAAACCAGGCTCGCGATGCACGATCCGCAGGCACCGTTGCGGCAACCGTAGGGCAAGCCAACTCCCTGACGCAATGCAGCGTCCAGTATCGTTTCACCCTGGTCCACTACGAATTGATGTCCGCTGGAAGCGATCGTTACCTTGAAAGTCATGCCGGATTCCGATACAGAAAGTGTTTCATTCTCGTTGATTTTCGATGGTGGGTAAACGTATGAAAGCTGTGCTAATCATAGGATGCGGCGATGTCGGGCTCAGGGTGGCCCGATTGAGTTCACCTGCACCGGTTACGGGAGTGGTGCGCAGCAGCGACAGAGCATCGCGACTGCGGGCTTCCGGAGTCGATGCCAGAATACTGGATCTGGATGCCCCTTTCAGTGGCAGCGACCTGCCTGCCGCTGACAGCGAACTCTATTATTTCGCACCGCCACCTGCACGGGGCGCAACCGATCCACGTGTCGCGGCCGTGTGTTCAGTCCTGCGGGGGAGGAATCGGCCGTCCAGACTGGTTTATATCAGCACCAGCGCCGTATATGGCGATTGCGGTGGCGACTGGATCGACGAGTCCGCAGCCTTGAAACCCGGTACCGATCGCGGTCGCAGGCGACTTGATGCGGAGCGACGGTTCTTGCTGTGGGGGAAGGAGCAGCAAGTGCCGGTGGTGGTGTTGCGCGTTCCCGGAATTTACGGACCTGGCAGGCTACCCATTGAGCGATTGCGTGAAGGCCTGCCGGTGCTGTCTGCAGAGGCGTCTCCTTACACCAACCGCATCCACGTGGACGATCTGGCACACGTCTGTATCGCAGCCATGCGCAGGGGGCGTGCCGGTGAAGCGTACAACGTTTCTGACGGAAACCCCGGCAGCATGACCGACTATTTCAACCGGGTCGCTGATGCGATGGGGGTTCCCCGCCCGCCTGTGGTCAGCAGAGAACTCGCCAGGCAGACACTAAGCCCGTCCATGATGTCCTTTCTGAGCGAATCCAAACGCCTCATTAATCGCAAGATGCTGGACGAGCTGGGCGTGCGTTTGCGCTATGAAAGTCTTGACGAGGGACTGGCAGCAGCAATCGCGGATGCTGGAGATTCCTCGGGCCAGGATAGCGGTTCGGGACGGCCGATCGCATAACCCTGGGCATAGTCCACGCCGATTTCGGCCAGCGCGCTCAAGGTCGCAGGATCTTCCACGAATTCAGCAATGGTTTTCATCCCCATCGAGTGACCTATTTGGTTTGCCGCCTCCACCAGGGCGCGGTCTATGGGGTTGCGAAGCAGGTCTGTCACATAACTGCCGTCGATCTTCAGGTAGTCAAACGGCATCTGCTTTAGGTATGCGAAAGACGACATGCCGCTTCCAAAATCATCAATCGCGAAGCGGCAGCCCATGCCTTTAAACAGGCGGATGAACTTGAGCGCAATTTCGTAATTGCCAATGGCGGTCGTCTCCGTGATTTCGAAGCAGACCTGTTCGGGCGGCACGGCGGAAGCGTCGAGCATCTTGACCACTTTATGCAGAAAAGTGCGGGAAGAAAGGGATTGCCCGGAAAGATTGATTCCCACTACGATTTTCGACTGTGTCAATTCGACCTGCGTCGCCAGCCAGTGAAAAGCATGTTCAAGGACCCATTCATCGATTGCCGGCATCAAGCCATATTGTTCGGCGGCTCCCATAAACCGGCCTGGTGCGATAACGGCGCCTTTTTCGTCCTGCATACGTAACAGGATCTCGCCGTGTTGCTGATGGTTTTCACTAGGTGCCAAAGCTGCCACGGGTTGCAAATGCAGTTGAAACCGGTTTTCCCTCAGTGCGTGGCGGATCTGTCCGACCCATTGCATCTCGCTGCGACGCCTCTTCAGTTCCTTGTCATCCGGTTCGTAGACGTGCACCTGGTTCCTGCCGTGTTCCTTTGCCGCATAGCAGGCCACATCCGCCGAGGCCAGCGCTTCCGTTACACTCTGTGTGGTGCTGGACAAGGGGACCAGGCCGATACTGGCGCCAACCCCGAACGGTGTGCCCTCCCACCAGAAATTGAAATCATGGATCGCCTTGCGCAAATCAGCCGCGAGACGACCCGCATCCTGCATGGAGCATCCCTGCAACAGGACGCCGAACTCGTCGCCCCCGAGGCGCGCGACGGTGTCGCTTTCCCGGATCCTGGACTGCAGCAGGTGCCCGAGTTGGCGCAGTAATTCGTCACCCGCGATATGGCCGCAGGTGTCATTGACGATTTTGAACTGATCCAGGTCCATGTAGCAGAGAGCGGACTGGCTGGTTTCGCCGGCGGCCGCACTTTCCAGAACAAGGTGAACCCGGCGTTCAAATTCGGAGCGGTTGTACAGTCCGGTCAGGGGATCATGGCTTGCCTGGTAGGAAAGGCGTTCCGTAAGCTCCTTTTTCTGGCGGATATCGTCGAAAACCAGAACGGCGCCTACTGTTTTCCGGGAATGATCCCGCATCGGTGACGCTAATTCTTCGACGGCGATCCCTGCGCCGTCCTTGTTGAGCAATACGCGGCCTTCAAGCGATCGCTCGACGGCTCCACTGCGCAAGCAGTCGAGCGCCAGGGATTCGAGGTGGTCACCGCTGTGCTCATCGATGAGGTGTACGATCTCATTGATATGCTTTCCTGTCGCTTCCTGCTGTGTCCAGCCTGACAGGCGTTCAGCCGCCGGATTCATAAAGCGAACGTTACCTTTGCGATCCGTGGTAATCACGCCTTCGGCTATGGAGTTTAAGGTCACTTCCGCGCGTTCCTTTTCTTCGAACAAGGCATGTTCAGACGCCACCGCCCTGTCGAGCGCATGCGCCAATTCATCCTGGCGCTCTTTCAGTGCCCTCAGCGCTTGATTGATGAAGCTCGAGAGATATCCGAATTCGTCGGTTCGCCCTTCGTCGAACGGAACCGGTTTGCCGCGTGTGCAACTTTCCGCAGTGTTCACCATTTGCAGGAACGGTCGGGTAAGGACTCGTTGCAGTATCCACTGAAGGACCAGTCCGAACACAAAAAACAACGAACCCATGATCATCAGAAGGCGTTTTTTCTGATGTTTGAGTATGTCACTGACAGGGTGCCGGAACAGTGTTATCAAGACATTTGTCGATCGGGTCGGCGTGCCAACCGGCTGGATCGGCAACGACACCGTGTAACTGGTATGGGCAGATGCGGGTGTGCCCACGGTAACTGACTCGATACCGCGTTCGACGGTAGCGGCCGGGATGTCCAGCTGTTCGATCACTGCGCTGATCTGATTGCGAAGACGCGCTGGGGTGGCTTCCGGATTCTGGTTAACGATAGCCTGTATCGACAGCACCGCCTGATTGGAAACCGAGCTGTAATGTGCTGAGAACCCGTTTTCGAGCCAGTTGACCGAGACGGCGACGATGACCACGCCGACGGCGACAAGCCCCCAGAAAACGATACCCGCAATCTTGAGTGGAAGCCCTGAGCGGATCTGGGGACTTGTCTGGCCCGGGGTTGTCACTTAAGCCCGGCCCATTTCAATGCAAGAAACACCGGGCACACTCCACTGACGCCGGCGCCGAGAATCGCAAAGCCCATAAACCACGGCAGAAACCATAGTGCATCGGGCAACGCGAAAATGCTGATCGTCAGCAACGCAGCGACGCTTAGGCGCCAGGCTCGTTCGGCTTCGAAATTGCTCCGTTGGACGAAATGAATGCCGAGCGAACCTTCCAGGGGGTCGCCGTCATGGCCGTAGCGCATCCGTGATATCAGTCCGGGTACGCGGACGTTGGTCACAGCTTCGAACACAGCGAGCCCGATAAGCGTGTATAGCACGGGGTAAAGGTCAAAATACAATGCCAGCAACAACGTGCCCCCGAACAGCAATCTGTAGAATCGATTACTCATGTTTCGCTCCATCTCCCGATCGCTGCCGCGAGGTAGCGGATGCACCGAGTGTAAGTTGTATTTTTATTTCGCCGATAAGGGGTTACGGCCATACCGGGCGAGAGTTTAGGATCGGCGGCAAGGGCCGCACATCGGATGGGGCGAGTCCGTTTCCCGGCGCCCGGGGATCAACCGAGATCAATCCCCAGCTGGTTCCACATGGCGTCGACTCGCGCCTTGACCTCCGGGGACATCCTGATGGGACGGCCCCATTCGCGTTGTGTTTCGCCTGGCCATTTGCCGGTTGCGTCGAAACCAATTTTACTGCCCAGCCCCGACACCGGAGATGCGAAATCCAGATAATCGATCGGCGTGTTTTCCACCAGCGTGACATCACGTGCCGGATCCATGCGCGTGGTCATCGCCCACACGACGTCTTTCCAGTCGCGTACGTTCACGTCGTCATCAGTAACAATCACGAATTTGGTATACATAAACTGGCGCAGGAAACTCCACACGCCAAACATGACGCGCTTGGCGTGACCGGGGTACTGTTTCTTCATGCTCACGCAGGCCATCCGGTACGAACAGCCCTCAGGTGGCAGATAGAAGTCCGTAATTTCGGGGAATTGCTTTCGCAGGATGGGGACGAAGACTTCGTTCAGTGCCATGCCGAGGATGGCCGGTTCGTCGGGCGGGCGGCCCGTGTAAGTGCTGTGATAAATCGGATTGTCGCGGTGCGTCATGCATTCGACTGTGAACACCGGAAAATTTTCCTGTTCGTTGTAATAGCCGGTATGGTCGCCAAACGGGCCCTCAAGAGCGACCTCACCGGGGTAGATAAAGCCCTCAAGCACGATTTCAGCGGCGGCGGGTACCTGGAGGTCATTTGTCTTGCAGCGCACCAGTTCTGTTTTTGAGCCGCGCAGCAGCCCCGCGAAGGCGTACTCCGACAGCGTGTCGGGCACAGGTGTTACCGCGCCAAGGATCGTCGCGGGGTCGGCGCCAAGCGCGACAGACACCGGAAACGGTTCCCCAGGCCTGTTTTCGAGCCATTCTTGATAGTCGAGCGCGCCTCCACGGTGGGCGAGCCAACGCATAATGACCTTGTTGCGCGACAATACCTGCTGACGGTAAATGCCCAGGTTCTGGCGGTCCTTGCTGAGCCCTTTTGTAACGACGAGCGGCCAGGTAATCAGCGGGCCGGCATCACCGGGCCAGCATGTCTGAACCGGGAGCACGCCCAGGTCGACATCGCAACCCGTAACGACGTTCTCATGGCAGGCGGCCTTGCTCAGGACCTTTGGCGCCATGTCCAGCACCTTGCGGAACACTGGCAACTTTTCCCACGCATCTTTCATGCCGCGTGGCGGGTCGGGTTCTTTCAGAAAAGCCAGCAGCTTGCCGATTTCCCCCAGCGCTTCAACGGAGTCGGCCCCCATTCCGGCCGCGACGCGCTGCGGCGTGCCGAACAGATTGGCGAGCACGGGAATGTCCGATCCTTTGGGGCGCTCGAACAAAAGCGCCGGTCCACCGGCGCGCAGGGTGCGGTCGCAGATCTCCGTTATCTCGAGATCAGGATCCACCGGATGGGAAACGCGAATGAGCTGACCGCTGCGTGCCAGCTGTTCGATAAAATCCCTCAGATCCTTGTAGTGCATCTTTTGCTATGCAGTGCGCATGAATGAGTGGTCAGTTTACCGGATCGCGGGTTGAGAAGAATATCCACGGCAATTCGGAACATCAGGGATTCAGGCCGCTGTGACGCAGCAGCGCTTCTATGCCGGGCTGTCGTCCCCGGAACGCTATGAACAGCTCCATCGGATCCCGCGCGCCGCCCTGCTCCAGTACCTCACGCATGAAGTGTAAGCCGGTAGTCCGGTCAAAGATACCGTTCTCCTCGAACAACGAAAAAGCATCGGCGGAAAGCACCTCGGCCCACTTGTAGCTGTAATAGCCCGCGGCATAGCCGCCGCCGAAGACGTGGGAGAATCCGTGGGCAAAGCGGTTGAATGGCGGCGGCTGGACGACCGCGACATTGTTGCGCACACGTTCGAGGATCGCGTAGATCCGGCCACCAAGTTCAGGCTGGTATTCGACGTGCATCTGCATGTCGAACAGAGCGAATTCCAGCTGCCGTACCATTTGCATGGCCGACTGGAAGTTGCGGGATGCGCGCATGCGCTGAAACATGTCATCGGGAATGCGCTCCCCGGTCTCGTAATGGCCTGAAATCAGGTCCAGTGCTTCGCGCTCCCAGCACCAGTTTTCCATGAACTGGCTGGGCAGTTCGACAGCATCCCAGGCTACTCCGTTGATGCCAGAGATACTTGGATAATCGATGCGGCTCAACAGGTGGTGCAGGCCGTGCCCGAACTCGTGGAACAGAGTGATGACCTCGTCGTGACCAAGCAGCGCAGGGCGATCTCCGATTGGTGGCGTGAAATTGCAGGTGAGATAAGCGACCGGCACCTGCACTTCGCCGTTCAGACGCAGGCGTGTCCGGCATTCGTCCATCCAGGCGCCGCCCTGCTTTTTCGGGCGTGCAAAAAGGTCGAGGTAGAACTGGCCGCGCAACTCGCCGCGGTCATCGAAGATCTCAAACACGCGCACGTCCGGGTGCCAGACCGGAACAGCGTTGCGCTGCCGGATGTCGATGCCATAAAGCTGCCCGGCAACCGAGAACAGGCCGGCAATGACACGGGTGTGCGGGAAATACGGCTTGAGCTCTTCTTGCGACAACGCATACCGCTCCTGGCGCAGTTGTTCCGAGTAATAAGGAATATCCCATGCTTCCAGCGGGAATGTCGCACCGTTTCGCCTCGCAAATTCACGAACTTCTTCGAGGTCGCTTCGTGCGTGTGCCAAAGCGCGCTGCGCGAGGTCTTCGAGAAACGTCACAACCTCGGCTGTTGATGAAGCCATTTTAGTGGCCAGGGATCGATCGCCGAAGTTCTCGAAACCGAGCATTCGTGCCGCCTTGTGACGTAACTCGAGGATCTCTTCCATTACATCAGTGTTATCCCACTGACCGGCGTGCGGCCCTGCGTCGGCGGCGCGGGTGACATAAGCCGTATACACTTCCTCGCGCAAGCCGCGATCATCGGCATACGTCAGCACCGGATAGTAGGAAGGGAGCTCCAGAGTCAGGGTCCAGCCTTCTACGCCGCGCCTTGCTGCGGTCTGCCGTGCCAGCGCACGCGCTGTCTCGGGCAGGCCAGCGAGCAACGATTCATCGGCTACCTGCTTTGACCAGGCATTGGTGGCGTCCAGCAGGTTCTCCCGGAACCTGGCCTGCAGCTCAGCCAGGCGTTGCTGAATCTGTTTGAACTGCTCGCGCTCATCGGCAGCGAGTTCGATGCCGGTCAGCCTGAAATCCCGCAAACGATTCTTGATCGCCTTCTGCTGCGCGCAGTCCAGACCGGCAAAATCCTCTCTGGACGCGATATCCTTGAATGCCTGGTACAAACCCTCGTGTTGACCGATCTCTGTTTCGAATGCGCTGAGTTTTGGCAGACAGGCGTTGTACGCAGCACGCAATTCATCGTTGTTCATCACCGCGTTCAGGTGGCTTACCGGAGACCAGACTCTGTGCAGGTGCTCGAGCTCCGCCTCCAGAGGCGCCGCCAGGTTCTCCCAGCTGAAAGGCGGGCCGGGTTCGAGCAAGGCATCGATCCTCTGGCGCACCGTGCCGAGTGTCTCATCAATCGCTGCTTCGACGTGTTCGGGACGAATTCGATCAAAGGCGGGAAGCGGGTATACATGCAGTAGCGGATTGCTCATGGTTTCTCGCGTGCTTTCAAGTAAAATCCGATGCAATGCATCAAGAATGGAGTAGAACGGTTCATGACACAGCATTATGACCTGATTGCAATCGGCGGTGGAAGCGGTGGTTTGTCGGTTGCCGAGCGCGCTGCCCGCTATGGTGCCAAATGTGCCGTTGTCGAAAAAGGGCGTCTGGGCGGCACCTGCGTCAATGCGGGTTGTGTACCGAAGAAGGTTATGTGGTTCGCGGCAACTATAGCGCATACACTCGAGGAAGCCGTCGGGTACGGGTTCTGCCTGGGAGAACAGGCGTTTGACTGGAAGGCTTTGAAAAGCGCGCGCGATGGCTATGTGCATGGCATCAATGACTGGTACCACACCTATCTGGCCGACTCGAATATCGATGAGATCGTTGGCGAAGCCCGCTTCGTCGACGCCAAAACCATCGATGTCGACGGCCAGCGCTACAGCGCGGATCATATAGTCGTCGCGCCCGGTGGCGCGCCACAGATTCCCGACACCCCGGGCGCGGAACTGGGTATTACCTCGGATGGCTTTTTCGAACTTGAACGACTGCCGCGGCGTGTTGCGGTAGTGGGTTCGGGTTACATCGCCGTGGAACTGGCAGGAATGCTGAATGCTTTGGGATCGGACGTCACCATGCTGCTGAGGCGCGAACATTTGCTTCGGAATTTCGAGGCGATGTTGCGGGAGAATCTGATGGAAGAGATGCTCGGTGACGGTATCGATATCCTCGCCCGCACCCAGGTAAAACGGCTGTTGCGCGAAGCGGATGGCTCGCTCTGCATCGAATGCGAGAACGGACAACGGCTGGAAGGCTTTGATGAGTTGATCTGGGCGGTGGGACGATACCCCCTGACAAACCGGCTCGATCTGGCCGCAGCCGGTGTTGTTCACGATGCGCAGGGTTACATCCCCACGGATAAATTTCAACAGACGAACGTGCAGGGCATTTACGCCATCGGCGATGTTACAGGTCGGGCGCAGTTAACCCCGGTAGCAATCGCCGCTGGCCGGAGGCTGGCGGATCGCCTGTTTGGCGGAATGTCCGAGCGCCACCTGGAATACGAAAATATCCCGACGGTCGTGTTCAGTCACCCGCCTATTGGTACGGTCGGGCTGACGGAAAGCGAGGCGCGCGACATTCATGGGGACGCGGTGAAAGTCTACCAGACACGATTCACTGCGATGTACAACGCCCTCACGGAGCGCAAACAAAAGACCGCGATGAAGTTGGTCACCATCGGTGCGCAGGAGCGGGTGGTAGGATGCCATGTCATCGGTCCCGGCGCTGATGAAATGCTCCAGGGCTTTGCGGTGGCGATTCGCATGGGTGCCTGCAAGAAGGATCTGGATGACACAGTGGCGATTCATCCCACGAGCGCAGAAGAGCTCGTAACCATGCGATAACTATCTGTAAATGCGCAATATTGAATGTTTCAACAAACCTTTGCTCAGTGGGCGTATACTGAAAACCGTGATGGTGAAAACTTTCGTCATCACGCGCTTAAGCAAGAGTAACGCATCGTTCCGGAGGTAAGCCCCATGGTCGTCCTGATTGGCAATTTGCCCAAGTGTGCGGTGGAGAAAGACCTCTGCCGGCTATTCGGATTGACGCTGGGAACCAAAGTTCGCATCGTCAAGAAATATGCACCTCATGGCGCAGTGCAGCGTTTTGCGCTGATACCTGTCGATAAAGAGAGCCATGCCCGTCGAATTATTGCGTCGGCACATGGGATGGAGTGGCAGGGTCACACCCTGATTGCGCATGAATACCAGCACCGCACAGGCGCGCGTGAGCGGCGGCGAGTGGATTGGCGCTCCCAATCCTGGAATGGGCTGGAACGGCGTCTCGACGAGCGCCGAAGTTTTGCCATGGATTCGCGCTCACTGGTCGCGTAATGCGCGGATAACCGGCCTGGTTTGCGGCATAATGCCGCGCCACAGCTGGAATGATGCAGCGGCCTGTTCCACCAGCATGCCGAGGCCATCGAAGGCCTGGTGCGCGCCCTGCGCTAGCGCATAGCGCATAAATGCTGTTGGTTCAGCTGCGTACACCATGTCATAGCAGCAACTGCCAGATTTGATTACGCCCGGGGGCAGCTGCGGAACCTGTCCCGACAGACTGGCGGAAGTCGCGTTGATCACCAGATCGAAACTCAGGTCTTTCAGCGCTTCAAAACCCGAACCCTGAATATCGCCCAGGTCGGCAAACTGCTCGGCCAGCTCTCGCGCGCGGTCCGCCGTGCGGTTCGCAATAACCAGGAGTTTGGGGCGGTGTTCCAGCAATGGCGCGAGAACGCCTCTCGCCGCGCCTCCCGCTCCCAGTACAAGGATCTGGCGTCCACCGAGGCCGATTTCGAGATTCCTGGTGAGATCGCGCACCAGGCCAATTCCGTCGGTATTATCGCCATACAAAGCCCCGTCTGTCAGCGCAAGGGTATTTACCGCGCCGGCGCGCAGCGCGCCGTCACTGAGGCGGTCCGCCAGTCGCCATGCTTCCTGCTTGAAAGGAACAGTAACGTTAAGTCCTTTGCCGCCAGCGCTGAAAAAATCCGCTACCGCTTCTGGAAATCGGCCTGTCTCTACCAAAATTGCCCGGTAGTCAATGATCTGTCCTGTCTGTTCCGCGAACAGGCGATGGATCTCCGGCGACCGGCTGTGTGCGACAGGATTGCCCATGACGGCGTAGCGGTCCGCCTCAGTCATGATGGAAGGGTCCGTTCAGCTTTCGCGCAGCCATTGTGCTGCGCGTTTCGCAAAATAGGTGAGGATACCGTCAGCGCCGGCACGTTTGAACGACAGCAGCGACTCCATAACTACTGCTCGTTCATCCAGCCAGCCGTTTTGTGATGCAGCCATCAGCATCGCGTATTCGCCGCTGACCTGGTATACGAATGTGGGCGCGCCGAACTGATCCTTCACTCGCCGCACAACGTCGAGGTAAGGAAGGCCGGGCTTGATCATGACCATGTCCGCGCCTTCTTCCAGATCCTGGCTGACCTCGCGAAGCGCTTCATCACCGTTGGCGGGATCCATCTGATAGCTGTATTTGTCGCCGCCAGCCAGATTCGCTGCCGAACCGACGGCATCACGGAACGGTCCGTAAAAACTCGACGCGTACTTCGCCGAGTAGGCCAGAATGCGCGTGTGCCGGTGACCTTCCTGTTCCAGGGCGCTGCGGATGGCGCCGATCCTGCCATCCATCATGTCAGATGGCGCGACCACATGTGCGCCGGCCTCGGCGTGCGAAAGTGCTTGTTTTACCAGTACATCTACAGTCTCGTCGTTGACTACGTATCCCGTATCATCCACCAGTCCGTCCTGGCCGTGACTGGTGAAAGGATCCAGCGCGACGTCCGTGATGACGCCGATTTCCGGACACTCTTTGCGTAACGTCCGCACTGCCCTCTGTGCCAGTCCCTCAGGATTGTAGGCTTCGCGCGCATCGTCGCTCTTTTTATCGGGCGGGGTCACCGGAAACAGCGCGATGGCCGGCACGCCGAGCTCGAAAAGTTCTGCGGCTTCCTGGATGAGCAAATCTATACTGAGTCGATCGACCCCTGGCATCGAGGCGACAGCCTCACGCCTGCCGGTGCCTTCCAGGACAAATGCCGGATAGATAAGATCATCTGCGCTAAGGCGGGATTCACGCATCAGGCGCCGGGAAAACGGATCACGGCGCATGCGTCTCATCCGCACGTTCGGAAACTGTCCGCGGTCGGTTTCAAATGCGCACAAGGCAGGACTCCTCATCGATCATGGGAACTTCAACCTCTACAGTGTACCCTGAGTATTATTCGGGGCACAAAGCGAAGGCACGTGAAAGCCACTGAAATATTGCGACTCCTGACCTCCGGCGCAGCCGTGTCGCTGGCTGAATGGTGTGGCGACCCGATGCCTCCCGGAGCCGCAACGACCTGGTTGGCGACCATTCGCAACGGCGTGGGTGGTCGGGGGTCCCGGCTCCCGCGTCCGTTTAACCACCGGCTCGCTGAAATGATCGTTCGCTACTGGAACGGTCAGGACATCCGCATGATTTACGAAAACCTGCGGGCTACCGCCGGGAATGACGCCGACAAAGCCAGGCTCGAGCTGTGCTACGGTCAGTTGTTGCTGGCGCGAAAATATGACTCTGCCTGGCAGCATCTCGATGCAGGGTTCGCGCTGGCAGCCCACCTGTTCGAGCCCGACGAGTATTTCGAGGTGCTTAAGCGCCATGATACCTTGAAGCAGCTGTTACTCTCGCCAGCTGGAGCCGAAGCCGCTGAACTCGATGCTCTGATGAAGGAGGCCAGCGTGATTCGCCGCCTCCGTGGAGAGCGTGCCGGGCATGAGTGTTCCGGCGCCAGACACCAGGACACGATTGATTAACAGGGTGTCACTGTTGTGCGCTGATGCAGGTGACTGACAAATGACAAACATTACCAGGTTGTTGGGGTTGGCTTTATGTCTGGCATGTTGGGCCGGATGTCTCACTCGCGCTGCTGATTCGGGTGCGGAACACGTCATCCGGCAGGCTACCGAGGAAATCTACGAAGCACTCGATCGGCAATGTGCGATTCTGGAGCAACAGCCGGAACATCTCTATGCGCTGGTCGACGGCATATTGATGCTCCACGCCGACATGGAACGCATCTCTCGCTGGGTGTTGGGCAAATACTGGCGCGACGCCGATGAGGAACAACGACATGAGTTTATCGGGCAGTTTCGAAAACTGCTTGTCAGGACCTATGCCACAGCGGTGCAACTGGCGTCGCTGAAGGACATCTCCTACTTGCCGGCTCGGGACAGCGCCCGGCCGGATAGAGCTACGGTGCGTACTGAAATCAAAACGCCCGGCAGTGCAACATTGTCCGTGTATTACCTGCTGTACGAAACAGATCAACGCTGGCTGGTGTACGATATCCAGGTCGATGGTGTCAGTCTGGTGAACAACTATCGCACCGTGTTTGCTGAAGAAATCAGGGACAAAGGATTCCCGGGCATGCTGCGCTCGCTGCAAGAGAAGAACAGGCAGCCAATGTCGGCGGAAACGGCTGAGCAGGTCAGGAGCCGAAAATCGCCGGCTTGCAGCAGTAACAATCCATGAAAAACACTTTCAGGCACTCGCAGGCATTTATCCTGATCGGCTAGGGGAGGGCAGAGTGCCGTTCGGGGGTGGTGCATACTCCATCCAGTACCGGGGCCGGAATGAGCCGCTATCCCGTCACTTTTGTCATGCATTTGACAGTTTTTATGCTTCAGGTCCGGTTGTTATTGGAGCTGCTCTAACCGACGTATTTATCTAGCTGATTATATGTGTGTTTATCTCATCGATTTGTTGGCATCTTCGTTGCATAAGCCAAACCAAAGGAACGGGAAACGGTGGCAGGGAGGATGGCTAAAGAAACCGCCGTGCCGACCGATACTAGGGACAAGGTCGGCGTTCCCGATCCAGGGATGGACTTCTTAGCATTGCTTCTTGATGCAGGGCGCAATGCTAAGAACGCAAATCCGCTTTTGCGATTTATGACCGACTCCTCCGACGCTGAAAAGCGTTTTTCGCCCCACCTTAATGGTGGGGCTTTTTTTTGTGCCACTGACGCTCGCCGCCCTTGCCCACAGGGAATAAATACCCGCGCCGCTCCATCCAGCAGCAAGGGGGTTTCATGAATGATGCCGTCCTGACAGCAGAACTTTATTGGCAGGTATGGTTGGTTCAACAGAGTTGTAAATCCTCCATGTTGCATTAGCGAAGGCGCTTTTTTATGAACAGAATCTCACTATTCCTTTTATCGGTTATTTCCTGTGCCGGTGCGTCAGCGGCGGTCAGCACTGACGCCGGAGGTGGTCAGGCACTTGAGGAAGTCCATCCAACCCTGCATTGGGTGGGTTGTGGCATTTCCAAAAGAGCATATATGGTCGCGTTAGCCAAAGCGTATGAGGAGAAAACAGGCGTCAAAATCGATCTCGAGGGCGGCGGCGCAACGCGTGGTATCCGCGACGTCGCCGCAGCTTCGGCTGATATGGGTGGAAGTTGTCGTCGCAGAATCATCAGCGCTGATCAAGAGCGTGGTGTGACCCAGGTACCGGTTGCCTGGGATGCACTGGTCGTTATCGTGAACAAGGAAAATCCTGTCGGCGATATTTCACTGGATAACCTTCGCAAGGTGTTCCTGGGACAAATCAAAAACTGGCAGGAGTTGGGTGGCCAGGATGCGTCCATTGAGCTGTTTGTTCGCAAAGGAAAAATTTCAGGCGTAGGGCGTACCGCGAGAAAGTTGTTGTTCAACGACTACGAGCAGGAGTTTGCGGCCAGCCGGATTTTCGACTCTTCAGGGCCTCTGGAGCAGGAAATCGAGACCAATGCAAATGCGATCGCCATCAGCGGGATAAGCAGCGTTCGCAAGCGGGATGTGAAAATTCTCGATCTCGAGGGCAAGTCCCCAAGCTATGAAAACGTCCAGACCGGCAAATACCTCTTGTATCGTCCGCTCTACATTGTATACAAAGAGGACAGCCCGAACGCTGCAACGGTAAAGGACTTCATACGCTTTGCAGACACGGAGGAGGGCAGAGCCGTGATCCGCGGTAATGGCACTGTGCCCTACCTGGAAGGCCTGAATCTCATGAAGAACAAGCTGGAAGAATCACGGGCTGCTCGCAGTGATGGTGGTTTGTAAGACAACGGACCTAAACACCAGAAACCGTTGACTGGCTGGTTGTTGGCTCGTTTCGGCGCGCCCATCGAGCGGGTAGTTTCGTGCAGCGGCGGAGCGTGCTGATCTTCGCCGCTCCGTATCGCGTTCATGCCTTCTCAGACGTCAATCTGAACCATTTCGAAGTCAGATTTGGACACGCCGCATTCAGGACATTCCCAGTCTTCTGGAATATCCTCCCATCGGGTTCCGGGCGAGATGCCTTCGTCGGGCAGACCTTTTGCCTCGTCATAGATAAAGCCGCACACGATGCATTCCCACTTCTTCATTTCCATAACCATTTGTAATATAGGTATTTGCTTTCATTTATCATTATATCAGCTGCATGGGGCGGCGGTTGCATCCGGTGCGTCCCTGGATCTGCCGGCGCTCTAGTGGGGCTAAATCCAGTTCCTGGGTTTGAGGAATTTGTCGTAAAGCGCAGCTTCAGCACTGCCGCTTTCCGGATGCCAGTTGTAGCGCCATTTCACGATCGGTGGCAGCGACATCAGAATGGATTCTGTACGCCCTCCGGTTTGCAGGCCGAACAGTGTGCCGCGGTCATAGACCAGATTGAATTCAACATATCGCCCGCGACGATACATCTGAAATTCCCGTTCCCGTTCCCCGTAAGGGAGGTCCTTGCGTCGCTCGACAATCGGTATATAGGCAGGAAGGAAATGGTCTCCAACGCTCTGCATGAATTCGAGACACCGGGCAAATCCCAGTTCGTTGAAATCGTCGAAGAACAGTCCGCCAATTCCGCGCGGTTCATTGCGATGCTTCAGAAAGAAATATTCATCGCACCATTGCTTCAAGCGAGGATAGACCGCAGGGCCGAAGGACTGGCAGGCGTCCCTTGCTGTCTGGTGCCAATGCACAGCGTCGTCTTCGAAACCGTAATAGGGCGTCAGGTCGAATCCACCGCCAAACCACCAGACCGGATCGACGCCGACTTTCTCTGCGATAAAGAAGCGAACGTTGGCATGTGACGTCGGCACATAGGGATTACGAGGGTGAATCACGAGCGACACGCCGAGCGCCTCAAAGCTTCTACCTGCAAGTTCAGGGCGGTGGGCGGTTGCTGATGCCGGCAGCTGGTCGCCGTGGACGTGAGAAAAGTTGATGCCCGCTTTTTCGAATATGCGACTGTCCTCCAGTACGCGGGAGCGTCCGCCTCCGCCTTCCTGTCGTTGCCAACGGTCCTCAACAAAGCGCTTTCCTTTGTCGACGGCTTCAAGCGACCGGGTTATCCGGTCCTGAAGGCCGATCAGGTAGTCGGATACGCTTTTGACATTCGGTGTGTTCATGTACCAGCGTCCTGTCAACCGGCTTGCTTGCGAATCACCCGCCCGGATTCCAGATCGCGGATCTCCGTCGGCCCGGCAAGCGTACCCAGCGGGCCAGGCAAAATGAAGTCAATTTGCTGACCGAATTGCAAGCGTACCTCTAGCAGGGACCTGGCCGGCCGCTGTCCGGATCTGTTGGCGCTGGTCGATACAATTGCGCTATCGAGAAGCCGGCACAATTGCCGGACCAGGGCGTGATCAGTGATCCGCACCGCAAGCTTCGCATGCTTGCCCCTTAACCAGGCGGGACAGCTTTTCGCGGCGGGTATCAGCCAGGTAACCGGCCCTGGCCAGCTGCGATCGAGGCGCTGTCGCAAAGCGGCAGGAATATCTTCCAGCCAGTGTGCGAGTTGATGCCAGTCAGAAGCAACCAGAATCAGCCCTTTTTCAACGCGACGTTCCTTGATCGCCAACAGGCGTGTGACGGCCGCCCGGTTGCCTGGATCGCAACCCAGTCCGAATACCGCTTCCGTCGGATAAGCGATGACTCCACCGGCCTTTACCCAGCGCGCAGCGTTATGCAGTCTCCAGGAGGAAGGAAAATCGCTCACTCGCCTACACTGGTTTCGGCGGTTGCCTCTTCCAGCTCGCAGGGCTCCGCGAAGTCGCAGTCTTTCTGCGGGCAGGTGCGCTGGGTGCCATGCTTCTTGGTTGTCTTTATGGTCAGAATCGGCCAGTTGCATTGCGGGCATGGTCCATCTACGGGTTCATTCCATACCGCATAATCGCAATCCGGATATGTCGAACATGAATAGAAGATTTTTCCGCGCCGCGACTTGCGTTTCAACATTGTGCCTTTCCCGCATTTCGGGCACATCACCCCTGTGTTTTCAGGTTTTTCCAGCGGCTCGATGTATTTGCACTGCGGATAACCGGAACAGCCGATGAACTTCCCATAGCGCCCGGCGCGGATGATCAGCTGTGACTGGCATTCTGGGCAGTTGCGGCCTTCGACGATTTCAGGCTCCGAGCTGTCCTGATCATCGTCCACGTTGCGCGTGTAGTCGCAGTCAGGAAATCCGCTGCATCCGATGAAACGTCCCCGGCGCCCCAGCCGGATATTGAGCTGTTTGCCGCACTTCGGACAGGTTTCGTCAATCGCCTCTGTAGTGACATCACTCCGAGAGACGCTTTCTTCTTTCTCTTTTACCAGTTCCTTGAACGGGTACCAGAATTCCTTCATCAGCGGAATCCAGTCTTTCTCACCGCGCGATACCTCGTCCAGCTCATCCTCGAGATGCGCGGTGAAATCGTAATCAACGTAACGTGTAAAATGATTAGTGAGAAACTTGCACACTACGCGACCGACATCGGTGGGCTGGAAGCGCTTTTTTTCCAGCGTGACATACTCGCGTTGCTGCAAGGTCGAAATAATCGTCGCATAAGTCGAGGGGCGACCGATACCGTGTTCTTCAAGAGTCTTGACCAGACTGGCTTCGCTGTAACGTGGTGGCGGTTCCGTGAAATGTTGTTCGGACCTGATCTTTATCAGATCCACTTCATCGCCCTGTGTCAGGGGCGGTAGCCGGTTCTCGTCGGTCGAGGACTTTTTGGCATCGTCGACGCCTTCTTCGTAAACTGTCATGAAACCCGGGTCGACGACAGTTGAGCCAGTTGCGCGCAACACGTTGCCATCGCCGACCGCAAACTCTACTCCCACGGTGTCGATCGTTGCATGGATCATCTGGCATGCAACGGTTCGCTTCCAGATCAGGTTATATAATTTGTATTGATCAGCCGAAAGATGCGACTTGATGTCGTCCGGCACGTTGGATGCGGATGTCGGGCGGATCGCCTCGTGAGCCTCCTGGGCATTCTTTGCCTTGGTCTTGAACTGCTGGGCCTGTTCCGGGAGATTGTTCTTGCCGTAGCGCTGGGCAATCAGTGTGCGTATTTCGTCCAGGGCTTCATTGGCCAGGCTAACCGAGTCAGTACGCATGTAAGTAATAAGGCCGACCGATCCTTCGCCGATGTCGATGCCTTCATAGAGCTGCTGCGCGACACTCATGGTGCGTTTGGTGGTAAAACCCAGTTTTCTGGATGCTTCCTGTTGCAAAGTGGAAGTGGTGAAGGGGGCGGCAGGATTGCGCTTGCGCTGCTTTCGTTCGATGTTGCTGACTGTGACTTTTCCGTTGGCAGCCCCGGTCAATTCCTGTTCGGCCGCGCGCGCCTGCTCCTCCTTGTTTATCGTGAACTGGCCGAGTTTTTTTCCATGCAGCTGGGTCAGCTTGGCGTTAAATGCCTGCTGTTCCTTTTCGAGGTCCGCTTCAATGGTCCAGTACTCGCGGGGTTTGAACTTTTCGATTTCCTCCTCGCGCTCCACAATCATTCGCAGCGCCGGGCTCTGCACGCGACCAGCCGACAGGCCGCGCCGGATCTTTTTCCACAGCAACGGTGAAAGGTTGAAACCGACAAGATAATCCAGGGCCCTGCGCGCCTGCTGGGCATTCACCAAATCAGTGGACAGGTTGCGCGGATTTTCGACGGCTTCATTAACAGCGCGCTTGGTGATTTCGTGGAACACCACGCGGTATGTGCTTTTGTCCTTGAGGACACCGCGCTCTTTCAGTAACTCGTACAGATGCCAGGAGATGGCTTCACCTTCGCGGTCCGGATCGGTCGCCAGGAACAGGTTGTCGGCTTTTTTCATCGCTTTGGCGATGGCGTCAACATGCCTGGCGTTACGCTCGATTACCTGGTATTTCATCGCGAAATCCGCGTCGGGATTCACAGCGCCTTCTTTGGGTACAAGGTCGCGCACGTGCCCGTAGGAGGCGAGGACTTCATAGTCCCTCCCCAGGTATTTTTTAATGGTTTTCGCCTTGGCCGGCGACTCGACGATGACGAGGTTCTTGCTCATAGCTTCTATAGCGAAAAAGCCGCACGATTGTGCGGCTTGGTCCTGGAAACAGAAATCATGCGTTTAATGCAGATAGCCACTCGGTAGACTTTCGAACACGAGGTCCTCCATCCACGCGTAAGCGGCTTCGGCGCCCGGGTGATTAAACAAAACCATCAGAATCACCCACTTAAGCTGGCTGATATCGAAATCGTCGGTATCCAGTGCCATCGCACGCTCGACGACCCGCTCGCGCGCATCGGGAGGCAGTATGCCCATTTGCTCCAAAAACAGCAAAAATCCACGGCTCTCGGTATCGAGCCGTTCGCATTCGCGTTCGGAAAAAATCCGGATCGCGTTTTCTGTCTGGGGTGGCTGGATCTGATGCTGCTGTTCGGCCAGGCCTTCGAGCCACTCAAAGGCTTGATGAATATCCGAGGACGGAAATCCGGCTTCAATCAGCTCGCTATGCAGTGATTCACGGTCCGGGTTGAATTCAGTTTCGTCATCCATGTAGTAGTGTTCGAACAGATACATCAGAACGTCAAACATGTTTTCTTTCATATCATGCCTCTATCTAGTGCGCGTATATCTGCCACCCGCACTCGAAACCACATAGTCATCCAGCTCTAGCACCAGCAGCATGGAGGAAACCTCTTGCGGCGTCAATCCACTGCGCTGCACAAGCTGATCGACGGAAACGGAATGATATCCCATTAAATCAAGCAATTGCAGGTAATCTTCTCCAGGTTTTCCTGGGGTTGCGGTTCTGTTACACCGATTTTCGGGCGGACTGTCACCACCTGGGTGCGGCTCGAGGCGCGTGAGCACACCGGCCAGTTCCTCAAGAACGTGCTCACCGGTTTCCACCAGCTTGGCGCCCTGCCTGATCAAGGCATGGCAGCCGCGCGTCAGGGGATTATGGATGGAGCCGGGAATAGCGAAGACCTCCCTGCCCTGCTCAAGGGCGATACGCGCTGTGATCAGGGAGCCGGAACGCAGGGCCGCTTCGACAACCAGCGTACCTACGCTGAGTCCGCTGATGATACGGTTGCGGCGAGGGAAGTTGGAGGGAGTCGGTGCCGTTCCCGGCGGAAATTCGGAAACCAGCACGCCATTTTCTGCAATTTGATGAGCCAGCTTGCGGTGTCGCGAAGGATAAACTCTATCCAGACCTGTACCCATCACCGCGATTGTCGTGCCGCCTCCATCCAGGGCGCCCTGGTGCGCGGCGCCGTCAATCCCGGATGCCAGCCCGCTGGTGATGGTAAGCCCGTAGGATACCAGGTAGGAGGCAAATTCGCGCGCCAGCTCCTGGCCATCGCGGGTTGGATTACGGCTGCCGACGATGGCCAGCTGGGGTTGGGACAGGTAGTCCTGATCGCCGTGTGTAAACAGCAACGCGGGCGGATCGGAAATCTCGGCGAGCCGCATTGGGTAACTCGGGTCGCCGTAACACAGCAGCTGATTGCCGGGTTCGCGAAGCCACAACAGGTCCTTTTCTACGGTTGGCCAGTCAGGTTTTTTAAGGTAATCAATTGCAAGAGCAGAAACGCCGTTACGACGAAGCTTTTCGTGAGAAGCGTCGAAAACGGCGGCCGGCGAACCGAACTCGTCGATCAGGGCGCGGTAGCGGCGCGCGCTGATTTCCGGTGCACGGTGCAGCGCCAACCAATAATGAAGGTCGGCCCTCGCGGGGGCGGATTGCGTATCTGTTTGTGTCCCCATCCTTGAGGAGCCCTGCCTGAGACGCCGGGACCACCGGGCATGGTCAATACCATGCCCGATAGAATCAATTTTTTCCAGGAAAAATGAAGGTGATGTTCAGAGGTGATCAGGGGCTGGCGATCTTGTCACCGACGTGCAGAGAACTCGTGGCTTTCATAATCAGCCCGAAACTCACTTTATCGAACACCCGAAAGACCATCAGCAAGCCCGCTTTTTCGTCTGGCAGCTGCACCTTCGCATTGTGTTCGTCGCTTACCTGGTCGGCAATCAATGCGCCCGCCTGGTGAATCGCGAACACAGTGCCAACGTCTACACCCTCGCGGGCGCCGCGGTTGATGACAACAACCTGATACTGACCGATCTGGCTGACGCCATCCACGACCGCGATAATGGAACCTGTCACATCTTTCTCTGGGGCGTGCGGTGTGAAGTAGGCGTATACGTCTTCCTGGGACATCGGCAGCACACGATCACCAATGTTAATCTCGCGTGTGCTGCGGGTGAGTTTCAGAGTGGAAGGATCACCAAAGCGCTCGGCGTCACCTTCTCCGAGGTAGAAGGCTTCATACCCCAGGATTTCTCCGGTAACCGGGTCGATATACGCGTCTCCCGGTCGGAATACGTTGAAACGGCTTCCTTGATCAGCGCTGATGCCGCGAACATAGGCGCGATCGCCGGCGCCCACGATAAGATGCTCATCAGCGCTGGAGACCACGTACGCTGCATCATTCAGGGTGTCTTTGTCCACGACCAGCGGCTGGGTCAGGAACTGCTGGATCGCATCAATCGGAATGGTCGGTATCGCTTTGTCGAGCCGCTCTACACGTGCTTTCGGCGATAACTTGAATGTTCCGCCTGTGCCGCGTTCAAGCTGCAATCGTGGTTTGCCGTCCACATAGACCAGGTTGATCACGTCTCCCGGATAAATAAGGTGTGGGTTGTCGATTTGAGGATTTACATACCAGATTTCCGGCCACAGCCATGGACTGTCGAGGAAACGCTCGGAAATATCCCAAAGGGTGTCCCCTTTTACAACTACATGCTGGTCAGGATGTCCATCCTTGAGTGCTACCTGGTCGGCGTATGCCACGGTGGCCAGAAGGGCCAGGGCCAGTGCCAGCGACTTGAATATCGACATATAGGCGTCCCTTTTTGCGTTCCGTACTTGTCTGTTCAGCGGCCCGGCACTATGCCGTCGCCTCAACCCGGTCATGTATAACGGCAGTTGACCGTGGGAGTGTAGCGGAAATTCCATCGCCACAAAATACCGGGATTTCCGCAAACGTTCGTACGATCATTATGTTAGAGTATACAACTGGTGCCACTCTCAATTCGTGACTAACATCACATGACTATGCTCCAGATACTTCATTTTCCCGATCCGCGACTGCGAACCCCGGCGACCCCGGTAGGTGTCGTCGACGAGCAGATCCGCGATCTGGTGGACAATATGTTCGAGACCATGTACGCGGCCCCAGGTATTGGTCTGGCAGCGACGCAGGTCAATGTTCATAAGCGGGTGATCGTCATTGACGTGTCGGAACACCAGGACCAGCCAATGGTGTTCATCAACCCGGAGATTCTGGCTAAGGATGGCACCGAGGAAATGGACGAGGGTTGTCTGTCGGTTCCCGGTGTTTACGAGCGCGTCCAGCGTGCGGAACGTGTGAAAGTCCGTGCTCAGGATCGCGACGGCAAGCCTTTTGAACTGGATGCGGACGGTCTTCTGGCGGTGTGCATTCAGCACGAAATCGATCACCTGGACGGCAAGCTGTTCGTCGATTACCTGTCGCAACTTAAACGGGTGCGGATTCGCAAAAAGCTGGAAAAACAACGACGCCATACGGAAGAAGAGGCGCCGGACGTGCATACGCAACCCGTGCTCTGAACATAGCGCCACTGACCCTATGCGCATTGTTTTCGCCGGTACGCCTGAGTTTTCCGTGCCGACCCTCGAGGCGTTGCTGGGCAGCCGTCATACGGTTGTCGGCGTCTACACGCAACCCGACCGGCCTGCAGGGCGCGGCCGCAAACTGGTCCCGGGACCGGTAAAGCAGCTTGCGTTACGCCATGGAACACCGGTGTTCCAGCCGGCAAATCTGAATGCGGCACCTGCTCAGGGCGAGCTCGCCGCACTGAGACCCGATTTGATGGTGGTGATCGCCTATGGCCTGATTTTGCCACAGGCGGTTCTTGATCTGCCGTCTCTCGGCTGCGTGAATCTGCATGCGTCATTGTTGCCGCGCTGGCGGGGCGCGGCGCCTATCCAGAGAGCCATTCTCGCCGGCGACCCGGAGACCGGCGTTTGTTTGATGCAAATGGAAGCCGGGCTGGATTCCGGCCCCATCCTCGCCGAAGCACGCATCCCGATCAGGGAAGACGAAACGGGTGGCTCACTGCACGATCGGCTGAGTCAACTCGCCGCAAGGCTGCTGGCCACGCATCTCGACGACCTCGAGCACAACCGCCTGTCCCCGCGGCCTCAGGATCCGACCCAGGTCACCTACGCTGGCAAGCTGGACAAGGCCGAGGCGGTTATCGACTGGCGCCTCGACGCGGTGCGCCTTGAGCGCCAGGTGCGCGCCTTCAATCCCTGGCCAGTGGCGCAGACGCTATACAAGAACAATGTGTTGCGCGTTTGGGAAGCCATGGCTGTCGTAAATTGCGGTGGCGAACCGGGCACCGTCGTCGAGGCTGACAAACAAGGCATCGATGTGGCGTGCGGGACAGGTTGCCTGCGCCTGTTGCAGATTCAGCTACCCGGTGGCAAGCGGCTCGGTCCCAGGGATTTTTTGAACGCTCGCCAGATCGAAGGCGAAGTTCTGGGATGAGTGCGACCGGATCCGTGCACTATCCCGCGAAGCGCGCAAGTGCGAATCTCGATCGGTAAATCCGACAATCCCCGTTACGTGGCCGCCTTCATGGTCCACCGCGTTGTCGATCACGGCGAATCGCTGAATACCCTGTTGTCAGACGGGCTTGCCATGCTTGATGACCCGCGGCAGCGTGGACTCGCGCAGGAGCTGGCATTCGGTGCGTTGCGCTGGTTTTATCGACTCGATGCAGTGCTGGCAGCGCTTCTCTCCCGACCGCTGCGCCGCAAGGACGGCGATGTTCGTGCCACGTTGCTGGTCGGGCTCTACCAGCTGATGATTCTGGAAACTCCGGCGCATGCGGCGGTCAGTGAGTCGGTGGAAGCCGTGCGCCAGACAGGCAAGGTCTGGGCGGTGAAGCTGGTCAACGGCGTGTTGCGCAATGCCCAGCGCAGAATGCCCGAGCTGCTGGATTCAGTGAGCAATGATGCGGTCGCGCGCTGGTCGTACCCCGCGTGGTGGATCAGGCGAGTAGAACATGATTTGCCGGAGCACTGGCAGCAGGTTCTTGAGGCGGGGAATATGCGCCCGCCGATGGTGCTGCGGGTTAACCGTCGTCGAGTCGACCGACAGCAGTACCTGAATGATCTGCGCGACGCCGGCTTCGAGGCGAAGGCGCTTGGCGCTACGCAGGCCGCTGTCCAGCTGGCAACGCCTGTCGGTGTCGAGCAGCTTCCGGGCTTTCGGGATGGCGTGGTATCAGTGCAGGATGCTGCAGCCCAGCTGTGTGCCGAGCAATTGCAGGTGCAGACCGGACAGAGCGTGCTCGATGCCTGTGCGGCGCCTGGCGGCAAGACCGGACATATTCTCGAACTCATTCCGGGCTTGAAGCGATTGGTCGCTATTGACAGCAGCCCGCTACGGCTCGACAGGGTGCGGCAGAACCTGGAACGATTGCGCCTTTCGGCACAGCTGCGGGTTGCCGACGCAGGTATTCCCGCGCAATGGTGGGACGGACAGCCGTTTGATCGCATCCTGCTCGACGCGCCGTGTTCGGCCAGCGGTGTGGTGCGTCGCCACCCCGACATCAAGCTGTTGCGACGTGACACCGATGTGTCTGCATTGTCCCTCCAGCAGCAGCGCTTACTGGACGCGTTATGGCCCTTGCTCGCTCCAGGCGGTATCCTGTTGTATGTAACCTGCTCTATATTTGCGCAAGAGAACGCAGAAGTGGTTAGCGCATTTCTGGCGCGTTGCGCTGATGCCCGGGAGTTGCCTCTGGATGTGGATTGGGGTATTCCGCGGTCGCCAGGCAGACAGATTCTGCCGGGCGAGCAGGATATGGACGGTTTTTATTTTGCGCGTTTGACCAAGGTTTCAACGACAATTCAGTGACGCAACACCTTACAGCATCAATGAGAGGTAATCGCGCTTCACGTGCGTACCGGCGGCATCTGCCGCTACTGCTGCTTTTGCTGTGCGGCATGGTTGCGCCCGCTGTCGCCAGCGATACCACTATCCGCGACGCGCGTACGCTGCTGGTTGATGGCGTATACCGCGTTGGTGCAAAAATCGATTTCACGTTGAATGAAACGCTGCAGGAAGCCTTGCAGAACGGTGTTCCGTTGGTGCTGGAGCTGAGGATTGAAGTCATCCACGAACGCGAGTGGCTTTGGGCTACCCGAGTGGCTTATTTGCGGCAACGTTTCGGCCTCGAATACCACGCCCTGACGCAGCTTTACCTGGTGGACAACTTCAGTACCGGCGCGCAGCACAGCTTCAGGAAACTGGATGAGGCGCTCGAATATATCGGTAATGTCTATGATCTGCCCCTGATCGACGCCAATCTTCTCAAGCCGGAGCAAACCTACCAGGTTCGCATGCGCGCTGATCTGGAGATCGAGTCTCTGCCAACACCAGTGCGGCTCTGGGCATATCTGGGCTCCGACTGGAGTCTCGAAAGCGACTGGTATCAATGGCCCCTACAGCCGTAACGCGCTCCAGCCTTGGCATCTGGCCGATGCTGATCCTGTTCGGCATTCTGCTCGTGTCGCTGTCGCTGATGAGCGATGCAACACATAATTCCGAGCGGTTCGGGCAACTGTACTCGTGGTTGCTGCTGATCAACGCGCTGGGTCTGGTGATACTGGTGGGGTTGATAGGAACCAATCTGTTCTGGCTGGTTTCGCAATACCGTGCCCGCGTCCCTGGCGCAAAGCTGACTTCGCAACTGGTGGTGACGTTCGTGATTCTGGCGGTGGTGCCGGTCGCTGTTGTTTATCACTTTTCATTGCAGTTTCTGCAGCGCGGCATTGATTCATGGTTTGATGTCGAGATAGAGCGAGCGCTCGATGATGCGCTGGAACTGAGTCGTGGAGCTCTCGATGGCCGACTGGGTGATCTGTTAAAGGTTACTGAGCAGGTTGCTTCCGAATTGGGTGAAATGTCGCCGGCGCTGGTACCCATCGGGTTGTACGATCTGCGCGTGCGCAGCGGGGCCGTGGAGCTTGCGGTGTTTGGTATGGACGGCCGCATTGTGGCCTCGAGCAGCGCAGTGGGTACGGATATCATACCGCACCGGCCCACCGAACAGGTTTTGTTGTCACTGGCCCAGGGGCGGTCCTATGTTGCGCTGGACCCGCTCGGTGAAGCAGGTCTGCATGTTCGCGCGGTGGTGCCGGTAATCACGTCCAAATCCGGTACCGAGCCGCTGACGCTGCAGGCGATGTACCAGGTGCCCGGGCGTCTAAGCACGCTTGCCGACAATGTTGAAAACCAGATCGTAAGGTACCGGAAGCTTGCCTACCTCAGAACGCCACTGAAATACAGCTATATACTCACTTTGTCGCTGGTGCTCGTGCTAAGCCTGCTATCGGCGGTGTGGGCGGCTTTTTTCTCCGCGCGACGTATGGTTGCGCCCATAGCTGTGCTGGCGGAAGGCACGCGTGCCGTCGCTGACGGCGATTACAGCAAGCGCCTTCCGGTGACCAGCGAAGATGAGCTGGGTTTCCTGGTTCGTTCATTCAATGATATGACACGCCGACTGGCGAAAGCACGCGATCAGCGCCGGCGCAGCCAGCAGAAAGTTGAAGGCCAGCGCGCGTACCTGGAGACCGTGCTGGGAAGTCTGTCGTCGGGCGTGCTGAGCATCAGTGGCGACGGCAAGCTTCGAACGGTGAACGAGGCCGCCTGCCAGATCCTGGGCATCGATCTGAGCGGTCAGCTCGGGCGCGCGCTTGGCGACATCGCCGAACGGCATGCATTTCTGGAGCCGCTGTTCAAGCTGGTGGAAACACGTCATGACGAAAACGTTCTGGACTGGCAGGAGCAGGTAGACCTGTTTGACAGTGCGGGTCGCCGCGTCCTTATGTGTCGCAGTACGGCCCTGCCTGCGGGTGAGGAGCTGTCGGGCGGGCAGGTCGTGGTGTTCGATGACGTGACTGATCTGATCCGGGCGCAACGTGATGCCGCCTGGGGTGACGTGGCGCGCCGCCTGGCCCACGAAATCAAGAATCCACTTACCCCGATCCAGTTATCCGCGGAGCGCCTGCGCCGCAAGTACCTCACGACGATGCCGGATGACGAGGCCGAAGTCATGGACAGGGCGACCAGGACCATCGTTCAACAGGTTGAAACCCTGAAGGAAATGGTAAATGCTTTCAGTGAGTACGCGCGCGCGCCGAAACTGCAGCTCGAGCCCGTGGACCTGTACGAACTGCTGCGCGACATGGCCGAGTTGTACCGGGGATCAACACTGCGGATTAAACTGGAGCTGGCTGATCCACCACCTTTGATCAAAGGCGATGCCGGCCGCTTGCGCCAGTTGCTGCACAACCTTTACAAGAACGCGCTGGAGGCAGTCCGGGACCAGGAGGACGGGGAGCTGGTGGTTCGATCGCGCTGGATTCTGGAAGCGGGCGACCGCTTTATCGACGTTTCGTTCGACGACAACGGCGGCGGTTTTTCCGAGGAAGTTCTGGAACGCCTGTTCGAGCCCTATGTGACGACGAAAACCCGCGGCACGGGTTTGGGGCTGGCCATCGTGAAGAAGATAGTCGAAGAGCATAATGGCCAGATCCGGGCGCAGAATTCCGAACAGCACCACGCCTGCATCGAGCTGCGCTTCCATGCAGAGACACAAACCGGATTAAGCTGATATCGACAGTCCCGCAAGGGATGGCGTATAAAGACTTTACAAACACAAAGAGAGACGGGAACCGATATGCCCTCGGGCCATATTCTGGTTGTAGATGACGAACCGGACATCCGTAACCTCGTCAAGGAAATCCTTGAAGACGAGGGGTTTGATGTGAGCGTAGCGGAAAGCGGCGCTGCAGCGCGTCATGCCAGACGGCAGCGACGTCCCGATCTGATTTTGCTGGATATCTGGATGGATGACGTTGACGGCATCACGCTGTTGCGTGAGTGGTCGGAGGGCGGTGGGCTGCCATGCCCGGTTATCATCATGTCAGGTCACGGGACCGTCGAGACGGCCGTCGAGGCGACGCGTCTGGGCGCCTACGACTTCATTGAGAAGCCGATTTCCCTCGCGAAATTGCTGCTGGTCGTCAACCGCGCGCTCGAGACCGGCAAGCTGAAGCAGGAAAATGTCGGACTGAAGCGCCAGGTGCAACCGGTCGCGGAACCGGCGGGGAAAAGCGAATGCATGCAGGAGTTGCGCGCACAGGCAAAGCGCATTGCGCAACATAACACCTGGGTCCTGATTACCGGTGAGCCCGGCTCCGGGAAGGAAGTTGTCGCCCGATATATTCACGCCAACAGCGCGCTTCGCGATCGCCCCTTCGTGGAAGTGGCCGTTGGATCGCTGTCACCCGAGCACTCTGCTGCGGAACTGTTCGGCACCGAACAGGGTGCACGCATCGTGTACGGACGGCTCGAGCAGGCCAGTGGCGGCACCCTGATGCTCGGCAATATTTCGGATATGGATCTGCAAACCCAGTCGCGGCTGCTCAGTGTGTTCCAGACACACTCGTTCCTGCGCATGGGCGGCAAGGAACCGGTTCCGGTCGACATACGCGTGATTGCGACGACATCACGTGATCTGGAGCAGGAGGTCAAGGAGGGCCGTTTCCGCGAAGACCTCTACTACCATCTGAACGTTGTCCCCTTGAGCGTGCCGCCGTTGCGTGAGCACAGCGTGGATGTGCCGGAGCTGCTCAATTTTTATGTTGACCGGTTTGTCATGCAGGAAAATCTGCCTTATCGGGAGTTTTCCATTGCCGCCCAGAATCGCCTGCGTAACTACGCCTGGCCGGGCAATATCCGCGAACTGAAAAACCTCGTCCAGCGACTGCTTATTCTGGGGCAGGGGCCGGTCATCGAAGTCAGCGAAGTGGAAGGCGCCCTGCAAACTGTCGAGGCCGCCGAGACCGCGACAGGCTCGAGTGCCGTGTTCCCGCTGGATCTGCCGTTGCGCGAAGCGCGCGAGCAGTTCGAGAAAGTCTATCTGGAACACCAGCTGCAGGAGGTCGGTGGCAGCGTAGGCAAGCTTGCCAAGCGTGTCGGCATGGAAAGAACCCACTTGTACCGCAAGTTGCGCGGACTCGGAATCGATTTCAAGAAAGGCAACGACTAGTGGGCCATGCGGATAGTTCGGTAATGCTAATAGCCACCAGGACCGCTCCGACGTTATGAAAATCATTATCCTTGGAGCCGGACAGGTGGGATCCTCGGTTGCGCAGAACCTCGCCAGCGAGGCGAACGACATCACGGTTGTCGACAGCCGTTCCGAGGTGCTGCAGGATCTCCAGGACCGCATCGATATCCGCACCGTCCAGGGTCCGGCCTCGCATCCCGAAGTCCTGACCCGAGCGGGCGCCGAAGATGCCGATATGATCCTCGCGGTGACCAACAGCGACGAAACCAACATGATTGCCTGCCAGGTCGCTTATACCCTGTTCCATACCCCGATCAAGATCGCGCGCGTTCGCGCACAGGAATACCTGCGCCATCCAAAACTTTTCAACCAGGAAGCCTTGCCGATCGATGTGCTGATCAGCCCGGAACAGCTGGTCACCGAGTACATCCAGAGACTGATAGAACAACCCGAAGCCCTCCAGGTTCTGGATTTTGCCGGCGGCCGCGTGCAGCTGGTGGCGGTCAGAGCGGTCAGGGGTGGGCCACTTGTCGGACAACAGCTGCGCGAACTGAAAAAACACATGCCTGGTGTCGAAGCGCGGGTTGCCGCGATCTTTCGCCGCGGCAGCGCAATTCTTCCCGAGGGAACCACTGTTATCGAGGCCGATGACGAGGTGTTTTTTATCGCCGCGCGCAAAGACATCCGTGCCGTCACCAGCGAACTGCGCGCGCTCGACAAGCCGGTCAGGCGAGTCATCATCGCCGGCGGCGGTAACATCGGTTTGCGCCTGGCCCTTTCTATAGAAAGCCGCTATCAGGTCAAGCTGATCGACTGCAATCCTGAAACCACGCGGCAGCTGTCGGAATTGCTGGGCAAGAGCATTGTGCTGCTGGGCGACGCCGCCGATGAGGATTTGCTGATAGAAGAGAATATAGAGAACACCGATATTTTCTGTGCCCTGACCAATGATGAAGAGGCAAACATTCTGTCCGCAATGCTTGCCAAGCGGCTTGGGGCGCGCAAGGTGATGTCACTGATCAATCGTCCTTCCTACGTCGACCTGGTGCAGAGCGAGGCCATCGATATCGCGGTGTCGCCGCAGCAGGCCACCATCGGCAGTCTGTTGGCGCACGTTCGGCGTGGTGATGTGGCTGTCGTTCATTCGTTACGACGCGGCGCCGCCGAAGCCATAGAGGCGGTGGCCCACGGCGACAGCAAGACCTCCAAGGTCGTCGGTCGGGTGATCGAGGATATCAAGCTCCCTCCCGGCGCGACGATCGGTGCCATCGTGCGCGGCGAGGACGTCATCATTGCTCACCACGACACCGTGATTCAGAGCGATGACCACGTCATCCTGTTTCTGGTGGACAAGCGACACATCCCTGACGTCGAACACCTGTTTCAGGTCGGTGTTACGTTTTTCTGATCCGGAATGCGATTCGGCACCATACAGCGCATTCTGGGTATGTTGCTCACGGTTTCGAGCGCTACCATGCTTCCGCCATTGCTGATCGCCATCTGGTTGGGCGAGGGCAGTCAGACCGCGTTCTTTGCGACGATGGTCGGCGCGCTGGTCATCGGGATCCTGTGCTGGTATCCGGTGCGTAACCAGCGCCGGGAGTTACGGGTTCGCGACGGTTTCTTCGTAGTCTCGTTGTTCTGGACCGTGCTCGCCGTGCTTGGCGCCGTGCCTTTAGCGCTTTCCGAGCAGCCGCACATGAGTTTCACGGATGCCATGTTTGAGTCCATGTCGGGACTGACGACCACCGGTGCAACCGTCATAACCGGCATCGATGAGTTGCCCCGATCAATCCAGTTTTACCGGCAGCAACTTCAGTGGCTGGGCGGAATGGGTATTATCGTTCTCGCGGTCGCCGTGCTGCCCATGCTGGGCATCGGTGGTATGCAGTTGTATCGCGCCGAGACGCCGGGTCCGATGAAAGACAACAAGTTGACTCCGCGCATCACCGAAACGGCAAGGGCGCTGTGGTACATCTATCTGGGGCTGACCGTCGGCTGCGCCGTCGCATACTGGATTGCCGGGATGGACATCTTCGATGCCGTAGCGCACAGCTTTTCGACCGTGGCGATCGGCGGATTTTCAACGCACGATCTCAGTATTGGCTACTTTCAGAGCACGACCATAGAGACCGTCGCGGTTGTATTCATGCTGCTTTCGGGCGTCAATTTCTCGCTGCATTTTGTCGCATGGCGTTCCGGCAGTCCGCTCGCCTATCTGCGCGATCCCGAGTTCAAGGCATACATCACGATACTGACGCTGGTGGCGGCTGTGACCGTCACCTACCTCTATCTCAGCGGCACGTTCGACAAGTTCGGTGATGCCATGCATCACGGCATTTTCCAGGCGGTGTCGATCGGAACCACCACGGGATTTACGACCGCCGAGTATTTTTACTGGCCTGGCTTCCTGCCGGTCCTGCTGTTGTTCACGAGTTTTATCGGCGCCAGTGCCGGATCCACGGGTGGCGGCATGAAGGTCATCCGTTTTCTGCTGCTGTTCAAGCAGGGGGTGCGCGAAATAAATCGCCTGATTCATCCCAACGCCCAGATACCTGTGAAGGTGGGGAACAAAGCCGTACCCGAGCGGGTAATCGAAGCCGTGTGGGGTTTCTTTGCGACCTATGTGGGATGTTTTACGTTGATGATGCTGATTCTGCTTTCTACCGGCCTTGATCAGGTTACGGCTTTTTCCGCGGTGGCCGCCTGCCTCAACAACCTGGGTCCGGGTCTCGGAGAAGTGGGTTTCCACTATGGTGATATCAATGTCACGGCCAAATGGGTGCTCTGTCTGGCCATGTTGCTTGGCCGCCTCGAGATCTTCACGTTGCTGGTGCTGCTTTCACCGGCATTCTGGCGCCGCTGAGCGGAAACAGTTTTGCAGTGCAGCAGCTAGCGGCATGTATCTCAGGTGGCGTCGGTGTGCGCTGACTGGCCTGCGCTACCGGGTTGGGTGGCCTGGGTCGCACAGGACGCCGACGGTGCCTGGTGGGGATACGAGGTCGAGCCTCTCGAGTACGAGCGAGGCTGGTATGAAAACGAAGTGGGGCGACGCGTGAGAATTGCAACGGACCGCGCCAATGCGCAATGGCGGCGAAGCCTGAGGCGTTTGCGATGAACCGCATCGAGAGTCTGGAGCGCATGCTGGCCAGTGGCCAGGACAGCGCGCTGTTGAGGTATAGCCTGGGACTGGCGTGCCAAGCCGATGGCCGGCTTGATAACGCCAGGGAGCACCTTGCCCAGGCAGTGGCACAGGATCCGGATTATTCGGCGGCCTGGAAAGCTTACGGCAAAGTGCTTGCCGAGGTCGGGCGCCGCGACGAGGCCGCGGCAGCGTTCGAAAAGGGCATTGCGGTTGCTGAGCGCAAAGGCGATATCCAGGCCGCCAAAGAAATGAAGGTGTTCCTGAAGCGGATAAATAAAGCTACCTGACGTCGAATTGTGGTCAATATTTCCCACCTGTACCAATATACTGCGCAGAAAATACGAAAATAATGGCTGATCAGGCCTATTCTCGATAAGGCGGGATTATATGCGCCATACTTCATGTTATTCCTGCTTTTTGACTGTCCAGGTGGGGAATTATGGCTGATTTGCGTCTCTGATGCTCATCAAAGGCGTAATTGCTGACAAAATGCTTTTAAACAGTAACGGATTTCGCTTTTCTTCATCGGCCAGCAGCATTTTCATGTGCTGGCGTTGCGTCGGCATGGAAAAGCACGCGGGACAGTTGTCGCCGATTACCGGTAGCGCTGCTTTGCGCGCGTATGTCCGGGTCTGCCATTCGCGGGCGTAGACCAGCGGCCGGATCACCCGCAAGTCGCCATCACTGATGGTGTAGTGCGCTTTCATGGTTTTCAGACGCCCGCCATGAAACGCTGACATCAGGAAACTTTCCGCGAGGTCGTCCAGGTGCTGTGCCAGCGCCACGACGTTGTAGCCTTCACGGCGCGCGGTAGCGTACATGACACCGCGCTTCATGCGTGCGCACCAGCTACAGAACGAATCGCCGGAAATGTGCTCACGGGCGCGCTCGAAGATGGGTTCGCGCTGGAAGAAGTGGCGGACATCAAGGGCTTCCACGTAGGGTATCAGCGGTGATGGATTGAAGCCTTCGATCATCGGATCGACGGTAATGACCGCCAGCTGGAAACGGACCGGCGCATGCCGTTGCAGCTGTCGCAGGATATGTAACAAAGATAACGAGTCCTTGCCGCCGGATACGCCCAGCAGTATGCGATCGTCTTCCCGGATCATGGAAAAACGGGCGATCGCGCGCCCGGCGCAGCGCATCAAACGTTTGTCGACTTTCACCATAACCGGTACTTTCCGTGAGGCTTGGCAGCTTCTGCCAGCACACTATACTGGACACAACTTACGCAAAAGGAGTCGCCGATGGAGGAAGTGCGCACCATTACGCCAAACGAGGCCTGGCAGCTGTTGCAGGATGAGCCACGCGCCGTCCTGGTCGATGTGCGCTCGGACATGGAATTTCTGTTCGTAGGCCACCCTGTCGGCGCCATACACATCCCCTGGATTGACTACCCTGACTGGAAACTGAATCCGAATTTTGTCACTGAAATTCGCAAACTGGTACTGGGCGGAGTCTGTCATGATCCGTCCGGTTCCGGCGTGCCGGTAGTCCTTATCTGTCGCAGCGGAAAACGCTCGTTAGAGGCTGGCATGTTATTGATCCAAGAAGGATTTTGTGACGTATTCAATGTCGCCGAAGGCTTCGAGGGCGACCTCGACGAAGAGCATCACCGCGGCACCCTCGGAGGGTGGCGTTTCCACGGCCTGCCGTGGGAACAGTGTTGATTCAGTGAGTTGCCTGCCGGGTATTTGCTGCCAATAGTTTGACCGTTCAAATAACCGTTCATATAATCGAACGCCGGGTGCCACCCCTTGCCATTCTGTCCAGGCCAGCGTTTCCGCCAATGGCGGTTCCTGATACAGGTACAGCGGTAGAAACCTTGGGGGTACGGGTGTGTCCCTGAAGTTTCGACACATCTTAAACGAGATCAGATATCTAACCGTGAACAGAGCGGCTTAGGAGGAGAACATTATGTCAACGACCGCCGAAAGCATGAACCAAGCGCAATTGGACGCGTGGCTCGACCAAAAGCTGGATGAACTGCTGCCGACCAAATTGCAGAAGATCGAAGAAGCACGTACGCCCTCGATGTCGATTATTGCCACCAAGGGCACACTGGACTGGGCGTATCCGCCCTTTATCCTGGCCTCTACGTCGGCTGCTTTGGGATGGGATACTTCCATTTTCTTCACCTTCTACGGCTTGCTGCTGCTGAAAAAGGAAATTCCTTCGGAAGTCAGTCCGCTTGGCAATCCTGCCATGCCGATGAAAATGCCTTTTGGTCCCAAGTGGTTCCAGGATTTCAACTGGCCGATGCCGAACCTGCTGATGGCGGGCGTACCCGGCTTCGAGAAAGTGGCTACAGGCCTGATGAAGAAGACTTTCAAGAACAAGGGTGTTGCCACTGTGGAAGAGCTGCGCGATCTGTGTATCGAAGCCGATGTCAAGATGGTTGCCTGCCAGATGACCGTGGATGTTTTCGGATTCGATCAGAGCGAGTTCATTCCCGAAGTTACCGACTATGTCGGCGCGACCTACTTCCTGCCGGTGGCGAAGGATTCGGACGTCTGCCTCTTTATCTAGAGCGACAGTTTCGAAACCGTAAAAAAGGCGTGCCGGGCACGCCTTTTTTTTGCCAGAATGATGCGAATGCGAACCCTGTATCCTCCAATCGAACCCTACGTCCGCCATACCATCGGGGTCGAAAGCCCTCACCACATCTACGTCGAGGAGTGTGGCAGCCCGTCGGGCATACCGGTGTTGTTTGTGCACGGCGGGCCGGGTGGTGGCTGCCACCCCTATCACAGGCAATACTTCGATCCCCGGCGATACCGGATTATCCTGTTCGACCAGCGTGGTTGCGGGCGTTCGACGCCGCATGCCGAACTGGACGGCAACACCACGCAGGCGCTGCTCGCTGACATAGAGGCTTTGCGCGAGAGACTCGGCATCGATCGGTGGCTGCTTTTCGGTGGCTCCTGGGGTTCCACGCTGAGCCTCATCTATGCGGCCGCCTGCCCCGACCGAGTGCTGGGGATGGTGCTGCGCGGTATTTTCCTGTGCCGGCGGCAGGATATCCAGTGGTTCTACCAGGATGGCGCCTCGCGCCTGTTTCCGGATTACTGGCAAGACTTCGTTGCGCCAGTGCCGGTGTCGCAGCGCTCCGATATGGTCAGCGCCTACTATCGCCTGCTGACCGGAGACAATGAAGTCGCGCGCCTCGCGGCTGCCCGTGCCTGGTCGACCTGGGAGGCGCGAACTTCCACGCTACGCACCAGCCCGTCGCTGGTGCAGCATTTCAGCGACGCCTACGTCGCACTGAGCATGGCACGTATCGAATGTCATTATTTCATCAACGACTGTTTTGTCGCGCCCAACCATATACTCGACCATGCCAACGCTCTCAAGACTCTGTCAGGGACGATCGTACAGGGACGCTATGATGTTGTTTGCCCCATGGAACAAGCTTACGAACTGCATCGCGCCTGGCCGCAAGCGCAGTTCGAGGTGGTCGATGATGCCGGCCATTCCGCCGGGGAGCCCGGCATTGTGGATGCCTTGATCAAGGCGACGGACGATTTTGCAGAGCGATTGGCGTGATCGCGTTGTTGCAGCGTGTTTCCAGGGCTTCCGTTGAAGTTGGAGGGGAGCCTGTTGCTGCCATCGATGCAGGGCTGCTGGTTTTGGTAGGGGTGGAGAAGGATGACGGCGCGCCGCAGGTGGACCGCCTGCTGGAAAGGATTTTGGGCTACCGGATCTTTGATGATGCACAGGGAAAAATGAATCGCAGCATTACTGATCTGCAAGGCGGGTTATTACTGGTGCCCCAGTTCACTCTCGCCGCAGACACCGGCAAAGGCATGCGACCGAGTTTTACTCCGGCTGCCGACCCGGCAACCGGGCAGCGATGGTTCGATTACCTGGTCAGCCAGGCAAAAAGCCAGCACGGCCGCGTCGCCAGCGGCGTGTTCGGCGCCAGTATGCAGGTCAGTCTGGTCAATGATGGACCTGTGACGTTCTGGTTGCGGGTTGGTGAACGTGGCGAGCGGGTGGGAACGCGAGTTAACGGTGGCCTTTGATCTGGTCGCAGGGACGCTGAAAATAGCAGGTCAGGGCGCAGGTAGTCGATGTCAGCAACCAGAACAGAAAGAATCCGATACTGTAGGCTCCCATGCGGCTGATCTCCAGCTTGCCCGTCAGGCTTACCAGGTCGGCCGGATCGAAAGCGGTAAAAAACAGGCCGGTGGCGATACCCGAGGTGATAAAGGAAGGCCAGAGCACAGCAATGATACGCTGCATGACAGGAATTTCGGCCATCTTTTCCTCCCCTATCGAGCATCAGAACCGCGTGGTACCGGCGCCCTTCATTGCGCTGGTCAGTGCCGACTAAAGCCCCTTTCAATACTATAGGTTTGCCGGCTGGCAAGTCCAGCCCCGCCCGCGTAGCCAGCGGGGTTCAACCGGCTTATCCTTTCGACGTCAGATAGGCCTGGAACGCGCCATCGATCGCCATTCTCGCGCGGATTTCCCAGGCGTTGTTTCCGGGTTGCAGAAACAGATACCAGGTACCGGGAACGAGCCTGTCCAGTTCCGTGATGTAACTGCCATCGTCAACCTGGCGCAGTTCCAGCTGCCGATCCAGTTCCGCGCGCGTCGCGTGTACGAGACGAAGCGTCAGCGTGCGATCGCCGACCGGCGTGCCACTGTCCAGGTGAAGTGTCAACTGCTTGCCGTCGCTGCGCAGCAAACCCCGCAGGCCCATGTTCTCGGCGGTGGCCAGCCGGTGCATTTTCTGGTTGATGGCCAGGCCCTCTTTGTAATAGTCATCGACTACCAGGGCATTGGGGCTCTGTATGGCCAGCGCGAGAGTGATGATTCCGCCGATCACGGCGCTTGCCGGGATCGCGATCAGCAGCCAGGGCCAGCCCTGTCGGTACCAGGGCAAAGTATTATCAGCACCGGATGGTTTTTGCATTTGCGTTTCACCTGGAAAATACCGGTCCGAGGAATCGGGCCGTTTGAGTACGGGACAGGCCGGGGTCATCTTCGGCCGACAGCGTGAATTCGATTTCGTTGGCCGCGCGTTCGAGTACCACAGGATCGACGCGAACCGACACAGGAAGATTGAGCACTTCGCCAGGCTCTACCTCGACGCGTTGCTCGGCCATCATCAGCTCCAGTCCCTCGAGACCGGCGACCGACAGGCGGTAGACGCGGGTCTGTTCATCCATGTTGATCACCTTGAGCGTATAGACATTCTCAACCATGCCTTCGGCGGTTTCACGGAACAGGATATTGCGATCGCGCAGGATGTCGAGTTCCAGCGGCATGCGCTGACTGATGGCATAAATCAGGCCGATGCTCAGGACGGTGAGCAGTATGATATACATTATGGTTCTTGGCCGTACTACCTGTGTGCGGGTGCCCGCCATCGCGTGCTCGGTGGTATAGCGGATCAGTCCCTTCGGATAGTCCATTTTTTCCATGACGTCGTCGCATGCGTCAATGCAGGCGGCGCAGCCGATGCACTGGTACTGCAAGCCGTCGCGAATATCGATCCCGGTAGGGCACACCTGCACGCACAGCGTGCAATCGATGCAGTCACCCAGGCCGGCCTTGCGGTAATCGATGCCGCGCTTGCGCGAGCCACGCGGTTCGCCTCGCGCTTCGTCGTAGGCGATGACGAGCGTGTCCTTGTCGAACATGGCGCTCTGGAACCGCGCGTACGGGCACATGTAGATGCACACCTGTTCGCGCATCCAGCCGGCGTTGCCATAGGTTGCAAAACCGTAAAAGAAAACCCAGAACGTTTCCCAGGGACCGAGCGAAAAATTCGCCGCCGAAACGGCCAGTTCGCGAATCGGTGTGAAGTAGCCGACAAAGGTGAAACCGGTAAACAGCGAAAACGCGATCCACAGAAAATGCTTGGCCGCCTTCACCCGGAATTTGGATGCGCTCATAGGCCCCTTGTCGCGCTTCATCTGCTGGTTGCGCGTGCCCTCGACCTTGCGCTCGATCCACAGGAACGCCTCGGTCCAGACGGTCTGCGGGCAGGCATACCCGCACCACAGCCGCCCTGCCAGGGCGGTAAAGAAAAACAGGGACAGTGCGGCGATCACCAGCAGCCAGGCAAAAAAGAAAAAGTCCTGCGGCCAGAACGTCAGTCCGAAGACGTAGAACTTGCGTGCCGGCAAATCGAACAACACGGCCTGGCGCCCGTCCCACGGCAGCCAGGCGACGCCGTAAAAGAGGCCCAGCAGGGTCACCACGCCAAGCACGCGCAGGTTACGGAAAATTCCGTGAACCTCGCGCGGATAGACTTTCTGGTGCCTGGCGTAGATTTCGTCTTCTACAGAGTCCTGGCGGACGTCCGTAGAAGACACTGGTTTTGTCGTTGCCCGTTCATCTGGCATGTTTGAATCTGGTTGCCGCTAGTTCGAGAGGCTGTAGATGTAGGTTGCCAGCAAATGGGCCTTGTCTTCGCCCAGAAACTCGCGGTGAGAGGGCATGCGACCTGTACGCCCCTGCGCAATGGTCTGGCGAATCACGCCCGGCGAGCCGCCGTACAGCCAGTTGTCGTCTGTCAGGTTCGGTGCGCCCAGGGCGTTGTTGCCGGTGCCGTCGGCGCCGTGGCAGGCTGCGCAGTAGGTGTCATAATGTGTCTTGCCTGCGGCGACCAGCGTTTCATCGGCGTCGCGTCCGCTCAGGGCGAGAACATAGGCGGTCGCTTCTTCGACACCCTTGTCGCCCAGCACTGCGCCCCATGCCGGCATGGCACCGGTGCGCCCGTCCAGAATGCTGGTCTTGATGGCCTCCGGGCTGCCGCCCCACAACCAGTCGTTATCGCTCAGATCGGGAAAACCGGGGCCGCCGCCGGCGTCGGACCCGTGACAGCTGGCGCAGTAGTTTACGAACAGGCGTTGTCCGATTTTCAATGCGTCCGGGTCGTTGGCGAGTTGTGCAACCGGTTGTGCCGCAAACTTCGCGAACAGGGGCCCGTAGCGTTCTTCCGCCGCTTCCATTTCCTTTGCATACGCCTTCTGGTGAGTCCAGTCGAGCACGCCGCGGAACGATCCCAGTCCGGGATAGAGGACGAGATACACCAGGCCGAAAATCATGGTGATGTAGAACAGCCAAAGCCACCAGCGTGGCAACGGGTTATTGTACTCGGCGAGGGTTTCATCCCAGCTGTGCCCGGTGGTATCGCCGCTCGCCGCTTCCCCCTCCTTGTGTTTGCTTGTCCAGCGAATCAGCCACCAGCAGGCGAGGATGTTGCCAAGCGTAAGTACGATAATCCAGACGTTCCAGAAGTTACTCGTGAAACTGAAATCATTGACAGTCATGTTGACCACCTTTGCTGTTTTGGTCGATGTTGTCATCTGCAAACGGCAGGTTTGCCGCTTCATCAAAGGCACGCTTGCGTTTGCCGCTCCAGGCCCAGATCCAGACACCGATGAAGGCGATCAGCGCCAGGGCGGTCGCGATGCCGCGGAGTGTGTTGATATCCATTTCGATTACCTCCGCGACGCGAGGGCTGTGCCGAGGTTCTGCAGGTAGTCCACCAGGGCATCGAGTTCTGTCTTGCCCTGAACAGCGGCCGTGGCGCCGGCGATATCCTCGTCCGTGTACGGTACGCCCATGGTTCGCATCACCTCCAGTTTCTTCGGCGTCAAGCGGCCGTCCAGCACGTTTTCGTCAAGCCACGGAAAGCTCGGCATATTGGATTCGGGCACCACGTCCCGCGGATTGATCAGGTGCACACGGTGCCAGTCGTCGCTGTAGCGGCCACCCACCCGCGCCAGGTCCGGTCCGGTGCGCTTGGAGCCCCACTGGAAAGGATGGTCGTAGACAAACTCTCCGGCAACCGAATAATGACCATAGCGCTCCGTTTCGGCGCGGAACGGACGGATCATCTGCGAGTGGCACAAATAACAGCCTTCGCGGATATAGATGTCGCGGCCCTCCAGTTGCAGCGCGGTGTAGGGCTTCAGACCCTCCACCGGCTCTGTCGTGCTCTTCAGAAAGAACAATGGCACGATTTCAACCAGCCCGCCGACGCTGATGACGAGCAGGATGAGCACGGCCATCAGGCCGATATTTTTCTCGACGATTTCATGACTCATAGCAGCTCTCTCCACTCAGGCCGTTTGCGGAATCGGAGCATCGGCAGGGCGCGCTCCGGACACGGTTTTGATGACGTTGTAGGCCATGACCAGCATGCCGGTAAGGAATAAAGCGCCGCCCAGGAAACGCACGAAATAGAAGGGATACATGGCCTCCAGCGACTCGACGAAGCTGTAAGTCAGGGTTCCGTCCTCGTTCACGGCTCGCCACATCAGCCCTTGCATGATGCCGGAAATCCACATGGCGACGATGTACAGCACGACACCGATGGTCGACATCCAGAAGTGCCAGTCGATGAGTCGGATCGAGTACATCTGCTCGCGCCCGAACAGTTTCGGGATCAGGAAATACACCGAACCGATAGATACCATCGCCACCCAGCCCAGCGCTCCGGAATGCACATGGCCGATCGTCCAGTCGGTGTAGTGGGATAATGCGTTGACGGTCTTGATCGACATCATCGGGCCTTCGAAGGTCGACATGCCGTAGAAGGACAGGGATACGATCAGGAACTTGAGGATCGGATCATCACGCAGTTTGTGCCAGGCGCCGGACAGGGTCATGATGCCGTTGATCATGCCACCCCAGGACGGCGCCAGCAGGATCAGTGAAAACACCATGCCCAGCGATTGCGCCCACACGGGCAGGGCGGTGTAGTGCAGATGGTGAGGGCCGGCCCACATGTAGGTGGAGATCAGCGCCCAGAAGTGCACCACTGACAGGCGGTAGGAATACACCGGACGTCCTGCCTGCTTGGGAACGAAGTAATACATCATGCCGAGGAACCCGGCGGTCAGGAAGAAACCCACGGCGTTGTGCCCGTACCACCATTGAACCATGGCGTCGATGGCGCCGGGATATACCGAGTACGACTTGGTCAGGCTCACCGGCAATGCCGCGCTGTTGACGATGTGCAACACTGCGATGGTCAGTATGAAAGCACCGTAAAACCAGTTGGCAACGTAAATGTGTTTGACCCGGCGTTTCATGATGGTGCCGAAAAACACTATGGCGTACGCCACCCAGACCAGGGTGATAAGAAGGTCGATCGGCCACTCGAGCTCGGCGTATTCCTTGCTGGTGGTGATTCCCAGTGGCAGGCTTACCGCAGCGAGGACAATTACCAGAGTCCAGCCCCAGAAGGTGAAAGCAGCAAGACCCCCGGCAAACAGGCGTACCTGGCAGGTTCGCTGCACTACATAATAGGATGTCGCGAACAACGCCGAGCCGCCAAAGGCGAAAATCACGGCATTGGTGTGCAGCGGCCGCAACCGTCCGAAATGCAGCCACGGCAGATCAAAGCTCAGCTGCGGCCAAACCAGTTCCGCGGCAATGATTACGCCCACCAGCATGCCGACGATGCCCCACACGACGGTCATCACGGTGAACTGGCGCACGACCTTGTAGTTATACGTGGTCTGTGAGTCCATAGTGCTTCCCTATGAGTTTATGTTTAATTGACGAAACCAGGCAGTGGCGCTTCCGCCACTGCCCGTGTTGCTGCGGATCAGAACTTGTAACCGGCGGTGATAAGGTAGACCCAGGGATTGACGTCGATATCGAATTTCCCGACACCACTGACCTCGGCCTCCGTTTCGATGTTGATGTAATACACCTGGCCACTGACCATCCACTTGTCATTTATAGCGTAATCGACACCGGCTTCAAGTGCGTAGCCCCACGAGTCATCGACATCCAGGTCTGCGGCGGCAAGAGCGCCGTCGGTGTCCTCATCATAAATAAAGGTGTAGTTCAAGCCGGCGCCAACGAAAGGCGTGAAAGCGCTGCTGTTGTTGAAATAATACTGCAGGGTGAGCGTGGGCGGCAGGTGAGTGATCTCGCCGACCTTGCCCAGGCCGGAAATGCTGCCCTTGGCATCAACGTCGTGCGTGAAGGGGTAGGCGGCGAGAAGGCCTACGCCGATGTCATCGGTCAACATATACGCCAGGCTGAGACCCAGGCTCCAGGCGGAATCGACTTCGACCTCGGCGCCCGCAGCGATGGCGGTGATTTCCTCGGATTCGCCGCTGGGGTAAACACCCGCTGCGCCGACGCGCAACAGGATATCGCCGGTTTCGTAGGCCATGACGGGTGCGCAGGTGAACGATGCCGCAATAGCAGCACCCAGTGCGGCTGCCTTGAATGTACCACTCATTTCATTTCTCCCTGGGGGGTTGAATTCGGGAGTTAAACTCTGGGGGTTGAGGGCACTGCCTGCCTTGACGCAGGTCAAAAAGATTTCGATTTCCCCCGGGTGCGGGAAGCGCTAGCTGGAAGCGTTCGGGCGCAGTATGCGGGGTTCCTCGGAACTGCTGCATTTCGCGCTGGAAAACATGCACAGGCGTGCGCGGTCGAGCAATTCGATGTGCTTGCGGTCGACGCGCAGCAGGCCTTCATTCTGGAAACGGGTGAACAAACGGCTTACGGTTTCCAGCGCAAGCCCGAGATAATTGCCGATATCGCTGCGTGACATGCTCAGATTGAACTGGTTTTCGGAGAAGCCGCGGCGTCTGAACCGGCTCGACAGGCTGATCAGGAACGAGGCCAGCCGTTCTTCCGCGGACTTCTGGCCCAGCGTCACCATGTTCTGTTCATCCGCACGGATCTCCTGGCTCATCACGCGCAGCAACTGATGTTGCAGGGAAGGCAGCTGGCGGCTGAGTGCCTCGAGATCTGCAAACGGTATTTCGCAGAGGCTGGTGGTTTCCAGTGCCTTGGCGGCCAGTGGATGGCGGCCATCGGCGATCGCATCCAGGCCGACCAGTTCACCCGGCAAGTGGAAGCCCATCACCTGCTCCTGACCGTCCTCGGAAGTGGCATAGGTTTTCAGCGAGCCGGAGCGTACCGCATACAGGCATTGGAAAGGGTCGCCAATGCGGAACAGATGATCATTGCGTGCCAGCGGGCGCTTGCGGTCAATGATGGAATCGAGCCGGTCGAGGTCGGTCTCACCCATGCCGACCGGAAGACAGATCTCGTTCAGGCTGCACGCCTGGCAGGCAACCTTGATTTCCTTGAGCGAGACGACTTTTTCGAGCTTGCGGGTGGGCATGGCGCGCTGCACGTGAAACTACCAGGAGGCCAATTTGAGCAAATTCATTGACCTGGATCAACATATAAATAAGTTGGTCGGCAGTGGTTCTCTCGGTGCCGGTTTTCCGCTACGATGCTTGCCATGGCTGATTATCTGATTTGATTGAACAAAAATGACTTCTCGAGCAGCGCAGGTAGAGCGCGATACCCTGGAGACGCGGATAGCCGTAAACCTGGATCTGGACGGCAGCGGCCGCGCCGAACTGCAAACCGGGCTGCCCTTTCTGGATCACATGCTCGACCAGGTTGCGCGTCATGGCTTGCTGGACATTTCCATTAAAGCCGAAGGTGATCTGCATATCGATGCCCACCACACGGTAGAAGACATCGGTATTACGCTTGGACAGGCGTTTGATCGCGCGCTGGGCGACAAGAAAGGGATCCGCCGTTACGGCCACGCCTATGTGCCGCTGGATGAAGCGCTGTCGCGGGTGGTGATAGATTTTTCCGGACGCCCCGGACTGGAATACCGCGTCAGCTTTCCGCGCGCCCGCATTGGCGACTTTGATGTCGACCTTTTCCACGAGTTTTTTCAGGGATTTGTCAATCACGCCAAGGCCACGCTGCACATTGATTGTCTGCAGGGCATGAATGCGCACCACATCGCCGAGACAGTGTTCAAGGCTTTTGGCCGAGCGGTGCGCATGGCTGCCGAACCTGATCCGCGCATGGCCGGCATAATGCCATCCACCAAGGGGAGCCTGTAACCCAGGACGTTCTGCTTCGGATTGACCCCGTTATCTTCAGCAATTCATGTCAGCCATCGCCATAATCGATTATGAAATGGGCAACCTGCATTCCATTGCCAAGGCCGTGGAGCATGTCGCCGGCAACACGCGCGTGCTGGTGAGTTCGGAGGCGCAGGAGATTCTCGCCGCCGAGCGCGTGATCTTCCCCGGGGTGGGCGGCATCGCGCACTGCATGGACGCGTTGCGGCGCCGCGGCCTCGATGGGGTGATTCGTGAAGCGGTAACGACCCGACCGGTGCTCGGAATCTGCCTCGGCATGCAGGCGCTGCTCGATCGCAGCGAGGAAAATGGCGGTACAGGTTGCCTTGGCATCATCCCGGGCGAGGTGCGGCGTTTTGCGGAAAACCTCGTGGACCCTTGCAGTGGCGCCAGGCTCAAGGTGCCGCACATGGGCTGGAACCAGGTGCGCCAGAATGATCACCCGATGTGGGACGGCATCGATCAGGACAGCCGCTTCTACTTTGTGCACAGCTATTACGCAGTGCCGGCCGATCCGGTCGATCAGGCGGGCACCAGTGACTACGGCGGGGAATTCTGCTGTGCGCTGGCCCGGGGAAACCTGTTTGCGGTACAGTTTCACCCGGAAAAAAGCCAGCGCGCCGGATTGACGTTGCTGCGCAATTTCAGCCGCTGGGACGGCGGTGGCTGAGCGCGACCACATTTCACCACACCCGATATGACAAAATGGACAGAAGAAATGAGGACCGAAGCATGCTGCTGATTCCTGCCATTGATCTCAAAGACGGCAAGTGCGTTCGGCTGCGGCAGGGTCGGATGGACGAGGAAACCGTTTTTTCCGACGATCCGCTCGAAGTCGCGCAGCGATGGGTGGATGCCGGCGCCCGCCGCCTGCATCTGGTTGATCTCAACGGCGCGTTCGCAGGCAAGCCGGTCAATGCCGAAGTCATTCGACGTATCGCGGAGAGCTTCCCGGACGTGCCGATACAGGTCGGTGGCGGCATTCGGGACGAGGACACCGTACAGTCCTATCTGGATGCGGGCGTGCAGTATGCGATCATCGGCACCAAGGCCGTCAGCGCGCCGCACTTCGTGAACGATCTGTGCCTGGAGTTCCCCGGGCATATCATCGTCGGCCTGGACGCCAGAGACGGCAAGGTGGCGATCGATGGCTGGTCGAAGTTATCCAACCATGATGTGGTGGACCTGGCCAGGCGCTTCGAACGCGACGGCGTGGAGGCCATCGTCTATACCGATATCAGCCGCGATGGCATGATGAAGGGCGTCAACGTCGACGCTACCGTGAAACTGGCCAGCGCAATCAGCATCCCCGTTATTGCATCGGGAGGTATCACCAGTCTCGACGATATCAGGTCGCTTCTGGCGGCGGAGGACGAAGGCATTATGGGCACTATTATCGGCCGCGCCTTGTACGAGGGCACTATCGATCTCGGCGAAGCGCAGAAACTGGTCGACGGCAGCTGAACGTGGCCCTGGCAAAGCGCATCATTCCGTGTCTGGACGTCGACGCCGGGCGCGTTGTCAAGGGTGTGCGTTTCGTCGATATTCGCGACGCCGGCGATCCCGTTGAAATTGCCCGCCGCTACGATCAGGAGGGCGCCGACGAGCTGACCTTCCTCGATATCACAGCCAGCCACGAGCAGCGCGAAACCATGGTGCACGTGGTCGAGCAGGTTGCCGGTGAAGTGTTCATCCCGCTCACCGTTGGCGGCGGCATTCGCGAGCTCGCGGATATCCGCCGCATGCTCAATGCCGGCGCCGACAAGGTGGCGATCAATACCGCGGCGGTATTCAATCCCGAGTTTGTCAGGCAGGCCGCCGACAGGTTCGGTTCGCAGTGCATCGTGGTCGCGATCGATGCCAAGCAGGTCGACGACGGTTCGCAAAGCGGGCAGCGGCGCTGGGAAATCTTCACCCACGGCGGGCGCAAGCCGACCGGCATCGATGCCGTCGAATGGGCCCGGCGCATGGTCGAGTACGGGGCCGGTGAAATCCTCCTGACCAGCATGGACCGCGATGGCACACGCAACGGCTTCGACCTGGAGCTGACGCGCGCGGTGAGCGAAGCGGTGGATGTGCCGGTGATCGCGTCGGGGGGCGTAGGCAACCTGGATCACCTGGCCGCGGGCATCGCCCAGGGCGGCGCCGACGCCGTGCTGGCGGCCAGCATCTTCCACTTCGGCGAGTACACGATCGCCGAAGCCAAGCGTCACATGGCCGGGTGCGGCATCGAGGTCAGGCTGTAGCTGATTCGCCGATGCGCGCCGGGGCGTCAATGATCCGGGTGTCGCACACATGCGTACCGGACGGTGGTGGACAGACTCATGGACCCAGACTGGTTGAATGACATCAAATGGAATGACGACGGACTGGTTCCCGTCATTGCCCAGGATGCGGTTGACGGCCGCGTGCTTATGCTGGCCTGGATGAACCGCGAGGCCTTGCGTCTGACCGCCGAGCAAGGCCACGCCGTATACTGGTCGCGTTCGCGCGCCAGGCTGTGGCACAAGGGCGAGGAATCGGGACACCGGCAGATCGTCAGGGAAATACGCCTGGACTGCGATAACGACGTTGTGATCCTTCAGGTCGAACAAAAGGGCGGCATCGCCTGTCATACCGGTCGTCGCAGCTGCTTTTTCCGGCGTCTCGAAGCGGGTCAATGGAAACCGGTCGATCCGGTACTCAAAGATCCATCTGATATCTATGGGAAAGACGGACATGAGTGATGAAATCCTGCACCGGCTTGCCGGAGTGCTCGAGCAGCGCAAACAGGCGCAGCCGGATTCTTCCTACGTGGCAACGCTTTACCACAAGGGGCTGGACGCCATCCTGAAAAAGGTCGGCGAAGAGGCCACCGAGACCGTCATCGCCGCGAAGAGCGGGGATACCGAGCAACTGGTTTATGAGACAGCGGATTTATGGTTTCATACACTGGTGTTGCTGGCGCATCAGGGCCTGGGTCCTGAACAGGTGCTGAGCGAGCTTGAACGCCGTTTCGGACTGTCCGGGCTTGACGAGAAAGCAGCGCGCGACACATCCCAGGCGGATCCAGCCTGACAGAATTTTCCGGGAGAGGTTTATGGGTATCAGTGTTTGGCAACTGCTAATTATTCTCGCGATCGTGCTGGTGCTGTTCGGCGCCAAGCGCCTGCGCAACATCGGCAGTGACCTCGGCGGCGCCATCAAGGGTTTCCGCCAGTCGATGAAAGAGGAAGATCAACCGGGCACGGGCGAGGGCAAACTCGAAGACCAGGGACGCGGTAACACGATCGAGGGTGAAGTCAGTTCCAAGGACCGCGAAAAAGTCTGATCCGTATCGTTGAACGATCATGTTCGATATCGGTTTCTGGGAGCTTGCGATTATCGCCGTAGTGGCGCTGCTGGTGGTCGGGCCGGAGAAACTCCCGGGCCTGGCCCGCACCGCCGGACACTGGCTCGGACGGGCGCGCCGTTTCGTCGCCACCGTAAAGCAGGACATTGACCGCGAAATCGCCGCGGACGAACTGAGAAAAGTTCTGGCCAAGCAGGCCGAGAGCAATCCGCTGCACGACATTATCGAAGAAACGCGACAGACGATTCATGACGCGCAGGGGAAGCCTGCCGAACCGTTGCAAAAGCCTGACGGTACGGTAACGCAAAAACCGAATGACCCGAACGGATAATCATTTTCCGCCGGAAGAACCCGGCGACGAACAGCCCTTTGTCTCCCATCTGATCGAATTGCGCGACCGACTGTTGCGTGTGGTGCTGGTGGTCGTCGTCATTTTTCTCGGCCTCGCGCCGTTCGCTGACTGGTTGTTCACGGAGCTGGCGGGGCCGCTGATCAAACACCTGCCCGAAGGCGGCAAGCTGATCGCCATCGATGTGGCCTCGCCCTTCTTTACTCCCTTCAAGCTGGCGATGGTGACCGCGATCTTCGCGGCGATGCCGTACATTCTCTACCAGGCCTGGGGTTTCATCGCGCCCGGCCTGTACCGGCACGAAAAGAAGCGGGCGTTTCCCCTGCTGGTCTCCAGTACGCTGCTGTTCTACCTGGGTGCCGCGTTCGCCTATTTCGTGGTGTTTCCGCTGGTGTTCGGTTTTCTCACCCATACCGCGCCGGCGGGTGTCGAGGTGCAGACCGATATCAGCCGTTACCTGGATTTCGTTCTGACCCTGTTTTTTGCCTTTGGCATTGCCTTCGAGGTGCCTGTGGCGACTGTGTTGCTGGTCTGGTCGGGCGCAGTCACGCCCGAGGCATTGCGCGCCAAACGCTCCTATATCATTGTCGCCGCGTTCGTGATCGGAATGCTGCTAACGCCCCCGGACATCATTTCCCAGACCCTGCTTGCGATTCCCATGTGGTTGCTGTTCGAGGTGGGCGTGTTCATGGCGGACCGCTTTGCGCCCGAGCCGGAAGCGCCGCATGAGGAATACGAACCCATGACCGACCGGGAAATGGAGAGCGAACTCGATAATATCGAGCGCGAGGAAAAGACCTCCCGCGACTCCTGAGCGGGGGTCCGGCGACAAGAGATGTTCCGCCGCCGGGCCGGTTTCAATCCGTGGACGCCGTATCGTCCTCGTGTAGTCACGGAAATGGCATGAATCGGATCTGCATCCTGCTGGCCTGCTGGTTGTCATGCGCTGTAGAGGCGGCGACACCGTCTGCGCTTGTCAATCAGCTCGCGGAACATCCTTCGCCCTATCTGGCAATGCACCAGCAGGACGCCGTCCACTGGCAGCTATGGAACCGGGAAACGCTACGCAAGGCCCGCGAACTCAATCGCCCGATACTGGTCTCCATCGGGTACTTTTCCTGTCACTGGTGCCACGTGATGCAACGCGAAAGTTATCAGGATCCACAGCTGGCGCGACTGCTCAACGAAGCCTTTATTCCGGTCAAGATCGACCGCGAACTGGAGCCGGCGCTGGATGCGCACCTGATCGAGTTCGTCGAACTCACGCGTGGACAGGCGGGCTGGCCTCTGAACGTGTTCCTGACACCCGAGGGTTATCCGTTCCTCGGGGTCGTCTACCTGCCAAGAGATCGTTTCCATGCCTTGCTGACAGAGCTTCGGCAACGCTGGGATACCGATGCCGCGCAACTGCAGACGCTCGCGCAACAAGCGATTCAGGAATGGCGCCAGGTGCGCGGCGCCGAGAGCAGACAGGCGTCGTCCGCCTTATCCTTTGCGCAACAATTCAATGCGCAGGCACAGCGCATGCAGGATGAGCTGGCAGGCGGGTTCGGACAGCAAAGCAAATTTCCCATGGTCCCGCAGCTGCGCGCACTGCTTTGGCTGCGCTCGCACCGCGAGCAGACAGATTTTGACGAATTTCTCCGCCTGACGCTGGATCGCATGGCCGACCAGGGTCTGCACGACCTGCTGGGCGGCGGGTTTTTCCGCTATGTCACCGATCCCGGCTGGCAGGTTCCGCACTATGAGAAGATGCTTTACGACAACGCCCAGCTGGCACTCCTGTACTTCGAGGCCGCGGAGCAATTCCGCTCAACCCGGTATCGTGATATTGCGCTGAGCACCCTTGATTTCATGGTGCGCGAAATGCGCGCCGGGGACGGTTACTTCATCAGCAGTTTTTCCGCGGTAGATGACAAGGGACGGGAGGGCTTCTATTACCTGTGGGATGAGGAAGCGCTCGAGGCGTTGCTGGATGCCCCGGAGCTGCAGGCGGTTAACCTCGTCTGGTTCGACGCCGGTGTGGCGGAGACTGAATACGGCAAGCTGCCCCGGGTGCAGATGTCCCGTGTCGATGCCGCTGCGAAGCTGAAATGGACACCGGAACGGCTGGACAACGTGTTGTCGTCGGCGCGCGGCAAACTGCTGGCCGCCCGCGCCCAACGCACGCTGCCCGCGGACAACAAAGGACTGGCGGCGTGGAATGGCCTGGCGCTCAGCGCGCTCGCCGCAGGATATGCTGTCAAACCCGGATCCGGATACGCCGGACCGGCCGCGCAACTCGTCTCCTGGCTGACGAAGCGCCTGTGGGACGGAAAGCGACTGGCGCGTGCGCTCGACGGTGATGCCCGGCTGGCGGAAGGTTCGCTTGAAGACTATGCGCTGGTTGCGCAGGGCCTGTGGGACTGGGAAAAGCAGCAAGCGCAGTCGGAACGCGCTGCCGTGGTCGAAGCCATGCTGCGCACCGGATGGGACCGCTTCTTCATTGAAGGGCGCTGGCTGCAGAGCGACGCGCCGCTGATCCCGATGCTGGAAGGTCGCATTGCGCTCGAAGACGGTCCGCTGCCATCGGCCAGTGCGGTCATTGCGCAGCTGACTTCCCGGCATGCGAGTCTGAAAAAAGACAAGGGACTGCAGGATCAACTCGGCGCCCATCTCGCGCAGGTGAACGCTCACCTGGGGGGTTCCGCGTTCTGGTACGCGAGCTACATGCCGCTGCTTGGCGAGAGTCAATCCTTGCGATAGCGCATGCGTGTGCCGTGCGTCAGTGACAGCATGATTTCGTCGGCGCTGAGTTCACGCGGGAAATACACTCCGGAAATTTTCGCGGCATTGATGCTCGCACCTTCCAGGTTCGCCTCTGACAGATCGACTCCGCGCAGATCGGACTGACGAAAATAGCAGTCTCGCAGGTCCAGCCCCCTGGCGTGAAGTTTACGCAAGTCCAGGGTACGGAAGTCGCAACCGGTCAGATCACAGGTCTCGCCGCTGGCGCGGCGCGCGTTGAATTCCTCGACTTCACCTTCGCGCAACAGCCGGTACATGGGATCGTCTTTGATTTCCGGGTTCTGGTGGCTCATGGGAGTGTCCTCAAGTCTGGCTTATTTGCAGAGTTATCGGCGCACTTATTAAAGCATTGAAAACCCGGTATCGCCAGTGAGTCAGGAATGGCAGCGTGGCTTACGTCGCATCACGTGCAGCGATGCAGGCGATCTGAATGGTGGGCCCGCCAGGACTCGAACCTGGGACCAAGGGATTATGAGT